>JAZPXV010000022.1:0-187563 GCA_045543795.1 Tidjanibacter sp.
ACAAGATTATAAAAAATGAGGACTTCGGTCCTCTTTTTTTTGTGGAGCAGTATTCGACCACCCCTCCCAACCTCCCCTTTCGTAGGGGAGGAGTGTCATAAAGAAAGGGGACATCGAATGATGTCCCCTTTTTTGTGGAGCTGGGGGGAGTCGAACCCCCGTCCAAACAGTCAGCCTGAAGGCTTTCTACACGCTTAGTCGTTGCTTAATCCTCCTGCCACTGCCCGGTGAACGACAACCAAACAGTGGCCCCAGTCCCTAAAATTTCGCCACCCAGTCGGAACGCTCCGAGCGACTATCTCCTCATTGATGATACTCCGTATGCCAAGCCACAAGAAGCGGGTGAGCCCAGCGGAGTACTCGTCGTCGCACCAGCCTTGGGCGCAACGATTAAGCCAATTAACTCGGTTAATTAAGCAGCGAGTGCGTAGCTATTATTGCCATTTAATTGTTTGAGCGTTGAGATTAACGAGCCCCCACACAAAGCTCGGCGTGCTTACCGACCTGCTTGCCCTGCTGTCAAAACCGGTCAACCCCGTCGGTGTGCTATTGTATTGCGCAATAGCGCTACAAAGATAGCGCAAATTTTCAATTTTCAACTTCTAATTTTTAACTTTCAACTCAATCACCACAATTTGGGGTCTCGAGCCTATGCGCATTTTGGGATTGCTGCCAATGCCGTCGGTGATGTGCAGGGCACAACCATTGTGCCAGTAGAGGCCACTCCAACGGTCGTAGACAAGCGCTGCAGGTGACCAACCGCGCTCGCCAATGGGTAGGCGCAGCTGCATTGCGTGAACGTGGCCCGAGAGGGTTAGCTCGGCCGAGGTGGCCGCAAGTATGTTGTCCCAGGCTGTGGGGGTGTGAGATATGACAATGTTGAACGCCTCGGCAGGCAGAGGGGCAAAAAAGTCGGTGTAATCTTCGGTGGGCTTGGTGCCGTGGGAGCCTTTGCGTAGCGAGGTGGGGTAGTCGATAGCCGACAGGTAGATAGTGTCGCTGCCCATAGGTAGGGCAACGTGGCGGTCGGTGATGTTCTGCCACCCCATAGATGTCTGTCGCTCAATGAGTAGGCGGTGGCTCTCGGCAGCAGGCAGCGATAGGGTGTCGAGTATGTAGGAGCCGTTGTCGTGGTTGCCTGTGGTGGTGTAGATGCCCAGAGGGGCGCTTATGTTGCCGAGGATCTCCATAGCGAGCGAGTCGAGCTCGGAGTATCGGCTATTGACCATATCGCCGCAGTCAATAACAATGTCGGGCTCCTGGCGGTTGACCTCGGCCACAACCTTGCGCAACAGGGCGTGGCGGCTGGGCGATAGGCCAATGTGTATGTCGCCAACCTGCACTATGCGCAATCCGTCGGCCTGGGTGGGTAGCTTGGGGTAGTGGAGCTCAATGTGGGTAGTGCGCAGGGTGGTGCGCCCTATGGTTGCTCCTATGATGGCCAGTAGGGTGATGAACAGCGATAGAGTGAGTGCCGCAACCGAGGGCCAATGGCGACCAATGGCTTGCGAGGAGAGCCTGCCTATGAGCCACAGAGCCTTCCACACAAAGTTGATGAGCAACAGCGCAATGAGTATGTTGGTCACAATGTCGGCTGTGGTCGAGTACATATCCCAAATGCGCCCAACAACAAGCCACAGTGAGTAGGGCGCAATGCAGAGTGTCGCCAGGGTGATATAGCGCCTACGGGCCCTTTGTGAGTGGTTTTTGAGGTACTTGCGCACGATTGTCCACTCGACGGCTACCGATAGGGATATGATGAATATAATGACTGCTAAAAACATAATTTTCGGGTAGTTAGAGTTGTCTGTGGCGACAAAGATAAGAAAATTTGCAAAAGAGAGGTTTTTTGAACAAAAAATGTGGGGTAGAGGTTTTGATTTTTCGCAGAAAGTTGCTATTTTTGTTTGTTTTTAGAGCATCGCAAAAAGTATGGCAAAGAGTGCAGTTATAAGGCTAAAAGATGTGGCAGTTTATCAGCCCGAGGGCGAGGCTGGTAAGGTGTCATTTCGTAATGCCGAGCAGGTGCTTTCGGGGGTAAATCTTGAGGTTGCCGAGGGCGAAATGGTCTACTTTATCGGTCGAGTCGGTAGCGGCAAAAGCTCGCTACTTAAGACCCTCTATGCCGAGTTGCCATTGCTCGAGGGCGAGGGCCAAATTGCGGGTGTCGACCTGCGCACCCTGCGCCGAAGGGATGTTCACAAACTGCGTCGCAAGATTGGTATCGTATTTCAGGACTACCGCCTGCTCCACGATCGCAATGTCTATGACAATCTGCGCTTTGTGATGAGGGCAACGGGGTGGAAAAACGAGGCCGATATGGCCGAGCGCATTGACGAGGTGCTCGAACTGGTTGGGCTGCGTAATAAGGAGCACAAAATGCCCCACGAGCTGTCGGGTGGCGAGCAGCAGCGATTGGTTGTTGCAAGGGCGATGATTAACAGCCCCAAGATTATCTTGGCCGACGAGCCTACGGGCAATTTGGATCCCAAGGCGGCCGACCAGATTATGGCCCTGTTTGGCAAGATTGTCGAGGGCGGTTGCTCGGTGATTATGAGTACCCACAATATTGCCAATATTGAGCAGTTGCCTGGCCGTACCTTCCGCTTTGCCAAGGGTAAGGTGGCCGAGGTGGATATTAACGCAGTGCTGGCGAGTTAGGCCAGTCGGCGAAGAGTAATCAAGAGAGTGAAGAAACGATAAAAAATTGATATAGAAAGTATGGAAAACATCGAACAGCAGAGTGTTGCAGCCCCACAAGAGGGCTACTCGGCATCAAGTATTCAGGTGCTCGAAGGTTTGGAGGCAGTGCGCAAAAGGCCTGCAATGTATATTGGCGATATTGGCGAGAGGGGCTTGCACCACCTTGTCTATGAGGTTGTGGACAACTCGATTGATGAGGCCCTGGCTGGTTATTGCAGCGACATTAAGGTGACTATCAACGAGGATAACTCGATTACCGTAGAGGATAATGGTCGAGGTATTCCTGTTGATATGCACGAGCAGGAGGGTAAGTCGGCTCTGGAAGTTGTACTGACCGTGCTGCACGCTGGTGGTAAGTTTAGCAAAGACTCTTATAAGGTGTCGGGTGGTCTGCACGGCGTAGGTGTGTCGTGTGTGAATGCCCTGTCGACCGAGCTGATTGCTACCGTATGCCGCGATGGCAAGATTCACCAGATGACCTTCAGTAGGGGTGCTGCCACCTCGGAGCTGAAAGTTATTGGCCAGACCGACAAAACTGGTACCACTGTGCAGTTCAAGCCCGATGGCGAGATTTTTACCCATACTATCTACCGCTACGAGATTCTGGCTGCACGCTTGAGGGAGCTGGCGTTCTTGAATAAGGGCGTACACCTCGATTTGACCGACCGTAGGGAGAAGGACGAGGCTGGCGAGTATATCCACGAGCACTTCTACTCGGACAATGGCCTGAAGGGCTTTGTGGAGTACCTTGATGAGAGCCGTGGTCAGAAGATTATCGACGATATTATCTATATCGACACCGAGCGCAATGGCACCCCCGTAGAGGTGGCTATGCAGTATAACGACAGCTTCTCGGAGAATGTTCACTCGTATGTGAACAATATCAACACCATCGAGGGTGGTACCCACCTGACTGGCTTCCGTAGGGCGCTGACCCGCACGATGAAGAAGTATGCCGAGGAGAACGGTATGCTGTCGAAGATTAAGTTCGATATCTCGGGCGACGACTTCCGCGAGGGTCTGACTGCCGTAGTGTCGGTTAAGGTTGCCGAGCCCCAGTTCGAGGGCCAGACCAAGACCAAGCTGGGTAACGACGAGGTTGCCGCAGCTGTTGACGGCGCAATTTCGCAGGCTCTGACCCACTACTTGGAGGAGCACCCCAAAGATGCGAAGGCTATCGTAGATAAGGTTATCTTGGCCGCAACTGCACGCCACGCTGCCCGCCACGCAAGGGAGCTGGTACAGCGCAAGACTGTGTTGTCGGGCTCGGGCCTGCCAGGTAAACTGGCCGACTGTGCCACTCGCGACCGCTCGAAGGCAGAGATTTTCTTTGTCGAGGGTGACTCGGCAGGTGGTACTGCAAAGATGGGCCGCAATAGGGAGTTCCAGGCCATTATGCCTTTGAGGGGTAAGATTCTGAATATCGAGAAGGTTCAGGAGCACCGTATGTGGGAGAACCAGGAGATTAAGAATATGTTTACCGCCCTGGGAGTGTCGATTGGTACCGAGGAGGATAGCAATGCACTGAATATGGAGAAGTTGCGCTATGATAAGATTATCATTATGACCGATGCCGATGTGGATGGTAGCCACATTGCAACGCTTATGCTCACCTTCTTCTTCCGCAAGATGAAGCCACTGATTGAGAATGGCCACGTCTATATCGCTATGCCCCCCCTGTACTTGGTTAAGAAGGGCCAGGCAAAACACTACTGCTGGACCGACGAGGAGAGGGCCAAGCTGACTGCCGAATTGGGCACAAAGGGTGTTACCGTACAGCGCTATAAAGGTCTGGGTGAGATGAACGAGCACCAGCTGTGGGAGACCACTATGGACCCCGAAACCCGTATCTTGAAGCAGGTTACTATCGAGAACGCTGCCGAGGCAGATAGGATTTTCTCGATGCTGATGGGCGACGAGGTAGGCCCCCGTAGGGAGTTTATCGAGAAGAACGCCAAGTATGCAAAGGTAGACGCCTAATTTATTGAATATAAATCAGAAAACCATAGATGCTATGAAAGTTACAATCATTGGAGTTGCAGGCGGTACTGGTAGCGGCAAGAGTACCCTTGTTAAGAGGTTGCAGGAGGCCTTCGCGGGCGACCAGGTTGCTACGCTGTGCCACGACTACTACTACAAGTCGCTGCCCAATCTGACATACGAGGAGCGCACCAAACTGAACTACGACCACCCACAGGCTTTCGATACCGATATGATGGTCGAGCACATCAAGGCTCTGAAAGAGGGCGTGGCTATCGAGAGGCCCGTCTATTCGTTTGTGGAGCACAACCGCACCGATGAGAAGGTGCCAGTGTTGCCCTCGCAGGTGATTATTGTAGATGGTATCTTGATTTTTGAGAATAAGCAACTGCGTGATTTGATGGATATTAAGGTGTTTGTTGACACCGATGCCGACTTGAGGCTTGCGCGACGCATCCTGAGGGACGTAAGAGAGCGTGGCCGCTCGATGGAGTCGGTTATCGATCAGTATACCAACACCGTTAAGCCTATGCACGAGGAGTTTGTGGAGCCCTCGAAGAAGTATGCCGACGTGATTATCCCCGAGGGTGGTTTCAACTCGGTGGCTGTGGGTATGCTTATCGAGAATATCAAGTCGCTGATTAAAAACGACAAGTAGAGCCGCTTGCCGAGGGCTTGTGTGGCCCTCGACAGACTGAAGGGAGAATGTTGAAAAGGAGCGTTGGCCTTTCGCCAATGTGAGGGGAGTGCAAATAGGAATGGAATGAATGTGAGGGTGGTGCGCTATGTTGGCCTCAAGGCTATAGTGGCTATGCTGGCATAGGAGGCACCCGAAGGACTCAAACCGAACAAAACGAAAGTAAACACACGCACACAAATCAACACACACAAAAAAACGAAATTGTAATATGCTTGTAGTAAAAGAAGTACAGAGCAGAAGGGATAGGAAGAAATTTTTTGGATTCCCCACCAAGTTGTACAAAGATTGCCCCTACTACTGCCCAGCTCTTTTGATGGACGAGAAGAGCGAGTTTGACCCCAAACAGAATGGCGCCTTTGCTTATGCCGAGTGCCGTATGTGGATTGCCGAGAGGGATGGCAAGATGGTCGGCAGAGCAGCAGGCGTACTGAATAAAGCCTATAACGAGAAGGTTGGCGCCAAGCAGTTGCGCTTCACGAGGTTTGATTTTATCGACGATGCCGAGGTTGTAGATGCTCTGTTTGCAAAGGTTGTAGAGTATGCCAAAGAGTTGGGTATGAACGAGATAATTGGCCCTATTGGCTTCTCGGATTTGGATAAGCAGGGATTGGTTATCGAGGGTTTTGAGGAGGAGGATATGTATGTCACCCCCTACAACTATGAGTACTATGTCAAACACATCGAGCGACTGGGTATGACCAAGAAGGTCGACTGGTTGGAGTTCCAGATTACCATCCCCGACCAGATGAACGAAAGGCTCGATAGGATTGCCGAGATGGCTATCGAGAGGTATGGCTATAAGGTGTTGAGGTTTAAGAAGATTGGCGATATTAAGCCCTATATTACCGAGGCCTTGCAGATTATGAACGAGGCTTTCGAGAAGTTGTTTGGCGTGGTATGGCTGAGCGACAAACAGCTGATTGACTTCTCGAAGCTGATTATGTTGGTTGGTAACCCCGATTATGTGTCGGTGGTGCAGAATAAGGAGGGCAAGATTATTGGCTACAGCTTTATGGCACCCTCGATTACAAAGGCTGTGAGGGAGTCGAAGGGTAAACTCTTCCCATTCGGTATCTTCCGTATCCTGAGGGACTTGAAGAAGAGCAAGACGCTCGACTTTTATAGCATTGGTGTTAAGCCCGAGTACCAGAATAAGGGAGTTAATGCAATATTGCTGCGCGAGGGCCTGGCAGGTGCTATTAAGAACGGAATGAAGTTTGCAGAGACGGGCCCCGAACTCGAAACAAACGTAGAGGTGCAGAGCCAGTGGAAGGCCTTTGAGCACCGCAATCACAAACGACGCAGATGCTATACTTACTCCTTGCAATAGTTTGTGCATCAAGCTATTCGATATTGTTCAAACTGTTCGCTTGCAAAGGGATAGACTCTTTGCAAGCGATTGGTTTTAATTATATCGCTGCCACTCTGTTGGGCTTGGTGCTGAATGTGGGGGCGGGCGAGGTAGTGCCATTGAGTGGTGCTGCTTGGCTGGCTGCTATGGCTATGGGCGTTATGTTTATGTCGGCCTTTGTGCTTATGGCTCGCTCAACCGAGCGTACTGGCATATCGCTCACTACTATTGCCGCCCGAGTGGCCCTTATTATCCCCGTAGTGTGTGGCTACCTGTTCATCCCTGGGCAGCCCGAGCCTCGTTGGGGGGCTATTGCAATCATCGTGGGGGCACTACTGCTACTCTTTTGGCCATCGGCCGACGAGCGCAAGGGTAAAGGGAGCAGTGGCGAGAAGTTCAATGCGCTGAATGTGCTCTACCCACTGGGGGTGTTTGTGCTCTTTGGCGCAAATAACTTCTGCGTTGATTGGACTCGTAGCACTCTAACGTCTGGCCCCGAGCAGACGGCACTGCTGTCGGCAACGATTTTTTTCTTTGCAGCCCTGTGTAGCTGGGTCTATTACTTTGCCACGACCAAAAGCAGACGCTTCGACTGGCGTAGTCTGGTAGGCGGTGTGGCTCTGGGTGCGGCAAATTTCTTTACGACATATTGTATGATATTGGCCCTGAATAAGTTGTCGGGCAGTCTGTTTTTCCCTATTTACCACGTCAGCGCAGTGTCTATAGTGGTGCTTGTGGGCGCATTGGCCTTTGGAGAGCGTATGCGAAAGGTGCAGTGGCTGGGCTTGGCGGTGGCTATTGTGGGCATTGTTCTATTTTTTGTGTAGCGAGTTAGCACTAAAAATTGTATCTTTGTGTTGTCGCACGCCTGCGAGAGAAGAGGTGTGTGCAGAATGAGTATGGCCAAGTGTGAGGATATTGTCGATAGACTGGTGGCCCAAGGGGGACTTTCGCAGCAGGAGTACATTGCCCTGCTGACCGACTACGACCGCTCGACACTTGACTATGTAGCCGAGAGGGCTCGCGCTGTGAGAGAGCAGCACTTTGGCCGAGGGGTATACCTGCGAGGCCTGGTCGAGGTGTCGAACATCTGCTCGTGTGGCTGCTACTACTGCGGCTTGAGGGCCCAAAATGGTAGGGTGGTGCGCTATGCAATGACGGCCGACGAGATTGTGGGGGCTTGCGCGCAGGGCTACGAGGCAGGGCTGCGCACGTTTGTGTTGCAAGGTGGGCAAGTGGCTGGGCGCGAGGAGTTTGTGGCCGAGGTGGTGCGCACGATTAAGAGCCAGATGCCCAATGTGGCCGTAACCCTTTCGTTGGGCGAGCAGCCCACCGAGGTCTATGCCCTTTGGCGCAGGGCTGGCGCTGACCGCTACCTGTTGCGCCACGAGAGCGCCAATGCCGAGCTCTACCGAGCGATTCACCCCGAAGGGATGAGCTTTGAGAATCGCCACCGCTGCTTGGCCGAACTGCGCAGGCTGGGCTACCAGATTGGTGCAGGCTTTATGGTGGGTGTGCCAGGCCAGACGCCCCAGGTGTTGGCCGAGGAGATGAAGCTGCTCGAGCAGTTGCGCCCCGAAATGGTGGGTATAGGCCCCTTTATACCCCAGAGCGATACCCCAATGGGCGACCAACCGCGTGGCAGTGTGGAACTTACGCTACTGCTGCTGTCGATGATTAGGCTCGTGTTGCCCCAGGCTCTGCTGCCTGCAACTACGGCCCTGGCTACGGCCAATCAAGATGGAACTTTGCAGGGCATAATGGCAGGTGCCAATGTTGTTATGCCCAACATTACACCCCTCTACTACCGCGATAAATACGCCATTTATGATGGTAAAAAGAGCAGTGGCAGCGAGAGTGTAGAGGGCATAAAGAAGTTGCAACAAGGACTACAAACCATTGGGTATGAGGTGGATTGGAGTCGAGGCGACCACCCACAATTTGTCCGAAAATAATAAGAAAAACCACAAAACAAGAGATACGAAACAATGAGTAACTATAACCCCCAGTCGTCCAGGGCCGAAGAGTTTATCTCGCACGACGAGATAGTAGCTACTATGGCCTATGCGCAAGAGAATAAGAGCAATAGGGCGCTGATTGAGAGCATTATAACCAAGGCTGCCGAGTGCGGAGGACTTACCCACCGCGAGGCCGCAGTGCTGCTCGAGTGCAACGAGCCCGACCTGATTGAGCGAATGTTTGCGCTGGCCAAGCAGATTAAGCAGAGGTTCTATGGCAATAGGATTGTGATGTTTGCACCGCTCTACTTGTCGAACTACTGTGTGAATAGCTGCACCTACTGCCCCTACCATATTGCCAACAAAACCATACCGCGCAAAAAACTCACCCAGCAGGAGATTGAGCAAGAGGTTGTGGCTCTGCAAGATATGGGCCACAAAAGGTTGGCACTCGAAGCGGGCGAACACCCCCTCTACAATCCCATCGAGTATATCTTGGAGAGCATCAAAACGATTTACTCGATTAAGCACCGCAACGGAGCTATACGTCGAGTGAATGTGAACATTGCAGCCACTTCGGTCGAGAACTACCGCAAGCTGAAAGATGCAGGCATTGGCACCTATATCCTATTCCAGGAAACCTATAACAAGCAGAACTACCAGCAGTTGCACCCACGCGGCCCCAAGAGCGACTACGCCTACCACACCGAGGCTATGGACAGGGCAATGCAGGGCGGCATAGATGATGTGGGCATAGGGGTGCTGTTTGGCCTTGAGACCTACCGCTACGACTTTGTGGGCCTGCTGATGCACGCCGAGCACTTGGAAGCTGCCTATGGCGTTGGCCCTCATACTATTAGCGTGCCCAGAATTTGCCCTGCCGACGATATCGACGTGGCCGATTTTGAGAATGCTGTGCCCGATGATGTATTCCTCAAGATGGTGGCCATCATCCGCTTGGCGGTGCCCTATACGGGTATGATTGTGTCGACGCGCGAGACCCCTGCTGTGCGCCAAAAGGTGCTCGAAGTGGGTGTGTCGCAACTCAGCGGCGGCTCGCATACGGGCGTGGGTGGCTACGTCGAGGGACACGACGAGCAGAACAAGAGTACGGCCCAGTTTGACGTGAGCGACGAGCGCACACTTGATGAGGTGGTGCGCTGGCTGTTGGAGTTGGGCTATGTGCCCAGCTTCTGCACTGCTTGCTACCGCGAGGGGCGCACGGGCGACAGGTTTATGAAACTGGTCAAGAGCGGACAGATTGCCAACTGCTGCCAGCCCAATGCGCTGATGACCCTGAAGGAGTATCTGATGGACTACGCCTCGCCCGAAACACTGCGTGTGGGACTGCGCGTTATTGCCGATGAGTTGGAGCGAGTGCCCCACGCAAAGGTGCGCCGAATAGCTGCCGAAAACCTTGAAAAAATCGAGCTCGGCGAGAGGGATTTTAGATTTTAAGCATTGGTTTAGGTAGTTTGGCCTAAATGAGTAATTATAAAAACTTTGCCACTATGAATAATACACCTCAATCACTACGCCTTAATATAGGCTTTTTTGGCCGTTGCAATGCGGGCAAATCATCTATTATCAACCTGCTCAGCGGGCAGAGTCTGTCGATTGTGAGCGAGGTGGCAGGCACCACTACCGACTCGGTCATAAAGAGTATGGAGATTGGGGGTATTGGCCCTGTGGTGCTGATTGATACGGCAGGCTATGACGACACCAGCTCGCTGGGCGATGCTCGCAGGGAGCAGACCTTGCGCGCTGCACAGAGGAGCGATGTGGCGGTGTTGGTTTGTGGCTCTGCCGACGACTACTCGGCCGAGGTGGAGTGGGTTGAGCGATTCGCCTCAAAAGGGGTGCCCGTAGTGGTCATTCTCAACAAGATAGATGTGCTCATCTCGCCCAAAGCTACGGCCCAGGCCATTGCCATACGACTGGGCATCGAGCCGATTGCTGTGAGCGCCACGAGTGGAGTAGGGCGCAAGGAGTTGATTGATGCTCTGGTGGCTGCTGCGGCAAAGATTAAGGACCAAGCCCCCACGATTACGGGCTCGCTGGTCGGCGAGGGCGATACGGTGGTGTTGGTTATGCCCCAGGACTCGCAAGCCCCTGCAGGCCGACTGATTATGCCCCAGGTGCAGACCATCCGCGAGTTGCTCGACAAGAGGGCTACGGCTGTGTGCTGTGTGCCCGACAAGTTGGAGCCTACGTTGGCTGGGTTGGCGAAGGCTCCCAAGCTGATAATCACCGACTCGCAGGTCTTTGGCTATGTGGCCGAGCGAGTGCCGAGTGGTGCGTTGCTCACCTCGTTCTCGGTGCTTATGGCAGGCCATAAGGGCGACATCGACACTTTTGCCGAGGGCGCAAAGGCCATTGATAGCCTTACCGAGCAGTCGCGAGTGCTGATAGCCGAGGCGTGCAGCCACGCCCCAGCAACCGAAGATATAGGCCGAGTGAAACTGCCTGCAATGTTGCGCAAGAGGGTAGGCCAGGGGCTTGTGGTTGATGTGGTGGGTGGTAATGACTTTCCTGCTCAAGTGAGTGATTATGACCTTGTTATCCATTGCGGAGCCTGTATGTTCAACCGTCGCTATGTCTTGAGCCGAATGGCCGCGTGCGAGGCCGCAGGGGTGCCAATCACCAACTATGGCATCGCCATTGCCCACCTGCAAGGAATACTCCCCAGGGTGGTTTGGCCAACGAAAAATAACAAATAATCATACATTTACGTCATTTTTTTGCATTGGCAAGGGAAATAATATATTACCTTTGTCAATAAAATCTGTATTCGCCTATGAAACGACTTACTCTGTGGGCACTCGCTTTGGTCGGCTTGATTATGTCGGCTTGTGGACCCGACAACGACCCCGTGGTGATAAAACTCTCCGTGCCCGATGGCGTAGAGGTTAGCGACCTTACACCCACATCGCTCACCCTCAAATGGAACTCGGTAGAGGCAGCCGAGAGCTACGAGTGGAGGAATAAATACGATGGTAACTACTTGACCGGCAGGGTTGATGGCTGCTCGGTGGAGTTTACCGACCTTGTGCCCGAGAGTAGCTACACATTTGCTGTGCGTGCCCTTGCCGGCGAGTCGCACACCGCTTGGTCGGCCGAGGTGGCGGTTACAACTCCTGCGGTAGAAATTCCCGACGAGCCTGAAAATCCCGATGAACCGGAAAACCCAGACGATCCCGAAAATCCCGACGACCCCGAGAACCCCGACGAGCCAGGCGAGAATCCTGATGAGCCAGGGGATAATCCAGATGACCCCGAGAATCCCGAGCCAGGCGATGAGCCCGACCAGCCAGGCAACACCGAGAATAATGACCCTGCAAACAAACCCATTGTAGGCAATGTGCCTCTGGATGCGCTGATTGGCTATGCCGAGGGTACTACGGGTGGCCAGGGCGGCAAGGTACACCACTTCGACAATGGCGCTGCCTTCCGCGATTGGCTCAAACTGCGCGAGAAGAACAAGAGCACCGAGCCTGCAATCGTTTGGCTCAGTGGTACTTTCACCAAAGCCGACGGCCGCGATACTGGCAGCCCTTGGTTTGACATCAAGCGCACATCTAACATCACCATCTATGGCACCGACTCGTTCCGTATGCAGAATGTGGGCTTCTTTATCAATGAGGCCTCCAACATCATCATCCGCAATGTCTACATAGTTCAGCCCAAGGCCGACAATGGCGCCGACGGCATATCGATGCAGGAGAGCCAGCGCGTGTGGGTAGACCACTGCACCTTCGAGAGCGTAAACCAAGAGAAGGACTACGAGGACGGCTCGTGCGACGTTACCCACGCAACCCACTCGGTAACCATTTCGTGGTGCCACTACATCAAGACCCAAAAGAGTACCCTCGTGGGCCACTCTAATAGCGCCTCGGCCGACAAGGATATCACTATCACTATGCACCACAACTACTTCGATGGCAGCAGCTCGCGCCACCCCAGGGTTAGGTTTGGTAAGGCCCACGTTTTCAACAATTTCTATAATGGCGTTACTACCTATGGCGTGGGTAGTGCCTATGGTGCAATGGTGCTGGTCGAGAACAACTCGTTCGATGGTGTAAGGCTGCCGACCGACATCTGTACCTATCCAGCCAAGAAGAGTGGCAGTAGCTGGGTGTCTAACTTGACGGGCAGCGTTGCGGGCTACCTCTATGCCCTGGATAACTACTACACCAACAAGCCTGCCGACGCTTCGGACCCCTATCCATTCACCAATGTTGAGTACACCAAGTATGGTGGCGAAAAACTGGCCACCCCTTATACCTACGATGACTTCCGCCCCTCATATAGCTACGTTGTAGACGCTGCCGATCAGGTGGCCGACATTGTGCGTAGCGGTGCAGGTGTGGGCCGCTTGGAGGGCTTTGCTATTGCCCCAGTGGAGGTCGATAATGGCGGTATGAGCACCAGTGGTGGTACTACTGGTGGCGATGATGGCGGTAGTACTGGCGGTGGCGACGACAATGGCGGTAGCACTGGCGGCGGTGATACCCCAGTGGTGGGCTCGCCTGTGGGTGGTGGCTGGACCGCTACGGCCTACAATGGCGCCTCGATGGCCCAGTCTGTGGCCGATGATGGCGCACTCACACTGAGCTCTACGGGCAAGTTCGAGAGCTCGGCCCAAAAGTTTGCGTACGTTTGGCGTAAGGCTTCGGGCGACTTTACCGTCACTGTGCAGATTGATAACTACACCTCCGAGAAGGGTGGCAATCAGAGCATTGCAGGACTGATGATTGCAAACGATATTGCCGCCTCGGGTGCCGAGCTGGTCTATGCCACCTCGGGCGTGCTCACTACGGCCTACGATAGCCACTACCGCCTGACTGCAGGCTCGAAGTCGTCGAAAAAGACCGTTGGCAGCCGCGCAGCCGATAATACCCAGGCTCTGCTGCGCCTCACTCGCAAGGGCAACGACTTTACGGCCGACTACTCGACCGATGGCGGAGCAACCTTTAGCGAGTGCTACTCGGGTAGCTTTGCTACGGCCCTGCCCGACGAAGTCTATGTGGGCTTGGTGGTTAGCAGTGGCGACAATAGCAAGAGCGCCTCGGCTGTGTTTGAGAACTTCACCATTGGCGGTACCACATACGGCTTCAAGTAGCGCGTGGAGGACGGAATAGCCGTTCAACAGACCTTTGCGGAGCCTGCCCGATTAGGGTGGGCTCCGTTTGTTTTTGTGAATAAATGTTAAATGGTGCGTGTTTTTCAAAAAGTTTTCATAGATTTGTAGCAACATATTAGAAACACGGAGAGTGTAATTTATTCTTGTTGAACGAACGTAGGAACTTCGCAATAGCAGAGAATAAGTATTCACTTACGACCTGTTCAACTACAATAAGTTTTCGGCACCACGCTTTCTTTTTTATACCTAAATCATTGCCGAGGTGCGGGTGATACAATATTCAATGCAGAATGAAAAGAGTAATGCCTATTGTGTGGATGTTTGTATTGTTTTTATTGACGAGCTGTTCAATGCTTGGCGATGAAGATATTGTTGGAGGCTCATATAGTATCAATGGAGCCATTCAAAAGGGACCTTTTGTTCAGAGCTCTAATATTACCATCCAACCTCTTAATCAGAGGTTAAATCCGGTAGGGCAGACCTACACCACTTTGACCATTGATGATTCTGGCGTATTTGAGTTGGATGAGGTTAACTCCAAGTATGTTGAAATCATAGCAACAGGTTACTATTTTAATGAAGTTGAAGGTAAAATATCAGACGGGCCTCTCACATTGCGCGCTATTGCCGATTTGAAAGAGGGCAAGCAAACGAATGTCAATTTGATGACCTCTCTCACCTACAATCGCATCAAACACCTCGTTACAAATGCAAATAAATCCATTTTGGAGGCCACAAAACAAGCCGAGAAAGAGTTGTATGATGTGTTGGGTATACCTGCTGAGGTGCAGCCTAATGTTGGGTGTGAAACAATGAATATCTCACAAGGTGGCGATGCTAATGGACTTTTGCTTGCTGTGTCGGCTGTGTTGCAGGAAGGACGTTCGGTTGGTGAATTGACCGAGTATATTGCAAAATTCAGCACCGATTTTGCAGATGATGGTCAGGTGGAAAACACAATCTTGGAAAGGTTTAATCTTGATGGTGGACATCTGTTTGACTTCAAAGAGGCTGTCAGTACCAACCTGACAAATCGCTATCGATCTCTGGGTATAGAGTGTGAGATTCCCGATTTTGAAAAATACATTTCCTACTTTGACAATGCAAACAAATACTGTACAATCCCATTTACATATGATGAGAAATTCGATTTTTGGTGGCATGGCTTTGAAGATGAGTTGGTTTTTAAGGCCGATACGGAGTACTTGGGGTACAAATGTGAAGCAGGAAAAGGTGAGATATATTTGGCCGGAGCCCCCAAAGTTATTAACACTTGCCAATTGGCATCCATTCTCACGATTAAGCTTCCATACAGTGTTACCGTAATTGGGGATGAGGCTTTTAAGAATAATCTTAGTCTTCAAAAAATAGACCTTCCCGAAGGCCTTACATCAATTGGTAATAATGCCTTCGTGAATTGTAATAATCTTTCGGTGGTTGAACTCCCACAGAGTGTTATTTCGATTGGTGAGGGTGCTTTTGCGGGTTGTATCTATCTTATGGGCATAAATATTCCGAAAGGTATCACCGTAATTCCCAATCGAGCATTTCAGATTTGCGAAAACATACAAAGTATCACCCTTCACGATGGTATTACTTCGGTTGGAGATTTTGCCTTCTATGGGTGTGCAAGCTTAATGGAAATTACCTTGCCCAAAAATTTGGTATCCATTGGACGCTATGCATTTCGTGACTGCATCAAATTGAAGAGTGTTACTATCCCAGATAGTGTTACTTCGATTGGGGAGGCCACTTTCACTTCTTGCCTCAATCTCGCAGAATTTAAGGGCAAGTATGCATCGGCGGATGGTCGCTACATTGAGGTCGATGGCACACTCAATTCGTTTGCCCCCGCAGGTATTACGGAGTATTCCATACCGAACACCATCAACTCTATTGGTACTTACGCTTTTGCGGCTTGCCCCAATATTATGAGTATAACCATTCCGGAGAGTGTTAAATCTATAGATGAGTGCGCATTTTCTCAATGTAGAGAACTCTCCAACGTAACTCTCAGTGAAGGAGTGACCACTATCAAAGATTCTGCTTTCTATGGCTGTGGGAGCCTAACGGCTATTACCATTCCAGAAAGTGTAACGGCAATCGAGTCTTTTGCATTTGAGGCTTGCAAGAATCTTTTCGAGGTATATTGTCCATCCATCAACCCACCAATTGCAACTGTTCACTGGGAAGGAGAACCGTGGATGGCTTTCAATGACAATGCTTTGGGGCGCAAGATTTATGTGCCCACCGCGAGTGTGGAGGCCTACAAAGCAGCCGAGGGTTGGAAAGAGTATGCCAATCACATCGTGGGCTACGACTTCAAGTAGAAAATAAATAGCATTAGACGTTTAGGCGTTCTAACAAGAAAGGGTTTCCGACTGTTGGAAACCCTTTTTTGTTGGTTAGAAGCTAATCTTCACGCCCAAGAAGGCACTGCGGGGTTGCAGGGGGCCGTAGACGTAGCCCGAGTCGCGGTCGGGGCCCTGGTCGAAGTCGCTCTGGTAGGAGTTGAAGATATTTTTCAGGCCGCCAAACAGCTCAATCATAGTGTCGCCGTGAATCTGCATCTTATGTGCCACGCGCAAGTTGGCATCGAAGAAGCTCTGGGTCTCCTCGGCCACATCTTGCTCGATGAAGCCTGCGTAGTGCTGCACCAGCATCGAGCCCGTATAGTTTCCCGTAAGGTCGATATTCCAGCGTGGGGTGGGTTTATACATCAGCGTAAAGTAGCCATAGTGGTCGGGGGTGCGGAACATACGCAGCGAGGGTGCTACGCTCTCGTCTTCGCTCCACTGCTCGGGCTCGACATAGCTGCTCTTCTGCCAGGTGAAGCCAGCTTGCACCTCCAAGTCCGAGCTGAAAAGGGCACGCCCCTCGAGATTCAAGCCACCCACTCGGGCTCCCGAGCCGTTATAGCGCTCCTGCACCGCTACGCCATCTTGGTCGTGGCCAATTTCGCGCAGGGCAAATACGTCGTTCAGAGTGGTATAGAAGCCCTCGACAACAATGTTTGTGGGCACCGAGCCAAAGGTGTGGTACAGCTCGGCCGAGGCACTCCACGAGCCGCTGCGCTCCTCTTTCAGGTCGTCGGCCAACACAATGCGTGTGCGCTCGCCACCTACGATGGCAATGTGCAAGTCCTCGTCGTAGGCTTGTGGGGCGCGATAGCCACCTGCGTAGCTCAGTCGCAGACTCAACTCCTCGGTGGGGTTGTAGCGCAGGTTTACGCGGGGCGAGAAGATGGGCCTATCGACCAGATTGTGTTTGTCCAGTCGGCCACCCAGCAGTATAGAGAGGCTGTTGGTCTTCCACTCGTTCTGGAAGTAGCCGCCAATGATGTGGGTAACCTGTTTGGTGTCGATATCGTAGCCTATTGAGGTGTCGTGCAGGTCGTTGTAGCTGTACTCGCTACCGATGGTCAACTCGGCAGGCATAAACCACAACTCCTCGAATGCGTGGATGTACTGCACACCCGAGCCTGCTGTAAGGTCGTGGGTGCGACCGTATGCGTCGGGGTCCATACCTGCGCCATAGTAGCTCTTGCGTGCGGTGTTCTGGAACGAGCCGTAGACATTAAGTCGGTTGGCGTAGTCGGCCGAGGCCCAGTCGTAGCTGATGCTACCGCCATCGATGGTGTGGTCGGCTTGCTCGCATACCAGCGCTTCGTGCTGTGGACGGTCGAGCTGGTCGCCACCTCGGCGGTAGTCTTTGATGCGGTGATACTGGGCGGTGATGCGCGAGTAGTTGGTGATGCGGAAGAGCGAACGCATACCCAGAGCCTCCGAGTCGGTTGTTAAAATCTCGGTAAAGCCGTCGCCGTCGTGGTCGTAACCATCGCCCGTGCGTGCTTGGGCAAATACGCTTATGGCACTCTTGCCGCTGTCGCTCACGAGCGAGGCGTTCAGCGTGGTAGAGTTCTCAAAAGCCCCTGTCAGACCAATCGAGGTGGTTGTGTGGGCCATCTCGGCAATGCTACGCTTGGGCTCTTTGGTGATTACGTTTATGGTACCGCCAATGGCGCTCGAGCCGTAGAGGGCCGAGCCGCCGCCACGCATAACCTCAATGCGCTCGATCATATTGGCAGGAATCTGCTCCAGGCCGTAGACACCCGTAAGGGCCGAAAATAGGGGGTGCGAGTCGACCAGTATCTGTGAATACTTGCCGTCAAGACCATTGATGCGCACCTGGGGGAAGCCGCAGTTCTGACAGGTGTTCTCAACCCTCACACCAGGCTGGTAGACCAGTCCGCCAGCCAGCGACTGCGATGCTACGCGGTCAAATACCTCGCTATCGACCACACTCACCAGCGATGGGGCCTCGTGTTTGAGCCTCTCGGAGCGGCTGCTCGACACCACAATTTGGTCCAGTGTCAGAGGGGCCTCGCGAAGCTCGAATTTGAGCTCGGCAGTCTCGCCAGCCTTAATCTCTACACTCTTGGTCTGGTTCTCGTAGCCCATCAGTTCGGCAATCACTTGGTATTTGCCAGGCTTGAGGTTTTTGAACAGATAGTGGCCCGTAGCGTCTGTGGTGGTACCAATGTCGGTGCCTACGATAACCACAGTGGCGTAGGGCAGGTGCTCGCGCGTGTTGCGGTCAATGACGTGACCAAACAGGTGGGCATCGGTGGGCCTGGGTTTGGGTGGATGTGTAGGGTTGGCATAGGTGGTGGCGAAGTGGAAAAGTGCCACCAGTAGCGCAACGGTCAATTTTAGGGGTTTCTTCATCGTGTTCTACTATTTTATTATTAACAATTACTCTTTCTCCAATTTCGGATGCAAAAGTAGTTGTTCGACCAGTGGTGTGCAATACCAACTTTTAGTGGTTTTTTTGCACATCTTGCCGAGATAAAAACAGTAGACTAAATAATGATGATTAGGTTTAGCCCTTGTAGAGCTCGGAGTAGTACTCAATGTTGGCGCTGGTGAGTATGTCCATAGGCATAAAGTTGTCGCGCTGGGAGGGCAGCTTTCCGAAGGCCAAACGCTCGGCCAGGGCATCCACTCCTCGGCGCAGCTGTACCTCGGTGCGCTGAACTATCAGCCACCTGACGGCTCCGCTCCTTAGGGCCTCGCAGTTGCGCTCCAATAGGTCAAAACCCACCACATTCATACCGCTGCCCATTTGGCGCTCGGCAAGGTAGTCGGCTATAAGGTGTACGCGCGAGTTGAACGTGACAATGTGGCGCACCTCGGGGTGGGCGGCAAAGAAGCGGTCCATCAGCTCGAAGTTGTAGCCCCTGTCGTAGGGCCTCAAGAACTCGTTGTAGATGTCGAGGGTGGGGTGGTGGTGAGCAACGTAGTCCAGAAATCCTTGACGACGGTTCAGAGTGGGGTTGTCGACCTCGGTGGCGCCACGCTCGATGCGGAAGTTTACGATACTCTCGGGGGCTCTATCGCCCAACAGCAGCGAGGCTGCTAGGTAGCCACTCTCGAACATAGGCAGTCCATAGTAGGCCATATATTCGGCCTCGGCCACCTTTGAGTCGATAAAGACGAGCGGTATCTTGTGCTCGGCCAAGTAGTGGCTCAATTCGATTGTGTCGCTGTGATAAATTGGGGCCATAATGACTCCCTGCGGAGGATTGGCTTTGAGCCGCTCGACTGCCCCTAAGAACTCCTCGCGCGAGAACTGGTCGTAGTCTATCGTTTCGATGCTGACGTTGTAGTGTGCGGCATCGCTCTCGGCTCGGCCAATGGCTCCGTGCACCAGCCCCCAGTAGTCACCAGCGGTGTATTTGGGTAGCAGACAACAGATGCGGTAGTGCTTTTTGTTGGCCAATAGCGAGGCGGTGGTATTGAGGCGGTAGCCCAGTTGCTCCATTGCATCGAGCACCTTCCGTCGGCTCGCAGGCGATACCCCCGAGCGGTTGTGCATCACTCGGTCTACGGTGCCTATCGACACCCCTGCGTGGGTGGCTATGTCGTGAACTGTTACCCTTGTTTTCATAGCGCGTGGTTGTTGTGGTTTGTCTGCCACAAAGGTAACGATAAAAAATAATTTTCCGTGTGCGTACACGGAAATAAAAATAATTATTATATTTGTAATCGGTAAGGAGTGCTTCTCCGATTTGTTATGGACAACTAATGATTAAAACACAATAACTTATGAAGATTGTAACTTTTGGTGAGATTATGCTGCGCCTGTCACCCGCAGGGCTGAATAACCGTTTTGTACAAGCCGACCGCTTTGATGTGGTCTATGGTGGTGGCGAGGCCAATGTGGCCGTAAGTTGTGCCAACTATGGCCACGAGGCCTATTTTGTGTCTAAACTGCCTGCTCACGAGATTGGCCAGTCGGCTCTGAACGCCCTGCGCCGCTATGGTGTAAAGACCGACTATATTGCTCGTGGTGGCAAACGATTGGGTATCTACTACTTGGAGAGTGGCTCGGCTATGCGCCCCAGCAAGGTTATCTACGACCGCGCAGGCTCGTCGATTGCCGAGGCTACGGCTGCCGACTTTGACTTTGATGCAATTATGGAGGGTGCCGATTGGTTCCACTGGTCGGGCATTACCCCTGCAATCTCTGATGAGGCTGCCGAGCTGACCAAACTGGCTTGCCAGGCCGCAAAACGCCATGGAGCAACTGTATCAGTAGACCTCAACTTCCGCAAAAAGCTGTGGACCAAAGAGAAGGCCCAGTCGATTATGCGCCCCTTGATGGAGTATGTAGACGTTTGTATTGGTAATGAGGAGGATGCCGAATTGTGCTTGGGCTTTAAGCCCGATGCCGATGTGAATGCAGGCAAGACCGATGCCGAGGGCTATAAGACCATCTTTGAGCAGATGCGCAAAGAGTTTGGGTTTAAGTATGTTATCTCTACTCTGCGCGAGTCGCTTTCGGCCAGCCACAATGGTTGGAAGGCTATGATTTACAATGGCGAGGAGTTCTATGTGTCGAAGAGGTACGACATCCTGCCTATTGTTGACCGCGTGGGTGGTGGCGACTCGTTCAGTGGCGGCGTTATCCACGGCCTGCTGACCAAACCTACCCAGGCCGAGGCGCTGGAGTTTGCTGTGGCTGCTTCGGCCCTGAAACACACCATTAATGGCGACTTCAACCTTGTCTCGGCCGATGAGGTCGAGGCTCTGGCCGGTGGCGATGGTAGCGGTAGGGTACAGCGCTAATTAATAAAAACGGACAAATTGAAAAATAAAAATAGTATATGGCAAAGTTCAATAAGATGGCCGTAATGGCCGCAATGGAGCAGACCGCAATGGTGCCTGTATTCTATGATGCCGACGTGGAGGTGTCGAAAAATGTCCTCAAAGCGTGCTACGAGGGTGGCGTGAGGGTGTTTGAGTTTACCAATAGGGGCGACTTTGCAGCCGAGGTGTTTGCCGAGCTGATGAAGTTCTCGCTCAAGGAGTGCCCCGAGATGATTCTGGGCGTGGGCTCAATTGTCGATGCCCCCACCGCAGCGCTCTATATCCAGTATGGCGCCAACTTTATTGTGGGCCCCTGTATGAATGCCGAGGTGGCAAGGCTGTGTAACCGCCACCTTATTCCCTATGTGCCTGGGTGTGGTACAGTTAGCGAGATTAGCGCAGCACAGGAGTTGGGTTGCGATGTGACCAAAATCTTCCCTGCAGGTTGCGTGGGCGGTCCCGACTTTGTGAAGAACATCAAGGCACCGCTGCCTTGGGCCAACATTATGGCTACGGGTGCTGTTGAGCCAACCGAGGAGAATCTGTCGAAGTGGTTTGCTTCGGGTGTGTTCTGCGTGGGTATGGGCTCGAAACTCTTCCCCAAAGCCGAGCTGAAAGCCGCCAACTGGCAGGCCGTTACCGACAAGTGTCGCGAGGCACTGGCCATCGTTGCCAAATGCCGAAAATAGTGTAAATAATGACAAATAACTAAATGCAAATATTGGTATGAAAACTAACTACGAAATCAGATATGCAGCCCATCCCGAGGATGCAAAAAACTATGACACCAGCCGTCTGCGCAGGGACTTTTTGATTGAGAAGCTCTTTGCGGCCAATGAGGTCAATATGGTCTACTCGATGTATGACCGTATGGTTGTGGGTGGCGCAATGCCCGTGGGCGAGAGCCTGTTGTTGGAGGCTATCGACCCTCTGAAGGCACCCCACTTCTTGACCCGTCGCGAGTTGGGCATCTACAATGTCGGTAAGGGCAAAGGTATTGTGCGCGTGGGTAACGACGTATTTGAACTGGAGTACAAAGAGGCCCTCTACCTGGGTAGTGGCGATAGGGATGTATATTTCGAGAGCGCCGATGCGGCCGAGCCTGCCAAGTTCTACTTCAACTCGCTCACCGCTCACCGTAACTATCCCGACAAGAAGGTGACCAAAGAGAACGCTATTGTGGCTCATATGGGCTCGCTCGAGGGCTCAAACGACCGCAATATCAACAAGATGATTGTTAATCAGGTGCTGCCCACCTGCCAGTTGCAGATGGGTATGACCGAGTTGGCCCCTGGTAGCGTTTGGAACACTATGCCTGCTCACACCCACTCGCGTCGTATGGAGGCATACTTCTATTTCGACATCCCCGAGGATCACGCCGTTTGTCACTTTATGGGCGAGGTAGACGAGACTCGCCATATTTGGATGAAGGGCGACCAGGCCGTTTTGTCGCCCGAGTGGAGTATTCACTCGGCAGCCGCTACCCACAACTATACCTTCATCTGGGGTATGGGTGGCGAAAACCTTGACTACGGCGACCAGGACTTCTCGCTTATTACTGACCTTAAATAGAGAGTGTGAGTTATGAAGGCTAATTTTTCGCTCGAAGGTAAGGTTGCGCTCGTTACGGGTGCGGCCTATGGTATTGGCTTTGCTATTGCCGAGGCACTGGCGTCGGCAGGAGCCAAGATTGCGTTCAACTGCCGCTCGCAGCACCACCTCGACCAGGCGCTGGCCGACTATAAGGACAAAGGCATTGAGGCCAAGGGCTACATCTGCGACGTCACCGACGAGCAGGGTGTGGCTGCTATGGTGGCCGATATCGAGAAAGAGTTGGGCGTGATTGACATCTTGGTCAACAACGCAGGCATCATCAAACGCATACCTATGCACGAGATGAGTGTCGAGGAATTCCGCCAAGTAGTTGATATTGACCTTACTGCCGCATTTATTATGGCCAAGGCGGTCATCCCCTCGATGATTACAAAGGGCGGTGGCAAGATTATTAATATCTGCTCGATGATGTCCGAGCTGGGGCGCGAAACGGTGTCGGCCTATGCTGCGGCCAAAGGCGGCCTGAAGATGCTCACACGCAACATCGCCAGCGAGTATGGCGAGTATAATATCCAGTGTAACGGCATTGGCCCTGGCTATATTGCAACCCCCCAGACTGCTCCGCTGAGGGAAATTCAGCCCGATGGCGAGCGTCACCCATTCGACAAGTTTATCATCTCCAAGACCCCCGCAGCTCGTTGGGGCGTTCCAGAGGATTTGATGGGCCCCGCCATCTTCTTGGCTTCGGAGGCCTCGAACTTTGTCAATGGCCAAGTATTGTATGTCGATGGCGGTATATTGGCCTATATAGGCAAACAACCCAAGTAGAATTGATAATGCCTTTGAATAGTATGAAGAGAATTATAGCAATGGTGGCGGCTGTGGCCCTGGTGGGGTGCAGCTTGCAGCCCAAAGACGAGATTATCGTCGAGAACAAGAGCAATGTGGCTCGCACTGGCGAGATGGTCGAGGTTGATGCCTCGCAGTTTGAGGTTGCCGAGGGCGAGAGCCTGGTGGTGCGCAACGCACAGGGCGACGAGGTGCCCTCGCAGGTAACCCACGATGGTAAACTTATTTTCCAGGTAGATGTCGAGGCTGGTGGTGTGGCTAACTTTACAGTCGAGAGTGGCCAGGCTGCCGACTATCAGACCTATGCTTGTGGCCGAGTTTATCCCGAGAGGGTAGACGATGTGGCTTGGGAGAGCGATCTGATTGCCTTCCGCGCCTATGGCCCAGCACTGCAACAGAGTGGCGAGAGGGCCTTTGGCTACGACGTGTGGGTTAAGAACAACACTTCGCTGCCCGTAGTTGAAGAGCGCTACAACAAAGAGCTCAACCCCGAGACCAAAGCCAAGATTGCCGAACTGCGCAAGACCAATCCTGCCGAGGCCGACGCGCTGGCAGCATCGGTGTCGTACCACAACGACCACGGTAACGGCTTTGACGCCTATAAGGTTGGCCCAACCCTGGGTGGCGGTGCAACAGCCGTGCTTGAGGGTGGCAAAATCATCTATCCCTACTGCTGGGCCGAGTGTCAGGTGGTCGATAACGGTCCCCTGCGCTGGACTGCAAAACTGACCTACAACCCCACCAAACTGAAAGGTGGCAAAGAGGTGGTAGAGAGCCGCACTATCTCTATCGATAAGGGCTCGTTCCTGAATAAGACCACCGTTTGCTACGATGGTGCCGATGTGGATGTTATGGCAGGCATTGTGCTGCACGAGGAGCAGCCCCGCACCCACTTTGATTGCGAGAACTACTACATCACCTATGCCGAGCCCGTTGAGGCTCCCGATGGTGGCGAGCTCTACCAGGCAATCTACTTCCCCGAGGGGTGGAGTGATGCCGAGAATCGCCTGTGGAGCCGCAAGGACGAGAAACCTGCAGGCACCTATGGCCACGCAGCCGCTTACAAGTCGCTGGCCGATGGCGAGGCTATGACCTACTGGTGGGGTGCGCTGTGGAACAAGTCAACCGAGGTAGAGGTGGCAACCAAAGAGGCCTTCGACAAACTGATGGCCGAGGTGGTGGCTGCCAAAGCTCAATCACTGGAGATTACCACCGTTGTTTATGGTGAACCAGAGGTTGAATAACTGCTACGCAACAAGCTAATAACCAAATAAAAACAAAACACTACAAAAACAATGAGTAATTCTACTAACGGACGCAAGACCAACTATCGTTGGGTAATTTGCGCAATGTTGTTCTTTGCAACAACAGTAAACTACCTCGACCGCCAGGTGCTTTCGCTCACCTTCGAGGACTTTATTCGCCCCGAGTTCCACTGGACCGACTCGGACTATGGTAACATTACCGGTATCTTCTCGCTCTTCTATGCCGTTGCAATGCTCTTTGCAGGCCGCTTTGTAGACTGGATGGATACCAAGAAAGGTTATATGTGGAGCATCGGCATCTGGTCGTTCGGTGCTTGTATTCACGCAGTGTGCGGTATCTTGACCCAGAGTATGGTGGGCGTCGAGGGTGCTGCTGCTTTGGCTGCTGTGCAGGATGCCGAATTGGTGGCTCGCATTGCGCTTATTAGCTCGACCTTCTTCATTATTGCTCGCTGTATCTTGGCGCTTGGCGAGGCTGGCAACTTCCCCGCAGCTATCAAGGCTACTGCCGAGTACTTCCCCAAACGCGACAGGGCATTTGCAACCAGTATCTTCAATGCTGGCTCGACCATCGGCGCTCTGATTGCCCCCTTCTGTATTCCCCCTCTGGCCGCTAAATGGGGCTGGGAGGCTGCTTTTATCATCATTGGTGGCCTGGGCTTTATCTGGATGGGCTTCTGGCAGTTCATCTACAAGAAACCCGAGGCTAACCCTGCAGTGAACAAGGCCGAGTTGGAGTATATCCTCTCTGACGATGCGGTAGCCGAGGAGAAACCTGTCGAGGAGGAGAAACCTGCCGAGGAGGAGAAGAAAGTGTCGCTCTGGCAGTCGTTTAAGTATCGCCAGACTTGGGCCTTCATCGTGGGTAAGTTTATGACCGACGGTGTGTGGTGGTTCTTCCTGTTCTGGATGCCTTCGTATCTGAAAACTACCTATGGCCTGGCTTCGACCGATATTAAATTCCAGTTGGCTCTGGGTGTTCTGTATCTGATTGTTATGATATCGATTTTGGGTGGCTACCTGCCTACTCTGTTTGTCGACAAGAAGAAGATGGAGCCCTACTCGGGCCGTATGTTGGCAATGCTTATTTTTGCATTCTTCCCCCTGGTAGCTTTGGCTGCTCAGCCCCTGGCCCACGTTTCGATGTGGTGGCCCGTAGTGCTGATTGGTATTGCAGGTGCTGCTCACCAGGCTTGGAGCGCCAACTTGTTCTCGACCATTGGCGATATGTTCCCCAAGAGGATGATTGCAACCATCACCGGTATTGGTGGTATGGCAGGCGGTATTGGCTCTTTCTTGATTCAGAAGAGTGCAGGTGCGCTGTTTGATTATAGCGACAAGGTGGGCCTCACTCTGCTGGGCTTCGAGGGCAAAGAGGCAGGCTATATGATTATGTTCTCGTTCTGCGCCGTGGCATATCTGATTGGCTGGATTGTGATGAAGGTGCTCGTTCCTCGCTATAAAGCAGTGGAGTTGTAGTATCACACGATAGATATGTTTGACCGAGCAGGGTGGGGTGCCGAGCGCAACCCGCCCTGCTCTGCTTTGCAGAGGGGGTGTAGAGTAAAAATAGTGGAAAATGTGGTTGTAAAATGTGCTAAAGTGATTGCAAACCGATTGTAAATTGTTACTTTTGTGGCGTAGAAGGTGACGTGGGCCGAGTTTTTATTTTGTGTGGGCCAACGTCGCTGATGAATGATGCTAAAAACCAAACTTACTTAATACCCCTCTGCAAAGAGCAACACTATGACTAAACGTACACTTCTCGTTGCTATGTTTGCGCTGATGGCAACCATAGGCGCAAATGCACAAATTGTCAACACCTTGATTCTCGAAACCCGTGTAGATGAGCAGTATGCAGCTGTAGATGGCCAGGAAAATGGCGCAGCTTCGGGCTTTATGGGCAAGTTCTTTAACCTGAAGATGGCTGGCAACCTTAGCGACGAGTTGAGCTACTCGTGGCGTCAGCGCATCAACAAGCCCCAGGCCGACGGCTCGATGTTCAACGCTACCGACTGGATTTACCTCACTTACCACAAGGATAACTGGAATCTGTCGGCAGGTAAACAGGTGGTTGCAATCGGTGGCTACGAGTACGATCGAGCCCCCATCGACATCTACTTCGCATCGGAGTACTGGCAACACATCGCTTGCTACCAGTTTGGTATGAGCGCAGGCTATGCCTTTGGCGAGGATGGGGCCGATAATCTCACCTTCCAGATTTGCCAGAGCCCCCTGGGTAATAGGGCCGACAATCTGATGGCCTACAACCTTATGTGGTGTGGCAGTCACGGCAGTTGGAGGACTATCTATTCGCTCAACCTGTTGGAGAGTGCCCCTGGCGAGTTGGTCAACTACATTGCACTGGGCAACCGCTTTGGCTTGGGAGATGTGGTGGTAGAGTTGGACTTTATGAACCGCTCGATGGTAGACGATATGACACTGCTCAAAAACTTCTCGGTGGTGGCCGATGTCAACTGGAGTGTGTACGAAAAGATGAATGTCTTTGGTAAGGTTAGCTACGACCAGAACGATACCAACATAGTGACCGACAGTTGTGTGTTGCCTGGTAGCAAACTCACTCGCCTGGGTGGTGGTCTTGAGTACTACCCTCTGAATGGTAATCGCAACCTCCGCATCCACGTTGCTGCCGACTATATTACGGGCGAGAGCCTGGTGAGCGCACTTAAGCCCAATAGCTATATGTTCAGTATGGGCCTTACCTGGAGGCTCAACCTGCTCCAATAGGACAGAGTGATAATCCCCGATAGATTGAGAAATCAAATAGACAACAAATAACGCGAAGAAACAACACTTTTTACTAATGAAAAAGCTCTTCAAAAAACTCTTCGGCTGGATTCCTGGTGGAATCTGGTGCTTGGCTATTGTGATCCTGCTGTTTGGCTACCTCGGTAGCCGAATGGGTACGGCCAATATGCTCAATACCATTATGAACACAGCCCACGACCTGCTGCTCAACACAGTGTTCTACCTGATGGCCATTTGTGTTATTACGGGTGCTCTGGGCCGTATCTTGGTCGACTTTGGTGTGGTTAAACTGCTCGAGAAGTTGCTCCGCCCACTGATGAAACCCATTTTCAATCTGCCAGGTGTAGCCTCGTTGGGTGCTGTGATGACCTTCCTGTCCGACAACCCAGCAATCATCTCGCTGGCACAAGATGCTCGCTTTGCATCGTACTTTAAGAAGTACCAGTATATCTCGCTGACCAACTTTGGTACCGCCTTCGGTATGGGCCTGCTGGTTATTGTGTTTATGGTGGGCCAGGGCTTCTATTGGGAGCCTTTTGTGGGCTTGTTTGGTGCTATGTGCGGTTGCGTGGTATCTACCCGACTGATGCAGCGCTCGGTCATTAAGTACTATCCCGAGTACCGCGACCAGGTGGCATCTGTTTCGGCCGACGAGTTCCCCGAAGAGGAGATAAATAAAGATAAGAAGCCTATGTTCCAGCGCATCCTCGATGCTCTGCTCGATGGTGGCCGCACTGGTGTAGATGTGGGTTTGGCAATCATCCCTGGTGTGCTGATTATCTCTACATTGGTTATGATGCTCACCTTTGGCCCCTCGGCTACGGGTGCATATACTGGCTCGGCCTATGAGGGTACCGAGTTGCTGCCCACCCTGGCTGGCAAGTGCAACTTCATCTTCGAGTGGTTGTTTGGCTTCCAGGATCCCCACTTGGTGGCATTCCCCATCACCGCTCTGGGCGCTGTGGGTGCAGCGCTGAGCCTTGTGCCCAACTTCCTCGAGGCAGGTTGGATTGATGGCAACGCTATTGCAGTATTTACCGCCATTGGTATGTGCTGGAGTGGTTACCTGAGTACCCACACCGCTATGTTGGACACCCTGGGTTACCGCGACCTGACTTCCAAAGCTATTGGTGCTCACACTATTGGTGGCTTGGTGGCTGCATTTGTTGCCCACTGGCTGTTTGTACTCATTTCGATACTCTAAACCAATAACAATAAATAGACCGTTATGAAATACGCATATATCTCGACCGAGAAGGGCGATATGAAGGCCGAACTCTACGAGAACGAAACCCCCATTACCGTTGCCAACTTTGTGAAGCTGGCCCAGAGCCGCTTCTACGATGGCCTGACCTTCCACCGCGTTATTCCCGACTTTGTTATCCAGGGCGGTTGCCCCATTGGTAACGGCGCTGGTGGCCCAGGCTACACCATCAAGTGCGAGACCTCGGCACCACGCCAGTACCACGACAGAGGTGTGATGTCGATGGCCCATAGAGGTAAAGATACGGGTGGCTCGCAGTTCTTCATCTGCCACAACAGGATGAATACCCAGCACCTCGACGGTGTTCACACCTGCTTCGGTAGGGTTGTTGAGGGGTTGGATGTGATTGACGATATTCGCCCTGGCGACCTGATTTTGTCGGTAACCATTGCCGACGAGTAGGTCGTGTGGGTGCAGTCGAATGACATTTGGGGTGGAGCGCTGGTCGTTTCACCCCTTGTTTTTGTCGTTTCACCCCTTTGGAGGCGCGTTTTGCGGTCGATTGGTGCTACTTTTGTATCCGATTAAAAGTGCCACTCGGAAGAGTGGACTGCACCATAAAGCAGATAGATGTTTTACTTAATAAAATAAAAGGTATTATGAAAAAGAGTGCAAAATGGATGCTTGGCCTCGTGGCCGCATTTGCAATGGTCGCTTGCTCGGCCCAGAACGATTGCAAGTTTAACGTGAAGGAGTACGCCGAGGGTAAGACCGAGCGCCTTGACGAAGTTGTAGAGCTGACCGATGCACAAGAGAAAGAGGTCTATGCTCTCTACCTCGAGCAGGGCAAACAGATTCAGAAGGCTATCAAACAGATGAAGAAAGAGGGCTTTGACCACAAACGCCCCGAGGGTGCCAAGAAGGCCGAGTGCCCCAAAGGCAAACCCGAGTGCGACAAGAAGGCCGACTGCCCCAAAGCCGCTTGTGACAAGAAAGCAGACTGCCCCAAAGCCGCTTGTGACAAGAAAGCAGAGTGCCAGAAAGCAGAGTGCCAAAAAGGTGCTTGCGATAAAGCTAATTGCACCAAGAAAGCAGAGTGCCAGAAGTCAAACTGCGAGAAAAAGTCCGACTGCGCTAATTGCGACAAGAAAGCCGAGTGCAAGAAAGCCGAGTGTGCCAAAGCTAACTGCGACAAGAAAGCTGACTGCAAGAAGGCCGAGTGCAAGAAGGCCGAGTGTGGCAAAGCTAACTGTGACAAGAAGGCCGCTTGCGACAAGAAGGTAGAGTGTGATAAGTGTCCCAAAGGTCACAAACCCCAGGTAGAGAAACCTGCTCACCCTCGTCACCCCCGTCATATGGTTAACCCTGCAGAGCGCAAGGCATTCTTTGAGAAACTGAGTGCCATCCTCACCCCCGAGCAGCAGCAGATTCTGAAAACAAAAATGATGGAGCGCAAAGAGCGTCGTGGCGTGCCCCAGCAGGCTCCACAGTGCTGCCCCACACAGAACACCGACAATAAATAGTATTTTAGCCCACTCTCATACCAAACAGAGCGAACACTACAAACTGAAAAGGAGTAGAAATGAGGAGATACTTTTTGACATTATGCCTGCTCGTGGCAACTACACTCGTGGCCTTTGGTCAGACCAGTGGCAAGGGAGGTAGCATTGTAGGCACACTGAAAGATGCAGCTACGGGCGAAGGTATAAATGGTGCCGTTGTTGAGCTTATCGACAAGGCAACCGAGAAGAGAAGTTACTACACAACGGGCTATCAGGGTGCTATCGAGATTAAAAACGTGGCCCCCGCAACCTATACCGTCAAGATTAACTACTTGGGCTACAAAGAGCACGAGACCGAGATAAAAATTACCGAGGGCAAGCAGGTTAGGCTTGGTGTTATCAAGTACCTGCCCGATGCAAAGGTTATCGAGAATATCGACGTCAAGGGCTATATGGCCACCTCACAGAAGGGCGACACCGTTAGCTACAACGCTTCGGCCTTCAAGACTGCCAGGGATGCTTCGGCCGAGGGCCTGCTGGCCAAGATGCCAGGTATTACGGTCAATAACGATGGTTCGGTAGACGCACAGGGCGAAACTGTGCAGAAAATTTTTGTCGATGGCAAGGAGTTCTTTGGCGAGGATGTGTCGACCACTATCAAGACCATCCCTGCCGAGATGATTGCCAAAGTAGAGGTCTATGACAAACTGAGCGACAAGGCCGAGTTTACGGGCCTCGACGATGGCGAGGGCTACAAGGCTATCAACATCGTTACCTCGCTCGGCAAGCGCAAAGGCCAGTTCGGTAAGGTATATGCCAGCTATGGTATTCCCGATAAATACTCGGTGGGTGGCAATATCAATATGTTCAACGGCGACCAGAAGATTTCGGTAATCGCTATGGCCAACAATATCAACCAGCTCAACTTCTCGTTCGAGGACATTGTTGGTGCAACCTCGTCGGGTGCTATTGCCCAGTCGGGTGGTGGCGGCGGTATGAGAGGTATGGGTATGGCCCGAAACTTTATGGTTAGGCCTATGGGCGGTATCTCGACCGTTCAGTCGGTGGGCGTAAACTACGCCAACCAGTGGGACAAGTTGGAGTTGCAGAGCAGCTACTTCTTCAACCACTCGGGCACCGTAAACGAGCACACCAGCGACCGCACAACCTACGCAAGCGATGACTATACCGAACAGTCGGCCTATCGCACCGATAGCGAGAGCGGCAACTGGAACCACCGCTTGAACCTGCGTGCCGACTACAAGTTTAGCAAAACCCAGTCGCTGATGTTGCGTGCAGGTGTTAGCTTGCAGGACTACGAGAATGAACTTATCAGCCACCAGACCACCGCAAATGGTCTGACGGGCGAGGTGATGAAGCAGTTGCAGCAGACTGGCAAAGACGAGCGCTTTGGTACCTATGGCAACATCTTTGCCCTCTACCGCACGCGCTTGGGCAAGCCAGGTAGGACTATTACTGTCAATGGCCGCTTCAACTGGAACGACACTCGCTCGCAGAACGACCCATACTACCTCTTTACAGTGCCAAGCGACTCGACCTATGTGCGCCATATCGAAAACCGCTCGGGTAGCCGCTCGATTCGTGGCGAGGTGACCTACACCGAGCCCATCAACGAGCAGCAGCAGATTGACCTCGAGTATGAGTTCTCGCACCAGATGAGCGACCAGAACAAGCTGACCGATGTGTGGATAAACGATGTGTTGGACGAGGCACAGGGCTTGCTGTTGAGCAATGTCTCGGAGAGTGGCTACATCAAACACAAGATTGGCCCAGGCTACAACCTCTCGACCGAGAAGGTCAAGTTCTCCGTAAGGCTCAACTATCAGTATTCGACACTCTCGTCGAAGCAGATACTGCCCCAGGGCGCCGAGCCAAGCTACAACTTCAGCAACTTGACCTACAACGGTAACGCTACGATTAACTTCAACAAGCAGCACTCGATGAGGGTTAGGTTCCGTTCGAACACCTCTAACCCCTCGATTCGCCAGTTGCAGGATGCAATAGATGTGAGCGGTAGCAGCTTTACGGCAGGTAACCCCAACCTGAAGCCCAGCTATACCCACAACCTGAATCTGAACTACAACTATGCCGACATTCAGAATGGTCGTTCATTTATGGTCTACCTGGGTGGAACGGTCAATAGTCGCTCGATTATCTCGTCGATGCAGATGAATAGGCCCGACTTTGTAATCCCTGGTTACAATGGCCAGACACTGGGCGTGGGTAACACTTATAGCCAGTATATCAACCATACGGGCAACAACAACTGGAACCTCTACACTGGTTTCCACTTCGGCTTCCCACTTACGGTGCTGAAGAGCAACTTCAACCTGCACGTCAATGCAGGCTTGTCGCAGTCGCCCAGTATGATTAACGACTACCTGAACGTGATGAACGGCCAGTACTATTCGGGAGGCTTGCAGGTGAGCAGCAACATTAGCGAAAACCTCGACTTCTCGGTCGGCTACAACCTGTCGTACAACATCAACGACAACAGGTCAGAGTTGACCAACCAGTACAATAAGTACTTCAGCCAAAACGCCCGAGGCGAGCTAAAGTGGGTGGCTTGGCGAGGCTTTACCCTCACAGCAAACGCCACCTATAACCAGTATCGTGGTCTGACCGACGACTACAATCAGGAGTTCCTGCTCTGCAACGCCTATATTGGTAAGAAGATTTTCAAAGACCAAAGGGGCGAGTTGAGCATAGGTGTGAACGATATTTTTGACCAGAATCGCGACTTCCACCGCTCGGTAGGTCCAAACTATGTGCAGACCACCAACAACTTGGCCATTGGCCGCTATGTGGCTGTGCAGTTTGTCTACAACATTAGGATGTTTGGCAAAGGCTCATCGGCCAAAGACTTCGACAACCTGATGGGTGGCCCTGGAGGTGGTAGACCTATGGGCCCAGGTGGCTGGCACAGAAGATAATATTAGGTTAGTTAGAAAAAAATAGTAAATCTTCCTGCTCGGGTTTAATAACTCTGGCAGGGAGTAGGGCAGAGAGATTTTTGTGGTTGCTCTCTGCCTTTTTTTTGTGCAAAAAAGGCAGAGAACAATAAGCATTTACATTCCTCCTAAATCCCCCTTTGAGAAAGGGGGACTTGTCGCTACGCTCCGTGGGTGGTGCTTGGTAATCTATTAAGATAGGCAAAAAGGGCAGAGAGCAAAAGCCTTTAAATAGAATTGAAAATTGAAAATGGAAAATGGAAAATGGAATTTTTCCCCCTCTAAGTTAGAGGGGGTGCCCCGAAGGGGCTGGGGCGTGTGTGTTTATAGCGGTAGCGGTGGGGTGTAAAGTCGTTAGGGCCGAAGACGTTTGAAATAAGAGCGGACAAATTGGTGACTGGTTTTTGCGGAATGAAAATTTTTACTAAATTTGCGGGCCGAAAAGGTGTGCCCGAATGGTGGAATAGGTAGACACGAGGGACTTAAAATCCCTTGGCCCGAAAGGGCTGTGCCGGTTCGATCCCGGCTTCGGGTACCAAGAAAAGGAGATGTCGCAACATCTCCTTTTTTTGTGCTTCTCACCCCCTAAATTCTCCTCCTATAAGACAATGGTGAAAATATGAGTTCTCGCTAAATATGCATATTATCACAAATCAGTGTATTATGGATGAGAAAATCGATTGTTTTGAGCAAGGTGAGCACCTTGCAGCAGTATTTGAAGCCGCAGTTCGAGGATTTTTAAGGATAATCATTCATCTATAAGGTCGATTGTTGGAAGCACAATTGACGGCTCCTGAACAAATCAAACGGAACAGACAACCCTACGACTAATAACCGAGTGGGAAATGTGCGATTTTGCCCAATCTGTAAAAATATAGTTTTGTTTCAATGTTGATTATTGGGAAAGTTTGGCGGAAATTTGCACCGAAAAGCAACAGCAAAAGATGTTTGGCGGTACACTATACGAAAAAGTTTTCTATCTTTGTGGCAACATATTGAAAAACACTCGGAAAGTGTAAGTTTATTCTCATAGTGGAATCTGGAAAATTCAACAGGAGAGAGAATGAGCTGACATCTTCCTGCGCGTGTACCCTGCAATGGGGTATAGGCGTGGGGCTGTTGCTTATTTTATCTCCACGGTATTCCAGAACCTCACTATTAAAATAGGCTTTCGGCACCACGCTTTCTTTTTTGGCTACAAACCACATACCACTATCGAGGTGCGGATAGTTTTGAGCGACAAATTTATTAACTCAAAACATAGTATTCTTATGCACACAAATGAACAGACGGGCTACCTCGCCCCCGAAATTGAGGTGAACGAAGTAGTTGTAGAGAGCGGTATTGCCACGACTGGTGGCGGTAGCCTCGAAAATCCCGAGTATGACGGAGATCTTTAATCTGCAACTGCTATGAAGAACAAGATTTGGTGCGCTGCAATGCTGCTGTTGGCGGCTTGTGGCACTGTTGAGCAGCCCAAGGCTCCCGTTGTTGATGAGCCACAGCGCGAGGCGGCTGTGTTCCGTGGTATTATTGCCGAGGATGATGATACTCGTGTCTACCTCGACGAAAAGGTGCGCTTGCTCTGGAACTCGGGCGACCTCATTACACTTTTTGAGGGCATTACTCGCAACAAGAAGTACAAGTTCATGGGCGAGGATGGCGACAATGCGGGCGAGTTTGAGTTCGTGTCGCAGGGCGGCTTTGGTACGGGCAACGACTTAGACCGCTACCTTGCGCTCTATCCCTATGCTTCCTCTACGAAGTATGTCTATGGCCAGAACGATGCCCCCGACTACATCCAGTACACACTGCCTGCGACTCAAACTTATGTTGCAGGCTCGGTTGGCAAGGGTGCCAATGTTATGGTGGCTGTTACGGCAGACTTGGATGACTTCGACCTGCTGTTCCGCAACACTTGCAGTTTTCTGCGAGTATGCTTGTGGGGAGCCGATGCGCAGACCGTTAAGAGTGTGACGGTCACTACACTTGGTGGTGAGCCCATTGCGGGCAATTGCCAGATTGTGCCCATCTATGGTGGTACTCCGACGCTGACGGTTACGGGCACTACCTCGACGGTAACGCTCAGTTGTGCCGAGGGTGTAACCATTGGTACGAGTGCCGAGAGTGCTACCGACTTTTGGGTTGTGCTGCCTGCGGGTACCTACGCGAGTGGTATCAGGGTAACGGTCAACGGCTACTATGGTGGTTCGCAGAACTACGATATTACGAGCAGTGTCAGCTTTGCGCGCAACAAGTATAAGAGGCTTCTTCGCGAGGTTACCTTCACCGAGTCGGGCACCAGTATGGGTGTTGGTGGCTGGGAGAGTGGTGGCGAAGATGGTGGCGGTGTCGCCGAGTAGCCAACCAATCACACAGATACATAGATATAATAACTTAATAACCTAAATTAACAAATCGCTATGAAAAGATTTCTAACACTTATGTTGTGTGCAGCCGTGCTGTTTACAGTTGGTTGTACAAACTACATTGATGAGGATGTGCAGGTTGGTGGTGAGACCGAGCTTGCCATCAACATTGATGGTCGAATCAGCCAAGATTACGCTACTCGTGTAGACGACGGTGGTTTTTGCGGTGGCGACCAAGTGGGCTTGTATGGTGTCAACTACACCGACGCCAACACCGTTGCCGGCACTCTGCAGAGCGAGGGCAATCAGGTAAATAATGCATTGTACACCTACGACGAGGCCAACAATGCGTGGAGTGCTCGTGGCAACATCTACTATAAGGATGCCGAGACCAACATCGACCTCTATGCCTACTATCCCTATGGTCACCCCGAGAATGTGAACGAGTGGTTGTTTGAGGTGGCTCAAGACCAGTCGGGAGCCAGTGTAGTTGATGGCTATGCTGCTTCGGACTTTTTGTGGGGCAAGGTCGAGGGTGTTGTACCTTCGAGCGAGAAGGTCAAGATTAAGTTTGCTCACCGTATGTCGTCGGCCCTTGTAGCCTTGGAGATGGGCGAGGGTTGGATCGACGAGGCCGAGTGGAATAACACTTCGAAGGGTGTTTTGCAGAGTGGTGTTACCCGCGAGTCGTCTATCGACCTTGCTACGGGCGAGGTTGTTGCTGTTGGCGAGGTATCGAGCGAGGGTACGCTGATGCGCGAGACTGCCGAGGGCTGGCGCAGCATTGTTGTTCCTCAGGAGGTTGAGGCTGGTGCTGCTATGTTTGCCATCGATATTGACGGTGTTAGGTATCGTTTCAGGCGCAACGACGCCTATGTTTTCGAGTCGGGCAAGATGCACAAGTTCACCATCACCACCAACAAGAAGGTTGCCGAGGGCACCTACGAGTTGGTGCTGACCGACAGTGCTGTTGTTGAGTGGACTGCCGACTTGGAGACCCACGGTGGCGAGGCTCGCCAGTACTATGTTGTCCACCTCGACGAGCCCGGCACATTGGAGGCTACCATTGCTGCTGCCAAGAAGGACCCCGCCAAGATTAAGAACCTCAAGGTGAGCGGTAATATAGATGCCGAGGACTTCTTATTTATGCGCGATAAGATGGATATTCTCCAAGCCATCAACCTCAAAGAGAGCCGAATTATTGGTGTGGATTGGTATTACGACGTGACTATCGATGGCGTTTCTAAAAAAGTCTATTTCCATGGCGGGCTGCCTTCAACTGATAGTGAGCGAAGGGCTATGGTAAAAGAGCGTTTCCCCAATGCTACGACTATTACTTATCAAAGCTGTAACATTTCTGGTCTCCCCGACGATGCAATTCCCACCGATGCGTTCAGTAATAAGAGCACTTTGGTCTACTTTGTATTCCCCGAGAAGGTTACCAAGATTGGTGGAGATGCATTCAGTAATACTATGCTCTCGGGCGCATTAGTTATTCCCGACGATGTGGTAGAGATTGGAAGGGATGCGTTCAACAACACCCTTATCTCTTCGGTGCAGTTCCCTGTGGGGTTGAAACATATTGGTAGCAGTGCCTTCAACTTTTGCGGAGCATTGGCGGGCAATTTGGTCCTTCCCGAGGGGTTGGAGAGTTTGGGCGACTATGCGTTCAGAGCTTGCAAGGCACTGAGCGGCACACTTACCCTACCCGAGGGGTTGAAGAGTATTCCGAATAGCTGTTTTGATAGTTGCACCGGTCTGTCAGGCGACTTGGTTATTCCCGAAGGGGTAGAGAGTATTGGTGATTCTGCGTTTAATTCGTGTAGTGGACTAAATGGTACTCTATCATTGCCCTCGACTCTGAAAGAGATAGGGCGTGAAGCATTTGACGATACCAATCTGAAAGGCGAATTGGTAATACCCGAAGGGGTGGCACAGATTAGTCGTGGTGCATTTGCACAATGTAGTTTTTCTAGCGTAGTACTACCCGAAGGACTTTTGCGTATCGACGAAGATGCCTTTGATAGCAACGATAGATTATCTGCTCCATTGATATTCCCTTCGACTTTGCAGTTTATTGGAGCGGGCGCGTTTGATGGATGTTATGCTCTTACCTCGATAGAGTTCGGTAAGGGATTGACGACCATCCAAGCAAGTGGGTTCCGTAGTTGTTCGAAAGTAGAGGCTATAACAAGCCACGCAACAGTGCCCCCAACAGCCCTGAACTATGCATTTAGCGGTGTGCCCAAAGATAAATTTGTGGTGAAGGTGCCCGCAGCGTCGGTGGTTAAGTATCAGACCGCAAGCCAGTGGAACGAGTTCCAGTATGAGGCATACTACGACTTTGAGGTCGATAGCCCCGTAGTGAAAGGCGACAATACCTCGCTCGAATACAACGTGGCTCTGACCGCACCCAACAACTATGAGTGGACAATCGACATCTCGCTGCTGCCCGACTGGGTAACCGTAAGCCCAACAAGCGGCATCGGCTCGACCACACTGACAGTAACACTCGGCCAGCTCACAGCAGGCGAAGGCGACCGCACAACTCAAATTGTGGTTGAGCTCGTGGGCAAAGATACCAACATCACCATTGACGTAAACCAAGTAGACCTCGGTGCAAGCAACCTCACTGATGGTGAGGTGATTGTAAACCAAACCGCAACCGAAGGCAACGGTGTGAACGTCATCTTTATGGGCGAAGGCTACGACGCCAACGACATAGCCAACGGTCTCTACACATCCGACATCAACGAAGCCATAGGCCACTTCTTCGGCGTGGAGCCTTTCACTACCTATCGCGACTACTTCAACGTATATACCGTAGTGGCAGTGTCGCAGGATTCGGGTATCAGCACGCAGCACTTCCCCAAAAAGACCGCCTTCAAGGCTCAATACAAAGAGCAGTTCGGTCTGAAAATACACGAACAGTCGGTATTTAAGTATGCTATGAAGGTAGACGGCATAGACAAAGACAACGTCAAAGAGACTCTGATTGTACTCATCGTTAACTCGAGCGAGTATGGCGGTATCTCGTACCTCTGGGAGGATGGTAGCTCGATTGCAGTTTGCCCCAAAACCAACGCAGCATACCCCTACGACTTCCGTGGTATCGTACAGCACGAAGCCTGTGGACACGCTTTCGGTAAACTCGGCGACGAGAACGTTAAGTACTCGGGCACAATCGAAGGCGCAAGCGAGAAAAACAAAAAACACAAAGACGAACTCAAAAAGAACAAAGAGCGCGGTTGGAACGACAACCTCTCGCTCTCGGGCAATATGTCGGAGGTAGAGTGGAGCCATCTGATGACTCACGATAACTACTGCAACGTGGTCGATATCTACGAGGGCGGCTACTACTACACCAATGGCGTCTACCGCTCGGAGGATATCAGCTGTATGGGTACTCACAAACCCTACTTCTCGGCTATCTCGCGCGAGAGTATCGTCAAGAGAATTATGAAGTACGCAGGCCAAATCTTCGACTTGCAGGACTTCTACGACAAAGACGTTAGAGATGCAGGCTCGAACCGAGTGAATGTAGCCGCTAAAAATGGCACCAAAGCCAACAATAACGCTGACGCTGCATTGCAGGCCGAACCACAACTCGTCGGTTTCGCACCCATTTTTGAGTAACTTATGTCTATAAACTAACCAAGAAGATGGATATGAAAAAATATATCGCATTAGCAGCTCTGACACTCGTGGCTGTCGGCTGCAATAACGTGGACAACGTCGAGCCAACTGACCCTAACGTAATTAGGGTCGAAGCCTCGCTCAATGGCACCAGAGTTACACTCACAGACTTTGAACAAAACGACGTGATGGGACTCTTTGCAGTCGAATATGTAGGCGACGCAAAGCAACCACTCCAAGTAATTGGCAACTACATCAACAACGAACCTCTGACCTACGACGGAGCACAGTGGATAGCACAAAAATCCCTCTATTGGAGCCAAAATGCCTGCGACTTCTATGGCGTCTATCCCTATATGGAACTCGAAACTATCAAAGACTTCCTCTTTGATGTCCAAACCGACCAGAATAGCGCAAAAACCGCAGAAACACTCGGCGGATACGAAGCAAGCGACCTGATGTGGGCAGTAGACTCCAATGTGAAACAAAGCGATGGCAACGTGAGCCTCAACTTTAAGCACATGATGAGCCGACTCGTAATCAACCTCGTTAAAGGCGACGAATACGAAGGCGAACTGCCACAAGAGATTAGCGCACACATCTACAACACCGCAACTACCGCACTCGTGGATCTGTCAGCAGGTAACCTCGAAAAATATGCACTCAGTGGTAAAAATACTATCACTATGAGGCAGGTGGATGAGGATACTTTCGACGCTATTGTGGTGCCACAGCACATCGAGCGCGATACTCCACTTGTGGAAATCACTATGGACGGCATCGCATATCTGCTCGAATACAGTATCTCGTTCCGCCCAGGCTATCAGCACACTATCAACGTGGTGCTCAATACCTCACCCGATCAGGAGAAAATCGAAATCTCCATCGATGGCGAGGTTGGCGGATGGGAGTAATCGAAATCCTATCTTACACACAAGAAAACACCCACGAGCGACAATCTCGTGGGTGTTTTTTGTTCTATTATCAATATGTCGCTTGATTACTCCCTTTGCCCTACATCTCATATTCCTGACAATGTTTTATCCTCCTGTGAGGGTGGGAAGTTGATTTATTGGTGGTGCTGATGTATATCCTAGTTTCTTGTTGTTTATGTTGCAAATAGTTTATACATTTGCATACTAAGCCCAAACTACAATGAAATACGACGTTTTTATAAGCTATTCGCGCAAAGATACCGCTATTGCCGACAAAGTGTGTGCAGCCTTTGATAGGGCTGGTATTAGCTACTTTATAGACCGTCAAGGCATTGGCGGTGGCTTTGAGTTTCCGCGCGTATTGGCCGAAAATATTATTGATTCTCAACTCTTTCTGCTGCTTGCAAGTGAGAATGCCTACGCATCAAAATTCACAAACAGCGAGATAGTTTTCGCATTCAACAAAAAGTCGAAGCAGTCTATTTTGCCCTATATCATCGACGGCTCGTCGTTGCCGCTCGAACTGGAATTTACATTTGCAGGCATCAACTGGCGCAACATCAACGACCATCCCATCGACTCGGTATTGGTGGCTGATATTTTGAAGTTGCTTGGTAAAACTGCAAAGACAACTCAAAGTACCTCCGCACCCGTAAAACCACAACCTAAGGTGGAAGAGAAACCTCAACCCGAGCCTGTGGCCAAGACCTACAAGGTGGGCGACTACTACGACGATGGCACTAAACAGGGTGTCGTTTTCGACGTTTGGGACAACGGCCGCCACGGCAAGATTGTGAGCCTCGACGAAAATAATGATTTGAGATGGGCGGTGGACAATGACTATGGCACCTTATTTAATAGACAGAATCCAAGCAAAGTGAAGGTCGGTTGCAGCGAAAAGTCCGATGGAATGGTCAATACCCGAAAGATTCAACAAATAGACAATTGGAAGGAAAAGTATCCTGCATTTGCTTGGTGTTGCTATAAAGGGAACGATTGGTATCTACCCGCCATAGATGAGATAGAGTTGCTATTGCTAAACGATGCGGTACACGATGCGGTAAACCAAACTCTCAAACTAAAAGCCCCTTATCTCTTATCTGATAAAAGTCGCAAATATGTATCCTATTTGTCCTCGACAGAATATGATAAAAGTTGTGCGTGGCAAGTCAGTCTGTTTTATGAAAGTCGCTGCTATGGCAATAAGTGGCACAATGGGTTTGTCCGCGCCGTGGCGACTTTTTAGCATTTAGGCTTTGTTTCTTTAATGGCTTTAATGGCTTTAATGGCTTTAAGGAAAATAGGAGCTATAAGAGCTATAAGAGTTATGGGAAAGTTGGGCAGCAAAGAATAATAATATTCAATTTTCAATTCCTCTTCTATTGCAGCCACGCCTTGAACTCGGAGGTGCGAGCCTTGCTGACGATTATGCGCTCGGGGGTGTCGATTGTGAGGTTTACCGCCAAGCGGCTGCCAAACCACACCGACATATCCTTTATGGCCCTACGAGCCACGATAAACTGTCTGTTGGCGCGGAAAAACTGGTCGGCAGGTAGCGCCCCATAGTGTCCCTCTAGGGTGCCGTCGATAGGGTAGCACTTGCCGTCGAGCGTAGTGACCGTAACCTGTTCGTTGCTCGTATAGAAATAGGCCACCTCGTCGGTCGCAATGGGTATAATCTTGTCCTTCACCTGCACCAGCAGGGTGGTGTTGCTCTTGGCGCTTGCAGTGGCCTTCTCGACCATCTCGCGGGTGCGGTTGGTGTAGTCGCTCACAGCACTCTGTGTTAGGGCCATAAGTTTACCCACAGCTCGCTCCAAGTCGCTCTGCTTAATGGGCTTAAGCAGGTAATCGATGCTGTTTACCCTGAATGCCTCGAGGGCATACTGGTCGTAGGCCGTAGTGAATATAATGGGGCACTCAATCTTCACGCTGTCGAAGATGCGGAACGAGTTGCCGTCGGCCAAATGTATGTCCATAAATACCAAGTCGGGGGTGGGGGAGGTCGAAAACCACTCCACAGCCTCGGCCACACTCTCTATGGTGCCTATGACATCAATCTGGGGGTAGGCGCTGGCGAGCAACATTTTTAGGTTGCGTGCAGCAGCGGTTTCGTCTTCTATGATTAGTGCCTTCATTCTCTCTCTTTCTCTCGTTTGGGTAGTGGGTGGTAGTCGGTGGCCTACTTGGGCTGTTGGATGGGCAGTTTTACGACAAAGTTGCCCTCGGTCTGCTCGACCACTATCTTGCTGCCGCAGATAAGCTCGTAACGGTTGGCCAGGTTGGCGAGCCCAATGCCGGTGCCCTTTTCGGGCTCAATCTTGGGCCTTATGGGGTTGCTCACAACAATGTAGCCCTCGCTTGCGCTGATGGTTATCTCCATCGGTTGGGCAGTGGTGATGGTGTTGTGCTTAACGGCGTTCTCGATAAGCGGCTGGATTGACAGTGCAGGCAGGGTGTAGGCGTGGTAGGCATCGGACACCTCGATATTGATGTGCAACTTGCCAGCATAGCGCACCTCCAACAAGTAGCGGTAGGCATCGACAAACTGCAACTCGTCGGCTACGGTGGTCAGCTCGTTGTTGCCGTCGCTGATGATGTAGCGATAGGTCTGGCTCATACGGTCGATGTAGGTCTGCGCTGCCTGGGTGTCGCCCTCGCGCACAAGCATTGAGAGCGAGTTGAGCGAGTTGAACAGGAAGTGGGGATTGACTTGGTTTACAAGTGTGTTGTACTGCCAGGTGAGGCTCTCGTTTTTGAGCCTTTCGTTCTCGACCTCCATCTCTTGCTTCTTGTACACCAGCTCGTAGATTTTGCCATATAGTATGGCTACCAGGAATGTGGCGGCCAGCTTGAGTATAGACATCGGGTTGAAGAACAGGTGGCCCGAGTTGAGTGTCGTAACGACATACCCACGCCAAGTGAGCTGGGGGGCAATCAGGAAGAACACCACCAATAGTGCCACACACACCAGTAGGCGTACAAAGTAGCTGTTGTGGCGGTGGCGCCTGGTGTCGGTCATTACCGATAGCATAACCAGCGCAACCGCAAAGATATAGACCAACTCTATGCCCATATAACGGGCCCACGCCTGCTGTGTCATCTGCTCGTTTGATCGGTGTCGGCTTATCTTGGTCATACTCTCCTCGCGGATAATTATGGCCCCCTTGAGCGAGTCGACATCAATCACCTCTGTAGGCTCGTCGTCGGGGCGTAACGAAACGTCGCCCTGGCCAATTGGGGTGGGAGAGGACGGTGGCGTAGGCGAGGCAACCTGTTCGGTACGGGGCCTGGTTGGCTCGGTCGACTGGGGCGAGCTGGGCCTGCTGACAAGCAGAAATACCAGGTACGAAAAGTTTACCAACACCGAAACCAGTATGGCTATCAGTGTGTTGGCTGCCAGCTTGCGATATCTACCTCTCTTTAACATAGTGCGTTGGTGTAGTGGTGATTGGTGGGTGTGTTACTCTTTATCCTCGGCGTCGATATACTCGGGGAACCAGTTTGCATAGGTCATATAGTCCCTGGTGGTGCGTTCGAGGGTGTTGACACGCTGCTCGGGAGTTACTTCTTTGAGCCTCTTGGCTGGCACACCTGCGTAGAGGCCGCCTGGCTCGAGCACAGCACCCGAGAGTACGAGTGCATTGGCTGCAATAATGCAACCCTCGCCCACTTTGGCATTGTCGAGTACCGTAGCGCCCATACCAACCAAGCAGTTGTCGCCAATCTGTGCGCCGTGGATAATGGCGTTGTGGCCTACCGACACACCATCGCCCAGAATTGTTACCGATGGGTGGGGCGAGAGGTCGTAGGTGGCGTGCAACACTGCGCCATCTTGGATGTTACACCTCTTGCCGATGCGAATAGCATTCACGTCGCCGCGAATCACTGCACCAAACCATACGCTGCTCTCTTCGCCAATCTCTACGTTACCTACAATTGTGGCATTCTCGGCCACCATAGTGCCTTTGCCAATCTTGGGGCTGAAACCCCTGCAACTCTTTATTACTGCCATTTTGTTATCGTAATTTTGAATCTTGAATCTTGAATTTTGAATTTAACGGAGCTCCTTTGCCTCTTGCCAGTAGGACTCCATCTCGTCGAGTGTCATCTCGCCCAGTGAGCGGCCCTGCTCGGCAGCCCTCTGCTCGATGTGGCCAAAGCGCTTGATGAACTTCTTGTTGGTACGCTCCAGGGCGTTCTCGGGGTCGATGCCGTAGAGCCTCGATGCGTTGATAATCGAGAAGAGCAGGTCGCCAATTTCGCCCTCCAGGGCCTCTTTGTCTTGCGATGCCACCTCGGCCTCTACCTCGCGTACCTCTTCGTGTACTTTGGCCCAAACGTCCTCTTTCTGTTCCCAGTCGAAGCCTGCCGAGGCGGCCTTCTGACCAATGCGGAACGCCTTGACCATTGCGGGCAGCGAGCGTGGTACGCCCGACAGCACACCGCCAGCAGCCTTGCGAGCCTTCTTGGCCTTCTCTTTGAGTTTGAGCATCTCCCAGTTGTGAATTACCTCCTCGGGATTGTCGGCGTGTACTTCGCCATAGACGTGGGGGTGGCGATAGATAAGTTTGTCGCACAAGTAGTTGCACACGTCGGCAAAGTCAAACTGGCCCTGCTCCTCGCCCATCTTTGAGTAGAATACTATGTGGAGCAATACGTCGCCCACCTCTTCGCGGATGCCCTCCATATTGCCCTCTGTAATGGCATCTACCAACTCGAAACACTCTTCGATGGTGTTGTTGCGCAGCGATGCGAAGGTCTGCTCCCTATCCCAGGGGCACTTCTCGCGCAGGGTGTCCATCACTTCGAGCAGACGGGCGGTGGCTTCAAGTTTCTTTTCGTACATATTTGTCGCTTTGTCTTGTTAATTTTGTGGTTGGTGGGGCCAAAAATGTGCCCCTTGTATCTCTATATCCCTACAAAGGTACTCTTTTCTGCCGAAAATTACTAAATTTGTAAAGATATTTCACAACGAATAGGCTATGAAACGATACATAATACTTCTGCTGGCCCTGCTGACTTGGGGCTATAGTGCCCATACGGCGGCTGTGGCACAGGTGCCGACTACCAATCAAGCCGACCAGATTGTGGTGGCCGACTGCCGCTTGACCGACTACCTGCCCCTGCTCGACGGCAAGAGGGTGGGGCTGCTCACAAACCATACCGCCATTGTCGAGGGCACACACTTGGTCGATACTCTGCTGAGCCGAGGAGTGAGGATAGAGCTGATTTTTGCCCCCGAGCACGGCTTTCGGGGCAGGGCAGCTGCAGGCGAGCTGGTGCGCTCGGGCTACGACCAACATACGGGCATTGAGATAGTGTCGCTCTATGGCGCCAACAAGAGCCCAAAGGCCAACGATGTCTTTAGGTGCGATGTGGTGGTGGTCGACCTGCAAGATGTTGGTGTTAGGTACTACACATACCTCTCTACCCTCTACCTGATGATGCAGAGGTGTGCCGAGGTGGGGGTTCCTATGGTGGTGCTCGATAGGCCCAACCCAAACGGAATGTATGTCGATGGGCCCATAATTGAGCAGGAGCACCGCTCGTTTGTGGGTATGGTGCCAGTGCCCGTAGTGCACGGAATGACACTGGGCGAATTGGCCCGAATGATAAATGGCGAGGGGTGGCTCGAGGGGGGCATCAAGTGCCCCTTGACGGTTGTGCCCTGTCTGGGCTATCGCCGCTCGATGCGCTACGAGCCCCCTGTGGCCCCATCGCCCAACTTGCCAAACATCAAGAGCATATACCTCTACCCATCGCTCTGCTACTTCGAGGCTACCGAGGTGAGCATTGGGCGTGGTACCAATAGGCCCTTCCAGGTTGTTGGCCACCCCCGTATGAGAGAGCGTAATACGACCTTTACGCCCACCTCGTGCGAGGCTGCCAAACACCCCACACAGGAGGGTGAGTTGTGCAAAGGAGCCTACCTGGGCGACAGGTCGGTCGACAAGATTCTGGCCGAGGGTATAAACCTGCGCTACCTGGTCGATGCCTACAACCAGTTGGGGGCAAGAGAGGACTTCTTGTCGCCCTACTTCGAGAAACTCATTGGCGTGGGCTATGTTAGGGAGATGCTCTGCTCGGGCTACTCGGCAGCCGAGATTGAGGCGGTGTGGAGAGAGGATGTTGAGATGTTTAAGGAACAACGCCAAAAATACCTTATCTATGAAGAGTAAAGTGTTTACATTGTTGGTGTTGGCCCTGGTGGTGTGTATGCCCAATGCGGTGGCCCAGGGTGACGCTGGCGACTTGGGGCTGTTGCCCCTGCCCAGAGAGGTGCAACTGACGGGTGGCGAGTTTCGCTACACCCCCGAGGCTACGCTCTATACCCCAAATGATACTTTGGCCCACTACCTGGCCGACTACTTCGAGGTGCAAAAGACCATTGGCCCCACGACCGCAATTATGGTGGGTATAAACCCCTCGCTTGATCTGCCTGCCGAGGGCTACACCATTGACGTAAGGCCCGAGGGGGTGTGGGTGAGCGGTGTGGACTATGGTGGTGCCTTCTGCGGAGTGCAAACACTGCTTCAACTCTTTCCGCCCGAGGTATATGAGGGGGCTTTCCGCTCCGAGTGCTCAATCCCCTGCCTACGCCTGACCGACTGGCCCGAATACGGCTATCGAGGTATGCACTTCGACGTGGCTCGCACATTCAGCCCCTTTGAGGAGTTGCTGCGCTATGTCGATAACCTCTCGCGCCACAAAATCAACACCCTGCATCTCCATCTGGTCGATGACGAGGGGTGGCGCATAGAGATACTTTCGCACCCCGAGCTTACCGACGTTGGGGCTTGGCGAGGTGGTGATGGCAACCCCCTGCATAGTGTCTACGGCCGTTGGGGCGAGCGTTATGGCGGCTACTACACCCAGGAGCAGATGCGCCAACTGGTGGCCTATGCTGCGGTGCGCAACATAGTGGTAGTGCCCGAGATTGACCTGCCTGGCCACAGCTTGGCAATCGCAAAGGCCCATCCCGAGATACTCTGCCCCGTTGAGAAAGACCTCACGCGCACCGCAGGCTACGACACCAGCAATGTGTGGTGTGTAGCCAGAGAGGAGAACTACGCTATGCTGGAGGATATTTTTGCCGAACTGGTCGATATTTTTCCGTCGGAATATATCCACATTGGCGGCGATGAGGTGCAGATGGGGTCGTGGCGCAAGTGCCCTCACTGCTCGGCCCTCTACAAGGCGCAGGGCTACACCGACTACCACCAGCTGGAAGGCCACTTTCTGAATAGGGTGGTAGAGATTTTGGGGCGCTATGGGCGTAAGCCTGCGGTGTGGAACGAGGCCGCCAATGGTGGCAACCTTACCCCAACTGCCCGAGTCCACGGCTGGGAGGCTGGGCGCAAGGCTGCTCGAAGTGCCGAGAAGGGCTTTCGGACTGTGGTTATGAGCGGCCCCTACTTCTACTTCGATATGCGCCAGAGCGACGACGAGCCAGGGCACAACTGGGCAGGGGTGGTTACGACCAAGAAGTGCTACTCCTACCGCCTTGCCGAACAGGGGTTTAGCAAGGCTGCGCAGGCCAACGTCGAGGGCTTTTCGGGAGCTTTCTGGACCGAGCTGCTTGTTGTCCACGGCGAGCAAAATCCCCACTATATCGACTATCAGCTCTACCCCCGAGTGTGCGCACTTGCCGAGGTGGGGTGGACAGACGAGCCGAGGCGCCAGTGGGGCGACTTTGAGAGCCGACTTGAGGGCCACCACTTGGCCCGACTTGAGGCTATGGGCATACACTACCGCCAGGGCGAGCCACCACAGCCAGAGGGTAAGGTGGTGTGCCCCAAGATGGAGTGCCGCACCTCGCTGCCTATGCGTGGCGAGGGCGACTTGGCGCAACTTTCTGCCTGGGCCAACGACTATGGCGCAAGGGCCAAGCGCACCTGTCGCGAGGGTGACTGGATTGAGTATCGCTTTGCCGAGCCACTGCCTATGGGAGCGGTGGTAGAACTCACTACGGGCTACCGCCACGTCACCCGAGGGCTGTTTCCGAGCGGAGTAGTCGAGGTGAGTGGCAATGGGGCCGATTTTAGCTCGGCAGGGACACTCTACAACGGCCGAGCTACACTCATAATCGACACCCCAGTGAAGAGTATCCGCATCCGCTGCACCACTACGGGCAATGGCGACCCTTATGTTTTTGTGCAACAACCTGTGGTGAGAGTCGAAAAGTTGTAGAGAATATGAAAATTCTCAATTCTCAATTCACAATTCTCAATTCTAATTTCTATCTTTGTGGGATTTTGGAACGAAAACAAAAATAAATATAATACACAATCAAACTATGAATATCTCATTCAACTGGCTCAAAAACTACCTCGACAGCGATCTGACACCCCAAGAAGCATCGGTAATATTGACCGATATTGGTCTGGAAATCGAGGAGTTTGAGAAGATTGAGGCCGTTAGGGGCGGCCTTAAAGGCGTTGTGGTGGGCGAGGTGCTCACCTGTGTAGACCACCCCGATTCGGACCACCTCCACATCACTACCGTAAACGTGGGCACCGACGAGCCCCTGGGCATTGTGTGCGGTGCAGCCAACTGCCGCGCAGGACTGAAGGTGATGGTCGCTACCGTAGGCGCCGAGCTCTATCCCATTGACTCGGACGAGGTGTTCAAAATCAAACGCAGCAAAATCAGGGGCGTCGAGTCGCTCGGTATGCTCTGTGCCGAAGATGAGCTGGGCATTGGCCGCAGTCACGAGGGTATTATGGAGCTCGACCAGGATGCTGTTCCTGGCACTCCCGCAATGGAGTATCTCAACCTGACCGACGACTATATGTTGGGCATTGGACTTACGCCCAACCGCATTGATGCAGCCTCGCACTATGGCGTGGCTCGCGACTTGGCTGCTTACCTGCGCTCGCAGGGTCGCAGGGCCGAGTTGCGTCTGCCCAGCGTAGAGGGGTGGAAGGTCGATAATACCTCTAAGGCTACCAAAGTGAGGGTTGAGTGTACCGAGGGTGCTCCTCGCTATGCTGGTGTGAACATTTCGGGCGTTAAGGTTGCCCCCTCGCCACAGTGGTTGCAGACCGCTCTGAGGGCTATCGGCATTAACCCCAAGAACAACGTGGTAGACGTAACCAACTATGTGCTGCACGAGCTTTGCCAGCCCCTGCACTCGTTCGATGCCGACAAGATTGAGGGTAACGAGGTGGTTGTTCGTACTTGCGAAGAGGGTACCAAGTTCCGTACCCTCGATGGCGTAGAGCGCACACTCTCGTCGGCCGACCTGATGATTTGCGATGCCCAAAAGCCTATGTGTATCGCAGGCGTATTTGGTGGCGAGCACTCGGGCGTTAGCGAGTCGACCACCAACGTATTCCTCGAGAGCGCCTACTTCAACCCTGTATGGGTGCGCAAGACCGCCAAGAGGCACGCGCTGTCGACCGACGCATCGTTCCGCTTCGAGAGGGGTATCGACCCCAATATCACTGTTTATGCTCTGAAGCGTGCCGCAATGCTCATCAAGGAGTTGGCTGGTGGCGAGATTACCTCGGAGATTACCGACATCTGCCCCGCACCCGTTGCACCCTTCAAGATTGACATCACCTACGACTATATCGACTCGCTGATTGGCAAGAAGATTGGCAACGAGGCTATTAAGGCCATCTTGGCGAGCCTCGAAATCAATATTACGGCCGAGAGTGAGGAGGGTTTGAGCGTAGAGGTGCCTGCATACCGCGTGGATGTTCAGCGCCCTGCCGACCTGGTAGAGGAGATTCTGCGCATCTATGGCTACAACAATGTAGAGATTCCTACCCACGTTAATTCGACCTTGTCGTATGAGCCCAAGCCCAATAAGGATAAGCTGCGCAATATGGTGAGCGATATGCTCTCGGCTCAGGGCTTTGCCGAGGTGATGAACAACTCGCTCAGCAAGAGCAGCTACTACGAGCAGTCGGAGGTTTTCCCTGCCGACAAGTGCGTGAGGATTATGAACCCCCTGAGTGCCGACCTGGGCGTTATGCGCCAGACCTTGCTCTTTGGTCTGCTTGAGGTTGTTGAGCTGAATGTCAACCGCAAGGTGCAGAACCTGAAGATTTATGAGTTTGGTAATACCTATACTTTCAACAGCGAGCGTAAAGAGGAGGGTGGCTTGGCCCCCTACAACGAGTCGTTCCGCCTGGCAGTGGCTGTGGCAGGTAACCACACTTCGCAGTCGTGGAATAGCAAAGGCGAGCAGACCGACTTCTTCCGCCTTAAAGCTGTGGCCGAGAAGATTTTGCGCCGCTTTGGTATGGATATCTACACCCTGCGCAGTGAGCCTGTGAGCAACGAGGTTTTTGCCGAGGGCTTGGTGCTGAAGGCTGGCAATAAGGAGTTGGCTCTGATTGGTACCGTGTCGCCCAAAGTGCGCAAGACCTTCGACCTGAAGGGCGATGTGTACTACCTCGATATCGACTTTGATACCCTGCTGAAGTACACTCGCAAGCACAAAGTACAGGTTGTCGAGCTGCCCAAGTTCCCTGCCGTTAAGAGGGATTTGGCTCTGCTGGTAGATAGCGCTGTTAGCTATGCCGAGTTGCGCCAGATTGCGTTCCAGACCGAGAAGAAACTGCTCAAAGATGTGTCGCTGTTTGATGTTTATACGGGCGACAAGTTGGAGGCAGGCAAGAAGTCGTATGCACTGGCCTTCATCTTGCAAGATGAGAGTCGCACCCTTGATGACCGCACTATCGACAACACTATGAATAAACTGATTGATGCCTTTGCCAAGAAAGCAGGCGCAACCATCAGGTAATATAGTTAGAATTCAAAATTAGTTAGGGCCACTGAATTGTATGTTCAGTGGCCCTAATTGTTTATTGCTGATAAGGTTGAGCTACTCGTTTGGGGTGGGGGTGTCTACCAGAGCAAACGACAGGTCGCCCTTGCAGCACAGCTCTCCCTCGACGGTCAGTTGGGCCGAGCAGAACACCAAGTTGCTACGGCGGCTGACCAGTCGGGCCTCAATCTGGCACACGTCGCCAGGGCGCACAACTCGTTTGAAACGCACATTGTTGATACCCGTATAGAGCGTGGTCTTGCCAATAATGTCGTTGCCAAGCAGCAGAGCACAGCTCTGGGCCATAATCTCGCACTGAATTACTCCAGGTACTATGGGGTTGCCAGGAAAGTGGCCCTGGCAGAAGTATTCATCGGGGCGTATGCGGTAGGTGGCCTTGCACAGGCCAGGCTCTACGATGGTTGCCTCGTCAACGAGCAACATTGGCTCTCGGTGGGGTAGGTAGGTCTTCAGTTCCTCTCTATTCATACTTTATATATAATAGGTCTGCTATTGTTGGGTGTACTTGCGGATGGCTACACAGCCGTTGTGGCCACCAAAGCCGAGCGAGTCGGATATGGCAATGGTCAGCGGAGCTGCAACAGCCACATTGGGAGTGTAATTGAGGTCGCACTCGGGGTCGGGCTCATCGAGGTTGATGGTAGGGGGCACAATGCCCTCTTTGAGGGCCATCACTGCGGCCAGAGCCTCGGCAGCACCTGCAGCACCGAGCATATGTCCCGTCGCACCTTTAGTCGACGAGATGTGGGCCTTGTAGGCACTCTCGCCCAGAGCTATCTTGAAGGCTGCCGTTTCGGAGGTGTCGTTCAGAGCGGTACCCGTACCGTGAGCGTTGATGTAGAGCGTGTCGGTCTGTGGGTTGTAGCCTGCCTCGTCGAGAGCCTGGCTAATGGCTGCCGCCTGGGTTGTGCCCTCGGGGTGGGGGGCTGTGGCGTGGTAGGCATCGCAAGTGTTGCCGTAGCCACACACCTCGGCCAGTATGGTGGCACCTCGTGCAATGGCGTGGTCGTACTCCTCGAGCACCAATATGGCAGCGCCCTCGGCCATCACAAAGCCACCTCGGTTTTTGTTAAATGGCAGCGAGGCGTAGGCAGGGTTCTCGGCCCTCGACAGAGCCTTTGCGTTGGCAAAGCCTGCAATGCCCATAGGCAGTATGGGGGCCTCCGAGCCACCTGCAATTATGGCGTCGGCATAGCCGTGCTTGATTGCTCGGTAGGCCTCACCAATGGCGTGGGTGGATGTGGCACAGGCGGTTACCACGGGCAAGCAGGGGCCTTGAGCCTTGTGGCGAATGGCTATGTTGCCTGCTGCGATGTTTGAAATCATAGTGGGCACAAACAGTGGCGACACCCACCTGGCACCCTCGGTCATCAACTTGGCGTGCTCGCGACACTGGGTGGCAAAACCGCCAATTCCCGAGCCTACATATACGCCAAATCTCATAGGGTCGATATTACCGCCCTCGGCAGCCGAACAAAGGCCCGACTGGGCTACGGCCTGCTGGGCTGCTGCTACGGCATAGACGGTGAATTTGTCTTGCTTGCGTGCAAAGCCTGGCTCGATGCCAAACTGCTGTGGGTCGAAATCTTTTACCTCGCCCGCAATCTTTACGGGCAGGTCGTCGGTGGGTATCTGGCTTATGTAGTCAATACCACAAACGCCCTCTATAAGGTTGTGCCAAAAACTCTCTACGCTGTTGCCTACGGGCGAAACCACGCCCGCACCAGTAACTACTACTCTTTTGCTCATAGTTGTCGCTAATGTGTTGAAAGTGTGTATGTAATAGTTGTGGTGGTGTTAGGCCAGTTTGGTGGCTGCAAAGTTGCGCAACACCCTCTCGGCTCCCAGTATGAGGTCCTCGACAATAGCCTTTGCAGGCTCGGCTTTGCGCACCATACCTGCACTCTCGCCAGCCATATAGCTACCATACTCGTCGCCCTCCTGAACAGCCTTGCGGAGTGAGCCCGTACCGAACGAGAGGATATCCTCGGGCTTGGTGTTGGGGTTGCTCTCCATCTTGGCAAACTCGCGCGAGAAGGGGGTCTTGAGCGACCTTACGGGGTGGCCAAGCGTTTTGCCCGTGACGGTGGTAGAGATGTCGGATGCTTTGAGAATCTTGGCTTTGTATGCCTCGTGAACGGTACACTCATCGGCCACCAGAAAGCGTGTGCCGACCTGTACACCCTCGGCACCGAGCATAAAGGCTGCGGCAGCACCCCTGCCATCGCAAATGCCACCTGCGGCAACTACGGGAATTTGGACTGCATCAACAATCTGGGGCACAAGGGGCATAGTGTGCAGCTCGCCAACGTGGCCACCAGCCTCGGCGCCCTCGGCTACTACGGCATCGGCTCCTGCTCGCTCCATCTTAACGGCCATAGCTACCGAAGCAATTACGGGTATAACCTTTATGCCTGCGGCCTTCCACATTGGCATATACTTGGCTGGCGAGCCAGCGCCTGTGGTGAGTATCTTTACACCCTCTTCGACTACCATGTGGGCAATCTCTTCGGCATTGGGGGCCTGGAGCATAATGTTCACTCCAAAGGGCTTGTTGGTCAGTTGTTTGCACTTGCGTATTTCTTCTCTTACGGCCTCGGTGCCTGCGTTAATCGACGAGATAAGGCCCATGCCGCCTGCGTTTGATACTGCGGCTGCGAGCGAGGCGTTGGCCACCCAGGCCATACCGCCCTGAAAAACGGGATACTCGATACCGAGCATATCGCAAATTCTACTCTTAATCATAGCTTTATGGTAATTTTGCTTATGTGTTTACAAAGTTAAGTTCTTTTTTCGAGATTCTATTGTTCTCGGAGTTGTTAAATGTGTCTACAAGGTTATAATTCTATCAAAGCAGCACCCGATACAAATCCTGCACCAAAGGCGCTCAAGATGATTCGGTCGCCTGGTGCCAAGCGGCCATTGCGCCTGCACTCGTCGAGCAGTATGGGACAGCTGGAGCTGGATGAGTTGCCGTGGCTCTCGATGTTGACTGGAAACTTGTCGTCGGGCTGCTTGAGGAAATCTCTGATTGCGTGGATGATACGAATGTTGGCCTGGTGCAACAGAATGTGGTCGACGTCGTTAGCCGTAAGATTGTTTTGGTCGAGAATCTCGGCAAGCATATCGTTCGTAACGACTTTTTTGGGGAGCACACTCCCTGTTCCTGAAATTTTCATAAAGGCACGAAAAATTTGGTTTGTCGGGGGCAAAAGTAAGCGAGTTTGGTTTATGCCGAATTGCCGTTTTGGCGATTATGGGCGTGGCCCAAAAGGGCAATTTTTGCGCCAATGTGCAGATAGAGTGGGGGTTGGGTTTAGGGGTTCCACAATCCCCAAAGCCCAAATTGTGCGGCCGAGGGACTTTTGTTTGGGGGTGCTACGGAGAGTGAAAATATTCGATTTTCAAATCTCGATTTAATTGCATATTTTTGTGGGTTAAATGAGTGAAAGATGAAACAGATTCGCAACTTTTGTATTATAGCACACATCGACCACGGCAAGAGTACCCTGGCAGACCGACTGCTCGAAGAGACCAACACCCTCAGCGAGCGCGAACTCCAAAACCAGGTGCTCGACGATATGGACCTCGAGCGAGAGAAGGGTATCACCATCAAGTCGCACGCCATACAGATGCAATATGTCAAAGAGGGTGTGCCTTATACTCTGAACCTTATCGACACCCCAGGACACGTTGACTTTTCGTATGAGGTGTCGCGTGCAATCGCTTCGTGCGAGGGTGCGCTGCTTGTTGTAGACGCCTCGCAGGGTATTCAGGCGCAGACCATATCGAACCTCTACCTGGCGCTCGAGCACGACCTGGAGATTATTCCCGTAATCAACAAAATTGATATGGAGTCGGCAATGGTCGATGAGGTCAAAGACCAAATTGTAGAGCTGTTGGGCTGTGATGAGAGCGAAATTCTCTGTGCTTCGGCACGCACGGGTGTGGGCATTGCAGAGATTCTGGATGCTATTGTAGAGCGCATACCTGCCCCCGAGGGCGATGAAAATGCACCCCTACAGGCGCTTATTTTCGACTCGGTGTTCAACTCCTATCGAGGCATCATCGGCTACTTCCGCGTGATGAACGGCACAATCCGCAAGGGTGACCACGTTAAGTTCTTCAATACTGGCTCGGAGTACGACGCCGACGAGATTGGTGTGCTGAAACTCAAGTTTGTTCCGCAAGACGAGATTAAGGCTGGCAATGTAGGCTACATTATGTCGGGCATCAAGTCGTCGAAAGATGTTAAGGTGGGCGACACCATTACCCACGTCGACAGGCCTTGTGATATGTCGGTAGAGGGATTTGAGGATGTTAAACCAATGGTATTTGCAGGTGTCTATCCTGTGGATGCAAGCGAGTATGAGGACCTGCGTGCCTCGCTCGAAAAGTTGCAGCTCAACGATGCCTCGCTGACGTTTGAGCCCGAAAGCTCGCTGGCACTGGGCTTCGGCTTCCGTTGCGGTTTTTTGGGACTGCTGCATATGGAGATTGTGCAGGAGAGGCTCTATCGCGAGTTCGATATGGATGTGATTACCACTGTGCCCAACGTGTCGTTTAAGGTTACGACCAAGAAGGGCGATGTGGTGGATGTTCACAACCCCTCGGGCTTGCCCGACCTGACCTTGGTCGACAAGATTGAGGAGCCATACATACGCGCACAGGTCATTACCAAGACCGACTACCTGGGTGCCGTCATCAAACTCTGCATCGACAAGCGCGGTACACTCGTAAACCAGGTATTCTTGGGCCCCGAGAGGGTAGAGATTAACTTCGATATGCCCTTGTCGGAGATTGTGTTTGACTTCTACGACAAGCTGAAGAGCATCTCGCGTGGTTACGCCTCGTTTGACTATCACCAGATTGGCTACCGCGAGAGTAGGCTCTCAAAACTGGACATCCTGCTCAATGGCGAGCCTGTGGATGCGCTCTCGTCGCTCATCTTTACCGACCACGCCTACGACTTTGGTCGCAAGATGTGCGAAAAGCTCAAAGAGCTCATCCCACGTCAGCAGTTCGACATTGCTATTCAGGCAGCCATCGGAGCCAAGATTATTGCTCGCGAAACGGTGCGCCAGGTGCGTAAGGATGTGACGGCCAAGTGTTATGGCGGCGATATTAGCCGTAAGCGCAAGCTGCTCGAAAAGCAGAAGAAGGGTAAGAAACGTATGCGCCAGATTGGTAACGTACAGGTGCCCCAGTCGGCCTTCTTGGCGGTGCTGAAGATGGACTAATAGGTGAATAACCAGTTTTGTATATAGTGTGGTGCCCCGAGTGGCCCGAGTGATAAGAATCCCCCTCTGTTGGATGCAGAGAGGGATTTTTTTGTGGTAAGTATGGCTGTCGTTGCTATGCAAAATATCACTTCGGGGGGTATTTTATACACCCCACAAGCTATTTCGTACAGTTGAGAATCATTGGCTCGATTGTACGATTTCTTTTTTTGACATTTGTATTGCTACCGTAGTGATAGAATCGCTAACGATTGCAACTCTATACTGTAGGATAAAACAAACAACACACTTAATTAAAACTCAAACGATATGTTGACAACTATTTCACTTCTGATTTTGGCCTACCTGATTATGGGCAAGGATGCCTCGGCGCTGCTCGAGAGAGTTAAAAACATCGACTGGCACGCAAAGATTAACTCGCTTATGGACAAGCTACGTCCCTGGGCCCTGAAAGCAGGGCGCACTGCAAGCCGCCCACTGCTGCAGTTCTACTATGTGATGGCCGACGAGCGTACCTCTCTGCTTGACCGAGTGCTTGTCTATGCCGCCATCGCCTACACCCTTTTGCCCGTAGACTTGCTGCCAAGAGTGGTATATAGGCTGCTGGGCGTTATGGATGACGGAGTGGCCATGCTCTTTGTATACAAGAAGATTAAGGACAAAATTACCCCCGAAATCAACGCCAAAGTAGACGAAACACTTAACGAGTGGTTTGGTGTTGAGTACGAAATGATTGGCGATAGGTAACGCGCAGGCGACAATGACAACAAACATATTTAATAACATTTTTTATAGAACCCAAAAAACAACGTATGAAACTCTTGACTAAAATTTTTCAGGCCCTGCTGGGGGTTGTGGCACTGATGTGTACTACCGTAGTGGCTGCTGGCCGACTGGCTATCCGAACTCTGCGCAACTGGTGGCGTGGAGGCAAAAAGTGGCTCTGCTATGTGATTGGCTTTGTGGTGGTGGGCCTGCTGTTAGGCTATGTGGGCTGTTGCGCCTACTCGAACTACCAGAGGAAGCACGAAAGATGGGAGTGGTACGACCAAATGCTCTCAAAAAGGGTGGCTGTGCACCACTTCCTCAACGACACCTACCGCGTCTACGACAAAAAGACAGGCACCTACACCACTGACAATATCGACTGGGTGTCTGATGCTGCAGTAGGCGACTCGCTGGCCGTATATGCCCAGGGGGGTAAACGCGGATTCTTGAACGTCAATACGGGTAGCATCGTAATTGACGCACAAGAGAATAACTACACCAAAGCGTGGGTATTCTCCGAGGGGCTGGCTGCCGTAGTGAGTGACGACAAGATTGGCTTCATTAACCCTGCCAATCAAGTGGTTATACCATTTGTGTTCGATTGTCCCCTTCGTGAGTATACCTTTGCGCCAGGGCACTTGTTCTATGACGGCCGCTGCGCAATGACCAACTCGGAGGGTAAGGTGGGATTTATCGACACCTCGGGCAAGTGGGTGATAGAGCCGACCTACGACCAGGTGTGGGCCCCACACAAGAGTGGCTATAGGGTAGTGATTGCCAATGGGATGTATGGCATACTCGACATGCAGTGTCGCGTGGTCTACGATGCTAAATATGACTATATCGACATCCTCGACGACGGCATTTTGCTCACTGCCGAGGGGCGCCGCTGGCAGGTTGACTTCGAGGGTAGGGTGGTAAATCCATTTATATACGACGAAAGCGAGCCGCTTGGCTATCCTGCACAGTTTAACGAGTATGGCGATGTCGTGGACGCTTTTTCGACCTATGCCAAGTATAGAATTCTTGATCGCTATGGAGTGATGGACTGCATTACGGGCAAGGTCATTACACCAGCCATCTATCACGATGTGAGTATGATCTCCGAGGTGTTGTTCGAAGTGGCCATGACACCCTATAGCGACTATGCCCTAATCGATCAGAACGGCAATATTATAGGGGACTAAAGCCTTAGGTCGTTTAGTCGTTTGACGTTAGACAAATTAACAAGGGGGCTCACCGCATTGGTGTGCCCCCTCTCCTTTTGAAGTTTTAAGGGTCAAAGGTCTGGTAATTATTCTCCTTTTCGCCTGATGAATTACTCGGCTTTATGCACGAGCTCGATAATCTCGCCACCGTGACGGATGGCCTCCTCGTTTGCGGGGAGAGTCTTCCAGGCACGCTCGGGCAGAGATTTCTTCAAACCCACCTTTACATACTCCATCTCCACAATGGGGCACACCTTCAGGTAGCCACCCAAAATCATTGTGTTGAAGAGGCGTGAGTTACCCATCTTGGCACACTCTTCGGTGGCGTTGATGGTGTAGATGTTAATATCCTTACGGGTAGGGTGGTGAGTGATACCATTGGTATCGTAGATGAGGTTACCACCTGGGCGAACACTCTGCTCAAACTTGTCCAAGCTCTGCTGGTTGAGCACAATAACGGTGTCGCAAGTCTGAACAATAGGCGAGCTGACGGGTTTGTCGCTCACTACTACGGTCACATTGGCGGTACCACCACGCATCTCGGGGCCATAGCTGGGCAACCAGCTAACCTCGTAACCCTGCAACATACCCGAGTAGGCCAAAATTTTACCGGTCGAGAGAACGCCCTGTCCTCCGAAACCTGCAATAATCAATTCCTGTTTCATATCTCTGTAACGTATTTACGGTGTGAGGGTTATTCGTTTTTGATATCTCCCAGAGGATACTCTTTCACTAAGTTCTCCTCCATCCACTGGTTAGCAGCTACGGGGCTCATCTTCCAGCCGCTGTTGCAGGTAGCAACAAACTCTACAAACGACAAACCTTTCTTTGCCATCGAGTTCTCCAGCGCCTTGCGGATAGCCTTTTTGGCCTTGCGCACTGCTGCGGGGGTGTGAACGCTCTGACGGGTAACGTAGCATACACCAGGCAACTGGCATACAAAGTCAGCAACCTTGTAGGGGTAGCCGTGCAGCTGTGGGTCACGACCGTAGGGGCAGGTAGCGGTCTTCATACCGATGAGGGTATTGGGCGACATCTGACCACCTGTCATACCGTAAATAGCGTTGTTTACATAGAATACTGCAATGCTCTCGCCACGGTTGCAGACGTGGATACTCTCCGCGGTACCGATAGCAGCCAAGTCGCCATCGCCCTGGTAGGTGAACACCACCTTGTCGGGATAGAGCCTGTGAGCAGCGGTAGCCACTGCAGCAGCCCTACCGTGGGCGGCCTGAATCCAGTCGATGTGCAGATAGTTGTATGCAAATACCGAGCAGCCTACGGGCGAAACACCAATGGTTTTCTCCTGAATACCCATCTCGTCGATAACCTCGGCGATGAGTTTGTGGATAGTACCGTGGCTACAGCCTGGGCAGTAGTGCATAACCTTGTCGGTGAGCACTGGGGTTTTTGAATAAACCAAATTCTCTTTGGTTTTCTCTACGATATATTCTGCCATAGTGCGTTACTTTTTAATGATTTTGTTCAACAATGCCTCATAGACCTGGTCGGGGGTATAGACTGCGCCACCGGTGCGACCGTAGTGCTCTACGGGCACAGCGCCGTTTACTGCCAGCCTTACATCCTCTACCATCTGTCCCATATTCAACTCGGCAACCAATACGCCTTTGGTCTTTGCTGCCACCTCGGCAATCTTCTTGCTGGGGAAGGGCCACAGGGTGATGGGGCGGATAAGGCCCACCTTGTAACCATTCTGGCGAGCAATCGAGATGGTCTCCTTGCAGATACGAGCCGACGAGCCGAAGGCTACAATCAGATACTCTGCATCCTCGCACATATACTCCTCGTAGCGTACCTCCTCGGCCTCGCAACGTGCGTATTTCTCAAAAATCTTGTAGTTGAAGCTCTCCTGTGCATAGGGGTCCAGCTCCAACGAGGTGATGATGTTGGCCTCGCGGTCAGCGGTCTTGCCTGTGCAAGCCCAGCTGCTGTGCATCTGCCTAATCTCCTCATCGGTCCACCTGGGCCTCTGCTCTGCCAGCTCAACCTTCTCCATCATCTGGCCGATAACGCCATCCGAGAGAATCATCACTGGGTTGCGATACTTAAACGCCAAGTCAAATGCGTCGAACACAAAGTCGTGCATCTCCTGTACCGATGCAGGGGCCAGTACGATAGTCTTGTAGTCGCCGTGGCCACCGCCCTTAACTGCCTGGAAATAGTCACTCTGTGCGGGCTGAATGGTACCCAGACCTGGGCCACCCCTGGTTACGTTCACAACCACGCAGGGCAGCTCGGCACCTGCCAGGTAGGTCAAACCCTCGCACATAAGGCTAATGCCAGGGCTCGACGAAGAGGTCATAACCTTCTTACCGCACGAAGCGCCACCATAAACCATGTTAATCGACGAAACCTCGCTCTCGGCCTGTACTACCACCATACCAGTGGTCAACCAGGGCTGACGCTCCATCAGTGTCTCCATTACCTCGCTCTGGGGGGTAATAGGGTAGCCGAAATAGCCATCGGCTCCGCAACGGATTGCAGCTTCTGCAATTACCTCGTTGCCTTTCATCAGTTTAATCTCTCCCATAGCTACTCGAATTTTTGTCTGTAAACTGTGATACAAGTGTCGGGGCAAATAATTGCACAGCTTGCGCAGCCTGTACAACTATCGGGGTTAGCCATATGGGCATAGTGGTAGCCTTTGCCATTGACGCTGGGCGAGAGGGCCAATACGTCGCAGGGGCAAGAGGCAACACATACCTCGCAGCCTTTGCAGCGCTCGGTATCAACAACGATTGTTCCCTTAATCTTTGCCATACTTTTTGTATTAAAAATGGTTAGTTTTGTTAGTTTGTGTTTCTATTTGTTCTCCGATTACTAAAACTCGTGGATTACTACACCGCTCCTCAGTTTTGGCTCAAACCAAGTGGTCTTGGGGGGCATAATGTTGCCACTGTCGGCAATGTCGATGAGCTGCTGCATCGAAACGGGGTAGAGCGCAAAAGCAACCTTCATCTCGCCACTATCAACCCTTTTCTGCAACTCGCCAAGACCGCGGATACCGCCCACAAAGTCGATGCGTTTGTCCCTACGCAGGTCTTTGATGCCCAGTACCTTGTCCAGTACCAAGTTCGACAGTACGGTTACGTCAAGTACGCCGATGGGGTCGCTGTCGTCGTAGGTGCCCTCTTTGGCGGTCATCGAGTACCACTTGCCGTCGAGATAGAGGCCAAAGTTGTGCAGAGCGTTGGGCTTGTAAATCTCTGCGCCCTTCTCCTCTACAACAAAGTCCTCGGCTACGGCTGCCAGGAACTCCTCTTTACTCAGTCCGTTCAGGTCCTTAACCACGCGGTTGTAGTCGATAATGTTCAGCTGCTCGCCAGGGAAGATAACTGCCAAGAAGTAGCAGTACTCCTCTTCGCCAGTGTGGTTTGGATTGGCTTTCATCCTCTCCTCGCCAACCCTTGCGGCTGCTGCGGTACGGTGGTGACCGTCGGCAACATACAGCGCAGGTATCTGCTCAAATATGGCGGTGATGTTCTTGATATCCTCGTCGCCATCGATCAGCCACAGGGTGTGACCTACGCCATCCTCGCTCACAAAGTCATACTGGGGCTCGCCTGCGATGATGCGGTCAACAATGGCGTTCATATCGGCCCTCTCGGGGTAGGCGAAGAACACGGGCTCCAAGTTGGCGCTCTGTGCCCTGACGTGTTTCATCCTATCCTCCTCTTTGTCGGCCCTGGTGAGCTCGTGCTTTTTGATGCGGCCCTCCAAGTAGTCCTCGAAGTGGCAGCAAGCAACCAGACCATACTGCCTCTTGCCGTTCATAGTCTGGGCGTAGATGTAGTAGCACTCCTTCTCCTCCTTTACGAGCCACTTGTTGGCCTTCCAACCCTTGTAGTTCTCAACGGCTTTGGCATAAACAGCCTCGTCGTGCTCGTCGATAATGGGGTCAAAGTCAATCTCGGGCTTGATGATGTGCAGCAGACTCTTCTCGCCTGCCTCGGCCTTAGCCTCTACCGAGTTGAGCACGTCGTAAGGGCGCGATGCAACCTCGGCTGCCAGTGCCTGTGGTGGACGTACACCACAAAATGCTTTAATCTTTACCATAGCTTCCTTGTGTTGTGTGTACGTTTAGTCTATTTGTTTACCTGGAATTTGCGGTTGCCGTTCACGAAGAAGTCAACAATCTGACTTGCAGCAGCCTTGGCAGCGTTATAGTTAGCCTCGGCAGTCTCGGCACCCTGTTTCTTGGGTGTAGCGAAAACCCTGTTGCCAAACTTCTCGTTCAGCTCGGCCTGCGATGCGGCAGCAATATCGGTAGCATACTTCAGGTCCTCCCTTACGGCAAATACCTCGGCCAACTCCTCTTCGTTTACGACCTCCTTGCGAGCGGTGTTAACGATGATAGCGCCCTTGGGCATGCTCTCCAACAGAGCTTTGCCTACGAACTTGATATTCTGGGGCTTGGCAGGAATGTGCAACGAGATGTAGTCGCAAGTAGAGTAGAGCTCCTCGGCGGTAGCAACCCTCTTGGCACCGTTCTGCTCAAAGATGCTCTCGTCGGTAATCGAGGGCGACAGAGCGTATACGTCCATACCCAGAGCCTTGCCATAACGGCCTACAATCTGGCCAATGGCACCAAAGCCGTGGATACCCAGTTTCTTGCCGCTCAACTCCTTGCCAGTACCAGGTTTGAAGGTGTTGCGCGACATATAAATCATCAGGCCCAGAGCCAACTCGGCAACAGCATTGGCGTTCTGACCAGGGGTGTTCATAACCACGATACCCCTGTCGGTAGCAGCAGCGCAATCAACATTGTCGTAGCCAGCACCAGCCCTTACTACAATCTTCAACTGCTCGGCAGCAGCAATAACCTCGGCCGTAACCTTGTCGCTGCGTACAATCAGTGCGTCGGCATCTTTAACGGCAGCCAACAGCTCGGCTTTGTCGGTATATTTCTCCAGCAGGGCCAGCTCATAGCCTGCGCCCTCTACAACTTCGCGAATAGCGTCAACGGCTTTCTTTGCGAAGGGTTTTTCGGTTGCAACTAATACTTTCATAGGTTCTATTAAGGCATAGAAGTCCACAACCTTATGCTTGACAGGTTCCTCATATATATGTGAAACGATAGTAGGCATAGTGTAGGCTGTGGACTTCTATATATAGTTATAGGTATAAAGTCAATATTTCTACTCGTTCGGGCAGAGTCGGTCAAACTATGCGTGCAGTTTCTCAAACTCCTGCATGCACTCAACCAGAGCCTTCACGCTCTCAACAGGCAGAGCGTTGTAGCAGCTGGCGCGGAAACCACCTACCAAGCGGTGGCCCTTAATGCCGACCATACCACGAGCCTTGGCAAACTCCATAAACTCGCCTGCCAACTCCTCGTACTCGGGGTTCATAACGAAGCAGATGTTCATCCTCGAGCGGTCCTCTTTAGCAGCGGTACCACGGAAGAGTTTGTTGCGGTCAATCTCGTTGTAGAGCAGCTCGGCCTTCTCGCAGTTGCGACGGTACATCTCTTTCATACCACCAATGCTCTTCATCCAGCGCAGGGTCTCCATCAGAACGTAGATGGGGAATACAGGAGGAGTATTGAACATCGAGTTGTTGTCAACGTGGGTTTTGGGGTTAACCATACTGGGTACCTGGCGAACAACTTTCTCCAACATATCGTCGCGGATGATAACGAAGGTTACACCTGCGGGAGCCAAGTTCTTCTGTGCGCCACCATAGATGATAGCGTATTTCGACACGTCAACGGGGTGGCTCAAGATGTCCGAGCTCATATCGCAGATGTGAGGAATGGGCGAGTCGATGTCGATGTGATTCTCGGTACCGTAGATGGTGTTGTTCATACAGGTATAGAGATAGTCACAGTCGGTAGGGATGGTGTAGCCCTTTGGAATAGCCGAGAAGTTGCTCTCCTCGCCAGTGGCGATAACCTCTACCTCGCCAAAGAGTTTAGCCTCTTTGATAGCTTTTTTGGTCCAAACGCCAGTGTTTACATAAGCAGCTTTGGTGCCCAAGAAGTTGTAAGGAATCTGGAAGAACTGGGTGCTTGCGCCACCACCAACGAAGAAAATCTGATAGTTGTCAGGAATCTCCAACAGCTCGCGGAACAGAGCTTTGGCCTCATCCATTACAGCGTCAAACTCTTTTGTACGGTGCGAAATCGACAAAATCGACAAACCGCTACCATTGAAATCCAAAACTGCCTCTGCGGCTTTTTTGATTACTACCTCGGGCAATACCGAAGGTCCTGCGTTAAAATTGTGTTTTACCATTGTGTTTTTAGGTTAATGTGTTAGTATTGTTTAAAGAAATTCTTACAAATCCTCATTTTGTCATCCGCAAATTTACATTTTATTTCAGAGTTAAACAAATATTTGTTTATTATTTCATATTTCATTGTGTAGAAAAAATAGTTTATCTTTGTAGGTTGAAACCAATACTTGCAGAAGATGATAAAATCAATGACCGGTTTCGGCAAGGCCGAAATCACCATTTCAGGACGTAAAATCTGCGTGGAGACACGCTCGCTCAATGGCAAACAGCTCGATTTGTCGGTCAAGATGCCTGCACGCTACCGCCAGGCCGAGTTCGAGATTCGCAATCGCGCTGCCAAGGTGCTGGGGCGTGGCAAGTGTGATATCTTCGTTACGGTCGAGAATACCGCTACCAAAGAGAGTGCGCTCAATATCAACAAAGAGCTTTTTCGCAGTTACTCGGCCGAGCTGATGGGGTTGGCTGCCGCTTCGGGGCTGGGAGCCAGCAGCGAGGTGCAGTCACAGGTGCTCACTTCGGTGTTGCGTATGCCCGAGGTTTTGGCTACCGAGGTCGAGGCTGTTAGCGACGAGGAGTTGGCTGCCTTGATGCAGGCCGTAGATGAGGCTTTGGCTCGTCACGATGCTTTCCGTCAGCACGAGGGCGAGATACTGATTGCCGACCTGCTCCATAGGGTAGACCTCATTCAGGGCTACAAGCAGGCTGTTATCCCCTTTGAGCAGCGCCGTACCGAGGTTATCAAACAGCGCATTGTCGACCATATGAATCAGTGTGGTGTGGCCTACGATGCCAACCGACTCGAGCAGGAGATGATTTTCTATATCGAGAAGTTGGACATTACCGAGGAGAAGGTGCGCCTGGATAAACACTGCGACTACTTCCGCCAGGTGGCAGCCGATGAGGATGGTGTAGGCCGCAAGTTAGGCTTTGTGGCTCAAGAGATGGGCCGCGAGATTAACACTATGGGCTCGAAGGCAAACGACTCGGAGATGCAGATTCTGGTAGTGAAGATGAAAGACGAGCTCGAAAAGATTAAAGAGCAGGTACTCAATATTTTGTAGACACTTATATGGGCAAACTGATTATTTTCTCGGCCCCCTCGGGCTCGGGCAAGACCACAATCGTGCGTCGCATTATGCAGACCATCCCAGGGTTGGAGTTTTCGATTTCGGCCACTTCGCGTGCTCCCCGAGGTGCAGAACAGCACGGCCACGACTACTATTTCCTATCGGCCGACGAGTTCGATAGGGCCATTGCCGAGGATAGCTTTGTGGAGTGGGAAGAGGTCTATGCAGGTACCAAGTATGGCACTCTGAAGAGCGAACTGGAGCGCATTTGGGCACAGGGCCACACCATTCTGTTCGATGTGGATGTTAAGGGTGGCGTAAGGCTCAAAAGCATTTTTGGCGACCAGGCACTGTCGATTTTTATTATGCCCCCCTCGATTGACGAGCTGCGCAATAGGCTTGTGGGGCGTGCTACCGACTCGCCCGAGAAGATTGAACAACGTGTTGGCAAGGCTGCCGAGGAATTGACCTATGCACCCCAGTTTGACAAGACTGTGGTGAACGACAACTTGGATGCAGCAGTTGCCCAGGTCGAACAGATAGTAACCACCTTCTTGGCAGACTAATTCTCAATTCTCAATTCTCAATTCTCAATTCCTCCTCGGTATGATTGCTCTCTACTTTGGCTCGTTCAACCCCATACATAAGGGGCATATAAGCATAGCGCGCTACGTTGTGGAGCAGGGGCTGGCCGACAAGGTGTGGCTGGTGGTCTCGCCCCAGAATCCGCACAAGCAGAGCAGCGAGCTGGCCCCCGAAGAGCACCGCCTGGCTATGGCAAGGCTTGCGGTAGAGGAGTTTGAGGAGGTGGAGGTGTGCGACGTAGAGTTCTCGATGCCAAGACCTTCGTATACGGTAAATACTATCGACACCCTGCGCGAGCGTTATCCAGGTGAGGAGTTTGCTCTGCTGGGAGGTGGCGATGTGGCCGCTACGATACACTCGTGGCGCGAGGGCGAGAGGTTGATGGCCGAGAATAAGATACTGATTTACCCACGAGGGAAGAATGACCACTTCGGCGAGCCCTTTGTGATGCTTGACGGGGCACCAAAGATGGGGGTGTCGTCTACGCTGGTGAGGGAGCTGATTAGCAGTGGTGAGAGGTGGCAGGATAACGTGCCCCAACGAGTGGCAGATTATATCGAAAAACACAAACTTTATATGGAACAAAATAGTGTAGACCAGGCCCTTGCAGCAGGCAAAGAGGCCTATGCGCATAGCGATTTTGGGGCGGCAATGAACCACTTTGGCGAGGTGCTGCGACTTGCGCCCGACAATGAGGAGGCCAGTCAGTGGCTCAAGATGATTGACGAAATTCTGGCCTTCCGTCACAAAGATTATTACAACCCATAGTAGTAGAGAGAGAGGAACATTTTTTTTGATTGACAATGGAGAATAAGAAACTGAATATAGCACTGCTGGCAGGTGGCAACTCTTCGGAGCGCGAGATTGCCTTGGGTAGTGCAGCACAGGTGGCCGAAGCCTTTGACCACCAAAGGTATAACGTCTGGCTGATAGATGTTCACTACCGCAATTTTACCTACCGAAGCAACGAGGGCAAAGAGTATGGCGTAGACTTGAACGATTTTTCGCTCACCGTCGAGGGTGGCAAGGTGGTCTTTGACTACGCCTTTGTGATGATTCACGGTACCCCTGGCGAGGATGGCCACATTCAGGGCTACTTGGAGATGATGGGTGTGCCCTTCTCGTCGTGCGATATGACCTCGTCGGTGATTACTTTCGACAAGATTTCGACCAAGAGGGCCGTGGCCCATACGGGAGTTAACCTGGCCAAGGGTATGCTCATAGGGGCTGAAGATTGGATTGCCCCCGATATGATTGTGGCCGAGCTGGGGCTGCCCCTGTTTGTTAAGCCCAACGCAAGTGGCAGTAGCTGTGGCGTTACGAAGGTTAAGAGCGCCGAGGAGGTGCTGCCCGCAATTATGGCCGCTTTTGAGGAGAGCGACGAGGTGTTGGTCGAGGAGTTTATCGCAGGTCGTGAGTTTGCTTGCGGAGTGATGGCTACCGAGGAGCAGTTCTATCGCTTCCCCGTTACCGAGGTAGTGGCCAAAAACGAGTTCTTCGACTACGAGGCCAAGTACACCGCAGGTATGAGCGACGAGATTACCCCTGCGCCTATCTCGCCAGAGCTGACCACCAAGCTGCAAGACTATGCCGAGGCCGCCTATAAGGCCTGCCGTTGCAGGGGACTGGCCCGAGTGGACTTTATCGTTACCCCTGAGGGCGAGCCCTATATGATTGAGATTAACGCCATCCCAGGTATGAGCGCAGGTAGCATTGTGCCCAAGCAGATAAGGGCCGCAGGGATGACTATGACCGAGGTGTTGAACCTGATAATTGAGAATACACTATGACAATGAGGCCTTCGATGATAGAGATTGACGGCAAAATCATTGCCTCTGACCTGCTTACCGAGCAGTTCTGCTGCGACCTGGCGGTCTGCAAGGGCGAGTGCTGCGTAGAGGGCGACTCGGGCGCTCCATTGGAGATTGAGGAGGTAGATGAACTGGAGAACGAGTACCCCAACTACAAACCCTATATGACCTCCGAGGGTATTGAGGCGGTGGAGAGCCAGGGCTTTATGGTGGTGGATGTCGATGGCGACTATACCACGCCTCTGATTGACGGGGCCGAGTGCGCCTACTCGTTTAAGGAGAACGGCATTACCTTCTGTGCCATAGAGCGAGCCTACCGCGAGGGTAAGTGTAGCTTTCTGAAACCCATCTCGTGCCACCTCTATCCCATCAGGGTTAAACACTTTGCAACGGGCGATTATGGACTGAATATCCACCGCTGGAACATCTGCAAGTGTGCCTTTGATTGTGGTAAACGCGAGGGCGTGAAGCTCTATAAGGCTATGCGCGAGCCACTGGTAAGGCGCTTTGGCGAGGAGTTTTATGAGGCGCTGTGTCAGGCTGCTGAAATGTTTGAGAATGAGGAGTAGTAGGGTGGTAAGGATGAAGTTTTGCTTTAAGTTGCTGGTTGTGCTATTTGCGGTCGTGTGGTCGCAAGCGGAGGCCTATGGCCAGAGGTCGAAGGTCTACCACTACGAAGACCTGCCCGCAGTGCCTATCGACACCGTTGCTACAGCCGACCCTGGCATCTTTATTATCACCTATACCAACAACACTTGGGAGTACTACTATCCCGACTACGCAAGCCGTGCCGACCAAGAGGTCTTTCGCGACCATTGGCGCACCAACGAGGTCTTTGCCTACCGCGATGTGAGCTTGGGCGACCTGCCCGAGAGTATGGAGATTCAGCTCATCGATAAGCTGGGCGACTTCCACATTCCCGTACTGGGCCGTGTGTCGTCGCGCTATGGCCCTCGCCGCAGGGGTATGCACAAAGGTATTGACATTGGCCTGCCTACGGGCGAGCCCATATTTGCAGCCTTCGAGGGCAAGGTGCGCTATGCACGTTACAACTCGGGCGGTTATGGCTATCTGGTCATCCTGCGCCACCCAAACGGCCTGGAAACCTACTATGGTCACCTGTGCAAACTGAATGTGTCGGTAAACGACTACGTCAAGGCGGGCCAGGTGATTGGCTATGGTGGCAACTCGGGGCGTAGTAGTGGCCCCCACCTGCACTTTGAGGTGAGGTATGCCGACCTGACCTTCGACCCCGAGAGGATTATCGACTTCTCGACGGGCGAGCTGAAATACCACACCTACGTTCTCGAAAGGGGATACTTCAATGTGTCGTCGAAGATGACCGAGGCGCTTGAGGAGTACGACGATGTGGATGGCGTATTTACCGACAAGGATGGCAATCCGCTCAGTTCGGAAGAGATTGTAGAGGCGCTCGAAGATGTGGCCAAGAAGCCCAAGCCGACCGTAAACGACGCCATATACTATAAGGTCAAGAGTGGCGACAACCTGTCGAAGATTGCAGCCAAATATGGCACTTCGGTAGGTGCAATCTGCCGCTTGAATGGTATCAAGAGCAGCACCCCCATACGTATAGGTCAGCGACTGAGGGTTAAGTAGTGTCTAACGTCTAACGTCAAACGTCAAACGACATTGAATAAACAAAGGCGAGTGGGGTAGTGTCCGCTCGCCTTTGTTGTTATGTTTTTAAGGTCTTTAAGCTCCTTAATAGCCTTAGGTCGGTCGACGGTTGACGGTTGTCGGTCGACGTTTAATAAACCCTTTCGCCAAAAATCATTGAGCCTATGCGCACCATATTGCTGCCGCACTCGATGGCCTCGCGGTAGTCGGAGGTCATACCCATCGACAGCGTGTCGAAAGGCTCGCCAAAGCGGGGGCGCAACTCGGTAAATAAATCCCTAAGAGCGCAAAATTCGCTCTTATTCAGCTCGATATCGTCGGTCAGGGTGCCAATGGTCATCAGTCCACGCAGTCGCACGTTGGGGTAGTGGGCCATAGCCCCCGAGTCTATAAATTCGCGCAGCTCGACCTCATTCCAGCCACTCTTGCTCTCCTCGGCAGCCAAATGTACCTCGAACAAGATGTCAATCACTCGCCCTACTCGGGCAGCGCAGCGGTCAATTTCGGCCACCAGGCGCTCGCTATCGACCGAGTGGATGAGCGATACATAAGGGGCAATCATCTTCACCTTGTTGGTCTGCAAGTGGCCAATCATATGCCACTCGATATCGGCTGGCAGGGCGGCCTGCTTGGTGGTCATCTCCTGTGGACGGCTCTCGCCAAATATGCGTTGGCCAGCATCGTAGGCCTCGCGGAGAGCCTCGGTGGGGTGGAATTTCGACACAGCCACAAGTCTTACCTCGCTGGGCAGACTCTCGTGCAGATATTTAATTTGCGATGTGATAGACATTTTTGGTGCTGTTTGTTTGGCAAATTTAGCGATAAATTTGTATTTTTGTTGAATTGGTAGGCGAAACTAAATTTTTAATCCAAAAATAATAATGAACAAACGAATTTTTGCAACAGCACTTGCCGCAGTTTTGGCTTGGGGTAGCGCACTGGCCTGCACCAACCTGATAGTAACTCGTGGCGCATCGACCGACGGCAGCAATATGGTCTCCTACGCAGCCGACTCACACCAACTCTACGGAGCACTCTACCACAACGCAGCAGCCAAGTACAAAGCAGGCTCGCTGATGAAGGTCTACGAGTGGGACACCAGCCGCTACCTGGGCGAGATTCCACAGGTGGCACAGACCTACTCGACCATTGGTAATATGAACGAGTACCAGCTCATCATTGGCGAGACCACCTTTGGCGGCCGCCACGAGCTCGAGGACCCCAAGGGCGGTATCGACTACGGCTCGCTCATCTACATCACCTTGCAGAGGGCCAAGACCGCTCGCGAGGCTATCAACTGCATCGTAGAGCTGGCCAATACCCACGGCTACGCTTCGAGTGGCGAGTCGTTCAGCATTGCCGACAAGAACGAGGTGTGGATTATGGAGCTCATTGGTAAGGGCCCCAACAACAAGGGTATCGTGTGGGTTGCACGTCGTGTGCCCGATGGTTACATCTCTGCCCACGCCAACCAAGCCCGCATATCGACCTTCCCCCTCGATGACCCCGAGAACTGCCTCTACGCCCCCGATGTAATCTCGTTCGCACGCGAGCAGGGCTATTTCAGTGGCGAGGACAAAGATTTCAGCTTCTGCAACGCCTATGCTCCCCTGGATTTCAGCGCTATGCGTGGCTGCGAGGCAAGGGTGTGGGCCTTCTTCCGCCAGTATGCCGACGGTATGGAGCAGTATGAGGACTACGCCCTGGGTCACAACCCCAACAATCCTATGCCTCTGTGGGTTAAACCCAACCGCAAACTCTCGCCCAAAGATGTATTCGATATGATGCGCGACCACTACGAGGGCACCGTTATGGATATGACTACCGACATTGGTGCAGGTGGCAGCAAATGCCCCTACCGTTGGAGGCCTATGGGCTTTGAGGTAGATGGCGTTGAGTATGTTAACGAGAGGGCTATCGCAACCCAGCAGACTGGTTTTTGGTTTGTGGCACAGGCTCGCCAGAACCTGCCCGATCCCGTAGGTGGTGTTATCTGGTTTGGTACCGACGATGCTGCAACCTCGCCCCTCACACCTATCTACTGCGGCTCGACCGAGGTGCCCGAGTGCCTGAGCGAGCAGACTGCCAACATCTTGACCTACAGCGACAAGTCGATGTTCTGGGTGACCAACCGCATCGCCCAGTTTGCCTACCTGCGTTACGACTACATTGGTGCCGAGGTGCGCAAGGTGATTGACGAGTGGGAGAACAAAATGTTGGTAGAGATACTGGTACAAGACGAGCAACTGTCGAACAAAAAGACCGATAAGATGAAAAAACTCGCCACCAAGTGGTCGGTCGAGAACGCTCAGGCTCTGTGGCAGAAGTGGAGCGAACTGGATGACTACCTGATGGTTAAGTACATCGACGGCAACATCAAGAAGCAGGCCGAGGATGGCACATTCCTCAATAACGGCCACAGCCCCAAACAGCCCGCCTTCCCCGATCAGCCTGGCTACAGCGAGAAGTTCTTGAGCGCCATAGCTGCCGACAATGGCGAGGTGCTCAGGGTGGTTAAGTAAGATTTTGCAAACAGAACAGATACCTAAAAAACCTTAAGTAAGATGAAAAAATACGATATCGTAGTCATAGGTAGTGGGCCTGCTGGTCACGTTGCCGCACTCAAAGCAGTCAAGAAGTGCAAGAGCGTTGCCGTAGTGGAGCGTGCCGAGCTAGGTGGTGTATGCCTTAACTGGGGCTGCATCCCCACCAAAGCTATGCTCAAGAGCGCACAAGTCTACCACTACATCACCGCAGCCGACCAGTATGGCATCGAGTTCGAGGGCACCGTGCGCCCCTCGCTCGACAAGATTGTGGCTCGCAGTAGGGCCGTAGCTGCACAGATGAACAAGGGCGTTGACTTCTTGTTCAAGAAAGCAGGCGTAGATGTGCTCATTGGTAGCGGTCGCATTGCTGCCAAAGGCGTTGTAGAGGTTACCGCAGCCGACGGAGCAGTAGAGTGCGTAGAGGCCGACCACATCATTCTGGCTACTGGCTCGCGCCCCAGGGAGATTCCTATTATGCCCGTAGATGGCAAGAGGATAATCTCGTCGAAGGAGGCACTGACAATGAGCGAGTTGCCCGAGAGTATGATTATCGTGGGCTCGGGCGCTATTGGCTGCGAGTTCGCGTGGGTATATGCTGCTCTGGGCGTTAAGGTTACCGTTGTGGAGTACCTGCCCAATATGCTGCCACTGGCCGATGAGGAGGTTAGCCGCACCCTGGAACGCTCGTTCCGCAAGATGAAAGTAACGGTTATGACCTCGACTGGCGTTAAGGCCGTTAGGATAGGCGAGAATGGCTGCGAGGTTGATGTCGAGGGCAAAAAGGGACTCGAAACCCTCAATGCCGAGGTTGTGCTGTCGGCCGTAGGTGTTAAGTCTAACATCGAGGGCTTGGGCCTCGAAGAGCTCGGCGTGGCCGTTGAGCGCGATAAGATTGTGGTAGACCACTACTTCCGCACCAATGTAGAGGGCATCTATGCCGTTGGCGACATTATTGCTACCCCTGCACTGGCCCACGTTGCTTCGGCCGAGGCTACGGTGTGTGTAGAGGCCATCTGTGGCCACACCCCTGCGCCCATCGACTACTCGACCATACCCTCGTGTGTCTACACCACTCCCGAGGTGGCAATGGTGGGCTTGACCGAAAAACAGGCCGTCGAGCAGGGCTACCAAGTGAAGGTCGGTAAGTACCAGTTTATGGCTTCGGGCAAGGCTACTGCCGCAGGCGATAGGGATGGCTTTGTGAAACTTGTCTACGATGCCGAGAGCGAGAAACTACTTGGCGCACACATCATTGGCGGTAGCGTAACCGAGATGCTTGGCGAGCCAACGCTGGCCAAACAACTCGGCATTACCGCTCGCCAGATTGCCCAGACCGTTCACTCGCACCCCACAATGTACGAGGGCCTGTTGGAGGCAACCGAAGCAATCTTGGACTAAACGAGATTATAGCGACACATAAGAAGAAAACGTCGGACAGTGTGGGCTGCTCGACGTTTTATTTTGTTTGTAGAAGTATTAGGAGATATAGGAGTAATAAAGACATTAAGGGCTTTAAGGGCCTTAATAACCCTCAACTCAAATCTTCACTACTCTCACACTGATGGTGCTGTCGGCTGCGCCAATGGCTTTGGCAAGGGCGTCGGCCTCGGCCTCTTTGGTGAAGATACCCAGTGTGTAGACAATGGCGCCCACCTCGGTAGTGAACTTCGACAGCTCCTTGCGTGGTGCCTGTTCCTTAATAACCGCGCTCGCAGCCTCGCTCAAGCCATAGTTGGCACCCCTAATCTCTATGCGGAACATTGCCGCCTTGGGAGCCGTAGCCTGTGCTGAGCGGTCGACAAAGTCGTCGCGCCTGAGTCCGTTCTGCCACATCACCAGCGTTGGCTGTTTGAAGCCCGCCTTGCGTAGCGTCTCGAGGCCCTGCTGGGCGCTTTTGGCGGTGGGGTAGAGGCCTGCATAAACGTAGGTGCGGCCGTCGGCCCTGCGCTCGGTATAGAGTGGCGCTGCCTTGCGGAAAGTGTTAATCGATGGCAGCGAGGCGTAGTTGCCCAGCACATAGGAGTAGACCTCGCCCTGCGAGGGGGGCTTGATACGGGGGATGTTGCCCACACCGCTATACTTATTCTGCTTGTGGATGGCTACCTCGCCATACTTGGCCTCGGCCCACTTGGGTTTGTCGAGCGGAGCAAAAAGTGCCTCGCTCGGAACAATCTGGGCCATAAGCGTAACGAGCGAGTCGGCCTTCTGATCGCCCCACAAGCGGCGCGTAATCTTAACCTCGAGGTTCATCAGCGCGGCCTTGCGGTAGGGGTACATTGCTACGTCGGGGTCGGTGCATTTGCCCCTCAGCTCCTCCATCAGGCTGGCCTCGATGCTGTTGCCCTGCTCGATAAAGTATGCCTTGTCGTCGGCCATCGAGAGCGAGTCGGCAAACCTCATCAGTGCGTCAGACTTGCTCATAAAGAGTTGGTCGCTGCGGTCGGCAATCTTGGTGGCACTGGCCATAAGTGCCTCGACAGCCTTGTTGTAGGCATTACGGGCGCTCTTGGCATCGGCCAAGCAGGTGGCCTCGTCGTAGGTGACAAGGCTCTGGCTGGCGGTGTCGTAGAGGTTGCGGTAGGTGTCAAACTCGGCTGTGATATCCTTCTCAATCAAAGCATAGCGCATCATAGCAAACTTAAACTGGTCGGCCAATCTCTTCTCGACCTCGCTCGCCTGGTGAGTAGCAGACTCGGGGGTGGAGGGTGCCTCATCTTTGGGCTCTTGCTGTTGGGCCTCGAGTCGCGCGATAGTCTGGGCAATGGTCTGTGCCTGGCGGTGCAGTTCGTGGAGCACTACGGCTAATGAGTCGTTGGGCTCGGCAGCGTGCAGTTGCTCGGTCTGGGCAATCTGGGCAGCCACGCGCTCGCTGCGCAGGCTGAGCTGGCGCAACTGTCGCTCGGTGAACGAGTTGCCCGTCTGGGCCCACAGGCCAGTAATCGTTACCAGTGTGGCCACAAGCGTTAGTCCTATACGTCGTACTATCTCCACCATTTCATCAAGAAGAATTGCAAAAGTCCAAAAATCTCAAGACGGCCCAAGAGCATCTGCAGCGTGCAGACAATCTTGACCAACACGGGCATTGCCGAGAAGTTGCTCAGCGAGCCCACCTCGCCAAAGCCAGGGCCAATGTTGCCCGTCGAGGCTACCGAGGCGGTAAATGCCGTAGTGGTGTCCAATCCGCAGGCGGCATTTATGAGCGTGCCACCCAGCACAATACAGCCGTAGATTACTATATACAGCACTGCAAAGTTTACTATGCTGGCATCTTGTACCGAGCCGTTGCTCTTGATGCGTACAATCGAGTTGGGGTGTCGCTGTTGGGTTATGCGTGCGCGAATAAGTTTGCCCGCAACCAGTACCCTGTCGCTTTTCAAACCACCACTGGTCGAGCCCGCCATACCGCCCTGCAACGAGAGGTAGATTAGCACACACACTGCCAGCGAGGGCCAAATGGTCGTGTCGGCCGTGGCATAGCCCGATGTGGTAACAATCGACACCACCTGGAACACGCCGTGTCGCAGAGCCTCGCCCAGCGAGCCGTAGGTGTGGTTGGCCCACAGCGACAACGACACTATGATACACATCAGCAGTGTGGCCTTGATGTAGAACTTGCTATTCTCGGTACGGAATACATTGTTCTTGCCACCAATAATGGTTGCATATATAATGCCGTAGTGTAGGCTACTGGCAAACATAAAGAATATGGTTATCAGCTCGATAGTCAGGCTATTGTAGGCTCCAATACTTGCATTGCGGGTACTAAAACCACCCGTCGAAATGGTCGATAGGGCGTGGTTTACCGAGTCAAACCAACCCATACCTGCAATTTTCAGTGCAATGGTGTTGGCGATAGTCATACCCAAGTAGACACCCAGCAGGATGCGCATAATCTTCGACGAGCGGTAGTGGTAGTTCTCCTTGGCCATCGACGAGATTTCGAGGTTGGACACCACCATACGGCTACGGCCAATCATAGGCATAATAACCAGCGCAAACATCACTACGCCAATACCACCAATCCAGTGGGTAGAACTGCGCCAAAAGAGCAACCCTTTGGGTAGAGCCTCTATGTTGTTGAGAATCGAAGCACCTGTGGTCGAGAAGCCCGAAACGCTCTCAAACCAAGCATTTATGACGCTGAACTCGCCGCCCCAAAGCAGGTATGGGAACATACCCACAATACACGATGCCAACCAACCGCCAATCACAATGGCGTAGCTCTCCTTCGAGCTCAGTCGGTCGCTCTTGCCCACAAATATCAGCGGAAAGCCACCAATAATGGCTGTGAAGATAAACGACAGCAGCAAGGGGGCAAATCCCTCGTCGATGCCATTGAAATAGGATATGAGTGCCGACAGCAGCATAAATACCGAGTCGAACAGCAGCACCATTCCTATATACTTAAAGACTATTTGCAGCCTTATATCTCTTCTCTCTTCCACAACTCTTTACGCTTCGGGGTGGGTGGCTTTATTGTTGTTTTTTGATACGGCTTGTGAGCTCTACTATATTGTTATTCAGTGTGCTCAACTCGCTCTTGTCCTCAATCTTCACTTGGTAGGGTATGCCAGTGCCGACATAGTTGTCGAGCCCTTTGCTAATGCGCTTTACGGGGCGCAGGTAGTAGGTGTCTATAAAGAAGTAGAGCATAAGCACCACCACCAGAGCCACCATAAGCGTAATAATGCTGGGGGTAATGGTGCGGTAGACGTCCTGCTCCAAGTTGGCTGTGCGGGCCGAAATGGAGGTACTGGGCGAGGTCATATAGTGCTTGATTGCGCTGTCGAGAGCGTAGTAAGCCTCGAGGTATGAGGTCATAAACCAGTTGCGGTCGGCAATCTCGGTGTTGTTGGGCGAGTGGAGCTCGACAATCTGGTGGTAGTTGTCGTTGGCTTCGTAGATACGCCCCACCGACTTGGTGTTGATGCCCGCCTCGTTGGCCTTCAGCAGTGCCGAGTTGAACTCGTACACGCCGTCGTGGTACTTTTGTGTGGGCTCGGGCTCGTTGAGAATAACCATAGCCAACACAGCACTATTCTGCTTCTGAAGGGCGTTGAGCATGTCGCTGGCATAGTCGGTCGTCAGCGTGGCAGCGTCAATCACCGCCCCAGTGTCGCTACGCAACCTACCCATCTCGGCCAGGTTGATAATGCCCGAACCAACCAATACAAATGAAAGGGCTATAAAACCCCACGATATTCTTTTGCGTATAGTTCTCATACTCTCCTAATTATAGTCCATAATTTCCACAAAGATAGCCTAAAAAATCGCTTTTGCCAACATCTCCTCATTTTGTTCGTCAACCTCGGTCAGCACCACGCGCATAGTCTTGTTGATACAGCTTCGGTCGTAGGGCATTTTTACCTTTATATAGTTCTCGGTATAGCCCATCATCCAGCCACCCTTGAGGGTGCTCTCAAACAAGACTTTAGCCTCGGTGCCCACATACCTCTGATAGAAAGCGCGATGCAAGCGGTGGCACAACTCATCAAGTCGGGCTGCTCGGGCCGTCTTGACCGAGTCTTGCACCTTGTTGGGCATACTCCACGCAGGGGTGTTGGCCCTGGCCGAGAAGGGGAAAACGTGCAGGTATGCAGGGGCTATGCCCTCCAAAAAGTCATAGGTGGTCTGGAAATCTTCATCGCTCTCGCCCGGGAAGCCCACAATTACGTCTATGCCTATAAAAGTATTGGGCATAGCCTTGCGCACAGCCTCAATGCGTTGGGCAAATGTAGCCGTATTATACCTGCGTCGCATCTGGGCCAGTATGCGGTCGCAACCGCTCTGGATGGGGATGTGGAAGTGGGGCTGGAACTTGGGCGAACGGGCGCAGATGTCTATAATCTCGTCGGTCAGCAGGTTGGGCTCGATAGACGAAATGCGGTAGCGCTCAATGCCTTCGACCTTGTCAAGTGCTCGCAATAAGTCGGCAAAACTCTCGCCCGTAGTGCGGCCAAAGTCGCCCGTATTTACACCAGTAATCACAATCTCGGTATGCCCCTCGGCGGCAATCTGTTCGGCCTCTTTTACCAGGTCGGCAATGGGCATATTGCGGCTGCTGCCACGCGCATTGTGGATGGTGCAGTAGCTACAGCAGTAGTCGCACCCATCTTGCACCTTCAGGAAGGCTCGAGTGCGGTCGCCAGAGGAGAATGCAGCAAAAAACCTCGTCAGCTCCTCGGTAGTGCAGCTCGTAACCTCTTGGCGCACACCTTTTTTGCCCAGCTCCGTAACCTTGCGGAAAAGGTCGCCCTTGTCGTTGTTGCTCAGCACAATATCTACGCCCTCGATGGCTGCAATCTCGGCAGGCTTCAGTTGGGCATAGCAACCCGTAACGGCAATGATGGCTGTGGGGTTGAGCTTGTGAAGTCGGCGTATTAGGTTGCGGCACTTTTTGTCGGCGTGCTCGGTTACGGAACAACTATTGATGACACACACATCGGCCTCGGCAACCTTGTCGGTACGCTCATATCCCCCTGCGGCAAACTCGCGAGCAAGGGTAGATGTTTCGGAAAAGTTGAGCTTGCAGCCCAGGGTGTGAAAACTTACTTTCATTTTTAACGCTACATATTTGGTGCGAAAGTATGATTTTTTTGTGACTTTTGAGTACATTTGCACACTATTTTATAAACAATAGGCCACGAATAGATGGATTTTTTCAGTGCAGTAGCTACATACGGCTTTTTGAGAGATGCCCTTTGGGCTGCAATTCTGTCGGGTATAGCCTGCGGAATTGTGGGCACCTATGTGGTTTCGCGCAGGATGGTCTTTCTGAGTGGCGGCATAACCCACGCTTCGTTTGGCGGCATTGGCATAGCCTATCACTACGGGCTCAACCCAATTGGCGGAGCCCTGATTTTTGCGGTGCTCTCGGCACTGGGTGTCGAGTGGGCAGGGGCCAAAGGGCGCATACGCGAGGACTCGGCCATTGGTATTGTGTGGAGCTTGGGTATGGCCATCGGCACGCTATTTATCTTTGCAACGCCTGGGTATGCACCCAATCTGATGAGCTTCCTATTTGGCGACATACTGACCGTAACTCGCAGAGGTATAATATTTTTGGCTGCGGTAGTTGTAGTGTTGGTTGCGGTTATGTTGCTTTGGCGCAGGCCTATAATCTATGCTGCCTTTGACCGCGAGTACGCCAAGAGCCAGGGAGTGAAGGCCGATGCCATACTGGCCTTTATGACCGTTATGACGGCAGTGGTCATAGTGTTGTCAATCCGCGTGGTTGGCATTGTGCTGCTCATATCGTTGCTGACCATTCCGCCCACCATCGTTGGGTCACTCACCAAAAACTACTCGCAGATAGCCCTCTGGTCGTCGGTGCTGGCGGCTGTGGGCAATGTTGTGGGCATCTGGGTGGCCTATAAAATGGACTTCCCCGTAGGGGCAACCACAATAATTTTGCTCACTTTGACGCTTTTTATCGTAAAACTGCTAACTTTGCCATCGATTAAGGGCGCTAGGCGCAGAAAAAGCCACGTTTAACCCACCAAAATTGCCACAAAGCAAGTGAAAACAATACACAAATTTACACTCAAAGCCTTCTTGGGCCCAATGGTGCTCTCGTTCTTCATCGTGATGTTTATCTTGATGATGAACTTTGTGTGGCGTTATATCGACGAACTGGTGGGCAAGGGCTTGAGTTTCAGCGTTATTATCGAGCTGCTATTCTATGCTACGGCCAATATGATGCCCCTAGGTATTCCGCTGGCAACGCTCTTTGCGGCCATTATGACTATGGGTAACCTGGGCGAGCACAACGAGCTGTTGGCAATGAAGTCGGCTGGAATGTCGCTTATGACTATCTTTAGACCTCTGATTGCTGTTGTGGGCGTTGTGGCGGTGGCCAGTTTCTTTGTGGTGAACGACCTGGTGCCGTACTCAAACAAGAAGATGATGGCGATTATATACGACATCCGCCAGCAGAAGGAGAATATGGAGTTCAAGGATGGCATATTCTTCAATGGCATTGACGATATGAATATCCGCGTCGGTCACCAAGACCCCAAAACACAGCTGCTGACCGATATCCTCATCTACGACACGCGCGACAAAAATGGCAATATGACCACCACCGTGGCCGACTCGGGCTATATCTATATGTCTGACGATAAGAAGTTTCTGATGGTTAAGCTCTACAATGGCCAGACCTACGAAACTACGCGCAACTATAAGTGGAACACCGAGAATACCATACGTCACCAAATCTTCAAGGTGCAGAATGGTGCGCTGGAGATTGAGGGTTTTGACTTTGCGCGAACAGATATGAACCTGTTCAACAACCACCAGACCAAAAATGTGGCCGAGTTGCAGGTCGATATCGACTCGTTGCGCGTAGAGGCCGACCGAGGCTCGGCACGTTCGTATGAGCCGCTACTGAAGAATCACCTCTTGGTGCGCGACCAAAGCGTGTGGGGACTCTTTGATACTGTGGAGGTTGACTACTCGTATAAGAGCGAATCTGATCTGATGGCGCTGCTGAAAAATAAGGACACACGCACCAAACGCGATATTATTCAGAAGGCCAAGTCGACTGCTCGCCAGTCGCGTAACTCGCTCAACCGCAACGAAGATTCGGCCAAGAGCGCACTGAATAACCTCTACCGCTCGCAGGTTGAGTGGCACCGCAAAGTGTCGCTGCCGCTGTCGGTGATTATCTTCTTCCTGATTGGTGCGCCACTGGGAGCAATCATCCGTAAGGGTGGTTTGGCAATGCCCGTTGTGGTGTCGGTGCTGTTCTTTGTGGTCTACTATATTATTAGTATTGCGGGCGAGAAGATGGCCAAAGAGGGCACTTGGGATGCCGCCTTCGGTATGTGGTTCTCGGCCATAATACTACTACCTATTGCATTGTACCTCACATATATAGCTACCAACGACTCAAACCTGTTCAATACCGACTGGTACGTTGTGCAGTTCAATAAGGCCAAGGCCAAAGTGCAGAGCCTTGTGGGGCGAAAGTCTAACAAATAATTTTCATTTTCGGATATGAAACCAGCCAAAGATTTGCGCATTGTATATATGGGCACGCCCGATTTTGCGGTAGCCCCACTTAAGGCCCTGGTCGAGGGAGGTTATAATGTTGTGGCCGTTGTGACTACGCCCGACAAACCATCGGGTAGGGGGTTGAAGGTAAACGAGAGTGCCGTAAAACGCTATGCCGCAGAGGCTGGTCTGCCCATTTTGCAGCCTGTAAAGCTGCGCGATGAGGAGTTTGTCGAGGCTTTTAGGGCACTCGATGCCGACCTGGGTATTGTTATTGCTTTCAGGATGTTGCCCGAGATTATTTGGAGCGCCCCAAAGATGGGCACCTTTAACCTGCACGCCTCGTTGCTGCCGCAGTATAGGGGCGCTGCGCCCATTAACCGCGCAATTATGAATGGCGAAACCGTTACGGGAGTTACCACTTTTCTGCTCAATCCACAGATTGATGAGGGCGCTATCATAGGTCAAGTAAAGGTTGAGATTGAGCCTACTGACAATGTTGGCACTCTGCACGATAAGTTGATGAATGTCGGCACCGATTTGGTGCTCGAAACCGTTGAGAAGTTGGCTGCAGGAGAGGCCCAGCCAATCGAGCAGAGCGAGGTTGAGTGTGGCGAGTTGAAGCCTGCACCCAAGATTTTCAAGGAGGACTGCCACATCGATTTTTGCCGCTCGGGCGAGGATATTATCAATCTGGTACGAGGACTGTCGCCTTACCCTGCTGCTTGGGCTGCTCTGACTGATACTTTGACGGTTAAGATCTTCGACGCATCGTTTGAGCCCAGCGATAATGTGCGCTCGGTTGGCGAGGTTGTGTCGGATGATAAACGCTATATAAAAGTGGCTTGTGCCGATGGATATATCTCTATAAAAGAGCTGCAGCTCTCGGGTAAAAAACGAATGAGTGCCGAAGAGCTGCTGCGAGGCTTTAGGAATATTTGTTCCTATACGTTTAGCTAATCCTTTGAAATATAATTTCTTATATTGGTGGTAACACACTCCACCAAGTCTGCTATTGACTCTACTGCCGACCATCCATTGTGGGGCGAGAGGAGCAAATTGTCGGCGTTTTTGACTTTCAGCAGGGGCGATGTTAGCGGCATAGGCTCGGTGGAGTAAACGTCGAAAGCGGCACCAGCAATCAACCCCTGGTCGAGGGCGTCGGCAATGGCCTGCTCGTTCACAATACCACCACGCGCCACATTGACAATCAGGGCATTGCGCTTCATTAGGGCAACTTGCTCTTTGTCAATGAGATTGTTAGTAGTGGGGTTAAGTGGGCAGTGAACCGATATGATGTCAGCCCAAGCGAGTAGGTCGTTCAACTCTTTGCGCTCGTAGCTCTCTTGGCGAGCAATGCCCGAGGTGGAGTAGTAGGCCACCTCGCAACCAAAGGCGGTGGCCAGGTCGGCAACCTTGCGACCTATGTTTCCAAGACCTATGATGCCCCATTTTTTGCCATATAGACGGTGTGTTGGGCGGTCGAAATTGACAAAGCGGCCCGATGCCGAGTAACGACCATCCTTAACATAGTGGTCGTAGTACAAAACTTGCCTTTGTAGAGCTAAAATGCTGCCCAGAGTGGCCTCTGCTACGGTGTGTGTAGAGTATCCGACAGCATTTTTCACCTCGATATTGTGGCGCCTTGCTGCCTCCAAATCTATGTTATTGACACCCGTAGCCGATACACAGATAAGTCGTAGCGCTGGGAGGGCGGCCATCTCGTTTTCGCCCAGTACCACTTTGTTGACAATTACCACTTCGGCACCAGCGGAGCGCTCAACCACCTCTTCGGGGCGAGTTTCGTGGTAGCCAACATAGTCGCCGAGGGCTTTGATTGCGCTAAGGTCGGCACCTCCGAGCGAATATTCATCAAGAAATACAATCTTCATAGTATTAGTAGTTTAGTTAGTCGAATCTAATTGTTTACTTTATGTCTGCATTTCGCCCAGCAGGTCGCGAATTACAACACTTGCACAGGCGCATCCAAAGACCGCAGGGATGTAGGAGATGGTGCCCACGTTGGACTTTTTGTTGGTCTCCTCGGCCAGAATCATTGCGCCCTCTCTGACTGGCTCGGGCGAAAATACGGCATAAAAGCCACTGCGGATGCCAACTTTGTGCAGCCTCTTACGCAACATATGGGCCAGGGGGCAGTGGTGAGTCTTGCCTATATCCTTGATTTCTATCAGTGTAGGGTCGGTTTTGGCCCCTGCGCCCATCGAGCTGACCAGGGGGATGTTGCGCTCGAGTGCTTCCGCAATCAGGTTGACCTTTGGCGAGAGAGTGTCGATGCAGTCGACCACATAGTCGTAGTGGGCTGCGTCGAGCAGAGTGTAGGTCTTTTCGTCGCGGATGTAGTCGGTAACTACCTGAAGCTCAATCTGTGGGTTGATATCTCGCAGCCGCTCGGCCATAACCTCGCTCTTGTGGCGGCCTATGGTTGAGTGGAGCGCCAGCAGTTGGCGGTTGATGTTCGTTTCGCCCACAGTGTCGGCATCGGCAATAGTCATACGCCCCACGCCCGCCCTGGCAATCATCTCGGCAGCATAGGCGCCTACACCGCCAAGCCCTACGACCAAAACGTGGGCGTTGCGCAGGGTGGTCGATTTCTCCTCGCCTAAAAGTAGTTCGGTTCGCTCTGTCCAGCTCATTTGTTAAATATCTTTGTGTAATTGCTATATATCTCTGCTATAAGTTGTTGAGTGGTGGTTTTGCGTATTTTGGCCACCTCGTCATAGAGGGCTGTGATGGGCTCGGCGGCGGTGTCGCTCTCGAGCAGTAGGGCGGTGGTTGGACACGTCTTGAGAGCTTCGGAGGTGCGTGGCGAGCGGAGTGCGCCAAAGCCAAACGACACATAATATCCGCGGCCAATAATCTGCCCGAGCTGCTCTTTTGAGCCGATAAAGCCGTGAAAAATGGCAGTGAGAGTGGGGTAGTGGGCGAGGGTGGCCAACACCTTGGTCGTGGCCTTGACGTTGTGGATGATTACGGGTAGGTTGCGACGGGTGGCGATGGCCAACTGACGCTCAAAAAGAGTCAGTTGTAGGGTGAGGTCTACGCTGCACGCAAAGTCGAGCCCAATCTCGCCAATGGCCACACAATCAATATGTTCCAGTTCGTTGAGTAGCCCCTCACAATCTTCTATTTTGTCGACATCCCAGGGGTGTATACCTGCCGAAAATGGCCCACAAGGCACCTCAATATCAACCCCCAGGCGGTAATTGCGCAGTGCGAGGGTGGCGAAGGAGGTGTGGTGGGTGTGTATGTCGACAAGTTGTTCCATTGCTCTTGCTCTGTTGGCACAAAGATATAAAATTTCTGTCGGAGTAAAAAAGTGTGAAAATATTAACAATTTATTTTACCTATTTATAAAATATGGTTATATTTGTGCGATTATTGGACATAATTTTTAGGCAGGATTACTAACAATCAACTATAATTTCTTTTAACAAACCAAAAATTATCTTCACAGACTATGTCGAAAGTCATTAAATTAAAGAAAGGTCTCGACATTAAACTCGTTGGTGAGGCAGAGAAGCAGGTTGTAGAGCTCCCTCTGGGTGAACGCTATGCAGTTTCTCCACTCGGCTTCGAGGGTGTCGTGCCCAAATTGTTGGTGGCTGAGGGTGATAAGGTTATGGCTGGTGATGCACTGTTCTATGACAAGGCTCATCCAGAGGTGATCTTTTCGTCGCCCGTCAGTGGTACCGTTTCGGCAATCCGTCGTGGCGAGAAGCGCAAACTTCTGGCTATTGAGGTGGCTGCCGATGCAGAACAAACTTACAAACCCTTTAATGTCAACCTGGCAAAGGCTTCGTCGGAGGAGGTGACTGCTGCACTGCAGTCGAGTGGCTTGTGGCCTATGATCGTTCAGCGCCCCTATGGCATCATTGCTAACGCTGCCGACAAACCCAAAGCTATCTTTGTGTCGGGCTTTGACTCGGCACCCCTGGCCCCCGATATGAATGTCGCCCTGAAAGACGATATGGAGGCTCTGCAGGCTGGTTTTGATGCACTGAAAAAACTCTGCCAGAATGTTAATCTGGGCCTGAAAGCAGGCGAGAAGAGCATCTTGGAGGGTATCAATGGTGTGGAGAAACACTACTTTGCAGGTGCTCACCCCGCAGGCAATGTGGGTGTGCAGATTCACCACATCAACCCCATCAACAAGGGCGAGGTGGTATGGACCGTAGCTATCCAGAACGTGGCTATCATCGGTCGCCTCTTTACCGAGGGTAGGGTCAATATGACCAAGACCTATGCCGCTACTGGTTCGCAGGTGGTTGCTCCCCAGTACATTAAGTGCTTGGTTGGTGCTCAGGTGAGCGACGTCTTGCTGCCTGCACGCATCAAACCCCAGTCGAATGGTGCCAAGTTCCGCATCATCGAGGGTAACGTGTTGACTGGTAAGAAGGCCGCTGCAGGTGACTCGCTCGGCTACTACTCGTCGCAGATTACCGTTATTCCTGAGGGTGGCGAGTTGGAGCTGATCGGTTGGTTGGCCCCCCGTCTGCACAAGTTCTCGGTTTCGCGCACCTACTTCTCGTGGCTGATGCCCAAGAAGCGCTACAACTTGTCGACTGGTCTGAATGGTGGCGTTCGCCCCTTTGTGGTGACAGGCTTGTACGAGAAATATCTGCCTATGGATATCTATCCTATGTATCTCTTCAAGGCCATCTTGGCTGGCGATATTGAGAAGATGGAGAACCTCGGTATCTACGAAATCGTAGAGGAAGATGTGGCTCTGTGTGAGTTCGTTGATCCCTCGAAGATGGAGTTGCAGGCTCTGGTTCGTGATGGTATTAACCTGATGATTAAGGAGATGTAAGCGTATGAAACAGACTAACAATAAACCCCTTCCAAAACGATTGCTCGACAAGTTTGCTCCTACCTTCTCGGAGGGCGGCAAACTCTCGTGGCTGCACTCGTTCTACGAGGCCATGGAGACCTTCTTCTATGTGCCTACCGACGTGACCAAAAAAGGTTCGCACGTTCGTGACTGTAACGATATGAAGCGCACCATGTTTATGGTAATCATCGCCCTCATACCTACCATTCTGTTTGGTATGTGGAACATTGGTTTCCAGAGGATTGGTGGCGCCGACTTTACTATCTGGCAGAACTTCTGGTATGGTTTCTGGCAGATGTTGCCCTCGATTCTGGTAATCTACATCGTAGGTTTGGGTATCGAGTGCTTCTTTGCACAGATTCGTAAAGAGGAGGTCAACGAGGGCTTCTTCGTGTCGGGTATTCTGATTGCTCTTATCGTGCCTATTGGTACTCCTCTGTGGATGACCGCTCTGGCTACCGCCTTTGCAGTTATTATCGGTAAGGAGATTTTTGGTGGTACCGGTATGAACATCTTCAACCCTGCACTGCTGGCTCGTCTGTTTATCTTCTTTGCCTACACTTCGAGCATCTCGGGCGAGGCAGTTTGGTTTACCGACGCTCGCACTGGTGCAACCCCTCTGGGTCAGTTGGCCAACACTGGTATGACCGACGTGTCGATGCTCAACGCATTTATAGGTACCATCCCTGGCTGTATTGGTGAGACCTCGAAATTGTGCATCCTGCTGGGCGCATTTGTGCTGATTGCTACTGGCACCGCAAGCTGGCGCACTATGTTGAGCGTGTTTGTGGGTGGCCTGGTAATGGGTGGCCTGTTCAACCTGTTGGCTCCAGCCGAGCCTCAGACCGCTACCGAGATGTATATGGCTCTGCCCGCTTGGAAACACCTGTTGCTTGGTGGCTTTGCATTTGGTGCAGTATTTATGGCTACCGACCCCGTAACCTCGGCACAGACCAACTGCGGTAAGTGCATCGTAGGCTTTATGATTGGTGCTCTGGCTATCTTGGTGCGCGTGTTCAACCCTGGTTACCCCGAAGGTATGATGCTCGCAATCATCTTTATGAATGCACTTGCTCCCGTTGTTGACCACTATGTTGTTCAGGCTAACGTAAAACGCCGCAACAAAAGGGCAGCAAAGGTTGCAAAAACCGTTAACGCTTAACCAATAGGAGGATAGAATTATGAGTAATAAGAAATTTTTGGGCGGCAAAGATAGCAACGCCTACATCGTTTTCTATTCGGCCGTTATGGTAATTATCGTAGCCGTACTGTTGGCTTTCACCTCGCTCTCGCTCAAAGAGAGGCAGGATGCTAACGTGCTGAACGAGAAAAAAGACGCTATTGTGGCTTCGCTCGGTTTGGACAAAGGCTCGTATGACCAGTATATCGAGGCTTATGTTGTTAACGCTCAGGGCGAGCAGATCGCAACCGAGGTTTCGCCTCTGCAAAAACTCTTCGACCTGCCCGCAAGCTTTGCTGCTGGCGAGTATCCCGTTTTTGAGAACAAAGAGAATGGCGAGGTTGTATTCCCTCTGACTGGTAAAGGTCTGTGGGACGACATCTGGGGCTATGTGGCTCTGGAGGCCGATATGAATACAATCAAGGGCGCAATCTTTGACCACGCAGGTGAGACTCCTGGTCTGGGTGCCGAGATTGCAACTGCCAAATTCCAGGCTCAGTTTGTAGGCCAGACCATCTACGAGGGCGACCAGCTGGTTGGTATCGAGGTTGTTAAGGGTGGCGCACAGGGCGCTCCTCACTCGGTAGATGCCGTAACCGGTGGTACTAAAACCTCGGAGGGTTTGGAGAATATGATTAAGGATTGCATCGGCTACTACGACGCCTTTATGAAGGCTCGCACCGCGGCCGCCACTGCAACCGAAGATGTAGTATTAACCGAAAATGCAGAGTAAGGCTATGAAAAACAAAACATTTCAATCGCTGACTAATCCGTTGGCAAAGAATAACCCTGTTCTGGTTCAGATTCTGGGTATCTGCTCGGCATTGGCAGTTACAACCCAGCTTAAACCAGCATTTGTTATGGGTCTTTCGGTTGTGGCAGTGTGCGCATTCTCGAACCTGATTCTCTCGTTGTTGCGCAACACTATTCCCGATAGGATTCGTATCATCGTGCAGCTGGTGGTTATCGCTACACTCGTAACCCTTGTAAATGATGTACTGAAAGCTTATGTCTACGACGTGAGCAAACAATTGTCGGTATATGTAGGTCTGATTATTACCAACTGTATCATTATGGGCCGTGTAGAGGCCTTCGCGCTGTCGAACAAACCTCTGCCTTCGTTGCTCGATGGTATCGGCAACGGCTTGGGCTATGGTGCAGTGCTGGTGATTATCGGCTTCTTCAGGGAGTTGCTGGGTAATGGTACCCTGTTTGGTTACCAGATTATTCCCGAGTGCTTCTACGAGGCTGGCTATGTAAACAATGGTCTGATGTTGTTCCCACCTGCAGCACTTATTATTGTAGGTATCATCATCTGGGTACACCGCAGCTATAACAAAGATTTACAAGAAAAATAATGGAGGAGCACAGAATATGGAACTTTTGAAACTATTTATTCAGTCTACCTTTATAGACAATATGGTATTCTCGTTCTTCTTCGGTATGTGTTCGTACATTGCCGTTTCGAAGAGCGTGAAGACTGCAAATGGTTTGGGTTTGGCCGTTACGTTCGTAATGCTTATGACTGTGCCCCTCAACTATTTGCTCGAAAACTACGTGCTCAAGGCAGGTGCTCTGTCATGGATTTCGCCTTCGCTGGCCGAGGTTGACCTGAGCTTCTTGAGCTTTATTCTCTTTATTGCTGTGATTGCAGCATTTGTTCAGTTGTTGGAGATGGTGGTTGAGAAATTCTCGCCCTCGCTCTATAACTCGCTGGGTATCTTCTTGCCTCTGATTGCGGTTAACTGTGCAATTATGGGTGGCGCTCTGTTTATGCAGCAGCGTAACTTTGCTACCGTAGGCGAGGCCGCAGTATTCGGCTTTGGTTCGGGCTTTGGTTGGTGGATTGCCATCCTGGTGATGGCTGCCATCCGCGAGAGGCTCAGCTACTCCAACGTACCCAAGGGTCTGCGCGGTCCTGGTTTGGCCTTTATTATCACTGGTCTGCTGGGTATGGCGTTTATGATTTTCTCGGGTTTCCAGATGTAGAATTTTTAAGCAAAAATAGTAAGAGAGATGAATACAACAATTATAGTTGCAGTCGTAGTCTTCCTCGTGGCGCTGTTGCTGCTGGTGGCCCTGCTGTTGGTTGCCAAAGCAAAGCTGACCAGCTCGGGTGAGGTTACGATTAACATCAACGATGGCCAGAAGAGCCTCAAGGTGGCAAGTGGCAACTCGCTGCTGACCACTTTGGCACAGGAGAAGATTTTCCTTCCATCGGCTTGCGGTGGACAGGGTAGTTGCGGTATGTGTAAAGTACAGGTGCTCGACGGTGGTGGCGAGATTCTGCCAACCGAGGTGGGCTTCTTTACACGCAAGCAGCAGAAAGAGCACTGGCGCTTGGGTTGCCAGGTTAAGGTCAAAGGTGACCTCGATATCCGCATCCCCGAGAGCGTGCTGGGCGTGAAGAAGATGGAGTGCGAGGTGGTTTCGTGCCGCAGCGTATCTACCTTTATGAAAGAGTTTGTGGTTAAATTGCCCGAGGGCGAGAGGCTCAAATTCAAGAGTGGTGGTTATATTCAGATTGATGTTCCTCAGTATGACGAGATTAAGTTCTCGGATATGGACATCGACGAGCGCTTCCACGCCGACTGGACCAAGTTCAAAATGTGGGATATCGTGGCCAAGAACCCCGAGCCTACCTTCCGTGCTTACTCGATGGCTAACCAGCCCGCCGAGGACGACATTATTATGCTGAACGTGCGTATTGCTACTCCTCCCTTTGATAGGGCAACTGGTGGCTTTATGAATGTACCAACTGGTATCTGCTCGGCATATATCTTCTCGCGCAAGCCCGGTGACAAGGTTACCATTTCGGGCCCCTATGGTGAGTTCTTCATCAAGGATACTCCTAACGAGAAGATGTTTATCGGTGGTGGTGCAGGTATGGCGCCTATGCGTTCGCACATCTTCCACCTGTTCAAGACCGTTAAGAGCGACCTGCCCATCTCGTTCTGGTATGGTGCTCGCTCGAAACAGGAGATCTTCTACCAGGAGCAGTTTGAGCAGTTTGCAAAGGACTTCCCCAACTTCAAGTTTGCCATTGGTCTTAGCGACCCCAGGCCAGACGACAATTGGGATCCCAAGTACATTGGCTTTATCCACAACGTAATCTACAACAACTACTTGAAGGATCACCCAGCACCCGAGGATATCGAGTATTACTTGTGCGGTCCTCCAATGATGATTTCGGCCGTTGTGAATATGCTCGACAACCTGGGCGTACCACCCGAGAACATTATGTACGACAACTTTGGTAGCTAATAACAATAGTTACCATACCAATCAGAAAAGGCCCCTTCGCTTTGCGCGAAAGGGCCTTTCTTTTGGCCAGATGTGTAAAGAGAGTGGGGTGGTGAGGAGATGAAAAAAAGTAAGGCGAGCACACGTTGCTCGCCTTACTAATTATATAAATATAGGTGTGAAAGCCTTATACCAAGTGGAGCTCTTCTTTCATCTGCTCAATCTTGGCATCCAGAGCAGCCGAAACCTTGTCGTAGTCGGCCAGCGAAGCCAGAGGCTCCTTTACACCAAAGTAGTACTTAATCTTGGGCTCGGTACCGCTGGGGCGAATCGACAGAATAGTGCCGTCGGCAGTCAGGTACTGCAGCACGTTGCTCTTGTCGATGTCTATAGGGGTAGTGGTGCCACTCTTGACATCCAAAGCCAGGCTCGACTGGTAATCCTTGATGGTTACGATATCCGAGCCGCAGATGCTCTTGGGAGGATTGTTGCGGTAGTCGACCATCATCTGCTTAATCTCGGCAGCGCCCTCCTGGCCCTTGCGAACAACCGATACGAGGCCCTCTTTGTAGAAGCCATACTCGACATAGAGCTCTTTGATAAGTCCGTAGAGCGAGGTGCCAATGCTCTTGGCCCAAGCAGCAGCCTCGGCAGCCAGCGAGCAGGCCGAAACGCCATCTTTGTCCCTCAAGAACGAGCCAGCCAAAAAGCCGAAGCTCTCCTCGCCACCACCAATGTAGACTTTACCTTTGGCCTCCTCGGCGCGGATAACCTTGGCGATATTCTTGAAGCCGGTCAGGCAGTCGAAGTACTCAACGCCAAAACTCTTGGCTACGTCGGCCATCATCTCCGAAGTTACGATGGTCTTGACGATATACTGTTTGCCGTCGAGCATACCGTTCTCTTTCCAGCGGCGGCACATATAGTAGGTGAGCAGTACGCAGGTCTGGTTGCCATTGAGCAGCACGAAGTTGCCCTCCTCATCAGGAACTGCAATACCAATACGGTCGCTGTCGGGGTCGGTAGCCATAACAATCTCGGCACCAATCTTTTGACCCAGCTCAATGGCCATACGCATAGTGGTGCGCTCCTCGGGGTTGGGCGACTCGACGGTGGGGAAGTTGCCGTCGATAACCATCTGCTCGGCTACGGGGGTAATGTCGGTAAAGCCGTAGTTGCGCAGCGATGCGGGAACAAGTTTGTGGCCGCAGCCGTGAATGGGGGTGTAGACAATCTTCATATCGCTGAACTGCTTAACAGCCTCGGGCGAAAGCGAGAGCGATTTAACCCTGTCGAGGTAAATCTTGTCGAACTCCTCGCCAATGATGGTGATGTTGTCGGCATTCAGGCCACTGATAATCTGGTCAACCGAGGTGATTTTGTTAACCTCGTCGATGATGTTCTTGTCGTGGGGGGCAATAACCTGCGAGCCGTCCTCCCAGTAGGCCTTGTAGCCGTTGTACTCGCGGGGGTTGTGCGAGGCGGTAACCATAACACCGCTCTTACAGCCCAGCTCGCGAATAGCAAAGCTCAACTCGGGGGTGGGGCGGAGCGACTCGAAGAGGTATACTTTAAAGCCGTTCGAGGCGAAAATATCGGCAGTGCGCTCGGCAAACTCGCGGCTGAAGTTGCGGCAGTCGTGGCTTACGGCTACCTTAATTTTCTGGCCCTCAAAGCATTTCTTGAGATAGTTGGCCAGGCCCTGGGTTGCCATACCTACTGTATATATATTCATACGGTTGGTGCCCACACCCAGGATGCCACGCAGACCACCCGTACCAAATTCGAGGTCTTGGTAGAAACTCTCCGAGAGTTCTTTTGGGTCGTTGGCCATCAGATTTCTAACCTGCTGTTTTGTCTGTTCGTCATAATTTCCGTCGAGCCATTTCTGTGCTCTGTCGAGAATGTACTGTTCCATAATTAGTTACGATAATTATAAGTTTATCTTATATTGTTTTTTGCTTTCAATTCAATTTTTTGATACGCAAAGATACAAATTTTTTGCGAAATCTCGCTATCAGCGTGTTAAAAAGGGGGTTGGGTAAAGGGGCGAAAAATGTATAGTATTTTTATTTTTATTTGCAACAGTAAAACATATTTTTTTTAACAAAATTATGCACAATTTTGTAATCGGAAATCGGACTTAACTCCACCCAACCAATAGTAAATGATACAAAACACGGCAACATATAGCGATGTATGGCAGGACTGCTTGGCCCGAATCAAGAAGCAAACCTCTGATGAAGAGTTTGTTAAGTGGTTCCAACCTATTGTCCCCATCGGTTTTGACGGCCAGACATTGCGTCTGAGGTTGCCAAGCGAGGAGTGTGTGTATCATATCGAGCACAACTACATCCCTTCGCTCCGTCCTATCATCTACGAACTCTTTGGCGACAAGACTCGCTTGCGCTATTCGGTGCCCCAGGCTGGCTATAGCGCTCCGCAGGGTTACACCCCCACCGAAGCAAATACAACGCCAATGGCCCAGGCTGTTGCCCCGAACGATAGCGCAAAGATAAAAAATCCTTTCATAATTCCTGGCATCAAAAAGCTGGTAATCGACTCGCAGCTCAACCCAAATTACACTTTTGAAACATTTGTGGAGGGTGAGTGCAACCGACTTGTCAGGAGTGTTGGCTTGGCTGTGGCCATTGAGCCTGGCAAAACTGCCTACAATCCGCTCTACATCTTTGGCGACTCGGGCTTGGGCAAAACCCACCTGGCCCAGGCTATTGGTATGGAGATTAAGCAGCGTCACCCCGAGTTGCAGGTGCTATATGTGTCGATGAACAAGTTCCAGGCGCAGTACACCACGGCTGTGCTGAACAAAGAGCCCAACGACTTTATTAACTTCTACCAGATGGTAGATGTGTTGATTATCGACGACATTCAGGAACTGTCGGGCAATAAGAGCAGTACGCAGAACGCATTTTTCAACATATTCAACCACTTGCACCTGGCTGGTAAGCAGTTGATTCTCACCTCGGATAAGCGACCTTCGGAGTTGAGCGATATTAACGACCGTCTGTTGACCCGTTTCAAATGGGGCTTGGCTGCCGAGCTGACACAGCCCGACTATCAGACCAAAGTGAAGATTATTCGCAACAAGGCCGAGAGGCTTGGCGCACAGATTCCTGACGAGGTGGTGGCATTCTTTGCCGAGAATATAAACGCCAACATTCGCGAGATTGAGGGTGCGCTGTCGGCCCTGGTTGCCAACTCGGCATTCCTTAATCGCAAGATTACCATATCGTTGGCCAAAGAGGTGCTGAAGATGTATGTAAAGATTTGCCCCAAAGAGATTACCATTGAGCAGGTGCGCAAGATTGTTTGCGAGCAGCTCGATATCGACGAGGCAGCTTTCGATTCGCCCAAGCGCACGAGGGATATTGCCCAGGCAAGGCAGATTGCGATGTATCTCTGTAAGCAGCACACCAAGTCGTCGTTGTCGGCAATCGGTGCAGCAATTGGAGGTAAAAACCACGCTACGGTGCTTCACGCCTGCAAAGCGGTGGCCAATCTGATGGAGACCGATAGGTCGTTTGCCCAGACGGTCGAAGAGATTGAGCGTATTGTTACAGCAAAATAGCCCCTATTAATAATAAATAGGTATAAAGGCCCTAAAAAAATCGCAACTATCGCATTGATGGTTGCGATTTTTTTTGTAATTTTACGATGATTTACCCTTTGATTGTACTTAATCTTTTTTTAGCTATGCCAAAAGTAGGAGAGCAGGCCCCATTGTTTGAGGCTGTGTCGCAAAATAACGAGCCCGTAAGGTTGGCCGACTATGCTGGTCGTATGGTGATTTTGTATTTTTATCCCAAGGATAATACCTCGGGTTGTACGCTGGAGGCCAAGAGCTTGAGAGATGGCAAAAGGGCTTTGGCCGAGATGGGATTTGAGATTGTGGGTGTGAGCCCCGACAGCGTTAAGTCGCACCAGAACTTCTGCAACAAGCACGAGCTGAACTTTACGCTGGTGGCCGACACTGACAAGAGTGTGGCAACGGCCTACGACGTGTGGAAAGAGAAGAGTATGTATGGCCGCAAGTATATGGGCATTGTGCGTACAACATTCATTATTGACGAGCAGGGCAAGATTATCCACATCTTTGACAAAGTAAAGACCGCCGACCATTGGCAGCAGATTGCCCAGTGGTGGGATGAGTACAACAAGGCCGAAAAGTAGAGTAAAAATAAATATATAAAAAAGAAAGGAAAAAAGATTATGGCAGAGAAAGTTGCGGTTAATCCCGACAAGCAGAAAGTGTTGAGCGCTGTGCTCGACAAAATTGAGAAAGATTTTGGCAAAGGCTCGATTATGCGTATGAATAGCGAGAGTATTGAGCCTGTGGCAGTTATCCCTTCGGGCTCGATTACCCTTGACAATGCACTTGGCGTGGGTGGTTACCCCAAAGGCCGTGTGATTGAGATTTATGGCCCCGAGTCGTCGGGTAAGACCACCCTGGCAATCCACGCCATTGCCGAGGCGCAGAAGGCCGGTGGTATTGCAGCGTTTATCGATGCAGAGCACGCTTTCGATAGCTTCTATGCTACCAAGTTGGGTGTGGATGTTGATAATCTGCTGGTTTCGCAGCCCGATAGTGGCGAGCAGGCGTGGGAGATTGCCGAAACACTGATCCGTTCAAGCGCAATCGACATTATCGTTATCGACTCGGTGGCCGCTCTGACCCCCAAAGCCGAGATTGAGGGCGAGATGGGCGACTCGAAGATGGGTCTGCAGGCAAGGCTTATGTCGCAGGCGCTGAGGAAGTTGACCGCTGCTATTAGCAAGACCAAGACCGTTTGTATCTTCATCAACCAGTTGCGTGACAAGATTGGTGTAATTTACGGCAACCCCGAGACTACCACTGGTGGTAACGCACTGAAGTTCTATGCCAGCGTGCGTATCGACATCCGCAAGACCTCGGTTATTAAGGATGGCGACGAGATGTTGGGTACTCGCACCAAAGTTAAAGTGGTGAAAAACAAGGTGGCACCTCCATTCCGCAAGGCCGAGTTCGACATTATGTATGGCGAGGGCATCTCGAAGATTGGCGAGATTCTTGACCTGGGTGCCGACCTGGGCGTGATTAAGAAGAGCGGCTCGTGGTACTCGTACAACGATAGCAAACTGGCACAGGGCCGCGATGCAACCAAGGAGTTGCTGCTCAACAATGAGACTCTGGCAGCCGAGATTGAGGCCAAAGTGCGCGAGGCCCTCAAGGCACAGAAATAGAACAACTTTGCGGTCCCACCCAGCAGGTGTGGTGTCGCAATATAAAATAGGGTAGGCTGCTCCACTCGGCATCGAGCGAGTGGAGCGGTCGTGCCAGCAAAAATACAAGAATAAGTAAAACTCTCTAATACATTGTCCTATGGCAGGTTATACGCCCGAAGATGAACAGATAATTGAACAACTATATAACGAGTTGTTGGCCTCTTGCGACAAGGTGTGCAAGAACGAATCTGACTGGGATGTGATTATAAAAGCCTTCTTTTTGGCAAAGGAGGCGCACAAGGGTGTGAGGCGTCGCTCGGGCGAGCCCTACATTCTACACCCACTTTCGGTGGCAAAAATTGTGGTCGACGAGATTGGCCTCGGTGCCAAATCTACTGCCGCTGCCCTGCTACACGATGTTGTAGAGGATACGAGCTATACGGTGGCCGATATGGAGAATCTGTTTGGCCCCAAGATAGCCTCGATGGTAGATGGACTGACTAAAGTGTCGGCTGCGCTGTCGGACGATGCTTCAGCACAGGCCGAGACCTTCCGTAAAGTGTTACTTACGCTGTCGGATGATATTAGGGTGATACTCATTAAGTTGGCCGACCGACTGCACAATATGCGCACGCTCGGCTCGATGCCTCGCAACAAGCAGCTGAAGATTACCAGCGAGACAATGTATTTGTTTGCTCCATTGGCATATAGGCTTGGTCTTTACTCGATTAAAACCGAGTTGGAGGACTTGTCGCTCAAGTATATGTACCCAGAGGAGTATGCCGCAATCGAGGCCAAGATGCAGGCAACTGCCGAGGAGCGTAATGAGTTCATTGAGAGGTTTATAGCCCCTATTAGGGATAAGTTGACTGATGCTGGCATTGAGTTTTCGGTGTCGGGTAGGGTTAAGAGCGTATTCTCGGTGTGGTCGAAGATGCAGCGCAAGAAGATTCCATTTGAGGAGGTATATGACCTATTTGCCATTCGCATTGTCTTTAAGGCATCGGATATTGTGCCCGAAAAAGCGCAATGTTGGCATATCTATTCGCTGCTGACAGATATTTATTCGCCTAAAACAGATAGAATTAGGGACTGGGTGAGCTTCCCCAAAGCAAATGGGTATGAGGCCCTGCACGCCACGCTGATGAGGCCCGATGGTGTGTGGACCGAGGTGCAGATTCGTTCGGAGCGAATGGAGGATATTGCTGAACGAGGCCTGGCTGCACATTGGAAATACAAACAACAGCAAGAGGCTGAAGATGAGTACGATAAGTGGCTGCGCGATGTGCGCAATGCGTTGAGCCAGCCTGCAGGCAATGCCGCCGACTTCCTGGAGAATGTGAAGATGACGCTCTATATGACTGAGATTGTTGTCTTTACCCCCAGGGGCGAGGCTCGCAAGCTGCCCGTTGGTGCTACGGCTCTTGATTTTGCGTATGATATCCACACCAATGTGGGTAATACTGCCATTGGCGCCAAGATTAACCACAAGATTGAATCGATATACACCCAGCTGAAGAGTGGCGATCAGATTCAGATTCTGACTGCCGAGACTGCTCATCCTACGATTGAGTGGCTCGATCACGTCGGAACAATGAAGGCCAAGCAATCTATTATTAGCTACCTTAAGCGAGTAAGGCAGAATAATATAGAACGCGGTATCTCAACCTTTGAACGACGTATGCGCGAGTTTGGTATTACCCCCAGTGCGAGGTTATTCCGTAAGTTGTTGCCAGCATACGACTGTACCAACAAAGATGAGTTCTACAGCAAGCTGGGCTCGGAGATTATCAACCTGAACGATGTTGATAAGGTGTTGCGCCAGAACTCGAAGAATAAGACTCTGAAGTTCTGGACGTTTGAGTTGGCAGGTAGCAATAAGCCAAAAGATATTGTTGTGCGCAAGAAGGACGTTGGCGACGATGCCGAGACACCGAAGTTTATTATTGCCGAGTGTTGCAACCCAATACCTGGCGACAATATTACTGGCTATCGCGATCCTCGCTCGGGCGCTATTATTGTGCATAAGACTGATTGTGAACAACTTATCAGTCTCGGCTCGCAGCAAGGCCAAAACCTGGTGAGCAACATCAAATGGTCGAGCTACAAGGCCGAGTCGTATCTGGCCGAGCTGCAGTTGCGCGGAATTGATAGGGTTGGTATCTTGCGCGACCTGGTGCAAGTGATTACTATTGAGCGAAATATCAATATCCGAGAGTTGCAAATTCAGAGTCACGATGGCATCTTCGACGGCAAGATTAGCTTGTATGTTTCCGATGCCGAGAGTTTGGCTGCTCTGAAGGATAATCTGCTGAAGATTAAGGGTATCGACAAGGTTGACCGAATGTAAACAAAATAAGAATAGATAACTATGGCTACCATTTTTACTAAAATCGTTAATGGCGAAATTCCTTGCTACAAGGTGGCAGAGGATGAGAATTATTTTGCATTCCTGGATATTAATCCTATGGCCGAGGGGCACACTTTGGTTATCCCCAAGCGCGAACAAGATTACATTTTTGATCTCGAGGATGAGGAGTTGGGTGGCTTGATGAAATTTGCCAAGAGGGTTGCAGCGTCGCTCAAAGCTAATATCGAGTGCAGCAGGGTGGCGGTTGTTGTGCTGGGCCTTGAGGTTCCTCACGCCCACATCCATCTGATTCCAATTAAGAGCGAGGCTGATGTTGATTTTCGTAAACCCAAGCTGCAGCTGACGCCCGAGCAGTTTGTTGCTATTGCCGACAAGGTAAAGTTGTAAATATTTTTATTAGATAGCGAGAGAGTGGGGGAGTACCCCACTCTTTTTTTTGTGCACTGCCGATGGTCGTTTGTTTAAGTAGTGAATTTTGCCCCACCCACCTTGTTCATTGATTTAATATTAAGGCGCTAAAATACACAAACCCAGATATTTGAATATGTTTATATAAAGTTATTATTTATATTTCCCACAAATGCCATTATGCGTGTGCGATAAGTAATGCTTATATGGTGATAATGTAACAATTAATTAATACATAATCAGCAAATTATGCGTATTTATATTTAGTATTACTTTATATTAAATTGTGAGCGTATTTTGGCCTTTTTTACCCCATTGTAATACATTACAAGTTCGATGTATTTGAAGCGCATTGCATGCACGACTTGCATAATAAAAATATTGTATTTACATTTGTAATAGATATTTAATCGATTGTTTATGAAGGAGCGTTTACAATATATCATCACAAATGAAGGTCTGACCAATCTTCGTTTTGCAGAAATGCTGGGTGTCAATCCCGCATCAATATCTCACATACTGGCCGAGCGCAATAAGCCCAGCTTTGATTTTATTGTGAAGATTGCCGAAAAGTTGCCCCACTACGACCTGCGCTGGTTACTCACTGGCGAGGGCAGTCCAATTGCACAAAAGAAAGCTGAGCAACCATCGGCAGTTACTGCTGTGCCAAGTTCTGTCGCCACTACTGAAGCGCCAGGCCAGACTTTTGTGTTCGACAAACAATCACAACAACCCTACAATGATGAGCCCAATAATATTAATGCTTCGTCGAGCGAACCAGTAAATCTATCTTCAACCTCCACGGCGTCGACAAAATTGATTGTTTGCTTCCCCGATGGAACCTTTGAGGAGTATACACATAGGTAGTACTTCAATGCTTATCATTCACCTTACAATTATATAATGCATAGAATATCAATATATTACCTGCGCAAAATACATACATTATGTAAAGCGGTCAGTGGTGGTGGTCTATGTGGCTATGTACTCTTCGTAATTTTGGCGATATCGTAAGGAGGTCATAAATCATATAGTGTATAATTGTGTAATGAAAGACAGTAGCCTACTTGGTCGTTGGCTTGTACATTGGCAGTCGAGTTGTGCATACTATTTAAGATAATATATAAGTTACAAATGTAATTACACATGTAAATACAATAATCTATTTTACATATTTATAATAACTTAATGTATTTACAAATGTAATATTTGTCGATTTGTGGCTAAATTATAAATTATTGTTAAATTTGTATCGACAAAGCGTGGTTTTTGTCTTTAGAAGCAAACACTATGAAATTTCAATATATTAAACAAATATTAACCGTAACCCTACTTTTGCTCCTCTTTGCAGGTTGTGCACCGCAAAGAATAGATAAAAAGGTTATTACGGTATCGATTCCGCCGCTCGAGGGGCTTGTTGAACAGATTGTTAACAACGACTATCGGGTTGTATCGTTGCTACCAAGTGGCTCTACCCCAGAGAATTACTCCCCTACTCCGAGCCAGCTTATCAACATCGAGGATTCGGAATTTGTATTCTTCGTAGGTACTCTCGAATTTGAAAATACCATAGCGCAGCGATTGCTGGGGCGAGATGTTAACATTGTTAATACAGCCGAGGGCGTTGAACTAATCGAAGGGCAATGCTCTCATAATCACAAGGTTGAAGGTGAACACAATCACGGCATTGACCCTCACGTTTGGATGTCGCTTGTTGAACTCGAAAAGGTTGTTGGCAACATTGGCAGGGTGATTTGTGAAGCTCATCCTGATTCTGTGCGCTATAAGGCTAACACTGAACAACTTATTGGCAAGATACAGCAATTACATAGGCGATACGGCGAGCTGTTAGGACACCATAAAGGCGACGCTTTCTTGATTTACCACCCTGCCCTCACCTATTTTGCGCGAGATTATGGTTTGGAGCAGATAAGCGTTGAGCAGGAGGGTAAGGCACCCACTCCAACGGCTCTGGCAGAATTGGCTGCGGCTGTTGATAAGTTGGAGATTGAAAAGCTGATTTATCAGGCAGAATACCCTCTTGACGTAGTTGAACCTGTGGCCGAGATACTTGATGTTACACTTTTGGAAATCAATCCGTTGAATGTCGATATTCTGACAGAGATAGATAGGATTGCGAACACGTTATTAACACCCGATTATGGCGCAGAACGAGTTAATTAGGATAGAGAATTTGTCGGTAAACTACGATGGCAAGGTGGCTCTTGCAAAGATTCACCTATCTGTTTATGACGGCGAGTTTACTGCCATAGTGGGCCCTAATGGTGGTGGCAAAAGTACGCTTGTGAAAGCCATACTGGGACTTGTTCCCTACACTGGCACAATAAGTTACGCCCCCGAGGTGGCCAACAAAGCCTCCATCGGCTATATGCCCCAGGTGAATAATTTTGACAGAGCCTTCCCTATCTCGGTCGGTGAGTTGATTTTGAGCGGTCTGCAGGGCGATAAGAAGCACGCATGGGGGCACTATGGGGCTGACGACAGGGCAAAAGTGGCCAGAGTGGCACGCCAGCTCGGTATAGAAGGGCTTGTAAATAAGGCAATTGGCGAACTGTCGGGCGGCGAATTGCAGCGAGCCCTGCTGGGGCGAGCCATTATCTCGGAGCCACGAATGTTGATTCTTGATGAGCCTGCCAACTTTGTCGACCCCAAGTTTGAGAGCGAACTCTACGAGCTACTGGTTGAACTCAATAAGCGCATCACCATCGTGATGGTGTCGCACAACGAGGCGGCTGTGCGCAGCTTGGCCCACCGAGTGGTCTGCATCAACCGCACCATACAGCCCTCTTCTACTTATTAGAGTCGAAATATTGGCTTGATTGCTATAAAATAACGACTTGCGATGTGCAGGTCGTTATTTTTTTATATATTTGTGGTGCCCAAGGGGCTGTAGCCCTTGTGGCGGACATATTTGTTGATGAAAGTGTATTAGCTTTTATCCTTGAATGGAAATCTGGAAAATTTGCATTGAACCAAGGAAAGCAACCACACTCGTCACCTTGTATTAGAATCTTTCGTGGCATACTCCATGCCCCGTCTAATACGGGTGTGGAGTATTGTGTTTATTTGGTTCAAAGGCATTCCAGAGCCTCCATTCAGATAGACTAATCAGCTCCACACTTTCTTTTTGTGCATAAATCACCGCATAGGGGCTGCTACGGTAAGTTTTTTAGAACAAATAATCAACTAAATAACTTACACTCTATGAAAAAACTACTCTACATTGTTCCCTTGCTGTTGGGAATGGCCCTCACATCGTGCTACGATGAGGACATCGAAAACATCAACAGCCGTCTGGATGCGATTGAGAACACCCAAATCGCCACCATCAGTCAGCAAATTACATCCATCAACAACTCCATTCTGCTCCTCAATGGCACCGACAAAGAGTTGAAGGACTACATCACCGGCCTTGAAGCAGAGGCAGAGAGTCTGCAAACCCAACTCACCGCCACCAATGCCAAGATTGATGAGGTCGAGCAGGAGATTTGGGCTGCCATTTCGAGTGAGAAGGCCGATGTGCTTGCCGAATTGGAGGCATTTCGCAAGGACACCACCACCCGTTTGGAGGAGATTGATGCAACCATTGCCGAACTCAAAGCAGCCGATGGTGATATGAGCGCACAGATTGAGGCTCTCGAAGCCGAAGCACAGACATTGGAGGCAAAACTTGCTGAAACCAACACCAAAATCGACAATGTAAAGAACGAACTCTCGGAAACCATCAGCACCGAGAAAGCCAATATCCTTGCCGAGTTGGAGGCGTTCAAGGCAACCGTCAATGGCGAGTTGGATGCCATCAAAGCAGTGCTTGAAACTCTCAAAGCAAAAGATGTGGAGTTGGAGCAGCAGATTGCAGACCTCAAAGAGTATGTCGATAGCGAGATTACCGCCACCGAGGATTGGGCGAAGGCAACTTTTGCCACTTTGGAGCAGTACAATGCCGTTGTTTCGACCATCGCCACCATCGAGGGCACCATTGAGGGGCTGAACGAAAGCATTGTCGCACTCGAAACCCGCATCAATGACAAGATTGCAAAGGACATCGAGACCGCTTGCGCCACCCTCTCGGCAGATTTGAAGAAAGCCATAGAGGAGGTTACCGAGGAGTACACCGCCGCTATTGCCACCGCTACAGAGGAGATTACCGCAGCCTATACCGCCAAGTTGGAGTCCGCTATCTCCACCCTCGAAACATCAATGAAGGAGTGGGTGAATGAGCAACTGACCGCCTACTCGACCATTGTAGATACCGAGGCAAAAATCACCGCTTTGCAGAGCGAGATGGATGGTAAACTTGCAGCGCAGAAAACCTATTTGGAGGCTCTTGTAAACTCACTCTCTTCGAGCGTTACCACCGATATTACCGCCATCAGAAAGCAGATTGAGGAGATAAACGAGGCTATCGCCAAGAATGTAGAGGAAATTGAGAAACTGCGTGAGGAGCTCGCCCAGCAGAAGGAGGAAATCACCGAGGCATACACCGCTGCCATCGCTGCTGCTATTGCCGAGAGCGAGGGCAAGATGAGCTATAAACTCGCAGAGGAGATTGCTGCCATAAATGAGCGCATCGACAAGTCGGATGTTGCTGCCATTGAGACACTCATAGCCAACTGCAAACAGCGTATGGAGACTTTGGAGGCTGATGTTGCACAGCTCAAAGCCAATGTACTCCAACTGCAAACCGATGTGGAGGAACTCCAAGACATCACCGAGAAACTCTTGGCTCAAATTCAGTCCATCACCTACATCCCCACCTACGATGACGGCAAGGCAACCATCGACTACCACACCAAACGTGGCACTCTCGATTTCCAAATCTCGCCCAAGAGTGCAGTGGTTGAGTTGGAAAAGGTATGGCAGTCGGCACTGTCGTTCAAGGCAGTCTACACCCAAACTCGAGCTGTTGATTTTATCCACCTCCCCATTACCTCATTTGAAACTGATGCCACCAACGGCACCATCACTATCGAGGTAGATGGAACTAACTTGGGCACTGATTTCTTTGTAGAGAGCTCAGATTATCCCTATATGACACAATCAGCAAATGCTACTCTAGCAGTGTCGGACAATAATATAGAAATTCACTCTCCATACGTACCCCTAATAAGAAGTGTTATCAATTTTGCAGATGCAATTGCTAAGGAGATATGCGTGGAAAAATGGGATAAAAACAAAGATGGATGTTTGTCTTACACTGAGGCAGCAGCAGTCGAATATTTTCCTAGTGGTGGCGACATATTTGCAAATACATCTGTTAAAACCATTAACGAGTTAGCTTATTTCACTGGGGTCACCTCGGTGCCATCCAGTTTTTGTTCTTATTGTTCAAATCTTACAAGTATCACTATTCCCGAGGGTGTCACACGAATTGATGATGATGCGTTTTATAAGTGTACGAGTCTTACAAGTATCACTATTCCCGAGGGTGTCACACAAATTGATGATTCAGCCTTTTGGGGTTGCACGAGTCTTACCACAATATATATAAAAGCCACAACACCTCCTGCTATATCCTATTCCAGCCAAAGTGTTAGTAGCGGCTATTTATATTATGGTTCATTTCCTACGGATAATGACAATCTAATTATATATGTTCCACGAGAGTCATATGATACTTATAAAAAGTACAAGTCTTATTCCTTAGGCAAAACTGCACAAACCAACTGGTGTGCATATAAATCATACATTCAACCTTACGATTTTGAGTAAAACACACAAAAATAATTATGACACATATTGAAACTCATATTAAGTATTTAGAAGAAAAGTTAGACAAATTTTTAGTGTTAAAAAATCACACTAAAAAACACACGGTGACAACCAAAAAGGAGATGCAACAGATAATAAACTTTGTTCAAATATATATGGATGCAAACTCTGAACTATATGATTATATAGACAGCGAATTAAATTATTCAAGATTTTTCTGGGATGACTACTTTGGTGACGAACTAAACAAATTGATTAAAAACTTAAAAAGAGAAATCGTAAAATAGAAATATAAAACTATCATACAAACAATTGACAGCATATTCATGGGAGGCTTCGGGCCTCCCTTTTTAATACTACGCCAAAGAAAAGCGGCAACCTCGGTGTGAGGTTGCCGCTTTGGTTATCAGATTGTGTGGCGAGCGACTACTCAAACTTGCAAATCTCGCTCAGTTGGCCCCACAGCTCCTCCGATTTCTCGACCAGCTGCTGGCGTACATAGGCGTAGTGTTTGCGCACCAACGAGGGGTTGTGTTTCTCGGCTGGGTTGTTCACCAACTCGATCAAGTCGTTACGCATATCTACTGCACCCTGCATTACGGCGATAATCTCGCTCTGTTTGTCCGAGTGGAAGCCCAGCGACAAGTAGCAATCGTATACAACCTCGTTTACTACATAGTCAATCTCTTTCTTAATATCCCTTAAACTTGCCATAATTGTTTATGAATTAGATTTTTGGTTATATGTCATCAATGCAAAGTTAGCAATTTATTTGATACAACGTATCGTTTAGGGCCAAAAACTTCGCCCTCCGCCCCACTCTTTCGTTCTATTTTCGGCGTGCGCGGTGGTCGTTGGCCATCTTTATGGCAAAAATTATGGTGCTCATAGTGGCCGTAAGTCCGTTGGCTATGGCCAGTGGCAAGTTACCCGTCAGGATGCCCTGCACAAAAAAGCAGCCCGCACCCACCGCCATAAGCACAAATGAGCCCAGGGCAATGTCGTCGGTCTTGCGCGTGCGTATGGTCTTGATAGTCTGCGGAATGTAGCCCAAAATCATTGTTACGGCGGCCACTGTGCCGATAATCGATGCGATATCCATAGTTTTGTACCCTTTTTGTAGTACCAAAGGTAAGAAATTTTCGTTATATTTGTACCGAGTGGGTGGCCGATACCCCCATTTTTGTAGAACAACACAACCGAGAAACAACTTTTGTGCTATATGAACGAGAACAAATTTATGCGTATGGCCATCGAACTCTCCAAGCAGAGTGTCGAGCGTGGCGGTGGCCCCTTTGGAGCAGTCATAGTGCGCGATGGCGAGGTGGTAGCTACGGGCTCTAACAGCGTGACTATCAACAACGACCCTACGGCCCACGCCGAGGTTAGTGCCATTCGTGCGGCCTGCGCAGCCGAGGGCACCTTTGACCTTAGTGGCTGCGAGATTTACTCCTCGTGCGAGCCCTGCCCTATGTGCCTGAGCGCCATTTATTGGGCAGGCATAGGCAAGATTTACTACGCCAACACCCGTACCGACGCTGCGGCCATTGGGTTTGACGATGCCTTTATCTACGACCAGATACCGCTTGCCCCCACCGAGCGCACCGTACCCTCGCTGCCGCTTATGCGTGCCGAGGGGCTCGAGGCCTTTCGCCTATGGGAGCAAAAGACCGATAAGGTAGAGTACTAATACACAAAAGGTTGCCAGTAAAAAGGCAACCTTTTGTGTGTAATTGAGAATTGAGAATTCAGAATACTGAATGCTGAATGCTGAATGCTGAATGCCGAATACTGAATGCCGAATACTGAATACTGAATGCTGAATGCTGAATGCTGAATCATCCTACAGATCGCCTTGCATTTTCGGCTATAACACCTTTATCAGGTTTATGCCGTCGCGCAGGGGTACGATTACGTTCTCAACTCGGGGGTCGTCGTGGACCATCTGGTTGAACTCCAAGATGCCTCGCGTTTGGCGGTCGGAGCTTTTCAGGGCCTCGGCCGTAACCTTGCCGTACCACAATATATTGTCGGCCAATATGTAGCTGCCCGAGTGCAGCAACCCACCATCCATCAGCATCTTATAGTATTCGGGGTACTCCCTCTTGTCGCCGTCGATAAACACCAAGTCGTAGCACTCGCCCAGTGTGGGCATAATGTCGAGTGCCGACCCAATGTGGCGGCGAATTTTGCTTCCGTGGGGCGAGCGGCCAAAAAACTCGTTTTGAATACTCTCCAACTCATCCTCAATCTCGATGGTGTCAATAATTCCGTCGGCAGGCATACCTGCGGCAAAGCACAGCGTAGCGTATCCAGTGAAAGTGCCAATCTCGAGCACTCGCTTGGGCCTAATCATCTCGGTCAGCATAGTCAGAAACTTGCCCTGAACGTGGCCCGACACCATCTTGTGCTGCACCACGCGCAGGTTGCTCTCCGAGTCAAGCTCGGCCAGCAGAGGATCCTCGGCCGAGGAGAGGTTGCGTATGTATCTTTCGAGTTCTTCGTTCATATAACCGTTTGTATATCAATATTATTTATACGTCAGCGACGACAGCGAGCCGAACAGGTCGCGAGCCACATCCATAATATCCTGTGGCCCAATTTGGTCAATCTGGCGGTAGACCTCATCCACGCTATCTACCGAGCCAAAGACCAGGTAGCTCTTGCCCACACCCAGCATATAGGCCTCGTTGTTCTCGGCCGAAATGGCAAACTGGCCCACAAACTGCTTCTTGGCCACCGACAGTTGTCGTTTGGTGAGCGGAGTGGTCATAATCTTGTCCAGCTCGGTGCGAATTATAGCCCTGCACTGCTCCAACTTGTCCTTCTCGCACGAGAAGAAAAGTGTCCACATACCGCAGTCGCTCAGTGGGGTGTAGATAGTTTCAACGCAGTAGGTCAGCGCGTTACGCTCGCGCAGAGCCACATTTAGCCTCGATGCGGCTGAGGGACCTCCGAGCAGATTGGTGAGCAGCACGAGTGCCACTCGCCTCTTGTCATCGAGTGCGTATGCCCTGGTGCCCATAACCGAGCGTGCCTGGTGCATCGAGCGGTTGACCTCTTTGTGGAAGGGCTCTACCACCGTAGGCACCGAGCGCCCCACCCTCTTGGTCGAGGGCTCAATCGTGCCAAAGTAGCGCTCTACGGCGGCCACGAAGGCTCGGGGCGAGATGTTGCCAATGGCCGCAAAGACCATTCGGTCGGTAGTGTAGTTGCGCTCCACAAAGCGGTGCAGGTCGGCCGAATGCAACTTGGCCAACCCCTGCTTGCGCCCCAAGATGTTGTGGCCCAGCTCGGAACCTGTAAAGAGCAGGTCCTCAAACTCGTCGTAGATTCGCTCGTCGGGCGAATCCTTGTACATATTTATCTCGTCGTAGATTACGGCCTTCTCTTTCTCCAACTCGGCCTCGGGAAATGTGGAGTGGAAAATAATGTCGCCAATCAGCTCCACTGCCTTGCCAAAGTCGCCCTTCAACACCGTAGCGTGAACAACTGTCTCCTCTTTGGTCGTGAAGGCGTTAATCTCGCCACCCAAGTTCTCCAGTCGGCAGTTCACCTGATAGGCCTTGCGCTTGGTGGTGCCTTTGAACAGAGTGTGCTCTACCAGGTGGGCAATGCCTTGCTCGCCCGCCTGCTCATCGCGACTGCCTGCCCCAATGGTCATCGAGCAGTAGCAGACAGCGCTGCGCACCTGCTTAAGGATGCACCTAATGCCATTGGGCAGTGTGTATGTATAGAACTCTTCGCGTTTCACTCCGTTTGTTATTTTACTCCACTTTATTCCTCATTGCCAAGTACTTGCCCGTATAGCTCTGCTGTGCCGACATAATCTGCTCGGGCGTACCCTCAAAGACCACCTCGCCACCGCCATCGCCAGCTTCGGGCCCCAGGTCTATAATCCAATCGGCACACTTAATAACGTCCATATTGTGCTCAATAACCACAATCGTGTGGCCGCGCCTTAGCAGTGCATCGAAGGCTTTGAGCAACTTGTTTATGTCGTGGAAGTGCAGACCCGTTGTGGGCTCGTCGAAGATAAAGAGGGTGCCATCAACGGTGCCCTCCTGCATTAGGAACGAGGCCAACTTGACGCGCTGAATCTCTCCACCCGACAGCGTAGAGGTCGATTGGCCCAACTTGATGTACCCCAAGCCAACCTCTTGCAGAGTGCCCAGAGCCGACACAATGCGCTGATTTATAGGGTTGTCATCTCCACCAAAGAACTCCACTGCATCGTCTACGTTCATCTCCAACACGTCGTAAATTGACTTGCCCTTGTAGCGCACCTCCAACACGTCCTCGTTGAAACGCTTACCGCCGCAGTGTTCACACTTGAGCTCAACATCGGCCATAAACTGCATCTCTACCCTTATTACGCCCTCGCCCTGGCACTCCTCGCAACGGCCACCAGGCCTATTGAACGAAAAGTGCGACTGGCCAATACCGTTGTGCACTGCATAGGGCTGTGCAGCAAATAGTTGGCGTATGTCGTTGTAGGCTTTGGTATAGGTCACAGGATTCGAGCGCATCGACTTGCCAATGGGACTCTGGTCGACCATCTCGACCGAGCGAATAAGCCCCAGGTCGCCACCAATCGACTCGTAACCACCTGGTTTGTTGCCCGTTTCGTATATGTGCCTGCGCAATGCAGGGTATAATATACCCTCTACCAGTGACGACTTGCCGCTACCGCTCACACCCGTCACGCAGGTCATAACCCCCAGAGGAATCTTCACATCCACCCCCTTGAGGTTGTTCTCTCTTGCCCCTTTAATCTCTATGTAGTTGCTCCACCCACGATGGCTCTTGGGCATCTCTACCCTCTTGCGCCCCAGTAGATAATCAGCTGTAAGACTGCGCTTTGCTTTCTTAATTTCGGCCAGCGTGCCGTTAAATACCACTTTGCCACCATTCACACCCGCCTCGGGGCCTATGTCAATCACTCGGTCGGCAGCCCTAATGACCTCTTCTTCGTGCTCAACCACAATGACGGTATTGCCCATATCGCGCAACTGCTTCAGCACCCCAATCAGTCGGTTTGTGTCGCGTGGGTGCAGACCAATGCTCGGCTCGTCGAGAATATAGAGCGAGCCCGTAAGGTTGCTACCCAACGATGTCGAAAGGTTAATGCGCTGGCTCTCACCGCCCGACAGAGTAGACGAAAGCCTGTCGAGGGTAAGGTAACCCAGTCCCACCTCGGCCACATAGCGCAATCGGGTGCGTATCTCGGTCAGCAGTCGTTCGCTCTTTTTCTGCTCGTTGGCGGTCAGCTCTAACGAGTCGAAAAACTCAATCACCTTGTCGATAGGCATAGCCACCAGCTCGGCATTGTTCACTCCGCCAACCTTCACACACAGAGCCTCTTTGCGCAGCCTTGCACCTTCGCACTCGGGGCATAGCGTCTTGCCCGTAAAGCGCGAGAGCATAACCCTATATTGAATCTTGTAACGCTCCTTCTCGAGCATCGCAAAAAACTCGTTCAGGCCGTGGAAATAGCTATTACCAGTCCAGAGGAGCTTTTTCTGCGCTGCCGTCAGTTTGTAGTAGGGCTCGTGAATGGGGAAGTCGAACTTGTGGGCATTTTGCACCAGCTGGTCGCGCCACCAACTCATCGTAGCACCTCGCCAGCAGGCTATTGCGTTCTCATAGATTGTCTTATTCTTGTCGGGCACCACCAGGTTTTCATCAATGCCCACCACCTTGCCGTAGCCCTCACACTTGGGACAGGCGCCAATGGGGTTGTTGAACGAAAAGAGGTGCTCGGTTGGCTCCTCGAAGGTCATTCCATCAGCCTCAAAACGTGTAGAGAACTTGGCCTCCTCGCCATCCTGCCCCACAACCTTGCACTCGCCTGCACCAATCTCAAAGGCCCTTGCCACCGAGTCGCGCATACGGCTCTGGGCCTCCTCTTCGGCCGAAGCCTTAAAGCGGTCTACCACCACACACACATCCTCGGCCGTAGTACTGTCGCCCAGCAAGGGGACAAACTCCTCGGCCAACATCACCTCGCTCTGGTACATAAAGCGCTGCACACCCTCGCCCATCAGCAGCGTAACCTTCTCGAGCAATCCCTGCCCCTCGGCCAATACTATTGGGGCTGTGAGCACTACCCTCTTGCCCTCGCCGAGCGAGCAGATGTACTCCACAACGTCATCTACGCTGTGGCGCACAACCTCCCTGCCCGACACTGGCGAATAGGTGCGGCCTATGCGAGCAAAGAGCAATTTCAGGTAGTCGTAAATCTCGGTCGTAGTGCCTACGGTCGAGCGCGGATTGCGGGTATTTACCTTCTGCTCAATAGCAATGGCTGGGGCAATACCCTTTATTATATCTACATCGGGCTTCTCTACACGCCCCAGAAATTGGCGTGCATAGGTCGAAAGGCTCTCGACATAACGCCTCTGGCCCTCGGCAAAAATAGTGTCGAAGGCGAGGGTAGATTTGCCCGAGCCCGAGAGTCCCGTCACCACCACCAACTCGCCGTGGGGTATCTCCAACTCAATATTCTTGAGGTTGTGTACCCTGGCGCCTTTGATGTATATGGTGTTATTCTTCTGCTGTTTCATCTTCAAAACTTATTCCTTCGACCTTTTCGAGTCGGCCATAGAGTTGGTCGGCCAACGAGAGCCTTATGGCCAACTTCATAGAGCACATATTGTCGAACGTCTGCTCCACAATCTTTGGCCCAACGGCCTTGACGGCCCTCATCACTCCGTCCATACTCTCAAACGGGTAGCGTATGGTGTAGATGCGGTCGACGGTGCGCTCCTCTATCTTGCATACGTCGAGCACCGCGGCGGTCGATTCGCGATAGGTCTCTATTAGTCCTGCCACGCCCAGTTTGGTGCCACCAAACCACCTGATTACCACCACCAGTATGTCCGTAATGTCGCGCGAGAGCAACTGGCCCAAGATTGGCTTGCCTGCCGTACCCGAGGGCTCGCCGTCGTCGTTGGCACGCCACTCCTCGCCCTGGGGCCCCAAGCGGTAGGCATAGCAATGGTGGGTTGCGTCGTAGTGTTTCTTGCGCAGCCCGTCCATAATCTCCTTAACCTGGTCGGCCGAGGTGACGTGATAGGCCAGCGACAGAAATTTGCTGCTGCGCTCCCTAATGGTGGCCTCGCTCTGGCCCACTATGGTCTGATATGTATCCTTTTGTGGCTCCACTATACGATTTGGTCTACTTGTGATTCTTAAACATTCGGCTCCAACGGATGTTCGATGGGAAGGGTTTATATTTGTCCATCGAGAGCCATACAAACGAGGGGGTGCCCACAACGTGATCCTCGGGCACAAAGCCCCAGTAGCGCGAGTCGGCCGAGCAGTGGCGGTTGTCGCCCATCATAAAGTAGTAGTCCATCTGGAAGGTGTACTCCGTGGCGGGCTCGCCGTTGATGTATATAATATCGCCCTCTACCCTCAGGTCGTTGCCCTCGTAGTTCTTGATAATGCGCTCATACAGAGGCAGGTTATCCACCGTCAGAGCAACCGTTGCCCCTTTCTGTGGTACCCACAGGGGGCCAAAGTAGTCCTCGGTCCAGCCGTAACGCTCGTTGTTGGGGAATATGGCCAAGTAGCTCTCGGTGGTCTCGTTCTTGGTCACCGACACCACATTGCTCATCCCCTTGAGCACCTCTACATTAGCCTCGGTAAGTGGCATTGCGTAGAGGCCACTGCTGGCCGAGTAGTGAATGTCATCTTTGGCAATGCCCAGGCGGTCGAACACCCTCTGGCCAATGGGCGAGGTGGTCTGTACAAAGTAGATGTACTGCTGCTCGGTGCTGTAATTTGTGGGCTGGCCATTTACGAATAGCTGCGATGCCACAATCTGGAGCGTGTCGCCTGCCACAGCCACGCAGCGTTTTACATAGTGCTCCCTCTTGTCCACCGGTCGCGAGAGTATGGTGTACTGCTTCTGCATCAACTCGCGGCCACGCACAGGGCCATAGCTGCTCTCGAAGCTGCGCACAATGTCGTAGTAGGTTTCGTTGAGCCTCTCGAGCGCAACGGTGTCGCCTGCAGGGAAGTTGAACACCACAATGTCGCCACGCTCAACACCTCGCCTGCCTGCCAAGCGTTTGTAGGGCATCTTTACAGCCTCGGAGTAGGACTTTGTACCCCAAGGAGTTGTGTTGTGCATCAGTGGCAGCGACAGTGGGGTTTGGGGCAAGCGAGGGCCGTATGTGGCCTTGCTCACATAGAGGTAGTCACCCACCAGCAAGGTCTTTTCCATCGACGAGGTGGGAATGGTGTACATCTGGAAGAAGTAGGTGTTGATAAGCGTGGCAAACACCAGCGCAAATACAATGGCGTCAATCCAGCTCCACACCTCGCGGTAGGTCTTGTTGTTGCGCTTGCGCTCCTCGTGCTTATCCCACTTGACCAGTCGGGCCAAGAACTTGGTGATGTAGATGTCAAAGATGATGGGCAGTCCCAACAACATCCACAGGCTCTTGGTCCAAACCACAAACCACAATACATATATGGTGGCAACAAGGGCAAACTTAACCCACTTGTTTGAGAAAATCTTTTTCATTACTATCCGAAAGTATGATTGTTAAATAGCCAAAAAATCGTCCATCGAGTAGACTCCTGCCTCGCTCTGCGCCACAAGCCACTCGGCTGCCAACACAGCACCCAGAGCCAGTCCTCGGCGCGACTTGGCGCTGTGGCTCACCGTCAGAGTGTCCTCCTCCGAGTCGTAGGTGATAGTGTGGATGCCTGGTACCTCGCCCTCGCGGTAAGAGATAATCTCGTTGTGGGGCACACATAGCCTACCTTCGCTCGCCTGACACATCTCGTCGGCCAGCGTGGCGGCAGTTCCGCTTGGGGCATCGAGCTTGTGAATGTGGTGCGTCTCCTCAATTTTGACACTATACTGTGGCAGCGTAGCCATCACCTTGGCCAGCCACCTGTTTAGGCGGAACATTACGTTTACGCCCAGCGAGTAGTTCGACGAGTAGAAGAATCGCCCACCCCTCTGGCGGCACAACTCATCCACCTCTCCCTTGCGAGCGGTCCATCCTGTCGAGCCACTCAATATGGGTACACCAGCCTCGATACAACGCACAATGTTGTCGTAGGCGGTGGCAGGCGAGGTGAACTCTATTGCCACATCGGCCTTGCGCAGATTGTCGGCCACCATCATCTGGTCGGCATTGTTGATGTCTATTGTGAGCACTACACTGTGGCCACGCTCGATGAGTACTCGCTCAATCTCGTGGCCCATTTTTCCGTAGCCTATAATTGCAACTTTCATTCTTTGGGCATTTTATACATTATCGTACAAAAATAGCGATTATTTTCGTATATTTGTCAAAACAAAACGATATTTATGAGATACTTCATCCAACTCTCTTACAAAGGTACGGCCTACTGTGGTTGGCAGCGCCAGCCCAATGCTCGCTCGGTGCAGCAGACCATCGAGGAGGCACTCTCGACCCTTATGCACGAGCAGATTGAGATTGTGGGTGCCGGGCGTACCGATACGGGTGTCCACGCAGCCTTCTATGTGGCCCACTTCGACTGTGCAGCCCCCATTGCCGACACCGACAAACTGGCCTACCACCTGAACGCCATTCTGCCTGGCGATATTGCTTGCCGAAGTATCTACCGCGTGAGCGACAGCGCCCACGCCCGCTTCGATGCCGTCGAACGCGAGTATCGCTACTATATCCAGACCCACAAAGACCCCTTCTCGCGCGATAGTGCTTGGCAGATTACTACCCCACTCGACATCGATGCAATGAACGAGGCTGCCCGAGTGCTGCTGGCGACCGAGGACTTCACCTCGTTTGCCAAACTGGGCAGTAATAATACGACCAACATTTGCCACATTTATAGGGCCGAATGGGTGCAGATCGAGTGTGGAATGGTTGTTTTCATCTTCCGTGCCAACCGCTTTTTGCGCAATATGGTCAGGGCGGTTGTGGGCACACTGGTAGATGTTGGTAGGGGTAAACTGACGCCTGCCGAGTTTGCCGACATTGTAGCCTCGCGCGACCTTTCGCGTTCTTCCTCTTCCGCCCCCGCAGCCGGTTTGTTCCTCACAGATGTAAAATACGAGATGAAAATTGAGAATTGAAAATTGAAAATTGAAAATTAAGGTGCGCTCGACAAGTCGGGCGCACCTTTGTTTTTGTAATTACTTTTCCTAATAATAGAAAATGCAGATAACGAGATAGATGCAAGGCGCACAAGAAAACGCCCTCCGCAGTTTACTTTGACGTAAATGAGGAAGGGCGTTTATCGCAGTGCAACGCAGCAGATGCTCGTTATATGCGTTTTACTCCCATTCGATGGTGGCCGATGGCTTAGGCGACATATCGTAGCAAACGCGGTTCACGCCTGGCACCTCTTCCAAAATCCTCTTGGTAATCTTGTCCAAGATAGCCCAGTCGATATGCTCGATTGAAGCGGTCATTGCATCGATAGTATTCACCGCGCGGATGATAACTGGCCAGTCATACGAACGTGCGTTGTTCTTCACGCCCACCGACTTAAAGTCGGGCACAATGGTAAAGTACTGCCAAACTTTCTTGTCCAAGCCTGCCAGGGCAAACTCCTCCCTCAGGATGGCGTCGCTCTCCCTAACGGCCTCCAACCTGTCGCGAGTGATGGCACCCAAGCACCTCACACCCAGACCTGGGCCTGGGAATGGCTGGCGGTAGACCATCTCGTAGGGCAAGCCGAGCTCGACACCGCAAGCCCTCACCTCGTCCTTAAAGAGCTGTTTCAGAGGCTCAACCAAGCCAAACTTCATATCCTCGGGCAGACCACCCACGTTGTGGTGCGACTTGACCATCTTGGCAGTTTTGGTGCCACTCTCTACGATGTCGGGGTAGATAGTGCCCTGGCCCAAGAAGTCGATACCATCGAGCTTGCGGGCCTCCTCCTCGAATACCCTAATGAACTCGCCACCAATGATTTTGCGTTTCTGCTCGGGGTCCTCTACGCCCTCCAACTTGGTCAGGAAGCGCTCGGTTGCATCGACGTACACAAGGTTGGCATTGAGCTGTCTGCCAAACACCTCTATAACAGCCTCGCTCTCGCCCTTGCGCATCAGGCCGTGGTTGACGTGTACGCAAACCAAGTTGTTGCCAATGGCTTTGAGCAGCAGTGCCGCAACCACCGACGAATCAACACCACCCGACAGCGCCAGTAGCACCTTCTTGTCGCCCACCTGCTGACGTACAAGCTCTATCTGGTCGTTCACAAAGTTGGTCATATTCCAGTTGGCCTCGGCCTTGCAAGTGTCGAACACAAAGCCCTTTACGGCCTGTTTGATAGCCTCCTCGTCATCGGCAAAGGCATCGAGTTTAACCTCGCACAAAGCCTTGTCGTGACCTGCGGCCATAATGGGCAGCCCCAACTCGTAAATCTCGGGCAGAACGTCAATCTCCACTCCGTCGATTACGTTATTCTCGCCACCGTTGATAATCACACCCTTGACATTGGGCAACGCCTTAAGCTCGTCGGCCTTGATGTCGTGGGGATAAATCTCGCTATACACGCCCAGTGCGCGGATGGCCCTAGCAAGCACCGTATTGTGGTGGCTGCCAAGGTCGAGAATTACAATCATATCCTGTTTCATAAATCTCTATATTATAATTGTTTAACTAACCTTCAATTTATCTTATTCGCCGCGAGTGTAGTTTGGGGCCTCCTTGGTGATGGTTACATCGTGGGGGTGGTTCTCAACCACAGCGGCCGAGGTGATGCGCACAAATTTGGCCTCGTGCAGAGCATCAATGTCTTTGGCACCGCAGTAGCCCATACCCGAGCGCAGACCGCCAATGAGCTGGTAGATGGTTTCGCTCAGTGTACCTTTGTAGGGCACCCTCGCCACAATACCCTCGGGCACAAACTTGCTCGAATCACACTGCTCCGACTGGAAGTAACGGTCTTTCGAGCCTGCCTGCATAGCCTCAATCGAGCCCATACCGCGGTAGGCCTTAAACTTACGGCCATTGTAGATGATGGTTTCGCCTGGCGACTCCTCTACACCTGCCAGCATCGAGCCCATCATCACCGAGTCGCCACCTGCGGCCAGAGCCTTCACAACGTCGCCCGAGTAGCGCAGACCACCATCGGCAATCACAGGAACACCATACTGGTGAGCCACTTTGGCAGCGTTGAAAATGGCACTCAACTGGGGCACGCCCACGCCTGCAACAATACGGGTGGTGCAAATCGAGCCAGGGCCAATGCCCACCTTGATACCGTCGGCACCTGCCTTAATCAGGTACTCGGCAGCCTCGGCAGTAGCGATATTGCCTACCAGCACGTCAATCTGGGGGAAGGCAGCCTTAACGGCCTTCAGCGTGTTGGTCACATTAGCCGAGTGGCCGTGAGCGGTGTCGATAACCACTGCATCTACGCCAGCCTCGACCAGAGCCTCTACACGCTTGAGGGTGTCGCTTGTCACGCCCACACCTGCTGCCACGCGCAACCTACCCTTGTCGTCCTTACAAGCGTTTGGATAGTCCTGAATCTTGGTAATATCGCGATAGGTAATCAGGCCCACCAGCTTGTTATCCTTATCCACAACGGGCAATTTCTCGATTTTGTGTTGCAACAGAATCTGCGAGGCCTCGGCCAGGTCGGGATTGGTGGTGGTAACCAGGTTCTCGCAGGTCATCACCTTCTCAATCTTCAGGCTCATATCTGTCTGGAACCTCAGGTCGCGGTTGGTAACGATACCGAGCAGCTTGCGCTCGCCATCCACTACGGGGATACCGCCAATGTGGTTCTCCTTCATCAGTCGCAGTGCGTCGCCCACGTTCTCCTCTTTCGAGATGGTCACAGGGTCGTAAATCATACCGCTCTCGGCACGTTTAACCTTGCGCACCTGGGCAGCCTGTGCAGCGATAGACATATTCTTGTGTACCACGCCGATACCACCCTGACGGGCAATAGCGATAGCCATATCGGCCTCGGTTACGGTATCCATAGCAGCCGACACAATGGGAATGTTGAGTCGGATGTTGCGCGAAAAGCGGCTCTCTACCGAAACCATATTGGGTGTTACCTCCGAGTATGCAGGAATCAGCAATACATCGTCGAAGGTCATACCCTCTTGTGCGATTTTCTCTTCAATAAACGACATAATATTATAAGGTATTAAAAATTCTTCAACTTCTCATCGATAATAATGGTCTTGCTACGGTCGGCACCAACCGAAATGATGCCCACCTTCACACCCGTAACCTCCTCGACCTTGCGCACATAGGCTTTGGCAGCCTCGGGCAACTTGTCAAACTCTTTAACGTCAGAGATGTCCTCTTTCCAACCCTCCAACTCAATCAACACAGGCTTGCAACGAGACAGCTGGCTGATGGTTGCGGGAGGATTGTTGATAATCTTGCCGTCGCACTCGTAGCCAGTGCAGATGCACACCTTGTCGAGGCCCGACAGCACGTCGAACAGCATCAGAGCCCAGTTGTCGATGCCAGCCAGCTTGGCGGTGTAGCGAGCCACCACAGCATCGAACCAACCCACCCTGCGGGGACGGCCAGTAACGGTGCCATACTCATGGCCGCGCTCTCTAATCTCCTCGGCCCTGCTGTCGAACAGCTCGGTTGGGAATGGACCCTCGCCCACCCTTGTGCAGTATGCTTTGGCCACGCCCAGCACATTGTCAATCCACTTGGGCGACACGCCTGCACCCACAGGTACGCTCGCCGACGAAGGAGTCGACGAGGTAACATAGGGATAGGTGCCGTGGTCGATGCAGAGCATCATACCTTGTGCGCCCTCAAAGAGCACCTTCTTGTCGCTCTCCAGGGCCTCGTTAATTAGCGCCGAGGTGTCGCAAATCATTGGGCCAATCTTCTCGGCAATCTCCATATACTGGTTGTAGAGTGCCTCAAACTCAAAGGTTTCGAGCCCCAGCATCTTCAGCTCCATATTTTTAATCTCCACAGCGGCAGCCAGTCGCTCGGCAAAGTACTCTTTGTCCAGCAGGTCGCCCATACGGATACCTATGCGGCTATACTTGTCGGCATAAGCGGGGCCGATGCCCTTCTTGGTGGTACCAATCTGCGCACCGCCCTTCAGAGCCTCGTAAGCACCGTCGAGGGCTGCGTGGTAGGGCATCACTACGGCTGCTCGGTCGGAGATGTAGAGCTGATAGTCGGTGATGCCTTGTGCGTGGAGCTTCTCCAACTCGGCCAACACCGATACGGGGTTTACCACCATACCGTTGGCCATTACATTCACAGTCTTGGGGTTGAAAATACCCGAAGGGATGCTCTGCAACGAGTACTTGTGGCCGTCGAACACCACTGTGTGGCCTGCGTTGTTGCCACCCTGGTAGCGCACTACCATATCGGCCTTACAGGCAAAATAGTCGGTAATCTTACCTTTGCCCTCGTCGCCCCATTGCGAGCCTATAACTACTAATCTTTCTGACATAACCTCTCTCTACTCCTCCTCTATTTTATTGCGTTTGTAAATATAGTCTACATTCTTCATATAGTACTCGAGCGTGAAACAACTGTCGAGCTCCTCGGCAGTCAGTGTGGCCATAACCGTAGGCTCCTCTTTGAGCAGCTCCTGATAGCTTGCTCCAATGCTCATAGCCTTCATAGCTACGGGCTGAACGGTGTCGTAGGCCTTCTCCCTTGCAAAGCCCTTGTCAATCAGGGCGTTCATAACCCTCTGGGCAAAGATTACGCCATTGGTGCGATAGATGTTGGCCTTCATCTGCTCGTCGAACACCACCAAGTTCTCCAAGATGTCCATCATACGGTTGAGCATATAGTCCAGCAGGATGGTTGCATCGGGCATAATGATGCGCTCGGTTGCCGAGTGCGAGATGTCCCTCTCGTGCCACAGAGCCACATTCTCATAGGCGGTAGCCATATAACCCCTCAATACCCTTGCGCAGCCGCAAATGTTCTCGCTGCTGATGGGGTTGCGCTTGTGGGGCATAGCGCTCGAACCCTTCTGGCCCTTACCGAAGGCTTCCTCTACCTCGTGTACCTCGGTACGCTGCAAGCTCCTGACCTCCATAGCCATCTGCTCCAAGCTGGCACCAATAACGGCCAGGGTGGCCATATAATAGGCGTGGCGGTCGCGCTGAATAACCTGGGTAGATACGTTAGCACTGTCAATACCAAGCTTCTCGCACACAAAGTCTTGCACGAAAGGAGGAATGTTTGCGAAGTTGCCCACAGCACCGCTAATCTTGCCCACCTCTACGCCACGCGCAGCTGCCTCAAAGCGCTCGATATTGCGCCTCATCTCCTCATACCAGAGCACCCATTTGAGGCCAAACGAGGTAATGTCGGCGTGGATACCGTGAGTACGACCAATGCAGGGGGTGTACTTGTATTTAATTGCCTGTTTGCGCAGCACCTCTTTGAACTTCACCAAGTCCTCGGCCAGAATCTTGTTGGCTTGGCTGAACAGATATCCATTGGCGGTATCTACCACGTCGGTACTGGTCAGACCATAGTGTACCCACTTGCGCTCCTCGCCCAGCGACTCGCTCACCGCACGGGTGAAGGCCACAATGTCGTGGCGAGTCTGCAACTCAATCTCTTTGATGCGGTCGATGTTGAAGGTAGCCTTGGCATTGAGCTTCTCTACATCCTCGCGGGGCACCACGCCCAGCTCGCACCAAGCCTCGGCTGCCAGTAGCTCAACCTTCAGATAGGCATTAAACTTATTCTCCTCGGTCCAAACTTGGCGCATAACCTCGCGCCCATATCTCTCAATCATATATCCTACTTTTTGATATTGTTAAGGTAACACTCTATTGTATTCTCCATCAGGCAAGCCCTGGTCATAGGGCCAACACCACCAGGTACGGGGGTAATGACCGAGGCCTTGTCTTTGCAAGCCTCAAAGTCTACGTCGCCACACAGTTTGCCGCTCTCGGGATCGCGGTTAACGCCCACGTCAATCACAGCGGCACCCTCGCCCACCATATCGGCCGTAACGAATTTGGCCCTACCAATGGCCACCACCAAAATATCGGCCTGGCGAGTAACCTCGGCCAGATTCTGCGTGCGGCTATGGGCAATGGTAACGGTAGCATTGCGGTCAAGCAACAGTTTGGCTACGGGCAGTCCCACAATGTTGCTGCGGCCAATCACTACGGCCTTTTTGCCTGCAATCTCAACGCCTGCCTTGTCGAGCAGTTTGATAATACCTTTGGGGGTGCAGGGCAGCAGGCAGGGCAACTTTTGCCACAGCGAAGCCACATTCAAGGGGTGGAAGCCGTCTACATCTTTCTCTTTGTCGATAGCCTCAATCACCTTTGCCTCGCTAATGTGCTTGGGCAGTGGAAGTTGTACCAAAATGCCGTCTACCGACCTATCCTCGTTCAGTTGGCCAATCAACTCAATCAGTTCGGCCTCGCTGATGGTGTCGGGCTTGCGGATGGTGGTATTCTTAAAACCCACCTCGGCCGAGTCTTTGGCCTTGCCCGTAACATACGACACGCTGGCAGGGTTTTCGCCCACCAAAATAACCACCAAGTGGGGCTCGCGACCATACTCAACCTTGTATTCGGCCACTCGCTTTGCAACATCTTGCTTTATCTCTTTTGCAAGCTCTGTTCCGCTGATAATCATACCATATAAATCGTTTTAGTTAATCCAATACTTTATGTCCAATGTCGCTGCGGCAGAAGAGCTCCGTGCACTCAATCTTTGCCACATCGGCCATAGCCTTTGCGTGGGCCTCGGCCAGTGTAGCACCGCTACCTACAACCATCAGCACCCTACCTCCAGCAGTTACCAACTTGCCCTCGGCATTGCGTCCTGTGCCCATATGATATATGTGCGACTCAACCTTGTCCAAGCCACCAATCACAGCACCTTTGGCATAGCTGCCAGGGTAGCCCTTCGACGCCATCACTACGCCCAAGTAGGCCTTGTCTCTCCACTTGGTCTGGTGTTCGCGCCCCTCGATAGCGGCATCAAACAGCTCATAAATATCGCTCTCGAGCCTGGGTAGTACCACCTCGGTCTCGGGATCGCCAAATCGGGCATTGAACTCAATCACTTTGGGGCCCTCGGTGGTCAATATCAGGCCACCATAGAGCACTCCGCAAAAGGGGACACCCTCGGCCACCAATGCCGCAGCCGTAGGTTTCATAATCTGCTCAAGTGCCACGCGCTCAACCTCTTCAGTCACAAATGGCACAGGCGAATAGGCACCCATACCTCCTGTATTGGGGCCTTTGTCGCCATCGTAGGCACGTTTGTGGTCTTGGGCCATAGCCAGTGGATACACCCTCTGGCCCGACACTACGCACATAAACGAGAACTCGGGACCGTCGAGAAAATCCTCTACCACTACCCTGCCTTTGCCAAAGCTCTCGTCGAGCAGCATATCTCGCAGAGCCTCGTCGGCTTGGTCGTAGCTCTCGGCTACCACAACGCCCTTGCCTGCAGCCAGGCCGTCGTACTTGATTACCGCTGGCAGAGGTCGCCCTTTTACATACTCCCACGCAGCCTCGTAGCTATCGAAAGCCTCATAGCCAGCCGTTGGAATACCATACTTGGCCATCAACCTCTTTGCAAACTCCTTGCTACTCTCAATCTGGGCAGCCTCTTTGGTGGGGCCAAAGGCTTTCAGTCCACACTCCTCGAAGCGGTTTACGATACCCACAGCCAGCGCAGCCTCGGGGCCAACTACGGTCATATCAATCTGGTGCTCCTTCGCAAAGGCCACTAGGGCCTCCACATCGGTCACACCAATGGCCACACACTTGGCCTGGGCTGCAATACCTGCATTGCCTGGTGCACAATATATCTTCTCTACCTGTGGCGAGCGGCTCAAGGCATCCACAATAGCGTGGCACCTACCACCGCTACCAACAACAAGTACTCGTTTTTTTTTCATATATTTATATTTTATTTTTTTTCTAATGCTTAAAGTGGCGCATACCCGTAAAGAGCATTGTGATACCCTTCTCGTTTGCCTTCTTGATTGCATCCTCGTCCCTAATGCTACCACCAGGCTGAACGATGGCTACCACGCCATACTTCGAGGCCAACTCTACGGTGTCGTCAAAGGGCAAGAAGCCGTCCGAAGCGAGCACCAATCCCTCGGTAGCGCCTGCAGCCTTTGCCTGATTGAGAGCAATCTCGGCCGAGCCTACGCGGTTCATCTGGCCTGCACCCACGCCCAGCGTAGCACCGCCCTTAACGACCACAATGGCGTTAGACTTAACGTGTTTTACAACCCTCCAGCCGAAATTCATATCAACCAACTCCTCTGCCGAAGGCTTGCGCTCTGTTACGCACATATCGGCCACCACCTCGAGGCAGTTCACATCAGCATCCTGAACGAGCAGGCCACCTGCCACACCAACATACTGGGGCTGAGGCTCTTTCTGGCCATTCATCTTCACCTCCAGTAGTCGCAGATTCTTCTTCGACGCTAGTACCTCCAGCGCCTCGGGCTCAAATGCGGGGGCCATAACAATCTCCAAGAAGATGGGCTTCATCAGCGCAGCAACCTCGGCAGTCAGGGGCCTATTCATAGCCACAATACCGCCATAGATGCTCACCTTGTCGGCCTCGTAAGCCTTCACCCAAGCCTCTTTGAGGTCTTTGCCCACAGCCGCACCACAGGGATTCATATGTTTGAGGCCCACACAGAAGGGCTCGTCAAACTCCCTAACAATGCTCAGTGCCGCATTGGCATCCTGAATATTGTTGTACGACAACTCTTTGCCACCCAGCTGTTTGGCATAAGCTACCGAGTAGGCCACCTCGTTATTCGAGCGGTAGAACTTGGCCTGCTGGTGGGGGTTCTCGCCATAGCGCAGAGTCTGAACAGCATCGAACGAGAGGAACAACTTCTCATCCAGTCCTGCTGCCTTGCGCATATAGGTAGCGATATGGCTGTCATAGAGAGCAGTGTGAGTATAAGCCTTTGCCGACAGCTTGAGCCTTGTTTCGGGCTTGGTGTTACCCTCGGCCCTAATCTCGGCCAGCACAGCCTCGTAGTCGTTGGGGTCGCACACCACGCTCACCGAGGCAAAGTTCTTTGCAGCACTGCGCAACATCGAGGGGCCACCAATGTCGATATTCTCCACAGCGTCCTCCATCGTAACACCCTCTTTGGCAATAGTAGCCTCGAAGGGATAGAGGTTCACGCACACCATATCAATAGTTTCGATGCCATTCTCGGCCAGCTGTGCCATATGGTCGACACTATCCCTACGGGCCAACAGACCGCCGTGTACTTTGGGGTGCAGAGTCTTAACTCGCCCCTCGCAAATCTCGGGGAAGCCCGTAACGTCGCTAATGTTGGTAATCTCCAACCCTGCGGCCCTCAAGGTGGTCATCGTACCACCCGTGGCAATAATCTCCCAACCCAACTCTTTCAGAGCGGTAGCAAACTCTACCACTCCCCTCTTGTCGCTAACACTAACTAATGCTCTCATATCTAATTATTTGTATTTCTTCACTTATTTTATCAGTTTATTTACCGTATCGACATAGAGTCGGTGTTCGGCCTTGTGAATCATAGCCTCCAACTCCTCTACATCGCCACCCTCATAGGGCACAGCCACTTGCGAGATAATCTTGCCGCCATCGAGTGTTTGGTCTACATAATGAATCGTAACACCAAAGACCTTCACTCCATAGTCAAAGGCGTCTTGTATGGCGTGGGCACCCACAAATGCGGGCAGCAGCGATGGGTGGATATTCACAATCCTGCCCCCGTAGCGTCCCAGCAGTTCGTCGCCCACAATGCGCATATAGCCTGCCAGACAGACCAGGTCTATGCCCAGAGCATCCATCCTATCGGCCACCAGTCGCTCATACTCGGCCTTCGAGCCGTACTCCTTGGGGTTGAAAACCAACACCTCTACCCCATACTTAGCAGCCCTCTCAATTACATAGGCCCCCGCCTTGTCGCACACACACAGGGCTACTTCGGCATCAATTCTGCCCTCGGCACAAGCAGCTGCCAGAGCCTCGAAGTTGCTACCATTGCCACTCGCAAATATGGCTAACTTTTTCATTATCAATCGGTCTTATTACAAAATGGTAACACCCTCGCCTTCGACAATGCGGCCAATAACGCTTGCCCTCTCGCCACACTCGGTCAGAATCTCAACAACCCTCTGCGCGTCGGCCTCGCTGACAGCCAGTACCATACCCACGCCCATATTGAAGATGTTGAACATCTCTCTGTGAGGAATACCACCATACTGCTCCAGCAGGCGGAATACGGGCAGTATCTCCCAGCTACCCTCTTTGACCTCTACGCCCTGACCTTCCTTCAGAATACGGGGAATGTTCTCGTCAAAGCCGCCACCAGTAATGTGGGCAATGCCGTGTACATCTACCTCGGCCAACACCTTGTGTACCTGTTTGATATAAATTTTGGTGGGGGTCAGCAGCATTTCGCCCAGAGTCTGCTCGCCTGTGAGCTCATACTTTTGGCCAAAATCGAGGTTATTGTCGCTTACCACCTTGCGTACCAGGCTGAAACCGTTGGAGTGAACACCGCTCGATGCGATAGCCACCAACACGTCGCCCACTGCCACCTTCGAGCAGTCTATAAGCCTATCTTTCTCCACTGCGCCCACAGTAAAGCCTGCGATGTCATACTCGCCCTCGCCATACATACCAGGCATCTCGGCCGTCTCGCCACCTACCAGTGCACAACCAGCCTGACGGCAACCCTCGGCAACGCCTGCTACAATGGCCTCGACAACCTCGGGGTGGTTCTTACCCACAGCCACATAGTCGAGGAAGAGGAGTGGCTCGGCACCCTGGGCCAGCACGTCGTTTACGCACATAGCAACAGCGTCAATGCCTATGGTGTCGTGTTTGTCCATCGCAAAGGCGATTTTCAGTTTAGTACCCACGCCATCGGTACCGCTTACCAGTACGGGGTGTTTGTAGCCCAGCGAGCCCAAGTCGAACATACCGCCAAACGAGCCAATATTGCCCATCGAGCCGCTGCGAACGGTCGACGAAACGTGTTTTTTGATTCGGCTTACAACCTCGTAGCCTGCCTCGAGATTCACACCCGAAGCCTCATAACTCTTTGCCATTTAATCTTTTATCTCTCTTTGTGGCCTCTGTGGTGGCCTATTTAACTTTTATCTGATAACGCTTATAGAGCGACTCCTCTTCGTCGGTCTGATAGAGGTCTGTTGGGTAGTTGCCGTCGAAGCAAGCCATACACATCTCGCTCCTGCCACCCGACTTCATCAGCGACTCGGTCGAGAGGAATGCCAACGAGTCGGCTCCAATATACTCCCTTACCTGCTCGACATTGAGCCTTGCCGAGATGAGCTCCTCGTATGTCGAGGTGTCCACACCATAGTAGCAGGGGTGGTGCATTGCGGGCGAGCCAATCCTGACGTGTACCTCGGTAGCACCAGCCTCTTTGAGCAGTCTGACGATACGTTTTGAGGTTGTACCCCTCACAATCGAGTCATCGACCATCACTACCCTCTTGCCGCCTACGATACTCCTCACGGCCGACAGTTTCATCCTCACGCCCTTCTCTCTCATAGCCTGCGAGGGCTGAATGAAGGTGCGAGCAACATATTTGCTCTTTACCAAGCCCATCTCGTAGGGGATTCCACTCGCCTCGGCATAGCCAATGGCCGCACTGAGGCTCGAGTCGGGCACACCGATTACAATGTCGGCCTCGACGGGCGACTCTTTGTAGAGCAGTTTGCCACTCTCCTTCCTGAAGGCGTGTACGTTGCAACCGTCGATGTCGCTATCGGGGCGAGCAAAATAGATATACTCCATCGAGCACATCTTGTAGTGCTTGTAGGCCGAGAAGTGGTTGGTCCTCAGACCGTGGTGGTCGATAGTTACAATCTCGCCAGGCTCGACATCTCTCACAAAGTCGGCACCAATAACCTCAAAGGCGCAAGTCTCGCTTGCCACCACCCAAGCACCATCTTTCAACCTGCCGAGCGACAAGGGCTTCAGTCCATACTTGTCGCGGCAAGCGTAGATGCGATTCTCGGTCATAATCAAGAAGGCAAAGGCGCCCTCCATCATATTCAGAGCATCCACAATCGAGTGAATCCTATCCCTATGGGCTTGTGCGGCATCTTTCTTTATTAGGTTGGCAATAATCTCGCAGTCCGAGGTGGTCAAAAACAAACTTCCCTTGTCCTCCAGATACTTGCGTAGTCTGCCAGCATTTACCAAGCTGCCGTTGTACGAAATGGCAAAGTCGCCCGTACCGTGGCGAAACACGATGGGCTGAATGTTCTCCACTCCGCCACCGCCAGCAGTGGTATAGAGCACTTGGCCCACAGCAATGTTGCCGTCGAGCCTTGCCAAGTTCTCCTCGTTAATTACATTGTTCACCAGTCCAGGGCCTTTGACATACCTCAGTCCCCCTTGCTGGCTTGCGCTAACTATACCACAACCCTCTTGGCCTCGGTGTTGCAGGGCGTGCAGGCCATAGTAGGCAATGTTGGCTGCCTCATCAGAGCCATAAATGCCAAATACGCCACACTCTTCGCCCAATTTGTGGAGCTTACATATTTTAGAGCAGTTCTCCATCAGAGTAATTATTATAAATTATAATAGGTGTATCGTTATTTGATGCTGTTAAGGCGCGAGTTAATCTCCTCATAGGCCTCAATCACCTTGCCCATATCCCTGCGGAAGCGGTCTTTGTCGAGCTTCTCGTTGGTCGAAGCGTCCCACAGACGGCAAGTGTCGGGGCTAATCTCGTCGGCCAGCACAATCTTGCCATCGGCAGTCTTACCAAACTCAATCTTGAAGTCTACCAGACGGATATTAACCTGTGCAAACATATCGATCAGCACCTTGTTGATACGAGCCGTTAGGTCGTAAATCTCGGCCAACTCCTCGTAGGTAGCAGCGCCCAGAGCCACAGCGTGGTGGTCGTTAATCAGTGGATCGCCAAGTGCGTCATCCTTGTAGCAAATCTCAAAGATGGTGTTGGGGGCCTGGGTACCCTCCTCGATGCCGAGGCGTTTGGCCATCGAGCCTGCAATCACGTTGCGCACAATAACCTCCAGAGGTACAATCGACACCTTCAGACAAACCTGGTCGCGCTCGTTCAGAGTCTCGATGTAGTGGGTAGGAATACCTGCCTCTTTGAGTTTGTGGAAGATAATGGTCGAAATCTCGTTATTCAGCACACCCTTGTTGGCAATAGTAGCCTTTTTGATATTGTTGAAGGCAGTTGCTGCATCCTTGTAGTGGATAATAACTTTGTCTGCCTCGTCAGTTGCGTAAACCTGTTTTGCCTTGCCCTCATAGAGCATCTCCAATTGTTTCATTGTAGTAACCTGATTTTTAATTGATTTGTATATTTGTTTCTATCTATTTCTAAAGTAGTTCACCGCATTGCGGAAGAGGTTTTGGTCCTTGTTGCCGCTGATGTTCTTCATCAGTCCCTCGGCATAGCGCTCCGAGTGGCCCATCTTGCCCAAAATCCTTCCGTCGGGCGAGCAGATACCCTCAATAGCCTCGGTCGAGCCGTTGGGGTTGGCGGGCGAGGTCATCGTGGCGTTGCCCTCGGCATCGGCATACTGGAACGCAATCTGGCCATTGGCCCTCAATTGAGCCGCCAGCTCGGCACTTGCCACAAACTTACCCTCGCCGTGCGAAGCTGCCACCGAGTGCAACTCGCCCAACTCGAAGCCCTCCAACCAGGGCGAAGCTACCGAGCCCACTCTGGTCGACACAATCTGCGAGATGTGGCGGTTGATATCGTTGTGGAACAGCGTGGGCGACTCGGGCGTCAGGGCGCCAATCTTGCCAAATGGCAGCAGTCCCGACTTAACCAGCGCCTGGAAGCCGTTGCAGATACCCAGAATTAGACCACCCCTGGCCTGCAGACGCTCCACAGCAGCCTTCACCTGCTCGTTTTGCAACACGCTGGCTATAAACTTGCCGCTACCGTCGGGCTCATCGCCCAGCGAGAAGCCACCACTAATGGCCAATATGTGGCACTCGTCAATCATCTGGGCCATCTTGGCCGTAGACCTCTCGACATCCTCGGCCGTAAGGTTGCAGAATACCGAGGTGGTAATCTGCGCACCCTCCTTCTCAAAGGCCCTTGCCATATCGTAGTCGCAGTTGGTGCCAGGGAATACGGGCAGGTAAACCACTGGGTGCTCTACCCTTTCGCCCTGCCACTTGCTCTTGTTGGGGCCCGAGGTGGCGTTCTCCACCTTGCCCTCCACACCGCTACGGTCGGGATAAACGGCCGTAAACCTCTGTCTATTAGCCTCATAGAGCTCCTCGATAGCCATCTCTACACCATTGATGCAGAGCGACTCGCACTCGCAGGTGTGGCCCAGCAGCTCAAAGTGGGGATAGTCCAACACCCTACTGCTCTCAATCACAATCGAGCCGTAGTTATAATTAAACAGGTCGGCCTCGTCAACCTCTACCTTCGCACCCACATTGTTGCCAAAGGTCATCTTGGCCAGCGCCTCGGCCACACCACCAAAGCCCACTGCATAGGCCGAGGTGATTGCACCGCTGAATATCTTGTGCCTTATGTACTCAAAGTTATCTCTCAACAGCTCGGTGTCGGGCATATAGTTGGCCAGTGGAGTGTGGCGCACCAGGTAGATGTAGCTACCCGCCCTCTTAAACTCGGGGCTAATCACCACCCTGCTATCCACCGCCGCGACACCAAAGGCAATCAGCGTTGGTGGAACGCTTATGTTGGCAAAGGTACCGCTCATCGAGTCCTTGCCACCAATCGAGGGCAGCCCCAGTGCCACCTGCATACGCAGCGCACCCAGCAGAGCCGCCAGGGGTTTGCCCCACGCCTTGCGCGAGGTCATCTTCTCGAAGTACTCCTGATACGAGAACCTCATCTTGTCAAACTCGGCACCTGCAGCGACAGCCTTGGCTACTGCATCCACCACTGCATAAGCAGCACCGTGATAGGGGCTCCAACTGCTCAGATAGGGGTTGAAGCCGTAGCTCATCATACTTGCCGTATTGGTGTGGTGGTTGCCTACGGGCAGTTTCTGTACCGACACCTGTGCCTCGGTCCTCTGGGTTTTGCCACCAAAGGGCATCAGCACCGTCGATGCACCAATGCTCGAGTCGAACATCTCTATCAAGCCCTTCTGCGAGGTCACGTTTGCATCGGCCAGTATCGACTTCATCTTGGCCTCAATGCCCTCGCCCTCTACCTCGCGTACAAAAGGATTCTTATCCTCAATAGTACCAATAGTGGCCTCGGTATAGTGTTTAGCACCTGCCGAGTCGATAAACTCTCTGCTCAGGTCGGCCACCACTTCGCCACCATAGTACATTGTCATTCTGCCGCTATCGGTCACATCGGCAACGTGGTTAACCTCCAAGTTCTCCTCGTGGCAGTAGCGCATAAACTCCTCTTTATCTTTGGCCTCTACCACCACCGACATACGCTCCTGCGACTCGCTAATGGCCAGTTCGGTAGTGTTCAGACCGCTATATTTGGTTGGCACCCTGTCGAGGTAGATGTTCAGACCATCGGTCAACTCGCCAATAGCCACACTCACACCGCCTGCGCCAAAGTCGTTCGACTTCTTGATAAGCCTTGTAACCTCGGGCCTACGGAACAGGCGTGCAATCTTCCTCTCCTCGGGGGCGTTACCCTTCTGCACCTCACTGCCGCACTCTTCGAGCGACGAGGTGGTGTGCTCTTTCGACGAGCCCGTAGCACCGCCAATGCCGTCCCTGCCAGTGCGACCGCCAAACATCAGTATCACGTCGCCAGCCACAGGCCTCTCGCGCCTAACATCGGCTGCCTTCACTGCGCCCACAACTGCGCCAACCTCCAATCGCTTGGCTACATAGTCGGGGTGGTAAATCTCCCTAACGTGGGTGGTTGCCAGACCAATCTGGTTGCCATACGACGAGTAGCCTGCAGCCGCCTTGAGCGATATAATCCTCTGGGGCAGCTTCCCCTCCATCGTTTCGCCCACGGGCTGGTAGATGTTGCCAGCGCCAGTAACCCTCATGGCCTGGTAAACGTAGCTACGGCCACTCAGTGGGTCCCTAATGGCACCGCCCAAACAAGTAGAGGCGCCACCAAAGGGCTCAATCTCGGTGGGGTGATTATGGGTTTCGTTCTTGAACTGCAACAGCCAGCACTCGTTCTTGCCGTCAACGTCTACGTTAACATATATGCTGCACGCATTATTCTCTTCGCTCTGCTCCAAGTCATCGAGCAGGCCCTGTTTCTTCAGATACCTTGCGCCAATAGTAGCCAAGTCCATCAGGCAGAGGCTCTTGTGCTCCCTACCCAACTTTTTGCGGATATTTTTCCATAGCTGCACCGCATCCCTAATATCGTCGGCAGCCAACGAGTCATCTACCTCAATGTCGGTAATCTCGCTCGTGAAGGTCGTGTGGCGGCAGTGGTCGCTCCAGTAGGTGTCCAGGATTCTCAACTCGGTCTCGTTGGGCTCCCTACCCTCGGCCTTAAAGTAGCGCACAACCTCCATCAGGTCGTCGCCATTCATCGCCAGCCCCTTTGCCTTGCAGTAGTCGGCAGCCTCGGCCGCAGTAATCTCGCAAAAGCCCTTCAGCACCTCCACAGGCTTGGCCGAAGCCCTCTCCGAAGGGGCCAGTACGTCGAGATTTTTCTCCCTCGACTCCACAGCGTTGATGCAGTAGTGGGCAATCTTGGCCATCTCGGCCTGGCCAACGCTCTGGTCGAATATCATCAGCTTGGCGCTACGAATCTCCACCTCGGCACTTGGGCAGATGAGCTTCACACAGTCTACTGCCGAAGCTGCCATCTGGTCAAACTGACCTGGCAGGCACTCAACAGCCAAGTGGGGCATACCGCCCATATCTATCTGTTGGCTCACATTGTCGGTTGCTCGCTCGCCAAACACTCGGTAGCTGCACTGCTCGACCAGTTCGTCGCTGAAGCCAAACAGGTCGTAGACGCACACCAGTCGCAACGAGCCTATCTCAAGGCCCAGGTTGGCATTCAGCTCTCGACGCAAACTCTCGGCCTCTACCCTATAGGGCTCTCTTTTCTCTACAAAAATACGATGCGTATTCATCTATCTCTTTTTGTGGGTTATTCAGTTTGATTGTCCTTAATTCTTGGGCACCTTAAATCTCTGCCTCCAACACCTTTCTGGCCTGCTCGGCGCGGAACTCATCGAGCTTGGCCTTCATCTGCGCGTCGGTAATCGACAGCATAGCCACAGCCAACAGAGCGGCATTCTTGGCACCATCAATGCCCACCGTTGCAACAGGAATACCCGAGGGCATCTGCACCATCGACAACAGCGAGTCCAATCCCTCGAGCGACCTCGACTTGATAGGCACACCAATCACTGGCAGAGTGGTAAATGCTGCCACTACGCCAGCCAAGTGGGCTGCGCCACCTGCACCTGCAATAATGGCTGCCACGCCACGCTCTCTTGCGCCACTTGCCCACTCCTCCAGCTGTGCAGGAGTGCGGTGTGCGCTGAGCACCTTTTTCTCGTATTCAATACCAAACTGCTCTAAAATAGCAGTAGCACCCGACATAACGCCCCAGTCGCTTGTCGAGCCCATTACAACGCCTACTTTCATATCTTTGATTTGTTTTGTTTCTCCCTTATGTTTGTGGTTAAATTATTGTTCTATAATAAAAAGCAGTGGCCGCCAAGACATTAGCTTGGCGGCCACAACTATTCTTATGTTCGCACTTTGGGCTGATTGGTACAAATTGGTTGGCGCATTTTACCCCCTGCAAGGGCCACACTATGCCCCCAGAGTCTTTGACAAGCACACTTATGCGTGCTCTTCATTACCATCCTACGCCTAAACCTTACGGCGGATATGTTTCGGGGTTGCCTCATCATTTTGGGGTATCCTTTCGGTTATCAATATCCTGAGCCACAAAAGTACTCTTTTTTCCCTTTAGTGCAAAACTAAGTTTTCAATATTTTATTAACAAAATGGTTCTCCACGCCCTATTTTGCCTTCGACTCGCAGTATACACAGCGGAACTTGCCAGGCTTGTCGGTTGCAGGACGGAAGAGCGAGTCTACGTTCTCCATATTAGAGATACACCTCTTGTTGTGGCAAACGTACTCGTTGCGGATTACATCTTTGGGCACAAGATCTACGGTCTTGCTGTCGTCTTTAGCCCACTCGAGCAACTTGAGGATAAGTGCCATACGCACAAACTTGCCATTCTCGACCTGGCGGAAGTAGGCAGCCCTGGGGTCGGCATCCACCTCGACGGTAATCTCGTTCACCCTGGGCAGGGGGTGCAAAATACGCATCTCGGGGCGTGCATTTTTGAGCTTCGCAGGGTCCAGAATGAAGCTATCTTTGAGCCTATCAAACTCGTCCTCATCGAGGAAGCGCTCCTTCTGTACTCGAGTCATATAGAGCACATCCAACTGATCCATAACCTCCTCCATCGACGACACCTCTACATAGGGGATATTGTTCATCTCGCACACCTCGTGTTTCATATAGCTGGGCAGGCGCAACTGGTCGGGGGCAATCAGTACCACCTTCACACCTTTGTAGCGCGACATAGCCTTGATGAGCGAGTGAACGGTACGGCCAAAGCGCAAATCGCCACAGAAGCCTATGGTAATATTGTCGAACCTACCAATCTCGCGCTTGATAGTGAGCAGGTCGGTCAGAGTCTGGGTTGGGTGACTGTGGCTACCGTCGCCAGCGTTGATTACGGGCACTGTGGCGTTCATAGCTGCTACCAGAGCGGCACCCTCCTCGAAGTGGCGCATTGCAATAATGTCGGCAAAGCAGCTGATAACCTTCGAGGTGTCGGCACAAGTCTCGCCCTTGCTCACCGACGAGTTCTTGGCATCCGAGAAGCCCAACACATTGCCGCCAAGCTCCATCATTGCGGCCGTAAAACTGAGCCTTGTACGGGTACTGGGCTCATAGAATAGTGTGGCAAGTTTTTTACCCTTGCAAGCATCGGCATATTTCTCGCGGTTGTCGATAATATCGAGCGCCAGATTTATAATCTCATCAAGCTCCTGCATCGACAGGTCGGTGGGGTCAATCAAGTGTCTCATAGTGTATGTAGTAGTTTGTTTATATTGTTTTAATTATTAACGATTTAATTGGTCGCAGCTAAACTATCCGTTCATCCAGCTCTCGTCGCTTGGATTGGCCATAAACTGTTTCAGCTTTGCCTGGTCAGCAGGGGCGATATAGCCCTGCTCGACAGCCACCTCTACGAGGGTATCGAAGTTCGAGAGCGAGTAGTTCACCACACCTGCGGCAGCCAGGCGCTCTATGCCCTTCTTCATTCCATAGGTAAAGATGCTCACAACACCCAGCACCTCGGCACCTGCCTCGCGCAGAGCCTCCACAACCTCGATGCAGCTACCACCAGTCGAAATCAGGTCCTCGATAACCACCACTTTGGCACCCTCTTCCAGGCGGCCCTCAATGCGGTTACCCCTGCCATGGTCTTTGGCGCTACCGCGAACATAGCCCATAGGCATATCCAGTATGTCGGCAGCAATGGCAGCGTGGGCAATACCTGCGGTACTGGTACCCATCAGCACCTCTGCCTCGGGGAAGTGCTCTTTGACGCTCTGGGCAATGGCGTTCTCTACCACCTTGCGTGCAGCAGGGGCGGTCAGAATCAGTCGGTTGTCGCAATAGATTGGGCTCTTTATGCCACTTGCCCAAGTGAATGGCTTGTTGGGGCTCAAAAATACGGCTTTGATGCTCAGCAGTTGCGATGCAATAATCTTCTCGGTTGTCATAGCTATCTATATATATTTACTTATTTCACAATTATTTACTACTCGTTCAGGAACTCTGCCACACAGCGACGATATGCAGCCACAGGGTCGTCGGCAGCAGTGATGGGCCTACCCACTACAATGTAGTCCGAGCCAATGGCGCGAGCCTTCTCGGGGGTAGTGATGCGCACCTGGTCGTCGGTCGACGAATCGGCAAAGCGAATGCCTGGAGTAATGGTCATAAACTCCTGACCGCAAGCCTCTTTGACCAGTGCAGCCTCCAGTGGCGAGCAGACTACGCCATCCAGGCCTGCCTCTTTGGTATTCTGGGCATACTTGGCAATGGTATCGTTAATGGTTGCGCCAATGAGCAACTGGCTCTGCATAGCCTCTTGGCTGGTCGAGGTGAGCTGGGTTACGGCAATCAGCAGTGGCCTTGTGCCATCCTCGCGAGTAAGGCCCTCTTTGGCCGCCCTCATCATCTCAATAGTGCCACTTGCGTGTACGTTTACCATATCCACGTCAAGTGCCGATAGCACCTTCATAGCCTTGCGTACAGTGTTGGGAATGTCGTGCAGCTTCAGGTCGAGGAAAATCTTGTGTCCCCTGCGTTTAATCTCCCTAACAATCTCGTTACCTGCGGCATAGTAAAGCTCCATACCTATTTTCAGGAAAGGTTTGCGGCTCTCGCCCTCAAATTTATCCAAGAAAGCGAGTGTCTGCTCTGCCGAGGCAAAGTCGCAAGCAATAATTACATCTTTGGCGTTTACGTTCATAATTTACTCTATATCTTTGTTTTATTTGTTTACAATTCCGATTATATCGCTCAATCGCTCGATGCCCAGTCTACTCATCTCGGCTGGCAGGGCCTCTATAATCTCTTTGCAGGCATAGGGGTTGCGCAGGTTGGCGGCACCCACCTCTACGGCAGTTGCACCGGCCATCATCATCTCTATCACATCCGAGGCTGTTTCCACGCCACCGCAACCTATAACGGGTATGTTGCAAGCCTTGGCCACCTGGTAGACCATCCTCACAGCCACTGGGAATACCGCAGCACCCGAAAAACCACCCATAGTGTTGGCAATCACAGGTTTGCGGGTGCGAGTGTTAATCCTCATACCCAACATCGTATTTATCAGACAAATACCGTCGGCACCAGCCTCCTCGGCAGCCTTGGCAATGGCCACGATGTCGGTAACATTGGGCGTAAGTTTAACATACAGAGGTTTGGTAACCACCTTTTTAACCTCCCTAACGACCTCGGCAACCGACTCGGCCGAGGTGCCAAAGCTCATACCTCCGCCGTGCACATTGGGGCAGCTCACGTTGAGCTCTATAATAGCCACCTGCTCCTCGGCATCAATCTTGCGGCAGCACTCAACATACTCGTCAATCGAAAATCCACTAATGTTGGCAATAATCGGTTTGCGGAAGGCGGCCCTCATCTTGGGCAACTCCTCGGCAATAACCGCATCAATGCCAGGATTTTGCAGTCCCACAGCGTTAATCATTCCTGCCGAGCACTCGGCCACCCTGGGCAGTGGGTTACCATAGCGAGCCTCGCGCGTGGTGCCCTTGAACGATATGGAGCCCAGTATGTTGATGTCGTAAAACTCGCTCATACCATAGCCGTAGCCAAAGCATCCGCTGGCGGGCACTACGGGGTTGTCGAGCCTAACACCGCTCAACTCGACCGACAAATCTACACTCTTGTTACTGGCTACTTCCATATCAGTTCCTCCTTCTTAAATACTGGTCCCTCTTTGCAGATGCGCTTGGCACCGCTCTTGGTCTCTACGCTGCAACACATACACACCCCAAAGCCACAAGCCATACGCTCATCGAGGCTCAACTCGCCATCAATGGTCATAGCACCCGTCAGCGCCTTGAGCATAGGCAGTGGACCACAGGCGTAGAAGTAGTCGCCCTCGATGCCCTGCTCCCTTATGACGTCGGTAACAAAGCCTCGGGTGCCCACCGAGCCGTCTACGGTAGCCACATACACCTCGGCCCCACTCTGCTCAAACAGCTCGGCCACAACAGCATCGGCAGCCGTATTGCATCCAGCAATAACCACAGGCCTTTTGCCCTGCCCTGCCAACACTTTGGCCAGGTTGAGCATAGGGGCAATGCCCACGCCTCCGCCCAACAGCAGTGGCCTCTGGCACTCCACCTCGGTGTTGAATCCATTTCCCAGGCCCGTCAGCAGGTCCAACTCGGCACCCTCGCCCAGGCTGCTCATATACCTTGTGCCCTCGCCCACCACGTCATAGAGCAGTGTGATGGTCTGCTCGTCGTAGTCGCATACCGATATGGGCCTACGCAAAAACTTACCCTCAATGGCCACATTCACAAACTGCCCTGGGGCTGTGAGGTATTGGGTGTCGCCCTCGAGCACCATCAGCCACGTCTTGGCCGACAGCGCCCTATTTGAGCGTACCTTATATATATTCTTCTTATACATCTTGCAGCAGTGTAAGGTGTTTCTTCAGTTATAATGGTGACTAAACCTCTGCGTCGATGGTCGACACATTCATCGTAATCTCTTCGAGCACATTGAGCAGCACCTCTACCGTTTCGAGCGAGGTGAAGATGGTGATATTATTCTCCACAGCAGCCCTACGGATTTGGTAGCCGTCGCGATGGGTGCTCTGTTTGCTGAGCGACATTGTGTTGATTACATAGTTGACGTGGCCCTGGCGCAGCGAGTCGATAATCTCGGTACTACCCTCGCTCAACTTCTTGCGCATACGGGTACGGATACCATTGTTGCGCAGATAGTCGGCCGTACCACGTGTAGCCTCAATATTGAAGCCCAGATTGTAGAAGCGACGTATCAGTGGCAGTGCCTTCTCCTTGTCGTTGCCAGCCAGGGTTACGAAGATGGTACCATAGTTGGCCACAGTCATACCCGATGCCTGCAGTGACTTGTAGAGTGCCCTATTGAGCGACTTGTCGTAGCCGATAGCCTCGCCCGTCGACTTCATCTCGGGCGACAGATAGGAGTCCATACCCCTCAGTTTGGCAAACGAGAATGCAGGGGTCTTGACAAACCAGCGTTTCTTCTCGGTTGGGTACAGTACATTGATACCCTGCTCTTTGAGTGACCTACCCAGCATAACCTGCGTAGCAATATCGGCCAGCTGAACGCCAGTAGACTTCGACAAGAAAGGCACTGTGCGCGACGAGCGAGGATTGACCTCAATCACATATACATCCTCCTTCTCATCGACAATAAACTGAATATTATAGAGGCCCACGATGCCAATCTCTACACCCAGTTTGACGGTATACTCAAGAATGGTATCTTTAACCTTCTGGCTCACGCTGAATGTTGGGTAGACGCTAATGCTATCGCCCGAGTGGATACCAGTGTGCTCGACGTGCTCCATAATACCTGGCACAAACACGTCTACTCCGTCGCACACTGCATCGACCTCCAACTCCTTACCCATAATATATTTATCAACCAACACTGGTTGGTCGACATTGACCTCTACGGCGGTTTGCAGATAGCGCCTCAAAGAGTCCTCGTCAGACACAATCTGCATAGCCCTACCGCCCAGCACATAGCTGGGGCGCACCAATACGGGGTAACCGATGCGGTTGGCGGCCCTGACACCTGCCTCGATATCAGTAACAGCCTCGGCCATAGGCTGTGGAATACCCAGTCGGGTCATAATGGCCTCAAAGCAACCCCTATCCTCGGCATTGCGAATAGCCTCTATGCCTGTACCGATAATAGGTGCGCCAAGTGCTGCCAGTGGCTCGGCCAGGTTGATGGCGGTCTGGCCACCCAGCGATACAATAACACCCATAGGCTGCTCGAGCTCCAGCACGTTCATAACATCCTCTACGGTCAGGGGCTCGAAGTAGAGTTTGTCGCTCGTTGTATAGTCGGTCGATACGGTCTCGGGGTTGTTGTTGATAATAATAGCCTCATAGCCCGCCTTGCGGATAGACCAGATGGCGTGAACGGTCGAGTAGTCGAACTCTACGCCCTGACCAATACGAATGGGGCCCGAGCCGAGCACCACAATCTTCTTCCTATCGCTCCTCGCCGACTCGTTCTCGCACTCGTAGGTCGAGTAGAAGTAGGGCACATCGGCCTCGAACTCGCCTGCGCACGAATCAATCATCTTATACACAGGCATAATGCCGTTTGCCTTACGCAGGTGGAACACATCGGCCTCGCTGATGCCCCACAACTGGCCTATAAACTTGTCGCCAAAGCCCAATCGTTTGGCATCGGCCAGCACCTCAATACTCTTCGGTGCTCCCTTAACCACTGGCTCAAACTCAACTATATGCTTAATCTTCTCGAGGAAGAACATATCAATCTTGGTGCGGTTGTAGATAATACCTGCATCCACTCCCCTACGCATCAGCTCGGCAATGGCATAGATACGGTCGTCGGTACCGCGCTGGATGTAGTCGAGCATCTCGGCCACCTCCATCGAGTCGAACTTCTTGTGGTAGATGTGGCACACACCCGTCTCGAGCGAGCGGATAGCCTTCAGCAGGCTCTCCTCCATTGTGCGGCCAATGCTCATAACCTCGCCCGTAGCCTTCATCTGGGTACCCAGCTCGTTCGACGCATCGGCAAACTTGTCGAATGGGAAGCGAGCCACCTTGGTTACCACATAATCAATCGAGGGCTCGAACGATGCAGGGTTTACACCAATCTTTATCTCGTCGAGGTGCAGGCCTACGGCAATCTTGGCACTCACCCTGGCAATGGGGAAACCACTTGCCTTGCTGGCCAGAGCCGACGAGCGCGACACCCTGGGGTTGACCTCAATCAGGTAGTACTTGAACGAGTGGGGGTCGAGAGCAAACTGCACATTGCAACCGCCCTCAATCTTCAGCGCCCTAATGAGCCTCAAGGCGCTATCTCTGAGTAGTTGGAACTCCTTATTGGTCAGTGTCTGTGCAGGAGCCACCACAATCGAGTCGCCCGTATGCACGCCCACAGGATCCACATTCTCCATACTACAAATGGCAATGGCGGTGTCGTTGGCATCTCTCATCACCTCGAACTCAATCTCTTTGTAGCCCTTGATGCTCTTCTCGACCAGCACCTGATGTACGGGCGAGAGCTCCAGCGCTGTGCGCATCATCTCCCTCAGTTGTGGCTCGTTGTCGGCAAAGCCACCACCCGTACCACCCAGCGTAAAGGCGGGGCGCAGAATTACGGGATAACCAATCTGGGCGGCAATCTTGGCAGCCTCGTCAATAGTGTTGGCAACGTCGCTGGGCAACACTGGCTCGCCAATGCGCTCACAGAGCTCCTTGAAGAGCTCCCTATCCTCGGCCATCTCGATGCTCTCGAACGAGGTGCCCAGAATCTCTACGCCACACTCCTCCAACACACCCTTCTTGGCCAACTGAACTGCCAAGTTAAGGCCCGTCTGACCACCCAGGCCTGGCACAATTGCATCGGGCCTCTCGTAGCGCACAATCTTGGCAACATATTCGAGTGTCAGGGGCTCCATATAGACCTTGTCGGCAATATTGGTGTCGGTCATAATAGTTGCAGGGTTGGAGTTTACGAGCACCACCTCAAAGCCCTCCTCTTTCAGAGCAATACAGGCCTGGGTGCCTGCGTAGTCAAACTCGGCTGCCTGGCCCACTACAATGGGGCCCGAGCCGATAACCATAACCTTCTTTATATCTGTACGTTTTGGCATAACTTTTACTTCTTCTTTTTCTGCGTTGATGGGTGTTTATAGCCCCTACTTCTTAATCATCTCAATAAACTGGTCAAACAACTGTCCTGCATCTTGTGGGCCTGGGGCACTCTCGGGGTGGAACTCCACCGACAGCACTTTGTCGCCCTTGTGCTCAAAGCCTTCTACACTGCCGTCGAGCAGGCTGACGTGGGTAAGAGTCAGCTCGGTCTTGGCCAACGACTGGCAGTCGACCACAAAACTGTGATTCTGGGCCGTCATCAGTATCTTGCCACTCTCGAGCACCTTCACAGGGTGTCCTCCCCTATGGCCTGGGGTCATACGGCTACACTCGGCGCCATAAGCCAGGGCAATCAGTTGGTGGCCCAAGCCTATGCCCATCATTGGAACACGTCCTTTCAGAGCCTCGATAGTGGCCACAACCTCGGGCACATCGGTGGGAGCTCCAGGGCCGTTGGATACCAACACGCCGTCGGGGTTGAACGACAGTATCTCCTCGGCAGAAGTGGTATAGGGTACTACCGTTACGTTGCAGCCACAAGCGTTAAGGCTGCGAATGATATTATACTTCAGGCCGCAGTCGATAGCCACAATGTCATACTTATGGTTAGGAGTACGCGAGAACCACCTCTTGCGGCAGCTAACCCTGCTCACCAGGTCGGTGGCGATGGGTGTGGCAGCAATCTTGGCCAGTGCCTCCTCTTTGGTCGTGTCGACCGAGGTAATGATTGCCCTCTGCGAGCCACTCTTACGAAGAATACGGGTAATCATTCGGGTATCGAGGCCGCTAATGGCGGGTATGCCATTCTCTTCGAGCACCTCGCCAAAGGTCTTGGTATAGCGGAAGTTGCTGGGCAGGTTGTTGTTCTCGCGCACCACCATAGCACCAATCGAGGGGAATTTGGTTTCGTAGTCCTCGTCGGTGATGCCATAGTTGCCAATCAGTGGGTAGGTCATCACAACCATCTGGTCGGTGTACGAGGGGTCGGAGAGAATCTCCTGATAGCCCACAACCGAGGTGTTGAAGACAATCTCGCACACCCTCTCTACGTCGGCACCAAAGCCGTAGCCAAAGAGTTCGTGGCCATCCTCAAGCACAAGTTTCTTCGTGTAGTTCTTCATTTCCTAAATCTTATATAACCTAATATGATGATTTTTCTTCTTATCTTTTTTGTCATTTACCTCTTGTAGACCACCTTGCCACCTGCAATGGTGAGCCACACCACTCCGCGCAAGTTCATACCCTCAAAGGGAGTGCTACGGCCCATAGAGAGGAATTTTCGTGTATCGACATAAAACTCCTTATTGAGGTCTACCAGCACCGCATCGGCCCTCTGGCCAACCGTCAGTCCGCCCTCGATGCCGAGCAACTGGCGAGGCTTGGTGGCCATAATCTCCACCAGTCGTTCGAGCCCAATAAATCCGCCCTCGACCATAAAGGTATATATCGCAGCCAGCGACGTCTCGATACCCACAACGCCCATTGCGCTCTTCTCAAGCCCCTTGGCCTTCTCCTCGGCCGAGTGAGGTGCGTGGTCGGTGGCAATAACGTCGATAGTACCATCTGCAACACCCCTGCGCAGGGCCTCCATATCACTGCGTGAGCGCAACGGAGGGTTCATCTTGAAGCGCCCCTCCTCGCGCATATCTTCATCGCACAGAGCCAAGTAGTGGGGCGCAGTTTCGCACGTCACCCTCACTCCCCTGGCCTTTGCTTGGCGCACAATCTCTACACTCTTGGCCGTAGATATGTGGCAAATGTGCAGTCTGCAACCTGTCTGTTCGGCCAGTCGGACATCTCTCTCCACCTCGGCCCACTCGCTCTCTGACGAGATACCTCGGTGGCCGTTGGCCCTGCACCACTGGCCATCGTGAATATAACCGCCATTCAGCAGGCTCTCGACCTCGCAGTGAGCAGCCAGCAGCTTACCCGTAGGGGCTATGCGCTCCATAGCCTGGGCCATAACCTCCTCCGATTGTACACCCGTACCATCGTCTGAAAAGCCAGCAACCTTGTCGGCCAGAGCCTCGTAATCGACACACTCGTTGCCCTTGCGAGCCGTAGTAATCGTAGCATAGGGTAGCACCTCCACCACAGCATCGCGCTCGATGATGGCCAACTGCTCGGCCAGGTGCTCGGGGCTGTCGGGTGCAGGATTGAGGTTGGGCATTGGGCATACCGTAGTAAAGCCACCCCTTGCAGCCGCAGCAGTACCCGAGGCAATAGTCTCTTTATACCCATACCCAGGCTCGCGCAGGTGAACGTGCATATCGACCATACCAGGCAACAATTGGCGCCCCATTGCATCTACTACCATAGCCCCCTCGGCAGGGGTGATATGCTCTTCGATACGGGCCACCTTGCCTCCCGAAATCTCTACGTCAGCAACTCTGAACCCCTCGGGAGTCCACACTTTGGCACCACATATAACGATGTTCTGTTCTGATTGACAATTCATATACTACGGGTTTGGTGTTAGTGCATAAAAAAAGAGGTAACTTGCCACTGGCGGCAGTTACCTCATAAAAACGACAGCAAACGAGAGCAAACAAGTGGGGCTGGGCTGGACATTCCTCGCATCCACAGCGGCGCAAACTTGCAAACAAATATCTCTCAGTGCTGACATATTCCCTTACTATTTGCCCACAAAAGTAAGCATTTTTCATAGGCCCACAAAATTTTCCGCAACTTTTTTCTGCAAATTATTCGCCCCAAAAACCTCGCTCGGGGATTGAAAATCCCAACAAAAACCATATCTTTGTGGGTTGTAGGGTTGCATAGCCCCAATTTGGGCCAAAACAAGACCGCAACACTACCCAAACCAACCATACACACACCCTCAAAGTATATCTGTCAAGACCAGTGGCTAAACAAAAAGCAGAAAAGACCAAAGAGACCCCACTGATGGGCCAGTACTTCGGCATCAAGGCTACCCACCCCGATGCCATACTGCTCTTCCGCGTGGGCGACTTCTACGAGACCTACGGCGCCGACGCCATCGAGGCAGCCCAAATATTAGGCATTGCCCTCACTCGCAAGGGTAACGGCCCAGGCAACTATATCGAGATGGCGGGCTTCCCATTCCACGCCGTAAACACCTATCTGCCCAAGCTGGTCAGGGCAGGTCGCAGGGTGGCAGTGTGCGAACAGCTGGAGGACCCCAAGAGTGTCAAGGGACTTGTAAAACGTGGTGTGGTTGAGTTGGTTACACCTGGTGTGGTGATGAACGAAAATGTGCTCTCGGCACGCGAGAACATCTTTCTGGCAGCCATACACTTTGGCGAAAAGACCAACGGCATAGCTTTTCTGGACCTATCGACGGGCGAGTTCTTTGTGGCCGAGGGTAACGACAGCTACACCGACAAGCTGATTGCCTCGTTCGGCCCCAAGGAAATTATCTACCAGCGTGGCTGCGAGGAGAGGTTTGCACAGGCCATCAGCGGTCAGCACTACTCGTACCGCATCGACAACTGGGTTTTCAACGAAGAGATTAACCGCACCAAGCTCTGCAAGCAGTTTGGCGTCAGCTCGCTCAAAGGCTTTGGCATAGAGCGACTTGGTGCAGGCATCACAGCCGCAGGAGCCATTCTCTACTACCTCGACTACACCGAGCACAAGGATATTGCCCATCTGCACTCAATCCAGCGCATCGACCCCGACCGCTATGTGTGGATAGACCGCTTTACAATCCGCAACCTCGAGTTGCTGGGCTCAAATAGTCCTACAGGTCAGGGCTTTGTCGAAGCCATAGACCGCACCCGTACCCCTATGGGCGCAAGGCTACTGCGCCACTGGGTAACGATGCCTATTAAGGATACTGTCAAGCTGAACAACCGACTCGACATTGTTGGGCAGCTCTTGGCCGACCCCACCCTACACGAAGCCGTTACCGACACACTGGCCCAGATGAGCGACCTCGAGCGCATTGCGGGCCGCATAGCCACACGTCGCATCACTCCGCGTGAGGTCTTGGCCCTGCGCCACTCGTTGCAGGCCATCGAGCAGGTGAAGTTGCTGCTCACCCAAGCCGACTATGCCCCACTTGTGATGGTGGCCGAGGCACTCGATTCGCTCGAGGAGCAGAGGGAGAGGATTGGCCGTTGGATATTCCCCGACCCACAGAACAACCAGATACAAAAGGGCGGAATCATAGCCACAGGCGTAGACCTTGAACTCGACGACCTGCGTAACATAGCCCTACACGGCAAAGACCGCATAAACGAAATACAGCAGCTCGAAAGTCAGCGCACAGGTATCCCCTCGCTGCGAGTTAGTTACAACAACGTATTTGGCTACTACATAGAGGTGCGCAACACCCACAAAGACAAGGTGCCTGCCGAGTGGATAAGGAAGCAGACACTGGCCAATGCCGAGCGTTACATTACGGCCGAGCTGAAGGAGTATGAGGAGAAGGTACTGGGTGCCGAGGAGCGCATCTTGGCCATTGAGTTGCGCCTGTGGGAGGAGTTGCTCGACTACTTGGGCAGCTCGCTCGCTTCGCTCCAGAAGAGTGCCACCGTTATTGCACGTCTCGACTGCCTCTGCTCGTTTGCCACTACGGCGGCCGAGCGCGGTTACTGCCGCCCCAAGGTGAGCGATGATACCTTGATAGACATCCGCCAGGGCCGCCACCCAGTGATTGAGATGGCTATGCCTGTGGGCGAGCAATACATACCCAACGACATAAGGCTCGACGACCAGGAGCAACAGATAATGATGATTACGGGCCCCAATATGTCGGGTAAGAGTGCCCTACTCCGCCAGACTGCACTCATAGTGCTGATGGCCCAGATTGGCTCGTATGTGCCAGCCCAGAGTGCCCACATAGGCATTGTGGATAAGATATTTACTCGCGTGGGTGCCAGCGACAACATCTCGCAGGGCGAGAGTACCTTTATGGTCGAGATGCTCGAGAGTGCCGCCATTCTGAACAACGTGACCGACCGCAGTCTGGTGTTGCTCGACGAGATTGGCCGAGGCACAAGCACCTACGACGGCATATCCATTGCGTGGAGTATGGTCGAATATCTGCACAACACCCCCAAAGCAAGGGCCAAAACCCTCTTTGCAACCCACTACCACGAGCTCAACCAGATGGAAGAGAGTCTGCCGAGGGTGAAGAACTACAATGTGAGCGTCAAGGAGGTGGGCCGCTCGATACTCTTCTTGCGCAAGTTGCAGAGGGGTGGTACGGACAACTCTTTTGGTATTCACGTTGCTCGCCTGGCTGGTATGCCTGGTAAGGTTGTAGAGCGTGCTGACGAGATATTGGCCGTGCTGGTAGCCTCGCACGCCGACGACGCACTGGCTGTCGAGGGCAGCGCCACCACCGCCGAGCAGAGTGGCAAAAAGGGCTCTGCCAAAGCGAGCCCTAAAGTAAAGGCCGTAAAGACTGCCCCCCAGATGGGTATTCAGCTGAGTATGTTCCAGTTGGATGACCCCGTATTGGTGCAGGTGCGCGACCAAATCAAGGGCCTCGACATCAATTCGCTCACCCCACTTGAAGCACTCAACACCCTGAGCGAAATCAAAAAGATTACGGGATTGTAAATTGAGAATTATTAAGGTCCCTTAAAGCCCTTAAAGAAACAGACCTCCTCGGTTGCTACGCAACCACTCCCCCTAACTCAGGGGGGAGAGTGGTTGTGGGGAGCCCAGCTCCCTAATGACCTTAAAGCCCTTAAAGCCCTTAATGACTTAGGTCGGTTAGACGTTGGACGTTAGACAAAACAAAACGGAGTAGACTGCAATTAGTCTACTCCGTTTTGTTTGATTTTAGTGTTTCGAGCGGTATTGTTTCCTCTGCTGCTCTTTCATCATTGCCTCTTGTTGCTTTTGAGCCTCCTCCAAGCGCTGTTGCCATTTGCTCTTCTTCTGGGGCTTCTTGGCGGCTGCCAGCATCCTAGCACGCAGCTTATTCTCGTTAATGCCATAGCGGAAGGCAAAGTTCTGGCCCATAGTCAGTACCTGGCTCACAAAGTAGTAGTAGCACAAGCCACTGGCGTAGTTGTTCATCCACATCAGCATCATAATAGGCATCAGATAGAGTGTCATAAACTTCATACCTGCCATACCTGGTGCTGCGGTGGTCTGCTCCTGCTCTTTGTAGGTCAGTTTGCTGTAGAAGAACAGCGTAACGGCCATAATCAGTGCCATAAGGCTCACGTGGTCGCCATACCATGGAATATTGAAGGGCAGGTTGAGTACGCTATCGTAGGTCGACAGGTCTTTCATCCACAAGAACCTCTCGCCCCTGAGCTCGATAGCCGTGGGGAAGAAGCGGAACATTGCAATCAGTACAGGGAACTGGATAAGCATAGGCAGACAGCCACCCATTGGGCTCACACCATATTTTTTATAGAGCTCCATAGTAGCCTGCTGACTCTTCATCATCTCGTTCTGGTCGGTCTGTGCCTTGGGATATTTGGCCTGGATAGCTGCAATCTCGGGGCGAATGGCCCTCATCTTGGCGCTCGACATAAACGACTTGTAGGTCAAGGGGAAGATGAGCAGTTTGATAAAGATGGTCAGCAGCAGGATAATCAGTGCGTAGCTGTTGATAAACCTACTCAAAAAGTCAAACACTGGGATAACAATCCAGCGGTTCACCCAGCTCACAAGCCTGCCACCCAACTGTACAACCTTCTCCAACCCCAGGTCGTAGCTCTTCAGAAGAGAGTACTTGTTGGGGCCAAAGTAGAACTTAAAGTTATAGTTCTCTTTACCTTCGTCAAATGGCACGCTTACAGCAGCTTGGTAGTCCTTAATATAACCTGTACCAGGCTTATAAGTATCGAAGCCCAACTGGCCATTGCTGAACACCTCGGGGGCAATCAGAATCGATGAGAAGAACTGCTGCTGGAAGGCAAACCACTCAAACTCGGTGGTCACCTCCTCCGAACGGCTGCCACCGCCACGTTTGCCCACCTGGGCCATACCCAACTTCTCAACCTTGCGGTCATCGGGGAAGAGGTACGACAGAGTGGTGTACATATTCTCGTTCTGGTAGCCGCGCTCGTTCTGGTAGCTGGTGTTGTTCCAAGTGATATCAAACGAGGGCACGGTCTGCATCCACTGGCCCATACCCACAAAATTGATATCATAATCTACCATATAGTCGTCCTGGTGCAGGGTGTAGACCATCTGCAACGCTGCTCCCTCGCCCATAGGCAGGCTCATCGTAAGCCTCTGCACCTGGTCACCCTCGGCGTTGGTCACATTCTCGATGCCGTTGGTCGTAAAGTAGTAGCCCTCGGTGTTAATCTTGGCCTCGTTGTAGCCCTTGCGCAGGTAGAAGCCCACGTCGAACTTGGCGCTATTGGGGTCAAACATCTTGATATTGGGGCCGTTGCCATCATCGGCATACTTGCGATACTCCTTCAACTCGACGTCGCTAATCTTACCGCCTTTGGTCGAGATAGTCATCTTCAGCACCTCATTTTCAAGGGTGTAGAACTCCTCGGCTCCGTGGGTTGCATCTACCAGCTCCTGTCCAAAGTTCTGTGCAATCGACTGCTCTCTGCGAGCCTGCTGCTCGGCCTGGATTGCTGCCACTGCGGCAGCCCTCTGCTCCTCGTCGGCAATCTGCTCGGCCACCTCGGCCAGGTACTTTTCGGGGTGCTCGGCCCTATCAATCGAGTCAAGCACAAACTGCTCGCGCTGTGCTGCAAAGTAGGCTTCACGCGCCTTCTCGGCCTGTTCGCCCTGATACCAGCTATAACCAAACAAGATTATACCTATAAGCACAAAGCCTATAATACTCTTTTTGTCCATTCTTTTTTTCTTCTTCTTATTTTGTTTTATTAGTTATTGTATTGTCGCTTTTTTATAAAAAAGCTCCGCAAAAAATTTTTCTGAGATACTCGCCTACGGCTCATATCTCTTACTGCCCTTGCTAGGCCTAATATAATCCCCACTAAATTAAAGGGGTGCCCGAAGGCGGGAGCGTGTATCTGCCCTCGACTACTTCTTGCGGTTTTCGATAGCGGCAGCCACAAAGCCCACAAACAATGGGTGGGGGTGCTTAACATTGCTCTTGTACTCGGGGTGGAACTGAACGCCCACAAACCAGGGGTGTCCCTCTACCTCTACGGCCTCTACCAAGCCCGTTTCGGGATTGATACCCGTAGCCTTCATACCAGCATTCTCAAACTCCTCCAAGAACGAGCTATTGAACTCATAGCGGTGGCGGTGACGCTCAAAGATAACCTCCTGACCATAAGCCTTGTAGAGGTTACTGTCGCGTTTTACGCGGCAGGGGTAAGCGCCCAGACGCATTGTGCCGCCCTTCTCTGACACATTCTTCTGCTCCTCCATAATGTCGATAACCTTGTGCCAGCTGGGCATCTCCCACTCGGCCGAGCAAGCATCGGCATAGCCAAGCACATTGCGAGCAAACTCAATAACGGCGCACTGCATACCCAGGCAGATACCCATAAAGGGCACTTTCTGCTCGCGAGCATACCTTACGGCTGCCAGTTTGCCATCCACACCCCTCTGGCCAAAGCCTGGGGCAACCAATATGCCGTCCCAACCGCCAAGCACCTCGGCAGCGTTCTGGTCGTTGACCTCCTCGGCATTGATGTAGGTTACTTTGACCTTAACCTGGTGAACTGCGCCTGCGTGAACAAACGACTCCGAGATAGACTTGTAGGCATCGGGCAGAGCGGTGTATTTACCTACCAGAGCGATGTTTACGGTATCTTTGGGATTCTTAATCCTCTCTACAAACTCAATCCAGTTGGTCAGGTCAGCCTCACCCTCACAGGGCAGGTGCAGCTTCTCCAAAACCACCTTATCGAGTCCCTGTGCGTGCATCATCAGTGGCACCTCGTAGATTGTGGGTACATCGACCGACTGCACCACAGCATTGGGTGACACGTTGCAGAACAGGGCCACCTTGCGACGGAGCTCCTGGCTCAACTCCTCCTCCGAGCGGAGCACCAGCACATCGGGCTGCAAACCATACTCCAACAACTGCTTAACCGAGTGCTGCGTGGGCTTGGTTTTGAGCTCGCCCGAGGCACGCATATAGGGCACCAGTGTAAGGTGCAGGGCCAGGGTGTTGCCAAAGCCATACTCGTAGCGCAACTGCCTAACTGCCTCGATGTAGGGGGCCGATTCGATATCGCCTACAGTACCACCAATCTCGGTGATAACCACGTCATAACCGCCCTTCTTGCCGAGCAGCATAATGCGGCGCTTAATCTCATCGGTGATGTGGGGGATAACCTGCACAGTCTTGCCCAAGAAGTCACCCCTACGCTCGGCATTGATTACGCTCTGGTAAATCTTGCCAGTAGTCATAGTGTTGGCGTGCGAGGTTGCGATGGCCGTAAACCTCTCATAGTGGCCCAGATCCAAGTCGGTCTCGACGCCATCTTCGGTCACATAGCACTCGCCGTGCTCGTATGGGTTGAGCGTACCAGGGTCAACATTGATATAGGGGTCCATCTTCTGTATGGCCACGCTGTAGCCCCTTGCCTGCAGCAGGCGAGCCAACGATGCCGAAATGATACCCTTGCCAAGCGATGAGGCAACACCACCCGTCACAAAGACATATTTGGTCTTGTTGTTATTCTCTTTCTCAAACATAATCTCTAATTCTCCCTTTAGTTATGATTGTTTGGTATTTATAGTTCTCTCCTCTTGCATGCTCCCCTACTGCTGCTCCTCTTGCTGCTGGCGGTCGATGATGTTAATCTTCTCGATGGTCTCGGCCATATCTGCCTTGGCCCTTGCAATCTTGTTCTCGACCTCGCGAATCATAGCCTCTGCACCCTTCGAGTGGGCAAAGAAGCCGATGTTGTTCTCCAGGGTGGCGATGTCGGCCTCGAGCTGGCGCACTTTGTTGTAGAGCCTCTCGCGCTCGTTGCGCAACTTGTTGCCGGCACCACCTGCCTTCATTGCGCCAATCTTGTTGCGGAAGCGCTCGGCACCGCGAGCCCTCTCGCCACTGCGCAACTGCTCAAACAGGCGGTCAATGGCAGCCTTGTACCTCTTTTGCAGAGCATCTTTCTCTTTAATAGGCACATAGCCAATGCTGCTCCATCTGCTCTGGAACTCCTTGATGGCCTCATAGCCAGCACCGCCCAACTCAAACGCCTCAATCTCTTCGAGCAAGGCAATCTTCTGCTCCAAGTTGTTGGCATACTCGGCATCTACGCTCGAGAAGTGCTGATTCTTGCGAGCAAAGAAGTGGTCGCAAGCAGCCCTAAACCTCTTCCAAACAGCATCCGAGTGGCGACGCGACACCGAGCCAATCTCTTTCCAGCGTTTCTGCAGGGCAATCAACTCATCGGAGGTCTTTTTCCACTGCTCGCTATCCTGAATAGCCTCGGCAGCCTCACAAATCTCAATCTTCAGCGCCAGGTTGTGCTCCATCTCGCTCTTCACACCCTCGTAGAACGAGCGTTTAACCTCAAAGAACTTGTCGCAAGCAGCCCTGAAGCGCTCGTAAATCTTGGTATTATCTTTCTTGGGGGCAAAGCCAATGGTCTTCCATACCTTCTGAATCTCAATCAGCTCGTCCGAAGCCTTGTTCCACTCTTTGCGGCTGGTGAGCATACGGGTCGACAGTTCCTCGGCCTTTACGCACAACTCGGTCTTAAGGTCGAGATTCTTCTTCTGCTCGTCCTTAATGCCGCTAAAGTACTCCTGATGCAGTTTGTTGATGCGCGACGAAGCCTCTTTGAATCGCTCCCAAATGGCCTCTTTGTGCTCGGCAGCCACAGGGCCAATCTCGCGCCACTGCTCGTGAAGGTCTTGCAACTTGCGGAAGGCTACGACCACCGAACTCTCGGCAGCCAGTGCCTCTGCAGCCTCGCAGAGGGCATTCTTTGCCTCATAGTTGCGCTGCAAATCCAGGTCGCGCAACTCTTTGTTAATCTTTATGTAGTTATAGAAAATCTCAACGTGGAGGTTGTAGTTCTCCCACACCTCTTTGACATTGGCCTGGGGTACTGCGCCTGTCTCTTTCCACCTCTGCTGCAACTCGCGGAAGCTCTGGAAGGTGTGATTCATAGTCTCGTTACTATTGACCAACTCTTTCAGTTCCTCGATAATCTGCAACTTGATGCGCAAGTTATCCTCCTTGGCCTTCTCCTGGGCAGCCATCCACTCGCCACGCATAGCGCGGTAGCGGCCAAAGTACTCTTTGAGCCTTACCTCGTCGCTGTCTACTGCGGGGTGGAAATCCTCTGCTGCGCCACCCTCGGCCACAAATTGTGCTTTGGCAGCCTCGACCTCGGCACGGTGCTGCTTGTAGAAAGCCACCTTAACGGCCTCGACATCATAGCGCAACGACTGTACAGGTTTCTCGTCTATGAGTTTGCCGAAGTAGTCGACCAGTTCGCTCTTGCTCATTGCAGCCACATCGGCCAGCGAGCGAGCCACCTTCTGGTTGGCCTCCTCTTCGCCACTCTCTTCAATCTCGTCATTCTCGAGCTCAAACTCGGGAGCCTCGGCAGCCAGAGCGGCCTCCTCATCGGCAAAGTTCAGACTCTGGGGTTCTGCCTCTTCACTCTCTTGCGCACTCTCTGTGGGTGCGCCCTCAGGGACAACCTCGGTAGGCTCGGCGCTTTCGGCCGCAGCCACGGGTTCTTGGGTAGTCAGATTGTTCACATCCTCGGCGGTGCCGACTTGTTCCTCTGGAACAGAATTCAATTTCTCGGTAGTCATAATCGTAATAGTTTATTTACGTTTCTCTCTTTGCGTATATATGCGCACACTTATTCACGCACGCACATATAACCCACAAAAGTAACTCATCCCATTGGACTTTGCAACCAAAATCGACCAAATTTTACCTATAAAATAATAAAGGCTCACTTTTGTAGGAATTTTCTGAGAAATATTGTACCTTTCGGGGATTTTAGGAGTAATTATGTTTTAATCTACCCAAACAGCGATGAACTACCGCATCTTACTTGTTGACGACGAGCCCGATATTCTCGAATTCGTGGGCTATAACCTGCGCCGCGAGGAGTTTGAGGTCTATACCGCCTCGAATGGTCGCGAAGCACTCGAAGTAGCCTCTCAAGTCGAGCCTCACCTGATTTTGCTCGATATGATGATGCCCGAAATGGATGGTATCGAAACGTGCCGCCGCCTGCGCGAGATTCCCTCGCTGGCCAAGACTATGGTCGTATTTCTTACGGCCAGGGCCGAGGATGAGTCGCAGCTCGAGGGCTTCGAGGTGGGTGCCGATGACTATATCACCAAACCTGTTAAGGTCAAACTGCTCGTCAGCCGCCTGAAAGCCATACTCAAGCGTGCCGAGGTGCAGACTCCTATGCCCGACGCAACGGCTACCGCTCCTACCGAGAGCAACGACACCATAACCATCGACCGCGAGAGGTTTGTGGTTACCAAAAATGGTGAAGAGCTCATACTGCCCCGCAAGGAGTTCCAGTTGCTGGCCCTACTCTACTCAAAGCCACAAAAGGTTTTCTCGCGCGAGGAGATTTACTCGACCGTATGGGGCAGCGAGGTGGTTGTGGGCGACCGCACAATAGACGTTCATATTCGCAAGCTGCGCACCAAGATTGGCGAAGATCATATCGTAACCATCAAGGGCGTGGGCTATAAGTATCAGTAAATTAGTTCAAAAAACAAATAATAATCACAAAAAACACAAATCACAAAGCAATGGTAATACTTGTTCTTAACTGCGGAAGTAGCTCGATTAAGTATCAGGTAATCGAGATGCAGAACGATGGCAACAGCCTGTTGGCAAAGGGCCTCGTTGAGCGTATTGGTATCGAAAATGGCGTACTGACCCACAAACCCGTTGGCAAGGAGCCCTACAAAGTAACCACCGACATTCCCGACCACACCGTTGGTATCGACCTCATAATTAAGGCTATCACCAATCCCGAGCACGGCGTAATCGCTTCGCTCGACGAGCTCGATGCAGTTGGTCACCGAGTAGTTCACGGTGGCGAGCAGTTCAAAGAGAGCGCCCTGATTGACAAGGCCGTTATTGATATGGTCGAGGGGTGCGTTGACCTGGCTCCCCTGCATATCCCTGCCAACCTGAAGGGTATCTATGCAATTAACGAGTTGCTGCACAACATTCCCCAGGTGGCCAACTTCGACACCGCATTCCACCAGACTATGCCAGCCAAGGCATTCCTCTATGGTATTCCTCGCCGCTACTACGATGAGTACCGCGTAAGGGCCTACGGCTTCCACGGCACCAGCCACCGCTACGTTGCCGAGCAGGCAGCAATTCTGGCAGGGCTGGACTTCAAGAGTTCAAAGATTGTAACTTGCCACATTGGCAATGGCGGCTCGGTTACCGCAGTGAAGAATGGCCAGAGTGTAGATACTTCGATGGGCCTTACACCCGTAGATGGTCTGATGATGGGTACCCGTTGTGGCTCGATTGATGCAGGTGTGCTCAACTTTATCCACAACAAAGAGGGCAAGTCGATGGAGGAGATTTGGAATATGCTCAACAAAGAGTCGGGCGTACTGGGCCTGTCGGGTGGCCTCTATAGCGATATGAGGGATATCCGCAGTGGTGCCGAGGCTGGTGACAAGGTTATTGCCGAGGCCGAGGAGGCATACTTCTACCGCGTTAAGAAGTTTGTGGGTGCCTATGCAGCCGCTATGGGTGGCATCGACCTGCTGGTATTCACTGGCGGTGTTGGCGAGAACGGCCCCGAGATGAGGGAGTATGTTTGCAAGGATATGGAGTTCTTGGGCATCGAGTTTGACTCGGCTGTAAACGCAGGCCTGAAGGGTCAGGACAAGGTGCTCTCGAAGCCCGAGTCGAAAGTGAAGGTAGTGGTTATCGGCACCAACGAGGAGTTGGTTATCGCCACCGACACCTTCAACATCGTTAGCAAACTGAACAAATAGAGCGATATTTTAGTAAAACAACAAATACAAATCAAACAAAGCATTATGATTAAACATTTGGATGACATCGTTGCTGCAGCCAAAGAGCGTGGCAAGAAGAAAATGATTGTTGCATACGGTCAGGACACCCACTCGATTGGTGCCACCGATATGGCCATCAAAGCAGGTATTGCCGAGGTTACTCTGGTTGGTGACCCCGACGAGATTAAGAAATCGTGCGAGGCCGAGGGCGTAGATATGAACCAGTACACCATCATTGCCGAGAAGAGCGATGTTAAGGCTGTAGAGATTGCTGTTAAGGCTGTTCACAACAAAGAGTACGACGTGCTGATGAAGGGCGTTGTTCCTACCGACAAGTATATGCGCGGTATTCTGAACAAAGAGTGGGGTCTGCTGCCTCCCAAAAAGACCTTGAGCCACATCACCGTGTTGGAGGTTCCTGCATACCACAAACTGCTCATCGTTAGCGATGTAGCCGTTATTCCCCAGCCCGAGTTTGCACAGAAGAAGGATATTGCAAACTACCTGGTTAGCACAGCCAAAACCCTGGGTATCGAGCGTCCCAAAGTGGCTCTGATTGCTCCCAGCGAGCAGGTATTGCCCAAAGTACCCAGCTCGGCCGAGGCAGCTCTGCTGGCAGTTATGGGCCAGAGGGGCCAGCTTGGTAAGGCCGACTTTGACGGCCCCTTGGCACTCGACGTGGCTATCGACCCCGAGAGCGTGAAGATTAAGAAGTTGAGCGGCCCCGTTGCAGGCGATGCCGACTGCTTGCTCTTCCCCAATATCGAGAGTGGCAACGTATTCTTCAAGGCTTGCTCGAAGTTTGGTGGCGCCGAGTTGGCAGCTATGGTTGCAGGCACTACCGCTCCTTGCGTGCTCACCTCGCGTGGCGACAGCACCAAGACCAAGCTCTACTCGATTGCTCTGGCTTGCTTGAGCGCAAAATAAGATAGCCAAGACAACCCTAACCTAAATGACCCTAAAGAATCGAACTATGGAAAAAGCATATAAGATTTTGACCATCAACCCTGGCTCGACCTCGACCAAGGTGGCTGTGTTTGAGAACGATAAAGAGCTCTTCTCGACAACCCTGCGCCACTCGAGCGACGAGATTGGCCGCTACAAAACCATTATCGACCAGCTCGACTTCCGCCGCGAGGTTATCCTCGACGCAGTTAAGCAGGGCGGTATTGACATTGCCCAGCTCGACGCTGTTATTGGCCGTGGCGGTCTGCTGAAACCAATCCCCAGCGGCACCTACGAGGTTAATGCACAGATGATTGAGGATATCAAAGAGCGCCCTGCAGGTCAGCACGCCTCAAACTTGGGTGCGCTGTTGGCTGCCGAGATTGCCAAGCTGGCAGGCGTAAAGGCCTACATTGCCGACCCAGTAGTAGTTGACGAGTTGCAGGATGTTGCACGCCTGACTGGTCTGCCCGAGCTGGAGAGGGCTTCGATTTTCCACGCCCTGAACCAGAAGGCCGTTGCAAGGCTCTATGCCGAGAGCGTAGGCAAGGAGTACGAGGAGCTGAACCTTGTAGTTGCCCACATGGGTGGTGGCATCTCGATTGGTGCCCACCGCAAGGGCTTGGTTGTAGACGTAAACAACGCACTCGATGGCGAGGGCCCATTCTCGCCCGAGAGGGCTGGTACTATGCCTGCACTGGCCTTTGCAAAGCTCTGTTTCAGTGGCAAGTACACTCTGGCCGAGGTGAGCAAGATGATTAACGGCAAGGGTGGTGTTGTGGCCCACCTTAACTCTAACGATATGCGCGAGGTGGAGGCTATGGTAAACGCTGGTAACGCAAAAGCCAAACTGGTGTCGGATGCTATGGCTTATGGCGTTGGCAAGGCTATCGGCTCAATGATTGCTGTGCTGAAAGGTCAGGTTGATGCCGTTATTCTCACAGGTGGTATTGCCTACGACAAGAATGTAGTGGGCTACATCAAAGAGATGATTGAGCCTATGGCCAAAGTGTGGGTTAAACCTGGCGAGAACGAGTTGGAGGCACTCGCAATGAATGCCCAGCGCGTTCTGGAAGGCAAACTCACCGCAAAAGTGTACGAGTAGCAGAGCACTACTCAACAAACAAAGCAGAGGGGCCTGGTCAACCGACCGAGCCCCTCTGTTTTATCCTTACAATCTCGACTGCTACTCTGCACGTTTGCGCTTGGGCAGGTAGCCAATAATAATCTCTTTCATATCGCGCCAAGCATCTATGCGAAGCAGTTGGGCCAGGGCAACATAAATGAGCGCACCAAGCACAATCTTGAGCACCAGCACCAGTCCTAGGGGCACAATGCCTGCCACAGCTCTGCCAAAGAGCCCGATGGCCACAATCATCACCGCAGTCATAGCCAGCAGGGGCAGAGAGTCTACCACCCTACTCCACAGTCGCCACTCGGGCAAATACCTCTTGGCCGCCAGAGTGTTGACCACCATATCCGACACAAATATCACCACCTGACCCCACGCAATAGCCTCTACACTAATAGGAATGGTAATAGCCAAAACGGTCGTTGCAATCATCTTCTTGATAAACTCGATGCGAAAGACCATATTGCCGTCGCTGCACACCTTCACAATATTGAACGAAATGACCGACAGCGGAGCCAGCAGACCTGCAATACTCAGTATTCGCAAATATGGCACTGCGGGCAGCCATACATCGGTGAGCAGTACGCGGAACATATCTTCGGCAATGGCAATCAGTCCGCCCATCAAGGGGAACATCACAAATGCCCAGAGCATAAAGACCTTACGCGCATTGAGCGTAAGTTTTGGTTTATCATCCTTCTGGCGCGAGAAGGCCGAGAAGGTCACGTTCAGCACCGCCTGTATGGTCGAAGTTACGGGCATCTCCTTAATCTTGTTTCCTCGGTCGTAGTAGCCCAGCTCGACTTTGGTGTAGAACTTGCCGATAAAGAGGTTTGAGATTTGGTAATAGACGTTGCTAATAAGGTCGCTCAGCAGTATGCGCGAGCCGTAGCGGAACATACCCCTGATGCGGTCGAGCGAAAAGAGCCACTTTGGCCTCCACTTGCTGCCTACCCACAGCAGTGCCGTTTTAACAATCACTACGCCAAGTCGCTGGCCCACAAGCGCCCAGACGCCCATACCCTCTATGGCTATCCATATTGCCACACCACTCGCTACGGCATTGGCTATGAGCACATAGAGAGACAAGTGTTTGAACTCCATCTTGCGCGACAAAATGGCGTTCTGGATATTTGAGAGCGAGTTAATGGGTATGAGCAGATAGAGCACAGGGGCTATCTGGCGAAACTCGGGCACATCAAAGAAGTTGGCAATGGCAGGTGTAAAGGCCATCAGCACCCCATACAGCCCCAGCGCAATGATGATATTCACAAAGAATACCGACGAGTAGTCGACATCATCGACCTCTTTTTTGCGAATCAGAGCTTGTGAGAAACCACTGTCAACCAGCGGCATAAGTATAGACGGGAAGGCACCCACAATGGCCATAATGCCATAGTCGGTGGGCGAAAGCAGGTTGAGCAGCACCAGGCTGACGGCAAGTTGTAGCAGGGCCGAGCAGACCTTCTCAACTGTCGACCAGGCCACGCCCTTAACCACTTTATTTTTCAGTTCGGTTGCCATTTTACGACTATAACTCCTCCACAGAACAGCTAATCCTCAAACAGATAGATCTCTTCGCCCTCGGCGTGCATATAGAACTTCTCGCGAGCAAACTTCTCCAGCTCGGCATCGTCTTTGAGTCCTTCGAGAAAGATGCTGTCGGCCGTAATTTGGCTCTGGTAGTTGGCAATCTCTCGCTGCAATCGCCTCACCTCGCTCCTCTTTTGCAAAAGGGTGTGAGGAGGCACGTCGGCAAAGAAAAATGCCGTTGCCAAGCACACCACCAAAACCAATATCCAGTGCCAATATTTCTTCAGAAAGTTCTTCATCTTCTCTTACTACTGTCTATCTTGTTCTATTTCATAACAATCCGCACCTCCAATGGCCCTACATTGTCCCCCCTTGATTAAGGAATGTGCATAAACTTATGAGCCTGCACCGACACATTCCACTTGGGGTGGTGTTTGGCATACTCGACCAGTGGGCCAATAATCTGCTCATAACGGCTCCACTCGGGCTGAAGGTAGAGCAAACACTCCGCCCCTACCCTCGCAGCGCACTCCTCGGCCCAAGCAAAGTCGGCCTCGCTCTCTATGATGACCTTCAGCTCGTTAGCCCTCTGGCATACCTCATCCAGAGGCCCACGCTGGCGCTTTGGCGAAAGGCATATCCAATCGAAGGTGCCACTCAAAGGGTGAGTGCCCGAAGTCTCGAGAAAAATCTCCAACCCTCGCTCGTGCAACTGGCCAGTGAGTCTCTCGAGCGGATAGAGCAGTGGCTCGCCACCCGTTATCACAATGGCCTGTGCCTCAAACGAGCAGGCACGCTCGACCACCTCGGCAACCTCTACGGGAGGAAACTTGCGGGCATCCCAAGTAAACTTGGCATCGCACCACTTGCACCCCACGTCGCAGCCACCCAGGCGTATGAAATAGGCAGGCTTGCCGCTATGGAAGCCCTCGCCCTGAATGGTGTAAAAATCCTCTACGAGTGGCAGCAGTTCGCCACCACGCAGCACATCTTCGTTTGCCACCACGCCTTTGTTGCTACTACTCATTTACGATGGTGTAGATATCCTTCAAGTTGCGGCCCAACTCGTCGTAGTCAAGACCAAAGCCCACGATAAAGTCATCGGGAATATCCATAGCACGATATTTGACCTCGTAGGTCTTTGTAAACTTGGTGGGCTTGAAGAGCAGTGTAGCGATAGCCACGCTGGCGGGCTCGTGGCCCTCCAACGAGCGGAGCAGGTGATCCATACTCTCGCCAGTATCGACAACGTCCTCTACAATAATGATGTGGCGCCCCTTGATGTTGTTGCACAAGCCAATCAGCTCCTGCACCTTGCCAGTCGACGACATACCGCTGTAAGAGGCGAGCTTTACAAACGAAATCTCGCTTGGAATCTCAATCTTCTTCATCAGCTCGCCCATAAACATAAAGGCACCGTTGAGAACGCCCAAGAACAGGGGGGCCTCTTTATCTTGGTAGTCGTGGTTAATCTGGTCGGCCACCTTCTGGATAGCCTCGTTAATCTCGGCGTAAGGAATCGACAGCTCGAAAGTCTTGTCGTGCAACACTACGCGGGGTAATTTTTCCTGGCTCATATAGTAAAAATGTTTTATAAAAGGTATATCGTCTAACGAACAAATTCTATATCTTTGCAAAAGTAATAAAAATTATATGAACGATAACACACTTTTTGCTCTTTTGCTCACACTTTTTGCAGGTCTGTCGACTGGCATAGGCAGTGTGATAGGTTTCTTTGCCAAGCGCACCAACCGAAAATTCCTCTGTTTTTCGCTCGGATTGTCGGCTGGAGTGATGGTCTATGTGTCGTTTATGGAGCTGCTGCACGGCTCGCGTATAGGCCTGGGCGAACTGATTGTGGGCCGCCAGGCCGAGGTACTGGCCATTGGCCTGTTCTTTGGCGGTATGGCCCTCGCTGCCATTATCGACAAACTGATTCCCGAGACCGAAAACCCCCACGAGCTGCACAACGTAGAGGAGATGCAAGGCGTTGATAATCAACAACACCACCACTCTACTCGCAAACTGCGCCACGTTGGTCTGGTTACGGCCATAGGCATTGCCGTACACAACTTTCCCGAGGGCATTGCCACCTTCGCAGCGGCCTACACCGACATATCTACGGGCGTGGCCATTGCCATTGCTGTCGCCATCCACAACATTCCCGAGGGTATTGCCGTGTCGGTACCAGTCTACCACGCTACGGGCAGCCGTCGCAAGGCGCTGTGGTACTCAATGCTGTCGGGCTTGGCCGAGCCACTGGGGGCACTGCTTGCGTGGTTGATACTCACTCCGTTCATCACCCCCGTAGTGCTCCACTGCATAATGGCGGCCGTCGCGGGCATTATGATTTACATCTCGTTCGACGAGCTGCTACCTGCTGCCCACTACTACGGCGAGAGCCACACCTCCATATTGGGCCTCTTTGTGGGTATGGCCATTATGGCGGTAAGCCTGGTGATGCTATAAAGGCAACACTATATAATATATAATAAAGGTGTGTACTGCCCACTCTTCGGGCGGTGCACACTTTTTTTGTTGCCCACAGGTTGCGCTACGGCACCCATTTTGCACTCTTTGGGGCGATTTTCATACACAAACCAAAAACACAATCGCTTATGAAAAGAGTTTTTACGCCACTAATTATTTCACTTGCCTGCGCAGCCAACATAGGCCTTGCAAGCGCACAATCGCACCACAACGGCACTCACGACCGCCAGACCGACATCAATCAGTATGGCCTCGAGGTGAGCGTGGTGCCCCTCAAAGCCGAGGCGCAAGATGGTTTTCTGGTGTTCCAGAACAAAGAGGTCGATTACCGTCTATGGTTCGACGTGCGTGTGCAGACCGATGCGGCCCTATTCTGGGGCGAGCCCGATGGGTTTGACAAGATTGGCAACGGAGCCTCCATTCGTCGCGCACGCTTTGCCGTCAAGGGCCAGTTGCGCAAGGATTGGTACGGCGAGCTGGACCTCGACTTTGCAAACGGTACCCTCGAACTGAAAGATGCCTATATGCGCTACGATGGCATCAGGGGCCTGGAGGTGCAGGTGGGCAATTTCAAGGAGTGCTTCTCGATGCAGCGCAACACTACCAGCCGCTACTTGCAGTTTATCGAGCGACCTATGGCCACCGCCTTTGCCCCCTCGCGCCACCTCGGTATGCAGGCTAAGTTCAGCGCTCCGGCAATCTTTGTGGCCGCAGGCGCATTTCTGCAACCCATTGAGGGCGAGGAGGCTCGCACCAATGTAGAGGACAACAACAAAGACTACGGCCGCTCGACGGGCCACTCGTTTACGGGCAAATTTGTGTTCCAACCCCTCTACAAGTTCGATGATATTGCCCTCCACATTGGCTTTGCCGCCTCGTACCGCACCCCCAAGGCCGACTACTCGCCCAGCAAGTGGGGCTCGGTGCGCATATCGTCGCGCAACGCCACCAACATCAACCGCAAGAAGTATCTCGATACGGGCAATATAAAGGATGTAGATTTTGAGATGATGATGACTGCCGAGCTGGCAGGTAGCTGGCGTGGCCTGCGTATGGAGGCTGCCTACTTGGCCGACAACGTACACATCAAAAAGGGTGTTGAGAACAACTCGACCAAACACTTCTACGGTGCTTACGTTCAAGCTGGTTGGCTGCTCTTTGGTGGTCGACAAAACTACGACTACTCCGATGCCGAGTTTACGCGCATCACCCCCGGGCGCTCGTGGGGCGACATTGAGCTGTGTGGCCGCTTCGACCGCCTCGACTTGGATAGTCAGGGGGTATATGGCGGTGCTGCAAATGCTTGGAGCGTTGGCGTGAACTACTACGTCAACCCCAACATCAAGTTTATGCTCAACTGGCAGTATGTCAAGAATAACAAGTACGCCAACGGCAATGGCAAACTGATTGTGGGCTACGATGCTGCGGGCGCACCAACAATCAACCCTGCCGACGTAGCGGCCGACTCGTCAAAGATTGGCGTGGGCTACAATATGATGGCCTGCCGCTTCGAGGTGAATTTCTAAACTAAAAATATAATATACTATACGCAATGGGGTTTGGTAATTCAAACTCTATTGCGTATATTTGTAACGACATACAGCCTAATCGCCATCGAACTACCACACAGATTTGGAAAGGCTTTTGTACATCTCATTAGGTGAGTTGCGCTTATGCGTGTACTTACCTGCGGAGATGTAAGGGTGTGGTAGCCCTTGATGGCGTGCAGGTTATAGTGCACGCTTTTTTTATTCGGCTTATGTGTAACTAATAAATGTAACATTATGATTATCTTACTCATTTTATTTTTATTATTGCTGTGGTTTATCGCAGACCCTGTATCTGCTGGTATTGTTCTTGGAATTGTAATTATTGCGGGCATTATATGTGCGTTAGTCGATAGTCAAAAATCCCAAGAAGCCCAAGAAGCAGAAGAGAAGAAAAAACAACAACGAGCAGAAGAGAAGAAAAGGGCAGAAGATGCAGTTCAAAGGAGTATTGAACAATTAACCGAGAAATATGGTCGCCTTTCCAATACTATAAGATTAGAGAAATGGGGAGATATGCCTGACATCAAAAAGTGTTTGTTGTTTTTTGGAGAATCCGAACTATTATATGTTGATGGCAGGGAGGTATTGTTCAAAGATATTATATCGTATAGTATCTCTGATGATTATAGTATTAAACACGGAGAGGTTAAATACAAAAGTGAAACAAATACTTCTACGGGAAGTATGTTGGGTAGGAGCGTAGCAGGCGCAGTTATTGGTGGAGGTGTTGGAGCGGTGGTTGGAGCATCAACTGCATCAAAAAACACAACCACTGTTGCCACGCAAAATGATGACGAAATCATACACAAGTACTCTTTGTCAATCAATGTAAAAAGTTTGGAAAATCCTTTAATCAGAGTGAGTTTAGGTGATTCTACCCAAAAAGCAGAAGAGGTTAATGCGATATTCGCTTACATTATTGCTTCAAAACAAGCATAAGAGAGAATCGTTATTCATACAGTTAATACGCCACTCTGGTCAACAATAGTTTCGAGCATATAGTCAGCGCAAAAATAGCCCTCGGTTTTCGTTTTTTGATTTCTATTCTCTATCTTTGTGCTCTGAAAAACAATGTAACACAATACTATTTTTATAGCAACAACACAGAGAGTATGAAAATTCAAGACATTCTGGCAATTTCGGGCGAGCCCGGTCTTTACAAATATGTGGCAAGCAGCCGCAATGGTATCATTGCCGAGTCGCTCGTAACTGGCGCTCGCAAGAACTTCTCGGGTACACACTCGCGCGTGAGCTCGTTGGCCGAGATTTCGATCTTCACCGACGACGAGGATGTAGCACTCAGCCAGGTACTTACCGACCTCTATGCCCACACCAAAGGCGAGCAGACCGTTTCGCACAAAGCCTCGGAGGCCGAGTTGCGCGGTGTGTTTGACGTGGTTATCCCCGGCTACGACCGCGAGCGTTTCCACTTGTCGGATATGCGCAAGGTTGCCCAGTGGTTCAACATCTTGGTTGCCGCAGGTATGACCGACTTCTCGCTCGAGGAGCCCGAGCAGGCAGAGCAGACCGCAGAGTAATTGCCATATTACCAGACAACAAAAAAGCCTAACTACTCCACAAAAGTAGTTGGGCTTTTCTTTTATCTGTTCTATTCCACCTATAAGTTATAGGGGTGTCGCAAGGCGACGGGAGCGTGTGTCAATAGATCCTCCAATAACCACTGCCCATCCCACGTTGTAAAATAATAGAACTTGTTATTTTGACGTAGCATTCTACTCTATAATGTTGTATTTGATAAATATTGGGGTGTTGATAGAGATATTGTAGTCTATATTACAAAAATTACCTATCTTTACACTCGGAGCAAAGTACTCCGAGTTGAAGGTAATTCTTAGATATGGAAGCGAGATTATTAACACAGGCGTTGAGCAAGTTTGTGGGCGGAGTGGTGCTCGTGGGAGCAATGCTCTTCTGGCCTGCAGGAACGTGGGACTTCTGGAACGGGTGGCTCTTTATGGGGGTGTTGTTCATCCCTATTATGGCGCTCGGTGTGTGGATGTTGTTGCGCTCGCCCGAGTTGTTACGCAAAAGGCTCGGGGCCAAAGAGAGTCAAGCCGAGCAGCGGTGGGTTGTAGCCCTCTCGGGAGTAATGTTCGTAGCCAGCTTTGTGGTCGCAGGGCTCAACTTCCGTTACGGCTGGCACACCCTGCCCGAGTGGGTTGTATGGCTCGCTGTGGGTCTCTTCTTACTCTCCTATCTGCTCTATGCCGAGGTGTTGCGCGAGAACGCCTACCTGTCACGCACCATCGAGGTGCAGGCCGAGCAAAAGGTCATCGACACAGGTCTCTACGGCATTGTCCGTCACCCGATGTATGCAGCCACATTATTACTCTTTTTATCTATGCCACTGATACTTGGCTCTCTTATTTCATTTATCATAACGCTGGTCTACATACCCATTATTGCTGTGCGCATCCGCAACGAGGAGCAGGTGCTCGAAGAGGGCCTCGATGGGTATAAGGAGTACAAACAGCGCGTCAGGTACAAGGTAATCCCCTTCGTTTGGTAATCGGCCCAATGAAGCCCGCACAAAACATATTTTACACGAGCGACCGCAACGAGTGGCGCCAGTGGTTGGAGGCCCATTTCGAGGTCGCAAGCGAGGTGTGGTTTGTATTTCCGACCAAGTCGTCGGGCGAGCCTGCACTAGCCTATAACGATGCAGTAGAGGAGGCGCTCTGCTTTGGGTGGATAGACAGCACTGCCCGACAGCTCGACGAGCTTCACCAACTACGTCGTTTCACCCCTCGCCGCAAGGGTAGCCCCTACTCGCGCCCCAATATCGAGCGACTGATATGGCTCGATGGCCAGGGCAAACTTCACCCCTCGGTGCGCGAGGTTGTTCTGCCCATCATAAGCGAGCCCTACTGCTTTCCCGACGACATAATCGCGGCCTTGAGGGAGCACCCAGTGGCTTGGGAGTTCTACTCTACCCTTCCGCCCTCGTACCGTCGCATACGCATTGCCTATATCGATGCTGCTCGTAGTCGCCCTGCCGAGTTTGCCAAACGCCTGGCCCACTTTATCGCCAAGTGCAACAAGCGCCAACTAATCATAGGCTATGGTGGCGTAGACAAGTACTATAACAAGCAATAACACAAATCCCCAACGGCCAATCATAAGCCGTTGGGGATTGTCATCTTAAAGTTTTCAATTACTACTTAAACTCCACCAGAGCCTTGCCAGTCATCTCGGCGGGCTGGGCGAGGCCCATAAGTTTCAGCACCGTAGGCGCAACGTCGGCCAGCACACCGTTCTCGACGCTCGCTACCCTATCCGACACCACAATAATGGGCACTGGGTTGAGCGAGTGTGCCGTATTGGGGGTACCATCCTCGTTTACAGCGTTGTCGGCATTGCCGTGGTCGGCAATCAGCACAACCTCATAGCCATTAGCCACTGCGGTGGTAATCACGTCATTAACGCACTTATCTACGGTCTTAATGGCCTTATAGATAGCATTCCACACGCCAGTGTGGCCAACCATATCGCCATTTGCGAAGTTCAGAGCAATGAAGTCATACTTCTGCTTTTTGAGCTCCTCGACCAGTTTTTCGGCCACCTCGGGTGCGCTCATTTCGGGCTGCAGGTCGTAGGTGGCAACCTTGGGCGAGGGCACCAAGATACGGCTTTCGCCCTCAAACTCGGCCTCCCTACCGCCATTGAGGAAGAAGGTAACGTGTGCATACTTCTCGGTTTCGGCAATGCGCAACTGGCTCAAGCCCAGCGACGAAACATACTCGCCAATGGTATTGTTCACATTATCCTTATCGAACAGGATGTGCAGCCCCTCAAACTTGGCATCGTATGGGGTCATACAGCAGTAGTACAAGGGCAGGGTGTGCATACCCTCCTGGGGCATATCCTGCTGAGTGAGTACAATGGTGAGCTCTTTGGCCCTATCGTTGCGGAAGTTGAAGAAGATGACCATATCGCCCTCCTCGATGAGGCCAATGGGCTGGTCGTTCTGGTCAACGGCCACAATGGGTTTGATAAACTCGTCGGTCACGCCCTCGGCATAGCTCTCGGCAACGGCCTGAACCATATTGGTCGAGTGCTTGCCTACGCCACTGACAATCTGGTCATAGGCCACCTTAACCCTCTCCCAGCGTTTGTCGCGGTCCATAGCGTAGTAGCGACCGATAATCGAAGCAATGTGGCCACCGCTCTGTGCCAAGTGGTTCTCGAGAGCCTCGATGAAGCCCTTACCGCTCTGGGGGTCGGTGTCGCGACCATCCATAAAGCAGTGAACATAAGCCCTGTCGGCAATGCCATAAACCTTTGCGATGTCGAAGAGTTTGTAGAGGTGCTCCTGCTGGCTGTGCACACCGCCATCGCTCACAAGGCCCATAAAGTGTACCTTCTTGCCCTCTTTGGTTGCATACTCAAATGCAGCCTTCACCTCGGCATTTTCCAGAATGGAGTTGTCCCTGCAGGCGCGGTTAATCTTCACCAGGTCTTGGTAAACAACCCTACCTGCGCCAATATTGAGGTGTCCCACCTCCGAGTTACCCATCTGTCCCTCGGGCAGGCCCACGTTTTCGCCATCGGTGCGCAGCTCGGCATTGGGATAGCGAGCCTCGAGCGAGTTGATGAACTCGGGCTGTGCGGTATAAATAACGTCTGATTTGGTGTGGTTGCCCTTGCCCCAACCATCCAGTATCATCAAAAGAACTTTCTGCTGTGCCATATCTTTATTTTTGTATGTAAGTCTTGTTGTTTCTAATAATTATATTCGGTCGAGTAGCCTACCCTACTGCAACTTGGTCAGAATCATCTCCTCGGCAGCTGCAATAGCTTTCTCGAGGCCCTCGGGGTTTTTGCCGCCTGCGGTAGCATAGAAGGGCTGACCGCCACCGCCACCCTGCATCTGCTTGGCAGCCTCGCGAACAATATCGCCAGCCTTAACGCCCTGTGCCACCAGAGCATCGCCAACGGCTACGGCCAACATAGGTTTGCCACCCTCGCGGCTACCCAGTACGATAGCCACCTCGGGGTGCTGTGTGCGCAGAGCATAAACGGCATCCTTAACGGTGTCGACGGGCATATCAATCACCTTGCTGAGCACCTTCACATTGCCCGCTGCAATAACATTGCCAAGAGTCTCGGCCAACTGGCGAGCCCTCTGGGTGCGGAAGCCCTCAATCTCTTTGCGCAACTCGGCGTTGTCGTCCATCATCTTCTTTACGGCCTGCAACACTACGGGCGAGCCGAGCTGCTTCTGCAACTCTTTCATAGCCTCCTCGAGTTTGTAGTAGGCGTTCTCTACCACGCCACCAGCTATAGCCTCGATACGCCTTACGCCAGCCGAAATAGCGCTCTCGGCCACAATCTTGAACATACCAATCTGGCCCGTAGCACCAACGTGGGTACCACCGCACAACTCAACCGACTCGCCAAAGCGTACCATCCTCACCTTGTCGCCATACTTCTCGCCAAAGAGCATCATTGCGCCAGCAGCCTGTGCCTCCTCGATTGTAGCCTCGCGATTCTCCTCCAGGGGGTAGTCGGCCCTAATCATACGGTTTACCTCGCGCTCAACCTGGCGCAACTCCTCATCGCTAACCTTCTGGAAGTGCGAGAAGTCGAAACGCAGGTAGTCGGGACATACCAGCGAGCCCTTCTGCTCAACGTGGCTGCCCAGCACCTGGCGCAGAGCCTTGTGCATCAAGTGGGTAACCGAGTGGTGACGAGCCGAAGCAAGCCTATCCTCCTCGTTCACTACGGCCTTGAATGTAGCCTCTACATTCTCGGGCAACTCGGCCACAACGTGAATGGGCAGACCATTCTCCTTGATGGTGTCTACAACATTTATAACTTTGCCATCGGCCTCGATAGTACCGTTGTCGCCCACCTGACCACCGCTATTGGCGTAGAATGGGGTTTGGTCAAATACGAGCTGATAGAGGGTTTTGCCCTTGGTAGTTACCTTGCGGTAGCGAACAATCTTCACATCAGCGGTGAGGCTGTCGTAGCCCACAAACTCGGTCGAAACGCCAGCCACCAACTCTACCCAGTCGTCATTCTCCACTGCAGCAGCGTTGCGCGAGCGTGCCTTCTGTGCCTGCAACTCAACCTCAAATGCCTCCAAGTCTACGGTCATACCGTTCTCTTTAGCAATCAGCTCGGTCAGGTCGATGGGGAATCCGTAGGTGTCGTAGAGCGTAAATGCCGACTTGCCGTCGATGGTGCTCTTGCCAGCAGCGCGGCTCTTGCTCATCACACCCTCAAGCAGGTTGATACCCGTAGCCAGAGTTTTCAAGAATGCGGTCTCCTCCTCGCAGATAACGCTGGTAATAAGGGCCTGCTGTGCCTTCAGCTCGGGGAACTGGCCACCCATCTGCTCTACCAGACCAGGTACGAGTTTGCAGATGAAGGGCTCGTTGAAGCCGAGGTAGGTGTAGCCATAACGCACTGCACGGCGCAAGATTCGGCGAATAACATAGCCTGCCTTAACATTGCTTGGCAGCTGACCATCTGCAATCGAGAACGAGATAGTGCGCAAGTGGTCGGCAATAACCCTCATAGCCACATCGGCCTTCTCGTCGTCACCATAGCGCTTGCCAGCCAGGGCTGCAATCTCGCTGATGCGGGTCTGGAACACGTCGGTATCGTAGTTGCTCTGCTTGTTCTGGAGCACCATACACAGACGCTCAAAGCCCATACCAGTATCAATATGTTTGTGGGGCAGTGGCTCGAGCGAGCCGTTAGCCTTGCGGTTGAACTGCATAAACACCAGGTTCCAAATCTCAATCACCAGGTGGTGGCCCATATTTACCATTTCGCGACCAGGTTTGGCTGCACGCTCCTCGTCGCTACGCAGGTCGAAGTGAATCTCGCTACAAGGGCCGCAGGGGCCAGTCTCGCCCATCTCCCAGAAGTTGTCGTGCTTGTTACCCAAGATGATGTGGTCCTCGGGCAGATACTGCTTCCAGTAGTCAAAAGCCTCCTGGTCCATAGGCACACCCTCCTCGGGGGCACCCTCAAATACGGTAGCGTAGAGCCTATCTTTGGGCATCTTGTAGACCTCGGTCAGCAACTCCCAAGCCCAGTCGATAGCCTCTTTCTTGAAGTAGTCGCCAAACGACCAGTTGCCCAGCATCTCGAACATGGTGTGGTGATAGGTATCGTGGCCCACCTCTTCGAGGTCGTTGTGCTTACCCGACACACGCAGACACTTTTGGGTATCGGCTGCACGATTAAATTTCGATACAGCGTTGCCCAAGAAGATATCCTTAAACTGGTTCATACCAGCGTTGGTAAACATAAGCGTTGGGTCGTTCTTCACAACCATAGGTGCCGAGGGTACGATGGTGTGACCCTTCGATGCAAAGAATTCGAGAAACTTTGCCCTAATTTCGTTCGATGTCATCATAATTTGTCTTGTTCTATATACTTATTCTTAATTAAACTCGTTTTTCAAGCGGTTGCAAATTTACACATTTTACTATAATTTTGTCCCCCGTAGATACGTTTTTTAACCAAAATGTAACATAACCGCCCCAAATGGCCAAAAAAGAGTACAAATTCAACCCCTCGACACTCGCCTACGAGCCCGTCAGACGCCCCGAACGACTGGGACGCTACCTGGCCATAAGGCGTCTGTTGCTCTTTTTTATTGCCGCTGCGGTGGTGAATATTGTCTACTCGTATGAGTACTACTCGCCCAAGACCCGAGCCATCGAGCGCACTGGGCACAAGGTAGCCCACCAGTACAACATCTTGGCCGAAAAGGTCGACAACTTGGGCTCCAAAGTGGCCGAATTACGCCAGAGGGATAACGACGTCTATCGCCCCCTGTTTGGTGCCGACACGCTGTCGCTTGCAGGCATCTATACCCCCTTTAGCGAGGGTTGCTATGGTCAGTTTGCCGAAGATTACCAGGCCCCTGCCCGCGATTTGTGGCTCTCACTCGACGAGCAGACTCGCCTACTCTACCGCCAGAGCATCTCGCTCGACGACTTGCAGGTGCTATCGAAGGACAAGGAGAAGATGGCAGCCTCAATTCCTGCCATTTGGCCTATCAACAAGAAGGACCTCAAAGGCCCCATTGGAGCCTATGGCCGTAGGTTGCACCCCATCTATAAGCGCTACATTATGCACAAGGGCATAGACTTTGGAGGTCGCAAGGGCAACCCCATCTACGCCACTGGCAACGGCAAGGTGGTACACTCTGAGAAGGGCTTGCGTCGCAAGGGCTACGGCCAGATGTTGGTCATCGACCACGGCTTTGGCTACAAGACTCGCTACGCCCACTTGAGCGAGCGCCTGGTTAAGGTTGGCCAAGAGGTCAAGCGTGGCGAATTGATTGGCTATATGGGCTCTACGGGTGGCTCTACGGGCCCTCACCTGCACTACGAGGTTATCTATATGGGCAACAACGTCGACCCCATCAACTACTTCCGTCGCGATATGAGCGAAGAGGAGTTTGAGCGCATAATCGAGTCGGCCAAGGCTACCACCTTCGAGACCCTCGACACCAATAACGAAAGCCTTACACAAGAGTAAAACCACTACCACAATAACGCACAACTATGGGCAAACGATTTACACAATATCCGCCGAGCATCAGCCGCAGTAGCCGCATTTGGGCCACTGTGCGCAGCCTACTGGGCAATGTTGCAGTATTTGCCCTTATGGTTGCAGGCTTCTACCTGCTCTTTACCCTCTTTGACACCCCCGAGCAACACCGCTTGCGTGGCCAGAACGACGAGTTGGAGGCCGAGTTTGCACGTCTTGAAATGCGCTACGACACAGTGGAGCAGGTGCTCGACAACGTAATCGAAAGGGACAAGAACGTCTTTCGCATACTCTTTGAGTCCGAGCCCTACGCCTTCGACGACAGCGCATCCGAGCAGCGTTGGGACAACTACGACCGCTTGAGCCAGATGAGCGAGAGCGAGTTGTACCGCGAGCTGAACGAGCGTATGAGTGGCTTGGAGCGCAACGAACACCACCTGGCTCGCCTCTTCGAGCGCATAGGTACCGCCTCCGACAGCCTGGGCAGCAAGGCCAACAACATACCCGCCATTCAGCCCGTACTGAACAAAGAGCTCACCCTGCTGACTGCCCCCTACGGAATGTTGATTCACCCCTTCTACAAGAGCCTTGTGGCCCACCAGGGCGTTGACTACACCGTACCTACGGGCTCGCGCGTGTTTGCCACAGCCGACGGCACAGTCAAGGAGGTCAAGACCCGCAAGACCACCTCGGGCCGCACCATTATAATCAACCACGGCGGTGGATACGAAACCCAGTACAGCCACCTGAGCCGCATTGACGTCAAGAAGGGCCAGAAGGTGCGCCGAGGCGACATCATAGGCCTTACGGGCAACAGTGGCCTGTCGCTCTCGCCCCACTTGCACTACGAAGTGAGGTTCAACGGTATGAGGGTAGACCCCATTCACTACTTTTTTATGGAACTCACTCCCCACGACTACCAGCGTATCATCAGAATTTCGCAGAGTGGTATGCAGTCGTTCGATTAGACCAACTTAACAGACTATGAAACAGAATAATATCCAATTCAGCACCGACCGCCAGAGTGCTACCGAGGGCGAGGTCATCAACGTCAGTTGGGACTGCGGAATGCCCGACAACGTGGCCCTAAAGGTCGACAATGGCTACCGCACCTACATACTCCAACTGGACGACAGCGGCAGCCGTGCCCTTATGGTAGAGAAGTCAAAGGGCAAAATGACATTGACACTCACTCGTGCCTGCGGAGTTCACAAAGATAGCAAGACAATCAGCGTGAGGGTAAAGAATATAAAGGTCGTAAAGGCTCGCCCTGCACGCAGTCGCTCAACCCGTAGTAATGGCGGTCGTTCTATCCCCTCGTTCAGCCAGTTGTGGCAGCGCATCAAGGAGGGCATAAGGTCGTTCATCGGGCGCATTAAGTATGCCTGGCAGGTTATGCCACCCAAGACCAAACGCATCTACCGCATAGTGCTCATAGTGTTGGCAGTGATGTATATCAGCTCCATTGGCCAGAGCCGAGGCTATAGGGCTGGCTACAAGCAGGCCATCAAAGACCAGCAGACACTCGAGCAGCGATACAATCATCCTGCCCCAGGCGGCTTCGAGAGCCCTGCGCCCACCCAGCAGCAGCCCGAGGGCCCAACCAACAGCATCTAAAACATTTCTCCCCCTTATGACAAGCGAGATTTACTTGGCAGGAGGGTGCTTTTGGGGCACCCAGCACTATATTCGCCAGATTCGTGGCGTAGTGGCCACCTCTGCGGGCTACGCCAATGGCCACATCGACAACCCCACCTACGAAGAGGTCTACACCGACACTACGGGCTTTGCCGAGTGTGTGAGGGTTGAGTACAACCCCTCGGAGTTAGAGCTCGAAACACTCGTTAGGCTCTACTTCGACTCAATCGACCCCACCTCGCTGAACAAGCAGGGCGGCGATTGTGGCACACGCTATCGCACAGGCATCTACTACACCTCGGAGGCCGACCTGGCCACCCTGCGCAAGGTCTACACCGAGGTGGAGCAGGCTGTGGGGGCACCTTTGGCTGTAGAGCTCACTCGCTTGGAGAACTTCTACCCTGCCGAGGAGTACCACCAAGACTACCTGATTAAGAACCCACTGGGCTACTGCCATATCCCTGCGGCACTGATTGACTATGCTCGCAAGGCCAACAAATAACCCACTCACAACTAACTATCTATGAAATTCAGCATCCGTGAGTCGTTTGACCAGTTGAGTCGCTTTGAGTGGTGCCTGTGGATTGTGTCGCTGGTGGTGGTTGTGGGCTCGTTTTTGCTCACCCCCTCGCCCGACTACCTTACGCTCACGACCTCGGTCATAGGCGTTACAGCCCTCATTTTCATAGCCAAAGGTATGTTGCTGGGCCAGGTGCTCACAATCATCTTTTCGTGCTTCTATGGGGTTGTTTCGTTCCTCTATGCCTACTATGGCGAGGTGCTCACCTATGTTGGTATGACTGCCCCAATGGCGGTTGTGGCACTGGTGTCGTGGGCTCGCCACCCCTACAAGGAGAGTGCCGAGGTGGAGGTTGCACGCATTACGGGCCGCCAGGTGGCTTGGCTTACGGTGTTTACGGTGGCTGTTACGACGTTGTTCTACTTCGTACTCCGAGTTTTGGGCACAGCCAACCTGGTGGTGAGTACCATATCGGTAACCACAAGTTTTGTGGCCGTTGCGCTCACCTACCTACGCAGCCCCTGGTACGCGCTGGGTTATGCTGCCAATGACGTGGTACTGATTGTGTTGTGGATTATGGCTTCGATAGATAATCCCAGCTATGTGCCAATGATATTCTGCTTTGTAATGTTCTTGGCCAACGACATCTACGGCTTTGTCAACTGGCGCCGTATGGCACACAGGCAGAGAATGGAAAATTGAAAATGGAAAATTGAAAATTGAAAATTTCCCCCTCTAAGTTAGAGGGGGTGCCCGTTAGGGCGGAGGCGTGTGTCTGACTTAGGTCGGTTGGATGTTAGACAAAAAAACTCTCCCGAAACCTCGGGAGAGTTTTTTTTATCAATCGAGTGTCATCTCATCTATCAGGTAGCCTGCGCCACCAATCTTGTCAATCACAAACAGCACATAGCGAATATCTACCGAGATGTTGCGACAGATGTCGGCATCATAGTCGAGGTCGCTCATTGTACTGAGCCAGGTGCGGTCGAAGTTGATACCGAGCAACTGGCCCTTGCTATTCAGAATGGGGCTACCGCTATTGCCACCCGTAGTGTGGTTTTTGGCCAAGAACGCCACAGGCAGAGTCAGCTTGCCACCTCGCTCGATACCCCAACGGCCATAGTCCTTCGAGGCGTAGATGTCGCGCAAACTCTGGGGGATGTCGTAGTCGTAAATCTCTGGGTTGTCCTTCTCGATAATGCCATCTATGGTGGTATAGGGCAGGTGGTAAACGCCATCGGCAGCCTGATAGCCTGCCACCGAGCCGTAGGCCACACGCAGCGTGAGGTTGGCGTCGGGATAGAAGGTGCGGTTGCTCTGGTGGGCCATCTGACCACGCATATATACATTGTAGAGCTCGGTTATCTCGAGATTGAGGCTGGTGTAGTGGGGTGCAATCTTCGTGCGAGCCACCTCATCAAAGGCGTTGCGCAGCTGCACTGCGGGATCCTCATCGAAGTTGCCACCCTGGGCCACCACTTCTGCAAACCTCTCTTTCGACGCCAGAGCCGACTGACCAGAGAGCCACTCGACCAGAGCCTCCTCCGAGCCACACTCGCTCATTTTATCGGTGTACCACTGGGGCACAAAGTCGGGTGCAACATTGTGGTTAAAGTCTTTGAGCATCTCCACCGCAATAGCCTTGTCAATCGCAGGCGAATAGTCTTTGTAGTTAGCCTCCGAGAGTTTACCCACTCGACCTGCAAAGCCCACAAGCTCAATTGCATAGATAGCCTCATTGTAGTAGTCGCGAGCCACGGCGTAGGGCAGCAGGGCGCTGTATTTGTCGTGCAACTGACGGGTAATGCCCTCATACTCGCTACCTACAGCCCACTGCTCAAACTCGGCCTCATAGGCGAGCTTTTTCTCCACAGTTTTGCGCCTTGCAAGGCCCAAGCTCTCGCCCTGCCACTTCTTCCAAGCGTTGGCAATCGAGGCGTGCTTCGAGGCGTACATAATACGCACTGCAGGGTCGGCCTCCTGGGCTGCGGTGATGATGTCGAGTCGCTTGGTGCGCAAGCGAATCTTGGCTGGATTTGAGTGGTTGAGCGTGTAGTCTACAAAGTCGCTCGTAACGTACTCGCGAGTGGTGCCAGGGAAGCCGTAGACAAAGGTAAAATCGCCCTCCTGGGCACCTTTGGTCGAGATTGTAAAGTGGCGCTTGGGAGTGTAGGGCACATTCTCTTTCGAGTAGTCGGCGGGCTGATTGTCCTTGTCGGCATAGATGCGAAATACCGAGAAGTCGCCCGTATGACGTGGCCACATCCAGTTGTCGGTGTCGCCACCAAACTTACCGATACTCGAAGGGGGAGCAGCCACCAGTCGAACATCGCGATAGACCTGATATACAAACAGATAGTACTTGTTATTGTAGTAGAGGCTCTCGATGGCGGTCGAGTACTTGCCGCCCTCGGCTGCTGCGGTGCGGATATCCTCGGGCTTGGCACCTGCGGCAATCTGGTCGGTCACATCCTCCATCCTCACCAGAAACGACACAGTCAGTCCGGGGTTGGGCAACTCCTCTGCCCTATTCATTGCCCAGAAACCGTTGGTCAGGTAGTCGTGCTCTACGCTACTGTGGCTCTGAATCTGGCCGTAGCCGCAGTGGTGGTTGGTGAGCAGCAGTCCCTCGGCCGACACAAGCTCGCCCGTACAGCCTCGCCCAAAGAGCACAATGGCATCTTTCAGAGCGGCCTGGTTAACGCTGTAGATATCCTCGGCCGTAAGCTCAAAACCCTTGGCTCGCATATCGTCAATGCGCTCACCAATCAGGCAGGGGAGCCACATACCCTCATCGGCAATGGCCATCGACAATGCTGCACATAGTGCAACAGCTGTGGTCAGTAGTTTTTTCATAGTCAATTAGTTTTATTTGTTTGGTTAAATAAATTCTTTAAGTCTTACATAGAGCATCTGCACAGGCAATCCCATCACATTGTAGAACGATCCTTCGATGCCCTCAATGGCCACATAGCCTATCCACTCCTGTATGCCGTATGCGCCAGCCTTGTCGTATGGGCGGTAGGTATCGAGATAGTAGTCCACCTCGTCGGGCTCGATGGTACGGAACCTCACGCGCGATGAGCACGAAAAGCTCTCGCACCCATCGGTTGTGCGCAGCGTAACTCCCGTGATGACAGTATGCTCGGCACCCGAGAGCAGCCCCAACATACGCTCGGCATCGGCTCGGTCGGCGGGTTTGCCAAGTATTTCGCCCCCAGCAACCACCACCGTATCGGCCGTAATGAGCACATCGCCAGTGGTCAGCACATCGGCATAGGCATCGCTCTTGAGCCTCGACAGATACTCGGCCACCTGCTCCACTGGCAGTTCGGGGGGATAAACCTCCTCGGCCTCGCGGCCATCAACCACCTCAAACTCCAATCCGCAATCTCTCATCAACTGACTGCGACGGGGCGACTTGCTTGCCAACAGTAGCCTGCGGCCTTTTAGTTTATCTTTCAGCAACATAGACTCACTTATCTAATATCAAAGTTCAACAACTCCTCGCCCTCCAACGAGGCCCTCAACACATCACCCTTCTTCACTGGGCCCACGCCCGAAGGGGTGCCCGTATAGATAAGGTCGCCCATTTTGAGGGTCATAAAGCGCGACACATAGCTGATAATCTTATCGACCGAGTGAATCATCAACCTCGGCTCGCCCACTTGGCGCACCTGATCGTTGATGGTCATCTCAAATCGCAACTCCTCTACCCTCTTGCCCAACTCGGTCAGCGACAAAAAGCGTGGCGAAATGGCGGCCGAGTGGTCAAACCCCTTTGCCATCTCCCAGGGCAACCCTGCGGCCATAGCTTTGCGCTGAAGGTCGCGTGCGGTAAAGTCAATTCCCAGTCCCACCTCGTCATAGTAGCGGTGTGCAAAGCGCTCTTCGATGCACTTGCCCACGCGGTTAATCTTCACCACCAGCTCGGTTTCGTAGTCTACCTGCTCCGAGAACTTGGGTATATAGAAGGCATCGTTGTTGCGCAACAATGCGGTGTCGGGTTTCAGGAAAAATATGGGCTCTTGGGTGGGCTCGCCATTGTCGAACTCCTTTATGTGGTCGACATAGTTGCGCCCTATACATATAATCTTCATAGCGTCTACTTACTCGGTTTTCTTCAACAAGTCTACCATACGGCGTGCGAACCTGTCCGACACGCCTGCACCGCCAACCACCTCGGCCAAAGCAGCATAGTCGGCCTTCATCTGCTGGTGCTTGGCTCCGCCCTCAATAATGGCTGTGAGCTCTTGCGAGGCGTTCTCGACGGTCATATCGTGCTGAATGAGCTCCCTCACAACGGTGCGCTGCATAATGATATTTACCAACGAAATCCACTTAATCTTCACAAAGGCCCTCGCCACCCTATACGAGAACTCATCCATACGATAGCATACCACCTCGGGGGTGCCTATGAGGGCTGTTTCCAACGTAGCCGTACCCGAGCAGACCACCGCCGCCGCACTATAACGCAGCAACCCATAGGTCTGGTCGGTGATAATCTTCACTCCGCTACCTTTCAGATATTTGTCGTACAACTCCCCATCGAGCCACGACACACCTGCCACCACAAACTCCCACTGGGGCATACTCTGCGCCAGGGCCACCATAAAGGGCAAGTTTTTCTTTATCTCGTTCTTGCGACTACCCGCCAGCAGAGCCACCAGGGGCTTGTCGCCCAAACCATTGGCCCTGCGGAACTGCTCTTCGCTCTCCACCTCGGCCAGCGTCTGGGTTATCGAGTCCATAATGGGGTTGCCCTCGTAGATAGCCTCAATGCCCTTGCCACGGAAGTACTCAATCTCAAATGGGAAGATTATGAACAACTTGTCTACCCACTTGCGTATGCGCTCCACGCGGTGCTCCTTCCAGGCCCACACCTTGGGCGAAATGTAGTAGAAAGTCTTTATACCCTTTTTATGGGCATACTTGGCCATCTTGAAGTTAAATCCAGGGTAGTCAATCAGTATCAACACGTCGGGCCCAAAGGCATCGACATCGCGCTGACATTCACCCAGTTGATTAAATATCGTGCGCAAGTGTTTGAGCACATCCGACACCCCAAAGAACGAGGTCTGGCGGTAGTGTTTGGCCAGATTATCCTTGCCTCCCACCTCGGCCATACGGTCACCACCCCAGAAGCGAAATTGCGCTTCGGGATCGGCCTTCAAGATGCCCTTCATCAAGTTCGAGCCGTGCAAATCGCCACTCGCCTCGCCTGCAATCAAATAGTACCTCATTGGAGAATTGAGAATTGAGAATTGAGAATTAACTTTTACTCTTCCAACAGGTCGGGGCGCAGGGCTCGAGTACGCTCGTAGGCCTGTTCCTCGCGCCACGCCTCAATCTTGGCAAAGTTACCGCTCAACAACACCTCGGGCACCTTCCAACCATTAAACTCGGCAGGGCGAGTGTAGATAGGTGGAGCCAGCAGGTTGTCTTGGAACGAGTCGGTCAGGGCCGACTCCTCATCGCCAATAGCCCCGGGCAGCAGTCTAACCACACTATCGGCAATAATGGCAGCAGCCAGTTCGCCACCCGTAAGCACATAGTCGCCCACCGAAATCTCGCGAGTAATCAGGTGCTCGCGGATACGGTAATCAATGCCCTTGTAGTGGCCACACAGAATGATTATGTTGCCCAAAGTCGAGAGCCTATTGGCCTCCTGCTGATTGTAGGTAATGCCATCGGGCGAGGTGAAGATAATCTCGTCGTAGTGGCGTTCGCTCTTAAGCTTTTCGATAAGGCGGTATACGGGCTCAATCATCATAACCATACCTGCCTCGCCACCAAAGGGATAGTCATCTACCTGGCCATGTTTCGAGAGGGTGTAATCCCTAATGTTGTGTACCACAATCTCGGCCAGCCCCTTCTCCTGCGCTCGTCGCAGTATCGACTGATTAAGGGGCGAGGTCAAAAGTTCGGGGACAACGGTCAAAATATCTATTCTCATAATATATTCGTTATTTTACTCTTCGTAGGGTTTGTTAAATCCGCCATTTATCACCTCGGTAATAAAGGGATTGCTGCCAGCCTCTTGAGCAATGGTCGTTTCGCCACCGTGGCCACAGAGCACCCTCACTCCGCCACCCAGGGGCAGCAGCTTGTTCACAATGCTATCCATCAGTTGGTCGTAGTCGCCACCAGGCAGGTCGCTACGGCCAATACTGCCTGCAAAGAGGGTATCGCCAGCAACCACCACCCCACTCTGGTCGAAGTACAAGCATACGCCACCAGGCGAGTGACCAGGGGTGTGGATAACCTCGGCCGTAGTCTGGCCAAACGAGATGCTCTTTTGCTCGGCCAAATCGATGTCAGCCTTCAACCCAGTCATATTGAAGCCAAACATTGCGCCATACGAGGCCATCTGCTCAATTACGGCCAAGTCGGCACTATGCAGCGCCAGTGGAATTTGGTAGTACTCTTGCACCCAAGCTACACCTGCAACGTGGTCGGGGTGTGCGTGGGTACAAACGGCCATTACGGGTTTGAGATTGTGCTCACCAATAAACCCAGCCAACTTTTGCTGCTCGGCTGGGGTCGAACAACCTGCATCTACGATAATAGCCTCGGCCGTCTCGTCCCAAATGACGTAGGTATTCTCGCCAAAGCTGTTGAATATAAATTTTGCGCTCTTAATCATAGCGGATAACGTATAGTTCTACAAAAGTGCTATTTTACTACAAAAGTAGGCATTTTTTCGAGAAAATTACTATCTTTGTTTTATTATTATGGACTAATATATAGCACAACGCAAACAATATGGCAAGAAACCGACACCCCCGCATCGAGGGGCTACACATAACCTCGCTCGCAGCCGAGGGCAACGCAATGGGCAAGTGGAACGACATTGTGGTCTTTGTACCTATGACCGTACCAGGCGATGTTGTGAACGTGCAGATACGCACCAAGCGCCGCCGCTATATGGAGGGCTACGTCACCGAGTACCTCGAGTTGTCGCCCCTGCGCACCACCCCATTCTGCGCCCACTTTGGCGTATGCGGTGGCTGCAAGTGGCAAAACCTGCCCTACGCCGAGCAACTCGCCTTCAAGCAGCAGCAAGTGGCCGACCAACTGACTCGCATAGGCCACCTCGAGTTGCCCACCATTAGCCCCATCCTCGGCTCGGCCAAGACCGATCACTACCGCAACAAGTTGGAGTTCACCTTTGCGCCACGTCGCTGGAAAACCTACGAGGAAGTGGCCCGAGGCGAGGAGATTACCGACACCCCTGCGCTCGGATTCCACATACCAGGTATGTTCGACAAGATTCTCGACATCGACTGCTGCCACCTGCAGCCCGAGCCCTCGAACGAGATTCGCAACTCGCTGCGCCAGTTCTGCATCAGCGAGGGGCTTGAGTTCTACGACATACGTCAGCATAGTGGCCTTATGCGCAACGTCATTATACGCACCGCCTCGACTGGCCAGATTATGGTCATTGTGGTATTTGCCTACGAGGATAGCGAAAGCATAGACAAGGTGATGGGCTTCCTCAAGGAGCGCTTCCCCCAGGTGAGCTCACTCATCTATATGATTAATGACAAGCTGAACGACTCACTGGGTGACCGCGAGCCCATTGTCTACGCAGGTGCCGACCACATTGTCGAGCAGATGGAGGGGCTGAAGTTCAAGGTGGGACCCAAGTCGTTCTACCAGACCAACTCCGAGCAGGCCTACGAGCTCTACAAAGTGGCTCGCGAGTTTGCCGACCTGACGGGTAACGAGGTGGTTTATGACCTCTACACAGGTACGGGCACCATTGCCAACTTTGTGGCAGCCAAGGCGGCCAAAGTGGTAGGTGTCGAGTATGTTGAGGAGGCCATTGAGGATGCCAAAGTCAACTCGGCTATCAACGGCATAACCAACACCACCTTCTACGCTGGCGATATGAAGGATGTTATGAACGACCAGTTTGTCGAGGCCAATGGTCGCCCCGATGTAATAATCCTCGACCCACCTCGCGCAGGCGTTCACGAAGACGTCATTGCCACCATTCTGCGTGCCGCACCCGAGCGTATTGTCTACGTCAGCTGCAACCCCGCAACCCAGGCACGCGACCTGGCACTGATGGATGCGCAGTACAAAATTGTGGCCGTACAGCCTGTGGATATGTTCCCCCACACCCACCACGTCGAAAATGTAGTAAAACTTATAAAACGATGAAGAAGATTTTTATGTTAGTGGCTCTACTGAGCCTGTCGCTTGGCACGATGAGTGCGCAGCTCACCATTCTGAACGAGGCACCACAGACCGATGCGGTCTATCGTCTGCCCCTCGACAAGGGTGCTATTGTTGCTGTCAACGACCTTTCGCCCCTGGCCTACGGCATTGCCCAGCACCACAATAGCGCCGACTTCTGCGCTTGGGAGTTTAGCACCTCCAAGCCCTCGGCCGTTTGCGCTGCTCGCGCAGGCGAGGTCTACTTTGCTGGCGACAACAGGGTTGTTGTGCTCCACGACGACGGCACCTATGCCGAGTACACTCGCCTCGATGAGATTTGCGTAACTGCTGGCGACAAGGTAGGTCGTGGCGACCAGTTGGCCCAAGCCTCGCTGCGCAAGATTTCGGGCAAGTGGCAGGTGCGTATGGCGGTCTACTACCACATCGCCAACCCCAACTATGGCAAAGAGGTGTTGGGTGGTCAGTACCAAACTGTTATGCACTACATCAACCCCATCTTCAGCTCGAAGGGCAAGTGCAAGGTGATGCTCATTGACGGCAACTCCTACACCGTCAGGGCTCGTACTTGGTGCTGGCCCTGGGAGTAAGCCACAAGGCTCACCAACACATTGTAAATAACAAAGTAACAACAGAGAACGATTTATGATTATGGAAAGAGAGATGAAATTGGCATATCGCCACTACGACTCTATCGACCTTATGCCCGCCGATGAGCGCGAGCTGGTCGAGGCAGCCCAACAGGCCTGCCAGAGTGCCATTGCCACCTACTCAAACTTCCGAGTGGGCGCTGCAGCCAGGTTGCAGAGTGGTCGCATAGTTACGGGCAGCAACATCGAGAGCGAGGTCTACCCCGCAGGCTTGTGCGCCGAGCGAACACTGCTCTACCACCACCAAGCCACCACCCCCGAGGACAAAATCGTAGCTCTGGCAATAGCCTCGGTGCCCAGCCTGAGGGAGTGCTACCCTTGTGGCCAGTGCCGCCAGGTGTTGCACGATGTAGAGAAACGACAGGGGACCGACTACCGAGTAATTATGAGTGGTGGCGGCTCGGCCAGCGTTGTTGAACGCGCAGGCGACCTGCTGCCCTTCACATTCTCACTCTAAACCACAACAAACCCAAACCGCAACACTTATGTTCACCAAACACGACATACTCTACGAAGACAACCATATCATTGCCGTAAACAAACACTCGGGCGACCTGGTGCAATCGGACACCGAGGGCACCCCTGGCCTGGAGGACGAGATTAAGGCCTTCATAAAGGTCAGAGACCAGAAGCCTGGCGATGTTTTTCTGGGCGTAGTTCACCGCATCGACCGCCCCGTAAGTGGCGTAGTGCTCTTTGCCAAGACCAGCAAGGCCCTGGTGAGGCTCAACGAGATGGTGCGCGACCGCAAGATTGACAAACGCTACTGGGCCATCTGCGAGGAGGCCCCCGAAGAGCTGGAGGGCACCCTGGTACACTACATCACCCGCGACGGCAAAACCAACAAGGCCACAGCCTACAACTCGCAGAAGGGCGATGCCAAGCGTGCCGAGTTGCGCTATAAGATGCTGGGCGGCAGCAAGAACTATAAACTGCTGGAGATTGAGCTCATTACGGGCCGCCACCACCAGATTCGCTGCCAGTTGTCGAAGGTTGGCTGCCCCATAAAAGGCGACCTGAAGTATGGTGCAAAGCGTAGCAACCAGGGCGGTGGAATATCGCTCCACTCGCGCAGTGTCGAGTTCCTGCACCCCGTAAGGAAAGAGCCTGTGAGGATTACGGCCCCCGTACCTGTGGGCGACTCGCTGTGGCAGTTCTTCGAGGAGTCGCAAGAGTAAAGGGAGAATTGAAAATTGAAAATTGAAAATTACTTGTCTGTCGACGGTTGACGGTCGACGGTTGACGGTCGACGGTCGACGGTCGACGGTCGACAGTCGACAAAAAAAATATCATACCCCGTGCAACTATTTGGCACTCATTTGCGTCAATAGTATAAACATACCCATAACACCTACTGCCTATGAAACGAGGATTAAAGAACGCGCTATTGGGTCTGCTGGGCTTCTCGGCAGCACCTATGCTCACCGCTTGCTATGGCGTCGAGCCCGACATTCCCGACCAGTACTGGGACCGCACATTCAAGGGACAAGTAACTGACACACTGGGCAATCCGCTCAAAGGGATACAGGTCTATGTAAGCCAAGGCGACTATTGGTGCGCCCCAGATGGTGTGCCCGAAATGGACAGCTCAATCGAGCCTACCCTGACCGACGAGAGGGGCAACTTTGAGATTTACATCCACACCTCTGATGGCAATGCCAGATTTGTGGCTGCCGACATTGACGGCCTCGACAATGGCCACTACAAACACGCCGAAGAGCCGGTAATCGACTTCGACGGCACCCTGGAGATGCTCCCCGTAGAGGTTGTAGAGTAACCAATCTTTTCCACACATACGAAAAGCCCAACACCTATGGCAACAAAACCCAACAAAATAGGCCTGCGCAAACGAATAGCCCTAAATCTCTATTCGGGCATACGCTCCGACTTGGAGAAAGAACACCCACTGAGGGAGATTTTCTGGGAGTGCACGCTGCGCTGCAACCTCAATTGCGTTCACTGCGGTAGCGACTGCCGTAGCAGCTCGGCCACGCCCGATATGCCTGCCGAAGATTTCCTGCGAGCCATCGACCAGGTTACGCCCCACGTCGACCCCCACTTGGTGATGATTGTCATCACTGGTGGCGAGGCTCTGTGTCGCAAAGACCTCGAGTCGGTTGGGCGCGAGCTCTATAAGCGCGGCTACCCTTGGGGCGTGGTCACCAACGGAATGTTGCTCACCAGGGAGCGTATGCGCTCGCTTGTAGCGGCTGGTATGCGCTCTATCACCCTCTCTATCGACGGCTTCGAGGAGCAACACAACACCATACGTCGCCACCCACAGAGCTGGCGCAATGCCGAGCGCGCACTGGAGGTTATGACCACCACCGAGGGCATCGTCTACGATGTTGTTACCTGCGTAGGGCCCCACAATATCGACTCTATGCCAGCCTTTCGCCAGTGGCTCATTGATAAGGGCTGTAAGGCTTGGCGCCTCTTCACGATATTTCCCGTGGGCAGGGCTGCCGCTAACGATGCCCTGCAACTCACGCCCAAGCAGTACCGTGGCCTGATGGAGTTTATTATCGAGACGCGCCAACAGGGCCAAATCAAGTGCAACTACGCTTGCGAGGGCTTCTTGGGCGCTTATGAGTCCGAGGTTAGGGATAACTTCTTTGGCTGTATGGCTGGTGTTAGCATTGCGGGTGTGAAGATCGACGGCTCTATTAGCGGCTGTACGAGCATACGCGCAGGTTTCGACCAGGGCAATATCTATAAGGATAACCTGTGGGAGGTGTGGCAGAACGGCTTTGGCGAGTTCCGCGACCGCAGCTGGGCTCGCAAGGGCGAGTGTGCCGATTGTAAGGTGTGGAAGTTCTGCAAGGGCAATGGTATGCACCTCTACGACGACGACCACAACCTGCTCCACTGCAACTATAACAAGCTGTGTAGTAAGTAGCGCTCCCCCTTGCTACGGCTACCGATTAGGCAGGCGGTTGGCATCTACTGCCTCTGAATTCGACACACGCCCCCACCCTTTGGGCACCCCCTCTAACTTAGAGGGGGAGTTTTTTTAAGGCCCTTAAAGACCTTACACTCCTTAAAGCCCTTAAGGCCCTTAAAGAATCCTATTACTCCTATTACTCCTATTACTCTTATATGACTTATAAGAGCTATAAGAGCTATAAGAGTTTTTGTAGCAAAAAAACAACTGCCCGACCTCACTGAAGAGGTCGGGCAGTCTGTTTATGTATGGTTTATCGTGTGCTTACTCTCTATTAGAGAACGCGACCGATAACCTCGTTGCGGATGTTGGCACCAGTGCAGTTGGTGTTGTCAGCCCAAGCAGCAACGGTAACATTGTCAGCCGAGCAATCAGTTACGTTTTCCGCTTTGGCAGCACCTGCAATCTGACCTGCATCGCGACCAGCGGTAACGGTCGAGTTGTCAGCGGTACAGTTGCTAACTACTACGCCATCGTTACCTGCGTGACCTACGATTACGCCCACTTTGTCGCCACAAGCATCATCATTTGCGTGGTAACCCTCTACGGTAGCGTTCTCAACCGAGCAACCAGTGATGGTGCAACCTGCGGTCTCCATATAACCAGCAATTACGCCTACGTTGTGGTTACCCTTAACGGTAGCACCCGAAACTTTCACGTTCTTAACGGTTGCAGCGTTGAGCCAACCGAAGAGACCCGACGAGTAGTACTGATCAGTATGTGCGGTAGCATCGATATTGAGGTTGCTGATGATCTTGTAGTTGCCATCGAAGGTACCCTTGAACTGGGTTGCACCGGTCTGACCTACGGGAGTCCAAGCAGCGTTATCCAGGTTGATATCGTCACCCAGTTTAACGGTCATACCGCTAAAACTGTTACCGTTCTCATTTACCTGTTTTGCAAACCATAAGAGATGATATTTAGTCGACAGAACGAAGCTTATTACATTTTTAGAAGCATCTTTTTCCATCAGTATGCCGTCGAGGGCAATCTGGGTGTACTCGGTGCCGTTAACGGTTACGGGAGCGCCAGCCAAATAGTCCTTAATCCTCCACTCGCCCGAGAAGTTCTCGCCTACGTTGTTGTCACTGGTGGTGAGCGAGTGAGCTACGCCAGTGCCCGAGGTCTGGAAGTTGTCGATCTCGATTGCAGCGCAGTTCTGGTTGGCAATAGCACCAGCCTTTGCACCAGCCTCTGCGTTGAAGGTACAGTTGGTTACGGTTGCGTTGGTTGCGTCAGCACCCTCGTTGTAGATAAGGATAGCCTTGCTGGTAGTACAGTTGAAAGTACAAGTGTCGAACTCAACATCTGCCACGCCGTATGTCCAAATGTAGTCGCCATAGAGCTTGAACTCGCAATTGTCGAAGACTACCTTGCCACCATAGAGGCACATAGTGCCATCGATAGTAACATCTTCGTAAGTAACGGTTACGCTCTCGCCATTGTTAACGCCAGTAGAGTAGCCGCTACCTTTGATGGTTACGCCCTCGAAAGTAGCGTTGCCACTTACGACAGGAGTACCAGCAACGGTGATAACAGCATTCTCGCTACCTTTGATAGTGAGGTTGTTGCCGCTGATGCCGGGGAAGTCGTAAGCGCCGTCGGGCAGGTTGATGGTAGTGTTGCTCATCTTCCAAGCCTCGCTCAGTTCAACTACGGTGTAGTTGGTGCCGTCGAAAGCGGTAACATAGCCCTCTGCAACGTAAGCGCTGGGGTCTACTTTGAACTGGCCGCCCTTAACCCAGCCTTTAACAGCATTGCTTGCGCCAAGTTTGGTGGTGAAAGTACCGCCAGTAATCTCTACGTCTACGGTGTAGGTGCTGTTGGTAACAAATACCGACGAGCCGTCAACACCGCGAGGTGCGAAAGTACCGCCAGTGATGTTGAGGTCGAAGTTGTCTTTCGCGGCCTGAATCCAAACCTGACCCTCGAAGTTACCACCATTGATGGTGAGTGAACCTTGCCAAGCGCGAACCGAACGGTAGTCTACCGATTTGAAGTTACCGCCATTGATAACTACATTACCCGAGTACGAGAATACGGCACAGTACATGTGAACAACATGGCCATCGTTGAGTTCGCTGAGGTGCTCGATAGTACCATTCTCGATAGTCAGGTTACCATTGTTGCGGATGGTGTACGAACCCCAACCGAAAGTAGGATCACCCTCGCCAGTGTCTTTGAGCGAGATAGTACCCTCGCCAGTGATGGTCAGGTCGCCATTGTTGCTAATCAGCTCGTGCGAAGCGGTGCAAGCCTTCTCCTGCGAGATGGTGTGGCCGTTCAGGTCAAGAGTAACGGTTTTGCCTGCGGGAATGGTAATCTGCTCATTCTCGCCAGCTACGATGTCTTTGTCAAGAGTAATCTCGATGTTGCCCTCGCCAGCAGCAATCAGCTCGTTGAGGCTCTCAACTGCCGATTTGCTGATTTTCACTACATACGAGCTACCTACGCCGCCAATGGTCTCAACCTCTTTGTCGTTCCAGTTGTTGTCGCTTACGGTAAGGGTTGCGCCCTCGGCAATCGAGTTTGCTTTGATAATCTCGCCCTCATCGTCGCCCGAGTTGGTCGAGGTGTTGCCAGTGATGGTAATCTGCGAATCGGCACCAACCTCGTTGAAGCGGATAACGCGGTCGCCAATGTTAGCAAAGGTGTTGCCAGTGATAGCTACGTTCTTAACATTTACAGCCGCGCCCTGAATTCCAATAGCGTTGTGGCCGGTGGTGTCGAATGTGCTATTCTCTACGAGTATGCCATTAACATTCTGAACATATACGCCCTGGTATACGTTGTTGAAGGTACAGTTGGCTACAGTAATGTTCTTAACATTGCCGTTGTTGGCCTCGTTGTAGTAGCGGATAGCTGCGCCATTGGCCGAAGCGGTACCGCCGGTGGTGAAGCTACAATCCTCGAAGATGACGTCGGTGTAGGTGGTGGTAGCATCCGAGGTGTTGATGTCAATCTTGCCGTTGAATGCTACATTCTCGAACTTGATGTTCGACATGTGCAGGGTGTTGTAGTAAGCCGAGCCATTTTTGTCTACGCCAAGTACATAGTCGTGAACATTGTCGCCATAAGCGTGGCCCGAAGTAGTGGTCAAGCCTGCGATGGTTGCGCCCTCGGCACCTACGATAGTCAGGTTCTTGAGGGTGGTGGTGTACTTGGGAGTGGTGTGATAAACAGCATCTGCAAGGTGCACTGCGAACTCTGCTGCATCGGTGGTGGTGAACTCGTGAGTATCGCAAGTCATAACGGTATTGTTCTGTGCGGTAGGCCTACCCATATAAACTGCGCCATACTCAACGCCAGCAACCAGTTTGATGACGTCGCGGTCGGTAGCAGCATCCAGAGCAGCCTGCAGCTCCTCGGTGTTGTTAACGGTCTTCTCTTTCGACTCAACGGTGCTCAGAGTACCCAGGTTGTAAACCTTGTTGGTCAGGTTGCGGAGGGTTTTCTTTTTCATAACCACGCCACCAATCGAGTACGAAACGGTTGCATCGTTGAAATAATTAGTGTTGATACCTACGATGTGGGTACCCTCACTAAAAGTGAGTTCGCTGATAGCCCCCTCCATATTACGCAAAAGGGTTGCCTCGCCACTCTCATTCTTTACCGAGAGAGCAACCTCGGTGCCAGTAGGTACGGTGAAGTAGAGTGCGGGGCAAGCAAGCGAAAGGCTCACCTGGTTCTCACCTTCCTGAATTGCAAAGTTCTCGCTCTTGAAGAACAGACCATTTGCACCTTTCTCGCTGTCAATATCGTCGCGACCCCTGGTCTTGGCATAGATGTCGGTCCTGCTTGCGCTTACCCACCCTCTCAACAACTCGTCGGGACTTGAGCCGTTTTTTTCGCTTATCCTAAACACGTTGGGCTCAGTCTTGCTGTTTACAAGTGAAACGAACTCGTACTCCCTCTCGAAGTCCTCGTTCCAGGTAAGGTAACCAACGTAGAGCGAGTCTGCGCCGCCATAGCTGCTCTGACCGTCGATTGCGAAGGGGAGTTTGCCGTCTGCCAACTCGCCCATAGCGATACGGGTGTTCTCGTCGAACGATACGTTAAAGGTGATCTCTTTGGTGTCGTTGGGGTTGATGTTCTCGTCAACCTCGTTCTGGCAAGCTACTGCGCCCAAAGCTACAATAGCACTCGCCAAGATGTAAAAAATCTTTTTCATTTCTCTCTTGTGATTTAGTGTTTTGTTA
>JAZPXV010000023.1:0-8425 GCA_045543795.1 Tidjanibacter sp.
GGAGATATAGGAGATATAGGGGCTTTAAGGTCATTAGGGCCCTTAAACTCATTAAATGGTTCCCCCTCTAAGTTAGAGGGGGTGCCCGAAGGGCGGGGGCGTGTGTATGTTATTTATAATAATGGCAGATGACTCTCCCCCTAAGGTAGGGGGAGTGGCCGTAGGCCGAGGGGGTCTGCCTTTATTTGAATTTGACAGACCTCTCCGTCGCTTTGCGACACCTCCCCTAACTTAGGGGAGGAGTTGTCGTGGAGCTGGGGAGAGTTGGGTGGCAAATGGGAAGTCCACCACCACTCTCCCCCTGAGTTAGGGGGAGTGGTTGCGCAGCATCCGAGGAGGTCTGTCTTAATTTTCAATTTTCCATTTTCCATTTTCAATTCTCAATTCTATTCGGTATTTTTGTAGGTTGAACAAAAACCGCACTACAACTATGAGCAATGCACCACTCGCTGAACGCCTAAGGCCACAGAGCCTCGAAGAGTACATCGGTCAGAGCCATCTGGTCGGTCAGGGGGGCGTGATTCGCCGCTTCATCGAGAGCGGCAACATACCCTCGTTCATTCTCTGGGGCCCTCCAGGAGTGGGCAAAACCACCCTCGCAAGGCTTGTGGCCCTCGCCCTGGGCAGGCAGATGTTCACCCTGTCGGCCATAGCAAGTGGCGTGAAAGAGGTGCGCGAGGTGATTGAGGCAGCCAAGAATAGCCGTTTCTTCGGCTCGGGGGGCGCACCGATACTCTTCATCGACGAGATTCACCGCTTCAACAAGGCACAGCAGGACTCGCTGCTGGGTGCCGTAGAGCAGGGCGTGGTGGTGCTGATTGGCGCCACGACCGAGAACCCCTCGTTTGAGGTCATCTCACCCCTGCTGTCGAGGTGTCAGGTCTATGTGCTCAAGGCTATGGACAACAGCGAGTTGCAAACGCTGCTCGACAGGGCCATAACTACCGACCGAGTGCTCGTAGAGCGTGGCGTGAGGGTTGAGCAGACGGGTGCTCTGTTTGAGTTTTCGGGTGGCGACGCACGCAAGTTGCTGAATATATTGGACATTATGGCGGGGGCGACAGAGGGCGAACTGGTCATCAACGACCAGCGCGTGGTCGACTGCCTGCAACAGAACATAGCCCTCTACGACAAGAATGGCGAGCAGCACTACGACGTCATCAGCGCCTTCATAAAGAGCGTGCGCGGAAGTGCCCCCGATGCGGCCATCTACTACCTGGCGCGTATGCTGGCTGGTGGCGAGGACCCCAAGTTTATTGCTCGCAGACTGGTGATATTGGCCTCGGAGGATATTGGCCTTGCCAACCCCAATGCTCTGCTGCTGGCCAACGCCTGCTTTGATGCGGTGCATAAGATTGGTATGCCCGAGGCGCGTATTCCGCTTGCCGAGGCCACGATATACCTGGCCAATAGCCCCAAGAGCAACTCGGCCTATATGGCCATAAACGAGGCTCTGAGGGCTGTTGAGCACGACACCACCAACCGCCCTGTGCCCCTTCACCTGCGCAATGCCCCCACCAAACTGATGGATAAACTGGGCTACGGCCAGGGCTATAAGTACGCCCACGACTACGAGGGCCACTGGGTCGAGCAGGAGTTTATGCCTGCGGGGCTGGAGGGTCGCCGCTTCTATGAGCCCCAGACCAAGCGCGAGGTCGATGCCACAGCTTGGCGCGAGGCCCTGCGCAATGCCAAGACGAATTGAAAATGGAAAATTGAAAATTGAAAATTTCCCCTTTTCTTCGATTTTTCCCGTTAAGGTCGTTAAGGACATTAAGGTCTTTAAGGTCCTTAGAGTCCTTAAAAAACCACACCTCCCCTAAGTTAGGGGAGGTGACTGCGTAAGCAGTCGGAGGGGTGGTCGAAATTGCCTGCGTGTCCTCACGCAGGGGAGGTGCCCAAAGGGCGGAGGGGTCTGTTAGTCAAGAGCGGTAGATGCCAACCGCCTCGGCCATCTGCCGAGTCGTGGCAAGACGCCACAAAAAAACAAGAGTGGCACCCGACCAGTTTCGGGTGCCACTCTTTTGTGTTAGGTTATTGTCTTGGGGGAGGGTGGAGTTTTACTCGAAATTAACCCACTCGCCACCACCTAAGTTCCAAGTGCCTTCTTTAACCACATAAACATTGGGGCCATAAGTTGGAACGGTCAGATCTAAAGTCTGATCCCACTTGGCATCCCAATTATTATTAGCATTGCCAGGATTCATACGGCAGAAGATAACATTGGGATAACTCTTGTCCGTTGGAATCTCAACCTCATAAATACCATCTTTGTCGTCGTCGGTCATACTAACCCATCTCTCGCCATTGCCATAGAAGTAAGCTGCAAAACGAGCGCCACCCTGTACCCAATTGCTATTGGGTTTGAGGTAGAGGTGGGTATTAGGAACGCTTGGAGCCTCATCGAGAATCAGTTCATCGGTGAAATAGAATTCGATATCTGATGCAATATCATATGCACCATTTGCAGTCTGTGCACCGCTATTGTTGTTAACGATGAAGGTAACCTGGTCGCCCTCGAAGTATTTAACCTCAATGGTAGCGGTCATAGTCTTACCCGAGCCAGCAGTCATCTTAACACCAGGCCAAGCAACTGCAGCATTGGGAGTAGCAAAGGCGTAGAGGTAGATGCTCGAAGCATCCCAGCTCGAATAATTGTAAGCAGTAACATTGATGGTAGTGGTTTTCACCACGGGCAGGGCAGCCCAATAGCCAGCAGTGGCACCAGTTTCCTTCCAACCAGTAGAGTAGTAGCAATTTTTGTCGCCCTCGGGCATTGCGATACCGGTCTTTTTATTCCACATACTTTCCTCACTCAGTGCTGTTTTTGCGGGATCCATACGATAGAAATCAACGGTCTGGGCATCACCGGTGTACTCGCACGAATATACGGTATAGCCGGTATTAGCTGCATCATCCTCGAGTTTCTTCCACTCTTCACCAAACTTGGCAGCAAACCAAGCACCTGCCTGTGCCCAATCAGCGTCGGGATAGAAGTAGATTTTGGTAGTTGCCGCTACGGGTACAAAGTCTTTTACCTGCCAGCAATTGTGCTGAATGTAGAAGTAGTTCTTGTCGCCCTCGGGCAATACGAGGTCGTCAGTCTCGTTCCACACACGGTCGGTGATAGTTTCGTCATTCCAACCAAAGCTGTCATAATCAGGATTGAGGCGTACAAACTTCATACCAGTAGCTTTCAGAGGAATCTCGCCCTTGTAAGTACCGTCAGCCTCGGCAGTCATCAGTACATTGCCATTGCCACCATCAAACCAATAGTAAGCATAGAAATTGGCTTCATCGGTTGTCCACCAATCGGGAACAAGATAAACGGTCTTGGTCTCAACCACCTCTATCTTTTCGAGGGTGCCGAGGTTGTAGAGTTTGCCACCCTCGAACAGGTAGTTCTCGATTTTCTTGCACTCTACGCCGTCAATCGAGTACGACAAGTCAGCTTCTTTGCCACCATTTACAGCAATGTAGCGCACACCCTCCGATGCAGGAATAGTGATTGAATTATGATTATCGCCAGTCTGTTTATTTGGACAATCCGTAGTAATGCCAAAGAAACCATTAGTGGTAGTGTTAAAAGTAACATCATACTCCGACTCAAACATCAGAACAGCATTTGCTACATCAAGTTTGATCGTAGAGTTAGCTTCAAAAGGATCAACAATAGTACTAAGGTTAATGCCCTTTATGCCACAAAGGCTACAATATGTATCATTGCCATCGCCATTGTGTATCCTCACCTGTTTGCCAATCAACTCACTAACGCCATCAGCCTCGCACGAGAAATTCTTACCGTCGGTAGTGGTGAAAATATAGGGATCGCCCCACTTTTCTTCTCCTTGGTCATAAGCCCGTAAACTCAGTACATCATCGGCCTCAAGGGTAATAGGATAACCATAGACATCGTCTTTATCGCCAATAGCCACGCGGGTCACATCGCCAATCTCGGCAACAAACGACACCTTCTCGCCATTGCCACCCTCACCAGGGGTTACATTCTCTTCAACATCGTTCTGACAAGCCATTGCGCCAAAAGCAACAACAGCACTCATCAAATAATAAAAAATCTTCTTCATAATTGTTTTCTTTTTGATTGCTTTTGTTAAACTTTTGGATTACCAAATGGGGTTGCCGTCGTTGGCCTCTTCTAGCCAAATCTCATCAACCATTGCCTGCTGTGTGCTCACAGCAATACCTGCCTCGACCTCTACCTCGTAAAGGTCTACTGAGGGAGTTGTGTAAGTTTTTTTCATTCCGTTAAAAGTTTTGTGTTTGTTTAGTAATTATTTGTTTTTGTTAGTTTCGCCATTGGGCCAAATGTCTATATCTACAAAGATAGTAATTTTACTCCAAACAACCGACACAAAACCCCAAAAAAGTGCCCTACACTGCATTGTGTGGCGTTTTTTGGCGACGAATGGCACGCTTTGGCCGACGAACTGCACCCCACCCCACCCTCGGGCAAAACCTTTTTGGGGGTGGCAGAGCAATAAAATGGCCCCAAGCGGTAACAACTCTCAATTCTTTTTTGTAATTTTGGGGGATTGAAATTGCATAATTGTATATATGTACGACTACAAAGCACTCAAAAAGGTTATCTACACGCTGGGCGTGGCTTTCGTGGTGGTGTTGGCTATCTTGTTGCTAACCAGTCGCCCACTGGGTGGTTTTGCACTCATATCGGCACTCTTTATGGTAGCCATAGCAGCCTATTTCATACTCATTCCACTGCGCCTACTGCGCGAGATGAAGGAGATGGAAAACCTCATTGAGGGTTACAAAAAGGCCGCTCGCACCAACAAAGAGCAACACACCCCCACAAACGAGCAGACAAAATAAAAAACATACAAACACAACACTAAAAACCCTTACAAGAAAGATGAAAAGAATTCTTATCGCAGGCGCAGGCGGACAGATCGGTTCGGAGCTCACTGTCTACCTCAGGAAAATCTATGGCCCCGAAAACGTAATCGCAGCCGACCTCCGCGAGTGCCCCCAGTTGGCCTACGACGGCCCCTTCGAGATTTTGAACATTCTCGACCGCGAGGCCTACGCCAACCTGGTACGCAGCTACAACATCGACACCATCTTCAACCTGGTGGCTGTGCTGTCGGCTACTGGCGAAAAGAATCCACAGGGCGCGTGGAACGTCAATATGGGCGCACTGATGAACTCGCTCGAGATTGCTCGCGAGTATGGTTGCGCACTCTTCACCCCCAGCTCGATTGGTGCTTTCGGTGGCGACTTCGAGAGGGACAACACCCCACAAGACGTGGCTATGCAGCCCAACACTATCTATGGCGTGTGCAAGGTTACTGGCGAGCTGTTGAGCAACTACTACCACAGCCGCTTTGGTGTTGACACCCGTAGCGTGCGCTTCCCTGGCATCATCTCCAACGTGACTATGCCTGGCGGCGGCACCACCGACTACGCCGTAGAGATCTACTACGAGGCCGTAAAGACTGGCCACTACACCTGCCCCATCCCTGCAGATGTATATATGGATATGATGTATATGCCCGATGCTCTGAAGGCTATCGTTGACCTGATGGAGGCCGACCCCTCGAAGCTCAAACACCGCAACAGCTTCAACATCGCCTCGATGAGCTTCACCCCCGAGATTATCGCAGCCGAGATTCGCAAACACATCCCCGAGTTCACTATGGACTACGCCGTAGACCCCGTGAAGGAGGAGATTTCGCGCAGCTGGCCCAACAAGCTCGACGACACTTGCGCTCGCGAGGAGTGGGGTTGGAGCCCCGACTGGGACCTGGCCAAGATGACCGAGGATATGCTCCGCGCCGTAAGGGCCAAACTCGGCAAATAGGGCAGACGCATATTTTGCACAAAAAACCTCCCGAGGCGTTCCTCGGGAGGTTTTTTTGTGCGGCAGACCTTCGACCGAGCCTTTGTCAGACACACGCCCCCGTCGCTACGCGCCACCCCCTCTAACTTAGAGGGGGAAAGGCTTGTAAGGACTTTAAGGGCCTTAACGAAAATCATATAACTCCTATAACTCTTATATCTCTTATTGCTCTTATTTCTCTTATAGGATTTATAGGAGTAATAGGACTTATAGGTTATATCCCCCTCTAAGTTAGAGGGGGTGCCCGAAGGGCGGGGGCGTGTGTTTTAGCCATCAGCGGTCAGCAGTCAGCCTTCTTGACAGACCCCCTCGGTTGCTACGCAACCACTCCCCCTAACTTAGGGGGAGAGTGGTCGTGGGGCAACAGAGGGGAGAGTGGTTGTGGTGCTTTTCTCGGTGAGGATGGGAGGGGGGCATCCGAATAGGATGCAAAAATATAAGAGTAGCGGCTGCGCAAGTTCACTTGCAAGAAGTTGCTACTCTTGTATTTTGTAGGCCCGTCAGGGCACCACGCCCAGCCTCAACGCAAAGGCTACACTAAAAGTTTTTTGCGGAGCTTTTTTACAAAAAAGCGACAAAAAGCCGAGCGCCGAAGGCAAAAAACAACTACTCGGCGTAGAGTTTGGCCAGGGCCTCTTCTACCTCGGTGCCGCGCAGGTTGTGGTCGATGATAAGGCCTGTTTTGCAGTCGATGAGGTAGTTGGTGGGGATTGACTTGACGTTATAGTTGGTTGTGGCATGGCTCTCCCAGCCGCCCTGTGTGCCTACGTGTTTCCAAGGCATACCGCCCGCTTTCTGGATAGCCTCAACCCAGGTTTGGCGGCCATCGTCGAGGTTTACGGCATAAATCTCGAAGCCCATAGGGTGGTATTTGGCATAGGCCTCTTTGAGGTAGGGCATCTCTTTCATACAGGGGTTGCACCACGAGGCCCAGAAGTCGATAAGCACATAGCGACTCTTTTTTACCACATCACTCAATTTTATCATACGGCCGTTGTAGTCGACCATAGTAATCTCGGTGTAGGGCTGGCCGATGTCGGTGCGCATCATAGCCTTGACCGTCTCGGTGAGTTCAACCAGCTCGGGCAGGCTCTGGAACTTCCTGGGGAAGGCCTCGATAACCTCGAGCACATCTGTATTGCTCATTGAGCTGTGGCGGCCCATAACGAGCAGGTAGGCACCCCAGAGGTTGGTTTTGTTCTGCTCGTAGGAGTCGTTGAGCAGCGTCATAGCATTCTCTTGGAACTCGTAGTAGTCGTGTTGCGACTGCGCCCCTTCGAGCTCTTTGACCAGAGCGTTGTAGGCGCTGATATAGTCATCAAAGGCGTTATTAGAGGGGGTACCAGTGGCTTTGAGGAAGCCCAGTTGGTCGGCCGTACCCACTACGTCTACGGGCTCGGTCGACTCCAAAAATATGGGCATAACATTCTGACCACCAACCACAAGCACTGTGAGCATAGGTGTTTCAGACTCGAGCCTAATCTCAAACGAACCATCCTCGGCAACGGGTGCAGTGACATAGACCTCGCCTGTCACCTCGTTGGCCAGGGCCACCCTACCCTCGTAGCCAGTTATGGTACCTTTGACGGTATAGGTCTTGGGGCCACCTGCGCAGCTAACCATCATCAGAGCAGCCAATGCAGCCACTATGGCACATATCTTTGTTTTCATCATACGGTTGTTGTTAACGGAATGTTTAATCTATTGGATTGCTTAATTTTCACTTTTTGGTCACCCCCCTTTTGACCACTCGGGCGGGGTTTGAGGCCACAAACGAGTCCCACGACGACTTGGTTGTAGAGCGTCGGGTGCGGCTTACGGGCTGGTGGGGAATGGTTGCCGAGGTTTCAAAGTAGTGGCACAGGGCCACCGCCAGTCCGTCGGTTGCATCGAGTCGCTTGGGGTTATACTCCACCCCCAGCATACTCTTCAGCATTGCGGCCACCTGCTCCTTCGCGGCACCGCCATTGCCCGTTATGGCCTGCTTGACACGCCTGGGGGCATACTCAAAGACCTTGTGGCCACGACACAGAGCTGCCGCCATAGCCACCCCTTGTGCGCGCCCCAACTTGAGCATACTCTGCACATTCTCACCAAAGAAGGGCGACTCGAGCGCCACCTCATCGGGCTTATACTCATCCACCAGCGAGAGCACTCGGTTGAAGATGTAGCGCAACTTCTCGTAGGGGTCTTTCATCTTGGTCATCTCAATATCGCCAATGACCACCGCACGCAACTTGTTTTTGCCCAGCACCTCCAGCACCCCGTATCCCATACGGTTTGTACCTGGGTCGATGCCCATAATTATGCGCGGCTTTTGTTCGGCAAGCATATGAGAGGAATTGAGAATTGAGAATTGAGAATTGAAAATTGAGAATTGAAAATTAACACACGCCCCCGCCCTTCGGGCACCCCCTCTAACTTAGAGGGGGAATGTGCGCGAGGACGCGCACGCAATTTCGACCACCCCTCGGCCCTAATGGGCCACTCCCCTTTCGTAGGGGAGATTTCAAAACACTCCTCCCCTAAGTTAGGGGAGGTGCTGCGGAG
>JAZPXV010000024.1:0-65189 GCA_045543795.1 Tidjanibacter sp.
GGAGGAAAAGACACCGCAGGAGGATTAAATGCGAGTAAGCGAGAGCAGAGATTGCTTGCAAGCTATGCCGAGCAGGAGCATTTTAGAGCAAGCGTCAGCTTGGTCAATTGAGAATTGAGAGTTGAGAATTGGCAGACCCCCTCGGCCTACGGCCACTCCCCCTACCTTAGGGGGAGAGTCATCTGCCCTCACAACAACTCCTCCCCTAAGTTAGGGGAGGTGCCCAAAGGGCGGAGGGGTCTGTAATAAAGCCTTAGGTCGGTTAGACGTTTGAGCAAGCGTCAGCTTGGTCAATTGAGGATTGAGAATTCTCCTATTAGTCCTATTGTTCCTATAAATCCTATAAGAGCAATAGGAGATATAAGAGTTATAGGATTTTCTTTAAGGCCCTTAAAGGCCTTAAAGCCCTTAATGATTTAGGTCGTTTAGACGTTAGACGTTAGACAAAAAAAAGAACTATGTTTTCACTCACTTGTAGCGAACTATTTGGGCTATTGCAGATGGGCGACTCGGCCTTTCCGATTGGCGGTTTTAGCTTTTCGGCAGGGTTGGAGGGTGCTGTGGCCGAGGGTATGGTGGCCTCGCTCGACGATTTGGAGCACTATACCCGCGCAACCCTCTGGAACGCCGCCCGAGCCGACGCCATTGCCGCTCTGGAGGCCTATCGCGCCATTGGCAAGAGCCGCCTGGAGCTGTTGCCCACCATCGAGGCAAGGCTTATGGAACTAAAACTGCCTCCCGAGGCTCGCACCGCCACACTGCGTATGGGTAGCCGACTGGCCGCTCTGGTGCGCCAAACGAGCCCCTTGCCACTGGTGACGCGCTGGGGCGAGATGGTCGACCGAGGGGCCCTGCACCCCACCCTGCCCATTGCACAGGGGGTGGCCGCAGCGCTGTCAGATGTTGGCGAGGCTGGGCTCTTTGCCCTTCACCTCTATGGCACTGCCTCGATGGTGCTTGGGGCATCGCTGCGGCTTATGCGTGGGGTGTCGCACGTCGACACACAGCGAATCTTGGGCTCGTTGGCTCCGCTGGTGGACAGGCTCTATGATCTCTACGGCTCGGCCACCATAGAGCAGATGTCGGGCTTTGCGCCACTGCTCGATGTGGCCACCTCGCTCCACGAGAGGGGCACCAGTCGCCTATTTATGAATTAAGGAAAAAACAAACAGAAAAAAACACTATGGCAAAAGCAACTTGCAGAGTGGGCGTAGGAGGCCCCGTAGGGTCGGGCAAGACCGCCCTTATCGAGACCCTCACACCACGACTGTTGGCTATGGGGCTCAAGGTGGTCATCATAACCAACGACATCGTAACAACCGAGGATGCCCAGCACGTCAGGCGAATACTGCGTGGCACCCTGGCCGAAGAGCGCATTGCGGGTGTCGAGACGGGCGCCTGCCCCCACACAGCCGTCAGAGAGGACCCCTCGATGAACTTGGCAGCAGTGGAGGAGATGGAGGGGCGTTTTCCCGACACCGACCTGCTCTTTATCGAGTCGGGGGGCGACAACCTGACGCTCACGTTCAGCCCTGCGCTGGTAGACTTTTTCATCTACGTCATCGACGTGGCCGCAGGCGACAAGATACCTCGCAAGGATGGCCCAGGCATATCGCACAGCGACATACTGGTCATCAACAAGACCGACTTGGCCCCCTACGTTAGGGCCGACCTGGAGGTTATGCGCCGCGATACGGAGATGATGCGCCCAGGCAAACCCTACGTCTTTACGAACTGCTTTACGGGCGAGGGCATAGACAGGCTGTTGGAGCTGATATGCCAAATGGCCCTGTTCGACAAGGTACGCATTGCCCTATGAGCCACCCTTCCGACACTCGCCACCAACCAGCCACCAATCCGCCACCAATGGCCCTCGACCATAGCGGTGTGGGCAAACGTGGCTACCTCAAGCTGGGGTTTGAACTCGGCCCCGAGGGGCGCACCATACTGCGCACCCTCGACCGTCGCCACCCTATGGTTGTTCAGCAGGCCCTCTACTGGGACGAGCAGTTGCCCCACCTGGCCTCGGTCTACACCCTCTCATCTGGGGGCCCTCTGGTCGATGGCGACCGCTATAGGTGGGAGGTAGAGGTGGGCCCTGGGGCCGAAGTACACGTTGCCAGCGGTGCGGCCACGCTGATAGCCTCTATGCGCTACGACCGAGTGGAGATAGAGCAACGGGTAAAAGTGGCCGAGGGGGGCTACCTCGAGTGGCTGCCCGAGCCCACCATACCCTGCGCCCGCTCGCACAGCCTTACAACCGCCGTGCTGACCGTAGCCCACGGAGGGGCCCTCTTTTGGGCTGATATGCTCTGCTGCGGCAGGCTCTACTATGGCGAGCGGTTTGACTTCGAGCGGCTCTTTAGGCAGACCACCCTAAGGCGGCCCGACGGGCAGGTTGTGGCTCGCGAGGTGGCCGACATTGTCCCCTCGGTGGTGCACCCCTCGACTATGGGCATACTGGGCAACTTCACCCACTGGGCAACGGTCCTAATGGTTGGGCCAAGCGAAGTTATGGTCCATCTGAACGACAACCTGCGCCCCTACTACACCCCCAATGGGGCACTGGGCACATCGCTTGTAGGGGGTGGCGAGGCGGTTGTGGTACGACTTTTGGGACACTCGGCCGAGGGGCTCAAGCGCACCCTCCGAGGGCTCTGCTCGCAGTTCCGAATGGCCACCAAAGGGGTGCCGCTCGATGAGGAGTTCCCCTGGCGATAACATATTATTCGTTTTGAAAAAACACAGACTATGAAACACACCAACATTATCAATGCCGAGGGAATCGGCAACCTCTTCAGCCTCGAGAGTGTGAAGGGGTGGCTGCGAGGGCCTGCCCAAGTGGTCTTTCAGGGCAACGCCTTGTGTGGTGCGCTCATCATCGCTGGGCTCTTTGTGGGGGCCATTGCAGGTGGGCGCATCGAGGTGGCCTGGGGAGCTATGGCAGGCCTCTGCATCTCTACCCTCACGGGCCACATACTGGCTCTGCCAAAGGGGCAGGGCGAGGCAGGCTTGTGGGGCTTCAACGGCACCCTGGTGGGGGCTGCGGCTATGACCTACCTGGGCAGTACTGTGCTCGGATGGATAGCCCTGGTGCTCTGTGCGGCAATGACCACCTGGGTGCGCACAGCCCTCGACCGACTCTGCTCGGCCCACAAGGTCAGCTCGCTCACAGCCCCCTTTGTGCTCTGCACCTGGCTGCTACTGGCCGCCTCGCGAGAGCTTGTAGAGCTCGACAGCATTGCCCTGCCCCTATCGTCGTTGCCCTCGTCGGCCTGGGGTATGGCCACCCACAAAGTGGTGCCCGTAAACTTTCTGGAACTGATATTCCGAGGCGTAAGCCAGGTATTCCTGCTCGACTCGTGGCTTGCGGGCGGGCTGATAGTTATGGGGCTGCTGGCCAGCAACCCTATGGCAGCTCTGTGGGCCATTGTGGGCTCGGCACTCGGCTCGGGCGTGGCGATGCTCTACGGAGCCCCCACCCACGCTGTTGCCAGTGGGCTCTACGCCTTCAGCCCTGTGCTTACGGCCATAGCTCTGGGTAGCGCCTTCTACCGCCCGACGCTGCCGAGCAGCCTCTGGGCACTGCTGGGCATTGTGGCTACGGTGTTTGTCCAGGCGGCCTTCGACACATTTGTCGCCCCTGTAGGGCTACCCACACTGACGGCTCCGTTCTGCCTTACCACCTGGTTGTTCCTGCTGCCGCTCTACCGCTTCGAGTCGAGCCACACCGACCCCATAAACCACTCTACTTGGCATCGCAAGAGCCATATCAGACCTATAAAATAACACCTTATTCATATACACACACATAAACCATTTTTATTACTATGCACTTAACAAACCAATTACTCTCGCCTGCAATAGAGATTGTGGGCGGGGCTGTGGCCGCCCTGCTTGTGGCGGTCGCCATAACCAAGACACGCCGTCAGGCAACACGCAACACCCTGCCGATGATGGGGGCACTGGGGGCCTTTGTGCTGGCGGCCCAGATGCTCAATTTTACAGCCTTTGCTGGCAGTAGCGGCCACTTGATTGGGGGCGTGCTGCTGGCGGCAATGCTGGGCCCGTGGGCGGGCTTTTTGACGCTGTCGGTGGTGATTGCCCTGCAGGCACTGCTGCTGGGCGACGGAGGCACCCTGGCCATTGGGTGTAACATACTCAATATGGCTGCCGCAGGGTGCTTGGTGGCCTACCCATTGATATTCAAACCCCTGATGAGCAGCCGTAGCGGAGGGTGGCGCCTTGTGTTGGCCTCGGTGGTGGCCTCTGTTGTGGCGGCCGAGCTGGGAGCCATAGGTGCGGCGGCCGAGGTGGGTGCCTCGGGCGTTGCTCCGCTCCAGATGAGGGCATTTTGGGGCAATATGGTCTTTGCCCACCTGCCCATTGGCGCGGTCGAGGGGTTGGCTACGGGGGCAATACTGTGGGCCGTAAGCCAGACCAACGCCCCATTGCTGCACATCAACTTTGTGGGCGAGGGGGCCGAACAACCCCGCGTGCTCAATACGGTATGGGCCTTTTTGATTGGGGCGCTGCTGATAGGTGGCGGCCTGTCGCACCTCTCCTCTGACCGCCCCGACGGCCTCGAGTGGTCGGTTGAGCAGAGCCAGGAGGAAATTCAAAATTCTGAATTCTGAATTCACAATTAGCCACAAACGCACAAAGGGCTTGGCAACTAACTGCCAAGCCCTTTGTATGTGTATTATAGGGATGTATCCCTACCTCTTATGCGTTCTGGAAGTAAACCACCGACGACACCTGGTTGCCCTCGGCATCTTTGGTGATAATCTTGAAGGTACGACGTGCGCCACTATCGTTGGCAGTAAGTACAATCCTTACATAGATGGCAGCGCCACCATTACTCCAAGCCTCAAGAGTTACAAAGCTCTCGGGGTTGGTGGTGAGGGGGTCTGTGCCAGGAATCTGAACATCCTCCTCGGTAATCTCGCCAAACGAGAAGGCCTTTGCAATCAGCTGCGACACCAGCTCGGTATTGCTTGCCAAGTTCTTCATCTCATCGCCAGGGGTGTAGGTCTTGCCATTGATGGTGATATTCTCGAAACGATACCAATCGCCCACGCTACCTGCGGCGGGGCCGAAACCTGTACCCTTGCTACCATCGGCAGCATTGTTGAAGATGGTATAGCTCATACCCTCATCAACAACGGGCTCATCGGGCTCGTCGCCACCCTCTTCGCCACCGCCAGTAGTTGTGCCTGCCTGACGGATGATGGTTGTGCGTACATTCTGACCATCCTCGTATGCGTAGCCCTCCAGAGCAGGGAAGGTACATACAATCTCGGCTGCGCGAGCCTCGCCACTGTTAGCCTCGATGTCGGCCAACCACCAGGTGTCGATAACCTTACCCTCGGCGTCACGTTTGTAGTCAACGGTAACCCAATCAACCTCGGCACCGCGAACACCATTGGTGTAGTCGTAGCACTTGAACTGGGTACCACCATAGATAGCCTGCTCGTTGCGGCTGTCGTTAGCCCAGTCGGTAGCGTCTGCGCCGTCAACTTTCACTACCCAGTAGCTCAAGCCCCAATCCTGATGTGCATTTGCATCGTGCTCGTAGTTTGCAGCCAGACCGCCCCATAATGAAATGGTCTTAACACCTGTGTCAGAAGGCTGGGTTACAAAGAACTGCCTGAAGGCGCTCTTGGCACCACCCTCGAACTCGCAGCCTTCGGGAGCATAGTAGGTGCAGCAAACCAAAGCCTTACGCTCGACACCAGTATTGTTTGCTGGAGCTGTAGCAAACAGGTGAGTCGAGTTGTGTTTACCCTCGGCATCTTTGCCATACTCGACGGTCAGCCACTCCACAATGGGGCCGTTGGCGGCACCTTCGCGGCACTCGATAACAACACTGCCATAGAGCGACTGCTCGTTGTGAGAATCACCAGCCCAATCCTCTACATAGACACCATTGACAGAGATTGCACACCAGCCGAGGTCCTGTTTGTCTACGCCTGCGCCCGAGATGGTCGTGTCACCCACGCCACCACCGAAGCCGAGAATATCAACAGTAGTGTAAGCCATCTGGCTAACGGTAATCGACTTGGTCTTGTATTCATCTTCGATCACATAGCCATTAACATCGCCAAAGGTAGCAGTTACAACAGCTCTACGCTCGGGGGCACCGACCTCCTGAGGCTGTACAGTGAACAACCAAGCCGAGTTGCCACCATCGTTATAACGAACCGAAATCCAATCTACGGGGTTGCCGGTTGTTGCATCGGTGTAGGTGAACACAACATTCTCGTAGTAAGCAGTATACTCGCCACCCTCGCGTTTGTCGTAGTTATCGGCATCAGTATCTTTGGTTTCGGCAAACCACCACTTACCAGGGTTAAAGTCGGCACAACCCTCATAGGAAAACTTGTAGTTGTTGAGTTCGTCGATAACACCAGCATACCTCAAAGTACCTTTGGGTACCGAAGCATCTTCGCGTTTGGTTGCCTTCTCGAGGTTGATAGTTACGTTTTTGATAGTATTGGTAGTGAACTCGGTGGGGGTGGTCGAAGCATCGAAGATGTAGCGAGCCTCATTGGTCTCGACAATATATTTGTAGCCACCAACTTTCACAGGAGGAACGAACATATATACGCCGTTACCCTTGCTCGAAGCGGCGTCGGCTGCGGGCTTGAAGGTGTTGGTCAGAGTGGTGGTGATGGTTTTCGAGGTTGCGTCCCAGAAAATCTCACACTCGTCAGAGAACTGATTGGTCACGGAAGTGTGCCACTTGCGACCAGCCTCGGTGTTGTAGAAGTCGGCAAAGTTGTAGGCAATAGCCGAGCTACCACCAGCAATATTCTTGTCGGCCGAAACGAGCTGTACGCTCTTTACGTTCTCATTGGCATAGGTGCCATTCGACGAGTAGACTATGAAGCGCATAATGGTACCAACAACCTCCATCTTGGCGGTATACTCGCCATTCTCTTCAACGGCAATCTTCTCGCCCACCAGGCGCATATACTCTTTATTAGCCACACCAGGAGTAGCCTGGGTCTGTGCAGCATTGTAGTTAAACTCTACTTTGGCAGCCGAAGTGCCATCGTAAGCGGTATTGCTACCATACGACAGCCAGAGGTAGCCACCCACGGGGGCGTTCTCAAGTGTAAGGGCTGCTTTATAGCCATCCTCGGTGATTGAGGTAGGGGTTTTCTCCTCGCGCAGGGCGTACGAGTAGGGTTTTTCTGCTGCGGGGTCTACATACCAAGCAACAAAATTGTCACTCTCCTCCCATTTGATGCCCTCGCCATCGGCCATAATGGTTTTGGTTGCGTCGCCCATCGAGGCTACGATAGTAAGGCCGCCATTCTGCTCCTCGGGTTTGATGTTCTCATCGGGCTCGTTGGTACAAGCAGCCAGGGCAGCCACACCGGCCACCACTGCAAACATATATTTGAAAATCTTTTTCATAAGTCCTAACTGTTTTTTAGTCATTAGTTTTTTAGTTACTCTGGCAACTTGCGATTAACTCCAAGTGTCGTCGCTGGTTACGTCATAGAAGAAGTCGCCCTGGGGGGTCTCTTCATACCACAGAGTGGCGCTCGCGGCAATGCCACTCTCTACGGAGCATTGAATCTCTACAACCTCCGGCTTTTCGTAAATCTTTTTGTTCATAGTCGTTTTTGGTTTGTGTGTTAAAAATTAGTTTTTGTTATTGTATTGTTTAGTTCGTTTTCCTCAGGCAGAACCAATTGAAGTTGGCCCTACCGCCGTCGAGCACCACTCGCAGGGTGTGGCGGCCTTTGGTCAGGCTGAAGGTGTCGGTCTTGTCGGTGCGCCAGGTGTCCTCCGAGCCTGTGGTGGCAAAGGTCTTGGTGACAACCCTCTGGCCGTCAATCTCAAAGCCAAAGGTGCCGTCGACCAGGTTGGCATAGCGAGCCAGCAGCTCGTAGTCGCCCTCCTCGGCCACCTCTATACCATACTCAACCCACATAAAAGTAGCAAAGAAATCGCACAGCACCACAGGGCCCGTAGCGTCGCTCGAAGCCTTTATGCGTGGGGTGTTTTGCCACTCGCGTCCCTCGGCCAGAGCCTCGGCATTGTTGGAGCGGAAGTGGGCCGCAGGGAAGGCCTCGCCCGTGGGGTAGTAGCAGTTCTTGTCGAAGGTCGAGAAGTAGACATACTCGGCACCCAGGTCGGTCAGGGCTGGCAGTTTGGCGTTGGTGTTGAGCAGGCTGATGGCCTTCCAGCTACCCGAGCCGCGCACCATAAACCAGGCATAGCCCCCCACCCTGTCGTCGCACTCCATATAGTTGAGCACGTCGGCCATATAGCGCTGCTGCGAGGGGACATCGTTGGTGATGCCGCTACCTGCGTGGCAGAACTCGGTCATATAGATTGGCTTGTTGTACTTGTCGAACAGGCGGATAAAGCTCTTCAGCGACTCGCCACTGGGCATATAGCAGTGTACGGCAATGCCCTCTACGTCGTCGATGCTCACACCAGGCTGGGCAAAGAACTCGTCAAGCCACTTGATGGGGTCGTGGTAGCCTGCCAGGGTGCCGTAGTTCACCGCAGGCGATATGAGCTTGTAGCCCGTCTCCTGGGCAAAGGCCTTCAGCTCGGGCCAGTGGGAAGCGGCCACCTCGGGAGTCATATTGGCCTGGTCGGTCAGGTTGGGCTCGTTGTAGGCCAAGATGTACTGTGCATCATCGGGGTAGGCAGCCTTGTAGGCCCTCATATCGGCCGAGCCGAAGTGGTTGTTCCACGCCATAGGCATAAAGGTCATACCAGCATTGTGCATCTGCTGGGCCATAGGCACGCTCGAGCCCCAGTTGTACTGCCAGCACACACCCGGGGCCAACAGTGTGATGTCGCTCTCGAGCTGCATAGGGCCACTGATGCCTCGCTTGGCGCTGCGCCCCTGGCGAATGGTGTACTCCATTGTCAGGTTGGCCAGTTCATCGCCACCCGTAGGCCCCTCGATTGGGCCACAACTGCACATAGCCACCGCAGCCACGAGTGCCAAAATGTATTTGCTTGCTTTATTCATAGTTCAGAGAGTTTTTTTTGTGTGTATCGTGTTCTCTATTTTTGGTAAACCCTCACAAAGTCTACATACATCTTTGCCTGGTCGCCCTGGTTGGGCAGAGCGGTTATGCCTGCAGGGTTGAGTATGCCCGTAAAGCGGCCGCCTACGGCCAGGTTGAAGAGTATGAAGTGGTCGTGGTGGAAGTACAAGCCTGTGGCCCACTCGCCATCGGTACCCTCGATGCCCATCTCGTAGTAGGGGGCTGCATCGGGATTCTTGTCGAGGTCGAGGTACATACTAATCTTGTTCTCGTCCCAGATGAGGGTATAGAGGTGGAAGTCGCCATCCTGCAACGAGTAGGGTGCGTTTGAGGCTTTGGCATAGTTGGGATAGGCGTTGTTTTTGTAGAAGCCCCAGTGGCAGGCGCCATTGAAGTAGGTCTCCTGGGTGCCCGTAGAGATGCCGTGCGAGTTGCCCATCTCGAGGATGTCAATCTCGCCACAACGGGGCCACCCCACCTGTGGGTAGTCGTTGCCCATCATCCAGTAGGCGGGCCAGAGGCCGTTGGCGGTCTTGGGCAGCATAATGTAGGCCTCGACCTTGCCGTGGGTGAAGAACTTTTTGCCCATCGAGTTTACCCTGCCCGAGGTGAAGCTCTTGCCCGAGAAGTTCTCGCGACGGGCCGTAAGTGTCAGACAGCGACGGCCGCTGGTGGGCTCATCCTCGATGGTCACATTCTCCTGGCGGTAGAACTGCAACTCGGCATTGCCGCCGCCATTGCCGTTCACCTCGATGTTCCAACACTCGGGGTCGAGCACCTCGCCATCAAAGAGGTCTTGCCAGATGAGCTTGTAGCCATCCTTTTCGCCCGAGCCCTCCTGTGCGGGGAACCTCGAGTCGTTTGGGTTTTCGTTGCCACTTGTGGGGCTGCTACACGAGGAGAACATCAGCACCGAGGCTACAATCACAAAAGTTGTCTTTAACATAGCTTTCCTATCTTTGCGTGTTTAGTTGTTAATTAGTGGCTTGAAGGGGTATCAATCCCTCCAAGTCAGTTTGGGTTTATATTACAACGTAACCTACTTGTTATTCAATCTTGACGAACAAACCTTCCGCCACCCCACCCCTCAAAGAGCTCGGCTCTTTGACCAAGTCCCCCTTTCTCAAAGGGGGATTTAGGGGGAATGTAAAAGTTTGTCGGTCTGCGAAGCAGACTTGGGCTTTCATAGAAAGCCTTAACGTGTGTTTGGCGAATTGGCGCACTTGAGTTAGCGTTGATTAGCAAAACTTACATTGCGCCAAATTCGCGTAACTCACGTTATTTGGCTGGCTTGTAAATAAAGCAAGCGTCGATGTTCAGTGCGCCCGAAGCACCGCTCAATACGGCCAATACGTTGTGGCCACCGGTAGGAGTAGTGGTAACATTGTCACCAGGAACCGAGCCGGCACCCAGAGCAGCAGTCCACAACAGACCGTTGTTGGTGAAGTAGGTCATAGGTACCTCGATGCCATACCACTCGCCATCGCGAGGATAGCCATAGGTGCCATTAACGTCGATAGAGAGTTTTGCCTCGGCACCACCGTCGCTATAGAGAACAATCTCGTGGGTAGCGTTGTCCTGCGACTTCATAGCAATGTGCAGAACATAGTCGGCAGGATTGGCAGTGATGTCGGCCAGTTTCGACAGCTTTGTGGGGTCGTAGCAGCAGAAGCCTGCACCTGACCAAGTAGTAGCAGCAGCTACCTGCAAAGCAATCCAACCCTCAACCTCGCCATAGTAGTTGGGACCAGTAGCGGTGCCTGCTACATAGGTATTTTCCCAAATCCAGAGGTGGGTGTTGTAGTCGTCAACACGCAGGTCGGCAACCACGTTGTTTTTGATGTACTCATAGGTAACTGCATCCATAACGATAGGATAGTAGTTGGTACCTTTGAGGCTCTCGTCGAGGTTTGCGGGCAGGTCGGTATTACCGCCACCATTGGGGTCTTTGCCAGGGTCGTCGGTGTTGTTGGGGTCCTCGCCACAAGCAATCAACATAGCAGCCATAGCTGCAATTGCAAACAGTTTTTTCATAATGCTTTAGTGTGTTTTTGGTTGATAAATAGTGTATTTTGTGTTTGATATGTACTTGTACTAATAGTAGCCGTTGTTTTGGGTAAGGTCGCCCAGGCGCACCTCCTCCGAGGGGATAGGCATCAGTTCGTGCTTGCCCACCACAAAGTCGGCCATCTCGGCACCCTCGGCTGCGCTATACTTGGCCTTGTAGGCGTTCATCGTGGCACCTGCAATGCCCCAACGGCAGAGGTCAAACCAGCGGTGGCCCTCCATTGCGAGCTCTACCCTACGCTCGTGGCGCAGAGCCTCGCGAGTGGCACTGTCTATACCCTCGAGCCCTACGCGCTCACGCACCATATTGATATAGTTCTTGGCTGCAGCCAGGTCGGCACTCTGTCCACCCTCGATACAAGCCTCGGCATACATCAGCAACACGTCGGAGTAGCGAATCTCCTTGCGGTTGATGGGGGCGCGAGTGGCGTGCGACAGGGCAATGTAGCTGCCGTCGACATCTTGCAGGGCATACTTGCGGCTCATATAGCGGCTACCCAAGTAGATCTCCTGCGCAGGGGTTTCGATTTGTGCATCAGTGGGGTTGATGATTGTGTAGTCCCTTCGGGGGTCGCCCTCTTCGTACTCGTCATAGAGGTCTTGGCTGGGTTTGTTGAATCCCCAGCCTGCGTTGCCGCCACACAATACGGTCGAGCGCGAGCGAGTGAGTATTACGGTAAAGGTGCCGCGCGTAAAGCCGTTGCCCTCGCCATAGTCGCTGGTGGGGTCCTCGGCATACTGAATCTCAAAGACCGACTCGGGGCCATTCTCGCCCGCCAGGTAGAAGTTGTCCATATAGTTGGGATTGAGCGAGTACTCGCCGCTGTTTATCACGGCCTCGCCCCACCCTTTGGCGGCTGCGTAGTTGCCACAGTAGAGGTTTACTTTCAGCAGCAGTGCCTGTGCGGCGCCTTTGGTCACTCGGCCCAACTCTTCGGGGGTCATCTTGCTCTTCTCGACCAGCAGGGCCTCGGCCTCTTCGAGCTCGCTGAGGATAAATTCGTAGACCTTCTCGGCCTTCTCGCGAGGCTGCTTCCAGTTGTTCGACGAGTCGATGACAAAGTCTACCAGGGGCACATCGCCAAACATCCTCACCAGGCGGAAGTAGTAGAAAGCCCTGAGGAATTTAGCCTCGCCCACATAGCGGTTGCGAGTGGCCTCATCGAGCGTCTCGTCGAGCTCGATGGTGGGGATGTAGGTCAGTGCGAAATTGCACCTCGAGATGCCCTGATACTGAGCCCTGTAATAGTCGAGCAGCAGGGTGTTGCTGGCTACGGTCTTGAAGTTCTCGATGTCGTAGGCATCGGCCATATCGGTCAAGTTCTGGCCACCCTTGACAGCATCGTCCGAGGCAATATCGCCCACAAACCACTCGGAGTAGTAGGTGTTGTTGTACTCCCACCCCATTGGGTAGTAGGCTGCATTGACGGCCTGCAGGGCGGTCTGGCCACTGGTGAAAAAATCCTCGAGTTTGGTGTTGCCTGGAGCATCCTCGCGGAGCCAATCCTCACATCCCGAGAGCAGAGTTGCGGTTGCAACCACAACCATTATCATAAAGTTTCGTTTCATACAGTCGTGCTTGCTTTATTAGAAGTTTATGTTGGTACCCAGAGTGATAGTCCTCGACTGGGGGTAGTTGCCCCAATCGACACCGCCACCCACCTCGGGGTCGTAGCCCGTATAGGGGGTGAGGGTGAGCAGGTTGTTCATCGTTACATATACCCTGCACGACGATAGGCCCACCCTCTTTGCGAGCTCCTGGGGCAGAGTGTAGCCCAGCTGCAAGTTTTTCAGGCGCAGGTAGTTGCCATTCTCGACATAGCGGCTCGACGACTCGAAGTTGCGGCTCGAGCCCGAAGCACCAGGGTTGGGAATCGACCCCCCTGGGTTGTTGTCCTTACTCCAGACGTCGCGCATAGTGGTGCTCAAGGTCGACTGGGTGCCGTCGCCCTCGGTGCGGAGCCTTACGGCGTTGTAAATCTGGTTACCATAGACGCCCTGGAAGAACAGGCTCACATCGAAGCCACCCTTGCGCAGCGACAGGTTGGCACCATAGGTGAGCCAGGGGAAGGCGCTGCCAATGGCGGTCAGGTCGTTGTCGTCAATCACGCCATCGCTGTTAATGTCTTTGTATCGGGCATCGCCAGCGTGTTCGGTCACTGCCTCAACGGCCCACTGGTGTTCCAATACCTCCTCATCGGTCTGGTAGATACCCTCATACTCATAGCCCCAGAACGAGTAGAGTGGAAGGCCCTCATCGCAAATGGTGTAAGCGCCATAGACGCGCTCGCCACCATTCAGACGGGTCAGTTTGTTTGAGATTACCGAGCCATTTACATTCACATCGTACTCCCAGCCCTCGCCAAAGGTACCACTATGGCCCACGGTGAGCTCTACGCCTCGGTTCCTTACGGTACCCACATTGGCCGTTGCGGCATAGCGGTTGCCGACGTGTGCAGGGGCAGTTACCGACAGCAGCATATCGTAAGTGTTGCGCTCGAAGATATCCATCGTAGCATAGAGGCTGTTGTTCCATAGGCTCAAGTCTACACCCAAGTTGAGCTGCTCGGTGGTCTCCCAGCGACCGCCACGGTTAACGTAGGTGAGGATTGTCGAGCCCGTTGCCAGCTCTTGGTTTACGCCAAAGGGGTAGCCCGTAAAGGTGTTGTTGGCCGAGAAAACCGACTGGGTGAAGGCGCCCTCGGCAATCTTGTCGTTACCGATGCGGCCCCAACCAAACCTTACCTTCAGGTTGTTTATGGCGCTCACATCCTTCAGAAACTCCTCTTCCGACACCCTCCAGGCCAGTGCCATAGAGGGGAAGTAGCCCCATAAGTTCTCGGGGAATTTCGATGAGGCGTCGGCACGGAAGTTAATCGTGGCCATATAGCGGTCGGCGTAGTTGTAGAACAGACGCCCCAGCAGCGAGAAGCGACGTGTGCGCGAGGCCGAGTCGCCCGACTCGGTCTTGTCCTCGGTGGCCTGATTGAGGTACCAGTTGTTCTCCGAGGGGTTGGCAATCGAAGCACCTGCACCGCCTATCGAGTAGTAGGTGTACTCCTCGGTGGTCTGGCCCACCATTGCGGTGAAGCGGTGAGGGCCATTCTCGTAGGCGTAGTTGAGCGTATTTTCGTAGAACATTGTGCGGTGCTGACCAATGTTGGCCGAGATGAAGTTCTTGTCGGCCTTGTCGTAGTCCGAGTGGAGGTACTTCTCTTGGAATGTGCGGCTCACGTTAGTGGTCTGGTCCATACTCACAGCCGAGCGGAAGGTGAGCCCCTTGTACAGCTTGGCCTCCAGGAAGATGTTGCCCAACCAGCGCTGGTCGCTATTGTTGGGGTGCGAGTGGGTAACCATCGAGAAGGGGTTGACCACGTTCTTGAAGTTCGAGCCTGCCGAAATCTCGCCACCCAGGTCTTTGCCGTCGACATTCACCGCCCCTTCGGGGTAGTGAGTGGGGTCCCAGGGGGCCATAGCCAGGGCAGCCGACAGAATCGACGCACCAGCACTCGACGAGTTGTTCATAGCCCAGCGCGATGAGGAGCTGATGAGCGACAGACTCTCGCCAAACTTCAACCAGGGGGTCAACTCATACGACGAGTTAAGTCGCAGTGTCAGACGTTCGTAATTGGAGCCTATGATGGTACCATCTTGGGTAAAGTAGCCTGCGCTGAACGAGTATTGGCTCCTCTGGCTGCCGCCATCGACCGACAGGTGTACGTTGTTGATTGGAGCGTTGGCATTGAACACCTCATCTTGCCAATCGGTCTCAACAGTCGAGTAGTCCAAGTTGGTGGGATAGTAGGGCGACTTGCCGAGGCGGTAGGCCTTGAGCCACTTGTAGAAGCCCTGCTTCTCATAGAAGGCCATCTCCGACTTGACCGCACCGATACCTATAATCGTGCGGGCCATCTCGTCGCGCTCCATAAGGTCGAGCTTACGCCAGCGGTTTTGCACACCAGTGTAGGCGCTCAGGGCTATTTGGGGTGCACGGTCTTTGGCACCTGTCTTGGTGGTTACGATAATCACGCCATTGGCACCTCGCGAGCCATAGATAGCCGTACTCGAAGCATCTTTGAGCACCTCGGTCGAGGCTATGTCGCCTGGGTTCAGAAAGCCGATATCCTCGGTAATAACACCATCGACAACATAGATTGGGGCCGAGTTATTGACCGTACCGATACCCCTAATCCTCACCTCGGCAGCAGCACCAGGCTGACCGGTCGAAGAGTTGACCGTAACGCCCGCAATACGACCTGCAAAGGCCTGGTCGATAGTTGCCACAGGGGTGCGCTTCAGGTCCTCCGAGTCGACCGAAGCCACAGCACCCGTCAGGTCGCTGCGCTTCATCGTACCATAGCCCACCACAACCACATCTTCGAGCACGTCGGCATCCATAGTCAGCTGCACATCCAGTCGGCTCTGCGAGGCTGTGAGGGTGGCGGTGTGGTCTTTGTAGCCCATATACGAGAAGGTGAGCAGGTAGCTCTTACCCTCTGCCGCTGTGGGCAGATTTATGACATAGTTGCCATTCACATCGGTAGTGGTACCCACTGTAGAGTTGTCGAGCATAACCGACACACCTATCAGTGCCGAGCCATCAGCCGCATCGGTCACCGTACCCTCTACCTTGTGGCTCTGGGCAGCCAGCGAGCCGACTGCCAGTAGCGCCACAATAGCAATGAGAAATCGTTTCATATTATTTGTAGATTAGTTTTTCCATTTTAGGGTTGTTGGTCCACAAGGCTGGGGGGCCTATTTCACGCGGAACGAGAGCTGCTCGCCCGAGGTGCTGTCGCCAGCCACCCAGAGGTAGAACTCGCCTGGCTCGACAACCTTCTCCATATCGATATTCCAGAAGACCAGTCGCTCAATGGGCAGGCTGATGGTCAGCTGACGGCTCTCGCCAGCCTTGAGGTTCACGCGCTCAAACGCTTTGAGCTCCTTCTTGGGGCGCGAGGTCGAGCCCACAACGTCCCTGACATACACCTGCACAACCTCGGTAGCATCTACAGCGCCCTTGTTGGTGAGGGTAAAGCTAATCTCTACATTCTCGCCCTGGGCGTAGAGCTCTTTGTCGGTCTTAACACCCGAGTACTCAAAGGTGGTGTAGCTCAAGCCGTAGCCAAAGGGGAACAGGGGCTCGCAACCTGCATCGAGCCAGAAGGCGGTACAACCGAGCGAGGTCTGACCTGCCTCCAGAGGGATGTCGGCCAACAGGGGCTCCTGGCCACTTGCGCTCCTCTCGGGGAAGTGTGCATTATAATATATAGGCTCCTGGCCTGCTGCTACGGGGAAGGTGATGGGCAATTTGCCACTGGGCACCTCGTCGCCAAAGATGAGCTGTGCCAGTGCGGGGCCACCCATAGTGCCTGGGTGGAACGACCACACCAGGGCGTCGATATTCTCCAGGTCTTTGCCCACGCTCAGTGCGCGACCAGCCATAACCACTGCCACTACGGGCTTGCCACTGCGGCGTGCAGCCTTAAGCAGTGCGCTCTGGCTACCCTGCAGGTCGAGGTTTACAAGGCTGTGGGCCTCGCCCGAGAGGATTGCCTCCTCGCCGAGGAAGAGCACTACTGCATCGTAAGCGGCAGCCTGGGCGGTGAACTTGGCCAACTCGACATTGCTACACATCTGGCGGCTGTAAGAGAGTACATCCGAATAGCCAAACCTCACCTTGTCGCCATAGTTATCCATAAGAGCCTGCAAGGGGGTTACGGTGTGCTCCTTCTGGCCGTCGAACACCCAGGTACCCATCTGGTCGTGGGGTGCGTTGGCCAGGGGGCCTGCAATCATCACTCGCAAGCCTTTTTTGGCCTTCAAGGGCAGGGTTTGCTTGTCGTTTTTGAGCAGTACGGCGCTCTCTACGGCAGCCACCCTTGCAGCCTCCAGAGCCTCGGGGGTGTAGAAAGCGGCCTGATAGTTATCCTCCTCGACGTATGGGTTCTCGAACAGGCCGAGGCGGAATTTCAGGCGCAAGATGTTGCGCACGCTCTCGTCGATTACGGCCTCATCAACCTCGCCACTCTCGACCAAGCTCTTCAGCTCGGTTATGTAGGCGTAGGCCATCATATCTACGTCGGTACCTGCGGTGATGCCCCTCTTGGCAGCCTCGCGGTTGTCGGCCGCAAAGCCGTGGGCAATCATACCGCCCACCGAGCCCCAGTCGCTCACTACGCAGCCGTCCCAGCCCCACTCGTCGCGAAGCACGTCGCGGAGCAGGAATTTGTTACCTGCCGAGGGGATACCGTCGTTGTCGTTGAACGAGGGCATCAGAGTCATACAGCCAGCCTTGGCCAGAGCCTCGAAGGGGGGCAGATAGTAGTTCCTCAACTCCCTCTCGGTGATGTGAACGGGCGAGTAGTCAAGACCACCCTCCGATGCACCGTAGCCCACAAAGTGTTTGGCACAGGCGGCCAGGGGTTTGTCGTTATTCTGGTAGCCATTGAGCATTGCCACAGCCAGCTCGGAGGTCAGATAGGGGTCCTCGCCAAAGCTCTCTGCAATCCTACCCCAGCGCGAGTCGCGCGAGATATCGACCATAGGCGAGAAGGTCCACCTCACACCCGAAGCCACTGCCTCGCGTGCGGCGTGCCTTGCACCCTCCTCAACAATGGTGGGGTCGAACGATGCAGCCTGGCCCAGGGGAATGGGGAAGATGGTGTGGAAGCCGTGGATAACATCCCTTGCAAAAATCAGCGGAATACCCAAGCGGCTGTTCTCGACTGCAGCCCTCTGGATTTTGTTAATCTCCACGGGGTCTACCAGATTGAGTGTCGAGCCAAAGGTACCGGCAGCAGCCTCGGCACACATAGCGTCGGTGTCGTAGGCCGTAACCTGGTTGAGCTGTCCGATTTTCTCCTCGAGAGTCATCTGCGCCAGGAGTTTGTTGATTTTCTTCTCAACGGGGTCACTCTCCGAGCAACCGACCATTGCTACCGATAGCAGAGCTATCGCCAAAGTTTTTACGAGTCTGTTCATAGCTTTATGTTTTTGTTAGTTTGTTTCGGATTAGGTAGGTCTATGGTGGGCAGTGCAAGGGCACATTTTGCGATAGTAAAGTTCCTATTTTTTACGCACACACGAAAGGCCGCAAGAAAATTAGTGGATTTCCTGCGGCCTTTACAACCATTAACTACCTTACTGTCAATCGTTAGCCCACACTTGTCGGGGGCCAAAAAAGTGGATTAAAATTAGACTATTTTGTGGCGCTTTGTGCCCCTTTTGAGCCTATGCAACGCACTCTATCCTCAAACTCATCGCGCGATACTCTGGCGTTATTCTTAACCATCGAGCGGTAGTTGTAGATGGTGTTGACCGAGTAGCGCAGCAGCGATGCGATGCGCGACGAGTCGGTAATGCCCAGCTTGATGAGGGCAAAGATGCGCAGCTCGGTGTTGAGCGTGCGAGGTGTTTTGAGTGTCATCTGTGCATCGTCTTTGAGCAGGGCGTTGAACTCCTCGACAAACGAGGGGTAGATGTTCAGAAATGCGTTGTCGAAGTTTACATAAAACTCCTCTTCGGCCTCGTGAACAATGGTCGATTTGTCGAGCTCCTTGCGCAACGACTCAACCGAGCCCTGCGAAATCTTCTTGCGCACGTTGTTGTGGTACGAGCGCAGCAGGTCGATATAGTTCGAGCAGATGACCAAGAAGAGGCCTATATACTGCTCTTTGACCACATTGGCCTCGCTCAACTCGGCCGACAGGGCGTGCTCCTTCTCGTTCTGCTCCGATAGCCTGGACACATACTCGCCCAGCTGGCGATTCATCTCGTCGACCTTTGCTTTGGCCAGACGTATCTCTTTGTTCTTGCGCCTCTGCAAGAGCAAGAATACGAGGATTATGAGCGACAGCACCGATATGATAACTACCGAGTAGGTTAGTATCTGTCGCTGCATCAGTGCCTTATTTCTATAAGCATTCTCAATGACGGGCATCATAGCGGCCACCTGCCAGGGGCGCAGACGCGAGTTGTAGAACGAAGCGTCGTTCATTGCAATCTGTATATACTGGAAGGCTCGGTCTACGTCGCCCAGGTGGAAGAGCACCTCCGAGAGCATACTAATCGAGGCGTGGTCGTAGGTACAGTTTTTCATATCGGCACAGGCCGAGCGAGCCAGGTGCAACATATATTGCTCGGTGGTACCTCGGTCATCGCCCACGCTGAGGGCCTTGTAGTATGAGTAGAGGGCAAAATCGCGACTATCGGGCGAGAGGGCGGGCAGAATAAACTCCAACTCGCGCGACATCTCCTCCCAGCGAGATGTGTTGCTAAACTTGATACATAGCAGTTTGTGTTTCTCGAACCAGTCGCCCTCGGTGTCGATAAGGCGGTTGATGTAGTACTCCTCCTTCTTGGCCGATTGCTGTTGGATGTGGGTGTCGGCCGAGTACTCGCGCATCTCGCGGTAGTAGGAGTGGGCGGCGGTGTAGTAGTTGCGGATTTCGGCTGGCGACATTGCCAGGGTGTCGATGCTGCGCAAGATGGCCTCGGCCTCGCCATAGAAGCCCGCAGCCGAGTAGAGCTTAGAGGTGCGCAGGCGCAACTCATCGGCCCTCTTGTGGTCGTTGCGGCGCGTAGCCAGCTCTATTGCTCGCCAAGTCCACTGGATGGTCGAGTCGAGTTGATACTTGTCATACTCGTCAATCAGCCCCTCCATAATCTCCATAATCTGTCGGTAGGCGAGGTCCTCGTTGGCCAGGGCGGCGCGGTTGAACTCTATGCGCTCCTTTTTGAGTTCTATGGCTTGGGGGCGGAGAGCAATGGCCTTGTCGAGCTCTTGCAGGGCAAGGTCGAGTTCGCTCTGTGGCCCAGCCGAGCAGGCCGCCGTTAGCGACACTACGGCCAACACGCATAATCGTAGGATAGGTTTCATAGTAGCAGGTTTTAAGTCGTCTACAAATGTAACATCTTCACCAAAAAGAGACAAAAAACAAAGAACACTTAAGGCGGTTTTTGGGGCCAAAAATTCCACTTTTTTACCACCCAAAAATTTAAGCCATACTATTAAGGCTCAACATAGTAACCTTTAGAAGCTCTTTGTAAACATCCACTTTTTTGGCCCCTCCTTGTCACCTTTTACCCTTTTGCCACCTACCCCACCACAAAGACCAAAAAAGAGCCGAGCCAATCCACCTTTTTGGGGTGAATCGGCTCGACTCTTATACGGGGTGTATTACTAACGCAGCCTATTTGTTGTACTCGTTCAAGCCAGCGTTCATCCAGTCAATAAAGGCAGCCACGTCGAGGTTATAACCACGAGCCTCGCCCAACTGTTTGCCACTTGCGTCGAGAATAACATAGTGGGGCTGTGCGTTGGCACCAAACTGCTCCAGAGCAATGTTGGAGTTAATCTTGCCCAGAGTTTTGAGCACCTTGCCGTTCTCGAGGGTTACCCAATCCTCTTTGGCAACCTGTTTCTTGTCGTCTACATAGAGGGCGCAGATTACAAACTCGCTCTCCAGTTTAGCCTTCACTGCGGGGTCGCTCCATACCCTCGACTCCATCTCGCGGCAGTTTACACAGCCGTGGCCAGTGAAGTCCAAGAAGATGGGTTTGCCAACCTTTGCAGCGTGAGCCTTTGCCTCCTCCAGGTCATAGAAGCCCTCGAGGCCCAGGGGCAGCTCCAAGAAGTCGCCATACTTAACAGTAGCGGGCAGCTCGCTTGTAGCGTTGCTATTTGCCGACACCACTGCGCCGCCATTGCTATTCTCGGCACCCAGCACAAAGTCCTGAGTCTGCATTGGGGGCAGGTAGCCCGAGAGGCCCTTCAAAGGTGCACCCCACATACCGGGAATCATATATACTACAAAGGTGAATACGCCAATTGCCAATATCAGGCGGAAGGTCGAAATATACTTAACCTCCGAGTCGTGTTTGAACTTGAGTTTGCCCAGCAGGTAGAAGCCCATAAGGGTGAAGCAGACAATCCAGATGGCCAGGTAAATCTCCCTATCGAGCAGGCCCCAGTGGTAAACCTGGTCGGCAGTCGAGAGGAACTTGAAGCCCAGAGCCACCTCAACAAAGCCCAGCACAACCTTAACCGAGTTGAGCCAGCCGCCACTCTTTGGCATCTTGTTCAGCAAGCCGGGGAAGAGTGCGCACAGCACAAAAGGAATCGAGAAGGCCATCGAGAAGGCCAACATTGCAAAAATGGGGGTCAGCACCTCGCCCTGGGTAGCCTTAATCAGCACCGAGCCTACAATGGGGCCGGTACACGAGAACGACACCAATACCAGGGTCAAAGCCAGGAAGAACACACCACCCAGGCCCTTCTTCTTGTCTACATTCTCGTCGCTCTTGTTTACCAGCTTCGAGGGCAGTACAATCTCAAATGCACCAAAGAACGATGCGGCAAAGATCATAAAGACCACAAAGAAGAGGATATTGGGCAGCCAGTGGGTACCGAGCCAGTTGAAGATGTCGGCCGTAACAGCGTCGCCACCCACCAACCTTGTGATAAGGATGATAGCCGCAATGGGCAGGGTATAGAGAGCAACGATAAATACGCCATACATCACAGCGCGGAATTTGGCCTTGGCCTTATTATCCGAGCCCTTCATAAAGAACGAAACGGTCATAGGAACCATAGGGAACACACAGGGGGTAAGCAGTGCTGCAAAGCCCCAGAGGATTGCCTCCAAAATGGTGCCCCAGAAGTTGCCACCACCTTTGCTCTGCTCCGCTTTGGGCTCGCTAACGGTTGCGGCTGCTGCTTTGCTCTTGCCGAGTTTTACCTCCATCTCGACCTCGCCCATCTGGCAGGTCTCGTCGGTACACTCCTGCCACTCGACGCCTACCACTACTTTGGCATTCTTCTTGTGGCTCAAGACCTTTTGGCTGAAGGTAACCTCGCCCGAGTAGTCGCCCATATCGATCATAAAGATGTCGTCGAAGTACTTGTGGGGCTCACGCGAGGGGGTAGTCTCACCCTCGAGGGTGATGTTCTCCGAGGTGAAGCTGAAGGTGGTGGGGTTGTAGCCGCCCAACTCGCCCATAGCGTAGATGTGAAGGTCGGAGGGAATCTTGGCGGTAACGTCAATCTGGTAGAGTCCCTCGCCGAGGTCAACCACCTCGGCCGACCAGCGTGTACGAACGTCGCCACCCTGGGCCGACATTGATGTCGACAGCAACGAGGCTATCGCAACCAACAAAATTTTTACAAATTTCATACTGAATTAAAGATATAAGTTTAAGGTTTTTATTGCGTCACTCTCTCGAAACACAATTTCGAGTTTGCAAATATATATACTTTTTTCCAATCCTTTACCCTAAATAGCCCCAAAAGTTATTGGTCAATTCTATCTGTCATTTAGTCGTTTATGGTACAATGTGGCACAATGGGCAATGGAGTATCCTTTCGTTTGGAATGTTCGATTCTTCGCATTTATATCCTCTATGGGCACCAATTTTGCACTACTGACGTTATTTGTACAAAATAAAACGTGTAACAAATACCAAGTATTATGAAAAAAGTCATCACAACCTTTGCTTCTGCGCTGCTCCTTTCGCTCACCCTGTCGAGCGCCCAGGAGAGCCTTACATCTGCAATCCCAAGTTCGGCCACCGAGCGCGGCAACGCCATCGACGGCAGTTTCTTCACCCCCTCGACACTACCTTATAGTGTATGTCATATGCGCGAGTTCCTGCCCACAACCAATGTACCCCGAGGCAACAAGGTCTATCCCAAGCCCTTCCGCCACCGCTGTATGGACAAGCAGATAGAGGCCCTGACCTTTGTGCCCATAGGCCAAAGCGAGCCCATCAGTTGGGCCGAGGGGCTGGAGCGCAACCACGTCGACGGCATCATCATTCTCCACCGCGGCCGAGTGGTCTATGAGCGTTACTTCGGCCACCTGACCGAGTCGACACCCCACGCTGTAATGAGCGTAACGAAGAGTCTGACGGGTACTCTGGCTGCCGCTCTGGTTGCCGAGGGCAAACTGGACCCCGATGCGCTTGTTACCCACTACATTCCCGAGCTTGCAGGTAGCGGATTTGCCAATGCCACAGTGCGCCAAGTGATGGATATGACCACCGCCATACAGTTCTCGGAGGAGTACACCGACCCCAATGCCGAGATTTGGGCCTTTTCGGCCGCAGGCAACCCTATGGTAGTCCACCCCGAGGGGACAGCCAACGGCTACCACGCCTATCTGAAAGAGGTCAAGCAGAGTGGCACTCACGGTGTCGAGTTTGGCTATCGCACCGTCAATGCCGACCTGCTCGGCTGGATTGTCGAACGCGCAGGCGGAGCCAACGTGGCCGAGCAGATGACCGACCGCATCTGGAGCCGTATGGGTATGGAGCAAGATGCTTACTACCAGGTCGATGCTATGGGCACACCCTTTGCAGGCGGAGGCTTCGATGCCACCCTGCGCGACCTGGCTCGCTTTGGCCAAATGATGCTCCAAGAGGGGCGCTGGCAGGGCAAGCAGATACTCCCTGCCGAGGCCATAGACGACATACGCTTTGGCGGCGACACCACCCCCTTTGCTCGCTCGGCCTATGGGCACAAATTGCCAGGTTGGTCGTACCGCAATATGTGGTGGAGGAGCAACAATCCTGACGGGGCCTATATGGCTCGCGGCGTTCACGGCCAGGCAATCTACATCAACCCCGCAGCCGAGATGGTAATTGTGCGACTGGCCTCAAACCCCAACGCCAGCAACACCCTCAACGACTACATATCGCTGCCCGCATACCAAGCCGTAGCCGACCTGCTGAAAAAACAATAAGGGCAATTTAACCCTCCGGGACGAGAACTAAAGGGTACTTTTGAGGCTGTTTTGTTTTAGAATCTCGAATCAAATCACTACTTTTGCGGCAAAATAGAGGAGAAACCAACATATTTTGCCCATTATGAAACAAGACAAAGTATTCGACACCAGTGTCCAGTTGCTTAAGTACAAGGTACTCAAAGAGGTAGTACGCAGCACATACGAGGGCACTATGGACTCGGCCTACATAGATATCCCCAAGAAAATCTCGCCTGGCCCCAAGGCCGAGCTGCGTTGCTGCATCTACAAAGAGCGCGCAATCCTGCAAGAGCGCATTAAGATGGCTTGCGGTGGCGACAAGAGCAACCCCAATGTGATTGAGGTTATCGACATTGCCTGCGATGAGTGCCCCACCAACGCAATGCTCGTTACACCTGCCTGCCGAGGCTGTATTCTGCACAACTGCAAGGAGGTCTGCCCCAAAGATGCAATCACCATTGTTGGCAAGCGTGCCGTAATTGACCACGACAAGTGTATCGAGTGTGGCAAGTGCGCACAGGCCTGTCCCTATGGTTCGATTATCAAGATGGTTCGCCCCTGTCAGCAGAGCTGCAAGGTTAAGGCTATCAGCATCGACGAGAACAAAAAGGCCAAGATTGACAACTCGAAGTGCATCATGTGTGGTCAGTGCGTCATCGCCTGCCCCTTTGGTGCAATGACCGACAAGTCGCTGTTGCTCGACATCATCAAGATGCTGCGCGAGAGCGAGCAGACTGGCAACAAGGTCTACGCCGTATTGGCCCCTGCAATCATCAGCCAGTGTAAGTACGGCCGCATTGAGCAGGTGGTTACCGCCATCAAGAAGCTCGGCTTCGCCGACGTGGTAGAGGTGGCTCTGGGTGCCGACGTAACGCTCTATAAAGAGTCGCGCGAGTGGAACGAGAAGAAGCTGCTCACCACCTCGTGCTGCCCCTCGTTTGTGAGGTTCATAGAGATTAACTTCCCCACCCTCACCCAGCACATCTCGCACACCCCCTCGCCTATGATTGAGGTGGCAAGGCTCATCAAGAAGAGCGAGCCCAATGCCAAGGTGGTATTCATTGGCCCCTGCGCTGCCAAGAAGATGGAGTACACGCTCGAAAAGACCAATGGGGCTATCGACTCGGTTATGTCGTTCGAGGAGTTGCAAGCCTTCCTCGATGCTCGCGGTATCGAGACCACCGAGCAGGAGGACACCCCTCTGAACAACGCTTCGTTCTACGGCCGCATCTTCGCCAAAGCGGGTGGCATTATTCAGGGTCTGCTCAACCTGGCTGCCCAGCACCAGTTCGACGACCTGAGGCCCATTTCGATGAGCGGTATCGACCAGTGCCGTATGGAGTTGGCCAAACTGAAGGTTGGCAAGAGCGAGTATAACTTCTTTGAGGGTATGATTTGCGAGGGTGGCTGCCTCAATGGCCCCTTGTGTATCAACCACGGCAAGAAGAACTTGGCCGACGTAGACAGCTACGGCAACGAGGCCATCGAAAAGACCATCGACACCTCGGTAAAACTCTGGAAGAACATCACTGGCGAGGAGTAGAGTTCCGAGCCATATTATAAAAACGAGAGAGCATCAACCCACTACGGGTGATGCTCTCTTTTCATTTTATCGGCCCGACTATCTCTCGGCCCTATTTTTTCGACTTGGCAACCAGTGCTCGGCAGTCGTCGATGGTCATTGCCATTGGGTCTTTGCTCTTGGGGATGCGGTAGTTCTTGCCAGCGCACTGGATGTAGGGGCCGTAGATGCCGGTCATAATCACCAGGTCATCCACACCGTCAAAGCGTTTGATGGGCTCCTTGTTGCTCTTATCCTGCGCCTTCTTCTGCTCAATCAGCTCGATTGCACGCTCGATAGTAACAGTATAGGGGTCGTCGGTCTTGGTGAGCGACACAAACTTGGTTCCGTAGCGGATGTAAGGGCCAAACTTGCCTACGCCCACAACAACATCCTCGTCGCCATACTTGCCCAGGTTACGGGGCAGGGCAAACAACTCAAGAGCCTCCTCCAGGGTGATGGTTGCGATGAGTTGGTCTTTCTTCAGGCTTGCAAAGCGTGCCTTGTCACCATTCTCGCCACCAATCTGCACCATTGGGCCGTAGCGACCTATGCGAGCCGACACAGGCAGACCACTCACAGGGTCAACACCCAGTTGGCGCACCGAGCTATTGTGCTCGATTTGTGCCCCCAGAGCACTATCTACGCTCTGGTGGAATGGGCCATAGAACTCCTCAATCATCTTGTTCCACTGCTCCTTACCCTCGGCAATAAGGTCAAACTCCTTCTCTACCGTTGCGGTAAAGTTGTAGTCCAAGATTGCAGGGAACTGCTTCTCGAGGTAGTCGTTCACAAGCATACCGATATCGGTGGGCGAAAGTTTGCCCTTCTCCTTGCCAACCACCTCGCTCAAGGTCTTCTCGGTCAACTTACCTTTGGCCAAAGTAACCTGAACATAGGGGCGTTTTACACCCTCTTTGTTCTGTTTGATGATATAGCCCCTGGCAATGATGGTAGAGATTGTAGGTGCGTAGGTCGAGGGGCGGCCGATGCCAAGCTCCTCGAGCCTCTTGACCAGCAGAGCCTCGCTATAGCGGTAGGGCTGCTGGGTAAACTTCTGTGTAGCGACCATATCGACCAGTGGCAACACCTGACCCTGGGCCATTACGGGCAGGGTGGCGTTCTCGGTCTCGGCCTCGTCGTCGGTCGACTCGAGGTAGAGCTTCATAAAGCCGTCGAACTTAACCTGCTCGCCCACAGCCGTAAAGCGTTCTGCGTGGCCACCAATCTCGATGGTTACGATGGTCTTATCAATCTTTGCAGGGGCCATCTGCGAGGCCACAGTACGTTTCCAAATCAGTTCATAGAGCCTCTTCTCGGCTGCGGTGCCATCGATGGTCTGGCGGTCGAGGTACGAGGGGCGAATGGCCTCGTGAGCCTCTTGTGCCCCCTTGCTCTTGGTCTTATAAGCCCTCCACGAGTGGTACTCCTCGCCATAGAGCCCAACAATGGCCTCTTTGGCGGCATACATAGCCTGCTTCGACAGGTTGACCGAGTCGGTACGCATATAGGTAATATAACCATTCTCATAGAGTTTCTGTGCCACCGACATAGTCTGGCCTACCGACATCGACAACTTGCGGCCTGCCTCCTGCTGCAAGGTGGAGGTGGTAAATGGGGGTGCGGGGAACTTCTCGCCAGGTTTGGACTCGACGCTGAGCACCTTGAAGTCGGCACCAGCGCAGCTCTGCAAGAATGCCACAGCGGCCTCTTTGGTGTCGAACTTACGATCCAGCTCGGCCTTGACACTGCTGTCGCCAGCCACAAAGCGAGCCGTAACCCTATAGAAGGGGACCGACTTGAAGTTGATAATCTCTCGCTCCCTCTCGACAATGAGCCTTACGGCCACGCTCTGCACCCTACCTGCCGAGAGCGATGGTTTAACCTTCTTCCACAGCACGGGCGAGAGCTCAAAGCCCACAAGCCTGTCCAGCACTCGGCGAGCCTGCTGAGCATTGACCAGGTTCATATCCACAGTGCGTGGTGCAGCAATGGCGTCGAGGATTGCCTGCTTGGTAATCTCGTGGAAAACTATACGTTTGGTATTCTCTACGGGCAGGTCGAGCACCTGTGTCAGGTGCCAAGCGATAGCCTCTCCCTCGCGGTCCTCATCAGATGCGAGCCAAACCGACTCGGCCTCGGCTGAAAGTTTGCGCAGGTCGGCCACCAACTTGTTCTTCTCGGCTGCCACCTCATAGGCAGGCACAAAGCCACCCTCGACATCAATGCCGAGGCCTTTTTTTGCCAGGTCACGAATGTGGCCATACGACGAACAAACTTTGTAATCTTTGCCCAGGAATTTTTCGATAGTCTTGGCCTTTGCAGGCGACTCAACGATAACCAGATTTTTTTGCTGCATAGGATTGTATTGTATAACTCTCTTTCTAAATCAGTGTCACATTTACGGGTTGCCTTATACCTATATATATAAGTTTCGGCGCACAAAGATAACGCCCTTTGCCTAATTTGCAAAATAAAAAGTGGCGACGAGTCAATTTTCTCGTCGCCACTTTTTGGCTTTGTCACCCAATCTGCCTGCTACTCAAATATGTAGTCAACCGAGGCGGTCATCTTCCTACCAATGTCATCAGTAATCGTTACCGTAAAGGTGTGCTCCTTAACCTCGGGCACCTCGGTAAAATGGAGTTCGTTTGTCGGGGCACGATAACCCAGCAGCTGCAAGTCATCACTTGTTACTTCCGAGACATTTTTCACAATCGGGGTCCACTCTTTGTAGCAATCGTTACTACCGAACCACCCATCTTCGGGATAATCACCCCACACACTCCAATTACCCAAGGTAGTGTAGCCGCTGTCAAGATAGGGCTTAATTGTTGATCCGTAGAACACGACCTTCGATGCCAACGACTCGCCCGCGGGGATTTGTCCAAATTGTGCCGAGCTGGTTATCTCTATCGATATAAAGTTATTTACCACAGCCCTACCACCACTTTTACTTCTATTGTACGAGGTATCGCCAATTTGCTTGTATATCTGGCTCTTTTCGGCTGCCGACAACTTGGTAAGTTGCTCAAACGTAATCAGTATGGGACTTGATTGGCCATTATTACTTTCGATTTGGGTTAAGTTCAGCGTTTCAGCCGTTATCAAGTCATTCAAGAAATGCTCGTATATTGGCGGTGCATCATCAATTAGATATTGTTCTTTTTCGGCACATCCCACCATAGCGATTGCAAGCATTGCAAATATAAATAAACTAACACGTTTCATAAACTCTCTTTTTTAGAACAACTAAAAAACTCTACTCAAATACGTAGTCAACCGAGGCGGTCATCTTCCTACCATCGGCATCAGTAATAGTTACTGTAAATGTGTGCTCCTTAACCTCGGGAATCTCTACAAACGACAATCTCAATCCCATTGTCGAATTCAGCAATGCCATATCACTCTGTTCAACATCATTGAGTGGTACATATATAGGTTGCCACTCTGGATACCCCTCTGAGTACATACAAGAATGCAAAGCCTCAAACTTTTTCATCTCAGCATCATTCCAGTTTCCATAAATAGTGTAATTACTATCTATGAATAATTGAATACTAAGAGCAAAAAACATAACCTTTGTTGAAATAGATTCTCCTGGCTCTATACCATTAAAGTTAGCCGAGCTCACAATGTCTATGTCCAAGAAATCGTTATAGAGTACATTTGCACCTTCCCATGGCTGCTTTTTCTTATTATAGTCAACATCCCCTATTCTTTCTAAGGCCACATTCAACTCTTTCCCTCGAATAGGGGTAAGTTGGCTATAAGTAACCAACAATTCATTAGGAACATCACTACTAACAATATCAATACCTTCAAGATATGACAACCCATTTATAAAGTGTTCCGATTGTATCGGTCTATCACCAATAACTCGAGGTCCACAACAAACGCACAATAATGAGAGCACCAACGTCATCAATATAATAACACTACGTTTCATAAAATCGCTTTTTTTAGAACAACTAAAAAACTCTACTCAAATACATAGTCAATCGAGGCGGTCATAACGTGGCCCCACTCGTCTGTAATAGTTACCGTAAAGGTGTGCTCCTTAACCTCGGGCACCTCGGTAAATTTCAATCTCATTCCTTTATTACTTTCCAGCAACTCCATATCGGACTGGGCCACCTCATTTAATGGTTTGACAATAGGCTGCCACTCGGAATAATGGAATCTATCATATTTCCAAAATCCACTCGCCTGAACTTCTGGTGCATCCCAATCGCCAAAAATGGAATACCTACTATCAATAAATGGTTTTATAGTGAGTGCTCCATATAATACTTTGGATGCCAACGACTCACCTGGAGCAACATCTCCAAACTGGGCAGAACTCACAATATCTATGCTGATAAAATCGTAATACAGAACGTGGCCAACTCTCTGAAAATATATTTCTTGGTTATAATTCATATCGCCAATGGCTTCCAACGCTTTTTCCTTTCGTTCGCCAGTCAAATTATAACCATAAAAACGCACAAACAGAGTCTGTTTCTCCGAACTATTTCGGGTTGTAAACAATTCTATTTCTCGAGCATAGGTAAGGTAACCTATAAAACTTTTGGGGGTTGTAACCATAGCTTCAACTATTGGAGGATGACACCCATACAACATTGCCGAGAGCACAAATGTCATCAATATAATAACACTACGTTTCATAACTATTCTTGTTTTTTAGTGTTAGTATTGGTTATTTACACTTCCCCAATGAGTAATACAGCAGGGGTCGGGCTGCACGGTTGCGACTATTTAGAGAAAAAACACGTTAGGCACAACCGACAAGGCTGTTTGTATCCATTGCCTAAACAGATTTTTCGCAAAATACAACATTCAACCCATATATGCAAATCTTTACCCTATTATGTGCAAAAAAACAACACACATTTCCTTTGGCATAGGCAATATGGTACACAAAAAAGTGGCGACGAGCAATTTTTCTCGCCACCACTTTTTCTATCCGTCTGACTATTAACGTCTACTTACCCAAAATGGTATAGGCCAGCTCCAACCTTACGGGTACTCTGCCGCCTGCGCCCGATAGCTTGACACTTGCAATATCCAAGAAATCGTAGGCTCCCATACCCAGCGTGAGGCGTGGGTCGACACCCTCCTGGTCGAGCAACAACTGCTGCATATAGATAGAGATATCCATCGAGTAGTTGTAGTGGCTCCTATTCAGATAGCCACCATAGCTCAGTGTCGAGCCGTAGCTCTCCTCCATATAGTAGTTATAGTCGGCCACTGGGGTCAATGATGCGTAGTGCAGATAGCTACCCAGGCGCTCGGGGGCCGTGTCAAACAAGGTGTAGTCCTCGTCGGCCATACCCACATAGAGCATTGCCTGGTTGATAAATATCTCCTTACCCTCGGGTTTCAGAGCCCTCAACTTGGTCAAGAACTCCTCTTCAAACTCAATCGTTGTAGTAACACCAAACAAGCCCTGTACATAGCACTCACCCGTAGGGTTCTGCAACTTTTCATCGGGCTGTGGATTGAGGTTTATCATCGACTCGAACGTGGTTGTCGAGTAGTCGTGCTCTACGGCCGTAACTGCCGACTGCTTCGAGTAGGTGGTATTGTTCGTAATCTGGTACGCCCTCATAATCTGGTCCTCGACCTGGTCGGGGCTCTCGAGCAGATAGTCGTGGCCAAAGCAAATCAAGAAGCTGCTGGGGCCATAGCTGCTGTCCCACTGCAGGTTAAGGCCATAGATGGCGGCATCCTTGGGCGAACTATCCGAGGGGGTGATGCACAGACCATTGAACTTCTCCAAGAAGAGCGAGTCGCTCTCATAAAGCAGCGTATCAACTCCCCACAGCTCGTCCATAAACTCCTTGGCCAACCTCTCATCGGCCACCTTCAGGTGCAGTGTATCGTAGTCGTCGCCACCGTAGGGTTTGCCGCTATAGGTAAACCTAAACATAGGCTTCTCGTCAATAATCCTGCGGTACTCCAGTCCGTTGTAGTAGACCGTATCCCTACGCAGCCTCTCCCTGAGGCGGTAGACATCAAAGCTCTGCTCCTTCAGGGTGTCGCCACCCAGGGTTTTCATCATACAGACCATAATCATCGAGTCGGCCACCGAGCCACGATTGGCGTAATAGATGGTATCCGAGCGAGTTGCGTAGTCAAACTGCACCAGTGCCGAAGCCCTGGTCGAGCCAAATCCCTCCTCGCTGATGTTGCCAAAGTAGGCGTAGTCCAAGCCACTGGTGGCAACCGAGTCGGTCAAGGTTAGATAGGTCTGCATACCGCTCTCGAAGCTCGCAAACTCGACCTCCATCTGCTGACCTGGGGGCACAATGTCGCCACCCAACTTATCATTTACCTCGGTACAACCGCCCGCAAACAGCATCAGTGTCGACACCAAAGCACCGACACCGAAGTAGAGTAAAACTTTCTTAAAGCAATGAGTCATAAAAATCTTTGTATTCTTTCAACCACTCGCCACCGCTCTTGTCGGCCCTGCCACGCAGTACCTTTTTGCCTTTGGCCTGGATATACTCCTCAATGGCGGCAGGCAAGTGCTCGGCCTCAATAACAATGCCGTCGGCATTATCAATAACGAGTTTAACAATATTTTCGTACGTTGGGTTCTCGACAATTTTCAGCTGCTCGGCAGGCACACCCTCGCCAATCATAGTCTCGGCAAAAGTCTGGCTCCACTCGCCCTCAAAGCTGTCGTCGTAAATCGTAAAGACAATCTTGGCACCTGCAAACAGGGGGTCGTCGGCAAAAGCGTTGCGCAGATAGAGGGGCAGCGCAGCCGTAAACCAGCTCTGGCAGTGAACAATATCGGGCTGCCAACGCTGTTTCTTAACCGTTTCGAGCACGCCGCGAGCAAAGAAAATAGCCCTCTGGTCGTTATCTTCAAAAGCCACGCCCTCGGCATCCCTCAACACAGCCTTGCGCGAGAAGAAGTCGTCGTTGTCGATAAAATATATCTGCACGCGAGCAGCAGGAATCGAGGCAACCTTGATAATCAGCTGGTGGTCGTTATTATTGATAATGAGGTTCATACCGCTCAGGCGTATAACCTCGTGCAACTGGTTTCGGCGCTCGTTGACCACGCCATAGCGAGGCATAAACGTGCGAATCTCAAAACCACTCTCTTGCATACCCTGCAAAAGTGTTCGACAGGTGGTAGCAATGGGGCTATCGGGCAGATATGGCCATATCTCCTGACAAGCGTAAAGTATTTTAGCTCCAGCCACTTTCGTAATGTTTTTAGTTCTACTTTTTCAAAAGGTCGAATACCCGTACAAAGATACTAACTTTTTTTGGTTAAATTACAAGCCACCCCACAAAAAAAACTGACAGCAACATCGCTCGCTGTCAGTTTTTTTCTATCGGTTTTCTCTACTTGCAGGCAACTAATCGTCGAGTATCAGCATTGCATCGCCATAGGTGCCAAAGCGGTAACCCTCTTCGATTGCCACCTTATAGGCGTTCATCACCTTGTCATAGCCACCAAATGCTGCTACCATCATCAGTTGCGTCGACTCGGGCATATGTAAGTTGCTGACCATAGCGTTGGCCACGCTAAAATCGTAGGGCGAGAAGATGAACTTGTTGGTCCAACCAGCGTAGGGTTTGAGCATACCAGTGGTCGACACCGAGCTCTCGATAGTGCGCTGAACGGTGGTACCTATGGCGCAGACCTTACGTCCCTCGCGCTTGGCCTTATTAACCATCTCGGCAGCAGCCTCGGGAATGAAAATCTGCTCCGAGTCCATCTTGTGTTTGGTCAAATCCTCAACATCCACGGTGCGGAAGTTGCCCAGGCCAACGTGCAGAGTGATGAAGGCCGACTCGACACCCTTGATTTCCATACGCTTGAGCAGGTGTTTCGAGAAGTGCAGACCAGCCGTAGGGGCAGCCACAGCGCCCTCTTCGGTAGCGTAGATAGTCTGGTAACGCTCCTCGTCAATCTCCTCGGCACGCTCCCTAATCAGCTTTGGAATGGGGGTGTGGCCCATCTGCTTGAGCACCTCGCGGAACTCCTCATACGAGCCGTCATAGAGGAAGCGCAGGGTACGACCACGCGAGGTGGTATTGTCGATAACCTCGGCCACCAGAGCATCGTCGTCACCAAAGTAGAGCTTGTTGCCGATACGGATTTTGCGTGCAGGGTCAACGAGCACGTCCCACAGGCGCAGGTCTTTGTTCAGCTCGCGGAGCAGGAAAATCTCAATCTCGGCACCAGTTTTCTCTTTGTTGCCATAGAGCCTTGCTGGGAACACTTTGGTATTGTTGAAGATAAAGACATCGTTCTCGTCGAAGTAGTCGAGTATGTCTTTGAATATGCGGTGTTCAATCTTGCCGCTCTTGCGGTGGAGCACCAGCATACGCGACTCGTCACGAATGTCGGCAGGATACTTTGCCAACAGTTCTGTGGGCAGGTCGTAACTGTACTGTGAAAGCTTCATAAAGTGGGTTTTGTATGTTGTTTCTGTTATTGTGCTGTGTGCGATAGGGTGTTTGTTGTTACCCAAGTAAATAGTATACGTTTGAGAAATGATTTTGTTTCACTCTGCGGTGATTTTTTTGAGATACTCTCCTTGCTATCTCCCTATATCTCCTATTTCTCCTATATCTCCTATTTCTCCTATAAGTCCTATAAGAGCAATAGGAGGTATAAGAGTTATAAGAGTTCTATGATTTTCATTAAGGTCTTTAAGGTCCTTAAAGCCCTTAAAGGATTTCCCCCTCTAAGTTAGAGGGGGTGCCCAAAGGGCGGGGGCGTGTGTCTGACTTAGGTCGGTTGACGTCTATCTCGCCCCTCGATGCGGCCAGTGCGTTCTACCCACTCGCCACCCAGCGCCCTCACAGCGTCGGAGAGCTGTTGACAATCCTCAACCCTGGTGTTGCCACTACGGGTGCGGCGCAGCCCCACCAAGTGGCCACCACTGCCCAGCGCCTGGCCTATCTCTATGGCCAGCGAGCGTATGTAGGTACCCTTGCTACACCTTACGCGGATGCGCAGCAGGGGCAGCTCAAAGTCGAGCACCTCAATCTCGAAGATGTTGACCAACGCCTTGCGCATCTCTACCTCCTCGCCCTCGCGAGCGTAGTCGTAGGCCCTGCGGCCATCGATCATCTTGGCCGAGTAGACAGGTGGAGTTTGGTAGCGCTCGCCACAGAGCCCTGCCAGTGCCTCGTCGACCATTTGGCGAGTGATATGCTCGGTCGGATAGGTTTGGTCTACGGGGTGTTCGAGGTCGCCACTGGGGGTTGTTGCGCCCAGCATAACCTCGGCCACATACTCCTTCTCGCCTGCCTGGATTTCGTTCACCAGTTTGGTAGCCTTGCCTATGCACACAATCAGCACGCCCGAGGCCAGGGGGTCGAGCGTACCTGCGTGTCCGATTTTGATTTTTGGGAAGCCACACTTGCGGAGCAGGTACTTGAGTTTGCGCACCACATCCGACGAGGTCCACCCCAGGGGCTTGTCTATGCCGAGCACAACACCCTCGCGATAGTCGGCCCCTTCTATAATTTTATATTCCATTAAAAAATGCTGTTAGGCTACAATTTGACGCCTGACGTTAAACTAAAAAATATACGAACCGATAGACACAAGGCCCACGATGAGGCAGTAGACTGCAAACCAGATGAGCTTGCCCTTATTGACAATGTTGAGCATAAACTTGCAGGCCAGGCAGCCCGACACAAAGGCGGTCACAAAGCCCACGCACAAGGGCCAAAAGCCTACGCCCAAGTTGGCGCCGAAGTTGCCCCCCATCAGGTCGAGCAGCGACTGGCCCAGGATGGGCAGAATAACCATCAGGAACGAGAATTCGGCCACCACAGCCCTCTTGTTGCCCAAGATAAGGCCCGTAGCAATGGTGGTACCCGAGCGACTCAAGCCAGGCATTGTAGCCACAGCCTGGGCGGTGCCGATAACCATTGCGTCGCCCCACGAGATGGTCTCCTTCTGTCGAGGTTTGGCATACTGGGCAAAGGTGAGCAGCGCAGCCGTAAGCAGCAGCATTGCACCCACAACCAACATAACATAGTTGCTGGCCAGCATCTGGTTAAAGGTATCTTTGAGCAACAAGCCCACAATACCCACAGGTATCATCGACACGATAATCTTCAGCGCGTAGGTCATATCGGGTCCTTTCTTGAACGAGAAGAAACCGCTCACTACCCTCTTGACCGAGCCCCACAGCACCACTACGGTACTCAACACCGTTGCGCAGTGCAGAATTACGTCAAAGGCTATGTTGTCGGTCAGTTCAACCCCCATCAACTCCTTGGCAATCTGCAAGTGGCCGCTACTACTTACGGGCAGGTATTCGGTAAGGCCCTGCACCAGTCCCAAAATAAAGGCTTCAAAAATATTCATATCTGTGTCAGTTATTTTTTATCGTCACTCTTCTTTTTACCCCCGAAGCGGTGCATAATGCCATAGCCCACAACGCCAAAGCCTGCCAACACTACCATAGGTGCCAGGCCTATGCGTCGCCAAGCAAAAATCTCGTCGTAGTTGAACACATTGGGGTCGTCGCTACCGCCGCCCCACATCAGCACAAACCCCACCACCAGCAGGGCTACGCCTATGAGCATCCATTTGTAGTTGTCCCACCCAAAGACCATCTGCTGCTTGTCATCTTTGGGGGCATTTTTCTGTCTGTTCTCTGCCATAGTTTAGTATATGTAAATTTTAGAACTATTCATATTTATAAACTTGTTGAGCGCAAAGTTGGTAAAGAGCACCGATATGAGCACTCCGCCCACCAGTATTGCGCCACAAATGGTCAGCATAACCTCGGCACCCGAAATGAGCATAACGTAAGGCAGCCCCTCGGCCAGGGCCACCACCATTGCCCAAAATAGGGCCATTGCCAACAGCGCAGCCACCACTCCCTGCCAGAGGCTATCGACCAAGAAGGGCCTCTTGATAAACCCCCTCGATGCGCCCACCAGCTTCATAGTGTTTATCAGCTCGCGCCTCGAGAATACGCTCATACGGATAGTGTTGCGCAGCAGCACCAGCGAGATGACCAACAGCGCACCGCCAAAGAGCAGCACCACCAGGCGGAACTTACCCAGGTTGGCATCCAGGTTGTCGACCACGCCACGTTGGTAGACCACTTCATCAACGCCTTTCCACTCGGAAAATTGTTCTTCGAGCTGGGCCACCAGCGCTTTGGGGCTCTCGGTAGCCGCCAGTCGCACCTCGAACGAGGCGGGCAGGGGGTTGTATGACAAGAACTCCTCAAAGTTGGTGCCCACAAACTCCTTGAACTCGGTTGCGGCCTGCTCTTTCGACACAAATACAGCCTCGCGCACGCCCTCGCACCTGCTCAACCCATAGCGCACTGCCTCAACCACCTCGTCGGTGGCATCGTCGTCGAGCATAACATACATTGTCATTCGCTCCTTCACGCTGTCGGCGGCGTGCGACAGATTCCAAATCAGATAGCCCACTCCACTGAGCAGGAAGAGCACCAGTGCAATGCTCACCGTAGAGATGGCATACGAGCCGCGCACCTTGCGCCTGAGTCTACTATTTTTACTTGCCATTATTGTCTATTACTGATTGTTTTGTCCATTTTTACGTTTGCGCACTACGACCACCACACCACAGGCCACCAGTCCCACCACAATCACCAGCGAGCAGCCGAGTGTCAGAGCCTCGACCTTTGCAAACCCTGGAGCCCTGAAGCGGAATTCAACAACGTGGCTGCCAGCAGGCAGGTAGGCCGCACGCAGCAGATAGTCGGCCCTGATGTAGTCAATCTCTCGGCCGTCGAGCCAGGCGGTCCACCCCTTGTCGTAGTAGACCTCCGAGAATACACACAGGCCTCCCTCGGTCGAGTGGTACTCATAGGCCAGTTTGTTGGGCTGATACTTAACCAACTCTATCGCACCGCTGCCGAGCGTCTTGCCCTGCAAGTAGGGCTCAAAGCGGCTCTCTACGATGGCAGTAGTCTTGGTGGGGGTACTGTCGAGCAGGGCCATCTCCTCGGCGGCGCTATCGGCCCAGACCACATCCTCCACAAACCAGGCGGCCCCATTTGCGGCATCGTTCAGAACAGCCGTAGGCACACCGCCACTCTGTTCGTCGGCCACAATGAAGTACTTGGTATTGAGCATATCGTACACCTCGGGATTACCCCTCTGGAGTTGGTGCTCGATGAGGTCTTGGTAGCGGCTCAACTTGGCACCGTGGTAACCACCCACCGAGCGGTGGAAGTAGCTCGTTGTAGCGTCGTTGAAGGTGCTCACCGCAAGGTTTGCCACCCTGTAACCCAACTCTTTGTCGGCCATAATATCCAAGTTGGCCTCGCTGGGCTGAATCTGCGCATTGCGGGGTGCCATAAAGTCGTTCCACCCCAGGTAGCGGCTGTCTACGCCAATCATATCTACGGCCACCAGAGCGCCCAGGGCTGCCAGTGCCACGCCCATCTTAACCTTCTCCAGGGCCACCAGAGCGACCACTCCTGCCGTCAGTGCCACAAATATCAACGAGCGCAGCGCATCGCCTGCCAACATATCGGCCCTCTCGGCCTGCATAGCTGCCACCACCTCGCCAGGCAGTCCCAGCTGGCCATCGTAGCGGCCTGCGAAGTCGAAAATCTGGCCACCCAGAGCCCACAGCACCAGTGCCACGCCACCCACAACGGCAGCACTCTTGGCCACCCCTGCAAGCAACTCTTTGCGCCCGTAAGCTCCCTGCGCAATTCGCCACACCACAAGCGCTGCCAGCAGAGGCACGCTCCACTGGACAATCACCAGGGCGGTCGAAACGGCCCTAAACTTGTCGTAGGCGGGCAATATCTTGTACATCAGTTCGGTAAACCACATCAGGTTGCTACCCCAAGCGAGCAGCACCGCAAAGGCCGACACCGCCACAAGCCACCACTTCTCCCTACCCTTGAGCAGGAACAGTCCGAGCACCGCCAACAGCAACACCGAGGCTCCCAGGTAGGTTGGGCCTGCGGTAGAGGGTTGGTCGCCCCAGTAGGCAGGCAGCTGCACCGCCAGCGAGCGTGCTCCGTAGGGCTTGAGCGACTGGGCCACAGGGCCGTCGGTCGAAAATCCCCCAGCCGAGCCACCACCCATCAGGTTGGGCACCAGCATATTCAGACTCTCGGTGCGGCCATAGCTCCACGCCGTAGCGTAGGCCAAGTCGAGCCCCTCGGCACCATCGGTCGCACCCTCGGCCACCAGTTCGCTACCGCCGCGAGTTGTGTCGGGCTGGTGTTGGGCCGTATAGTAGAGCGACGAGAAGTTGGCACCCACAGCCAACACAGCCGCCACCGCAAGCAGGGCGGTACTCTTGGCCAAGTTGGGCAGTGTTTTCTCCTTAATCGCCACCACCAGCTCGTTCACCCACAGGGCCACAATCACCAGGCCGAAGTAGTAGGTAATCTGGGGGTGGTTGGCACCAATCTGCAAGGCTGCAAAGAGGGACGTAAGGAGTGCCCCAAACACCTTGTGCTTGCTGCGCAGGGTGTAGATAATTCCGCCCACAAGCAGGGGGGCATAGGCAAAGGCAAACATCTTGGTTATGTGGCCTGCGCCAATAATCAGTATCGAGTAGGTCGAAAATCCGTAGGCTATGGCAGGCACAATGGACACCAGGGGGCCTGCACCCCACATCAGCATCATTGCCCAGAAGGCCACCATTGCCAGCAGCACGAGCACTATGGGGCGACCGATGGCGTTGGCTACCGCCTCGCTTGCCACCTTGATAATCATCGAGGGGTACTTGATGTTGATCATATAGGCGGGCATACCGCTGAAGGCGTTACCAGCCCACTGTGGGTCTTCGCCTGTGGTCTGCTGCATCTGCTTAATGTCGCGACACATACCCTCGTACTGGGTTATGTCGCCCATTGCGAGCACCTTGCCCTCTGCCTGCGGGCCAAAGTAGCCCACAGCCAAAACAACAAATACCACAAGTGCCCCAAGATAGGGCAACGCTTTGATTATAAACTCTTTTGCTTTCATTATGTGCACGTTTACGCTAACTTAACCTACAAAGATAAAAAGAAATTGAGAATTGAGAATTGAGAATTGAGAATTTTTTAAGGGCCTTAAGCCCTTATTACTCCTACCACCTCCGTCGGGCAACAAAAAAAAGAGTGCCGCAGCACTCTTTTTTTCTCTCTTTTAGCCCACTTGGCTACTCCCCTGCGTTGTAGTGGGGGAAGCGTTTGGCAACAAGTTCGGGCTCAACCTCGCGAGCGAGCATCTGCACCTTACTGTCGGGCACTCGGCTCAAGTCGAGCAGCATAAGCGCATCCAGGGCATCGCAGAAGTCGTGGTCGACATTGAAGCCCAGCACATAGCTGCCCAGCTGCAAGTATTTCTTAAAGAGGATAGGAATGGCCCTCTCGCCCATCTCGATATCCTTCACAATCTTGTCAATCAGCTCAATCGACTCAATCTTCTCAATCAGGCGGCCATCGAGGGGGAAGTCAATACCCTCGGCACCTGTGCGTGGGCGTATGTGGGCTGCCAATTCGTGGTCGAAGTGGTGCTGCTGCAAGTGAGTCATAATGAGGGTTTTCGAGCTACGCTGGAACTCGCCGCTAATCGTAACAGGGCCAATCAGGTAGTCATACTCCTCGTGCTTGAGCAGTGCGTACAGAATACCGCGCCAGAGCATCAGCAGCGAGGCAGGCTTGCGCTGGTAGGCCTTGCACACAAACGAGCGGCCCAGCTCGATGGTGCGCGACAACATTGGGGCCATCTCCTTGTCGTAGGCAAAGAGCGAGTGGGTATAGAAGCCGTCGATGCCGCGATCTTTCACAATCTCGCCACCGAAGCCCATACGATAGCCACCCACAATGGTCTGCGCCTCGTTGTCCCAGATGAAGAGTTGGCGGTAGTAGGTGTCATACTCGTCGGTATCGCAGGGCTTCTGCGAGCCCTCGCCAATGGCGCGGAAGGTCAGCTCGCGCAGGCGGCCAATTTCTCTCATAACATTGGGAATCTGCTCATAGCGAGCCAGGTATATCGAGTATGTGTCGCCATAGTCAAACAGTTTACCCTCGGCACCAAGCCCCTCGATATCGAGTTTGAGCAGGTCGAGGCTCACGGGTGCAATGATGTCGTCGGTCGACCCCTGCGAGGCCTCAATCTCGGCCAGCGAGCGCACAGGCTTCTCGCGACAATCCTTCAGATAGTCTACCATAGCGCGGGTGTAGTGGGCATAGTCGTCGAGGTCTTCGAGCTCGCGCAGACGTACTGGTGGAATGGGCGCACCAATGGTAGTGGGGAAAGTCTTGCCCCTCTTGTTGAAAATCTCGTGTAGCAACATTGCTGTTCGCAGGCGTGGGTGAATCTTGCCCAGCACGCGGAAGGTCAGGCTATTGCGGCCGTCAATCCAGGCAGGCACAAGGGTTGCTTTGCTCTTGCGCATCAGCTTGATGGCTGCGGTATCCCACTTTTTGTCGGCAATGTGGTGCCACCCCTTTTGCCAAGTGCTCACCTCGCCAGCAGGGAAGAGCACCAGACAGCCCCCCTCGTGCAGGTGGCGCAATCCCTCTTTAAGGCCATAGATGTTGCCACCCTTGCGCTCCTCGAATGGGTTTACGGGGATAAGGTAGGGTTTCATAGGTACAACCCTCTCGAGCAGGAAGTTGCCCAAGAACTTAACGTCTTGGCGCACACGGGTAACAATGTCGAGCAGTATGATGCCATCGACAATGCCTGTGGGGTGGTTGCAGATGATGATAGTTGGGCCAGTGGCTGGGATATTCTCCAGACTCTTGGGGTCAAACTTGGGTGTGATTTGCAGTTCGGCAGTGATGGCAGCCAAGCTCATATCGGTCTTGTCTACCACATTGGCGTAGGCCTTGTTGGCTTTGCGAGCTCCGAAGAGCCACAATGCCACCTTGGCCAGCAGTCGCCAGAGCACACTTTTGTGGCCGAACATCAAATCGTCGGTAGTGAGAAGTTTTGTCATTATTGTTGTGCGTGTGTGTTTTGTGTTTCCCTAACCATACAAAAGTACGACTATTTTTTGAATTTTCGACAAAAATTGGTTATTTTGTGGCTGTTTAGTATGAACAACCTTATTTCGCAACATATCAAAGAGGCTGTGGCGCTGTTGCCCACCACCCCGGGGGTCTACCAATTCTTCGACTCCTCGGGCAAGGTTATCTATGTGGGCAAGGCCGTAAACCTGCGTCGCAGGGTGAGCAGCTACTTTGTAGACTCGAAGAAGCACTCGGCCAAAGTGAAGGTTATGGTGGGCAAGATTGTAGACCTCAAGCACATCGACACCCCCACCGAGAACGACGCCCTGTTGCTCGAGAACTCGCTCATCAAAACCCTTCGCCCACGCTACAACATACTGCTCAAAGACGACAAGACCTACCCCTGGATTGTGGTGCGCAACGAGCCCTTCCCCCGTGTGGAGTCTACGCGCCGAGTGGTGCGCGACGGTTCTATTTACTTTGGTCCCTACTCATCGGTGGTGGCCCAGAGGGCAATGTTGGAGAGCCTGAGGGAGATTTTTCAGCTTCGCACCTGCCGCCTTGCGCTCGATGGCGACTCGGTGGCAAAGTGTCGCTACCGCGTCTGCCTGGAGTACCATATTGGCAACTGTGCAGGCCCCTGCGAGGGGCGACAGAGCAGTGCCGACTACGACCAGACCATTTCGCTGGTTAAGAAGTACCTCAAGGGCGACCTTCGACCTGCTCGCGAGTGGCTCACAGCCCGAATGAACGAGGCCGCAGCCGAGTTGCGCTTTGAGCAGGCTGCACGCTACAAGGCTCGTCTTGATGCGCTGGCCAAGTTTGAGGCCAAGAGCGTGATTGTAAACCCCACGTTGGGCAACCTCGACGTGTTCTACATAATCACCGACGACACCGAAGCCTACTGCAACTTCGTGCGCGTGGCTATGGGTACGGTGGTTGCTGGCCGCACGATGCAGCTGTCGGTGGGTGCCGAGAGCGACCCTGCCACCATATTGGGCTCGGCCATACGCCAGATGTTGCCCATTGTTGCAGGGGGCAAACTTAACGACCAGGTAATTGTGCCATTTGTACCCGAGGGCGACTGGGGCGATGATGTAGAGTTTGTAGTACCCCAAAGGGGCGACAAGTTGCGCCTGCTGGAGTTTGCCGAGAAGGGTGCCAAGATGTTCCGCGCCGAGAGGCTCAAAAACCTCGAAATCAAAAACCCCGAGCGACATACCGAGCGACTGATGGCTGCTCTGCAAAGGGAGCTCCACCTCGACAGGCCACCCTACCACATCGAGTGTTTCGACAACTCGAACTTGCAGGGCACCCACCCTGTGGCCGCCTGTGTGGTGTTCCGCGACGGCAAGCCCTCCAAGAGGGAGTATCGCCACTTTAATGTGAAGAGCGTGGTGGGCCCCGACGATTTTGCCACTATGAGAGAGATTATACACCGTCGCTACAGCCGTCTGCTGGCCGAGGGGGGAGAACTACCCGACCTGATTGTGGTCGATGGCGGCAAGGGCCAGTTATCTTCGGCCTACGAGGTTTTGAGGGAATTGGGCCTTACCGAGCGTATACCCATTGTGGGACTGGCCGAGAGGTTAGAGGAGGTCTACTTCCCCTTTGACCCCAAGCCCTACTACCTCGACCGCACAGGCGAGCCGTTGAAGGTCATTCGCCACATTCGCGACGAGGCCCACCGCTTTGGCATAACCTTCCACCGCAACAAGCGCTCGGCCGACTTTACGACCACCGAGCTGGCCAGCATCAAGGGCATAGGGGCCAAGAGTTGCGAGGCCCTGCTGCGTAAGTTTGGCAGTGTCAAGGGGGTAAAGCGAGCCTCGCGCGAGGAGATTATTTCGCTGCTGGGCCCCACAAAAGGCGAGGCGGTGTGTAGTTATTTCAATAAATAACACTACCTTTGTAGATGGTTGTGGGCCGCGCAGCCCACACCACCCAAACGACTAACATACAAAACAATAAATAACGAAAACTATGGAAAAGATTAAATGTTTGATTATCGGTAGCGGCCCTGCAGGCTATACCGCAGCAATCTACGCCTCGAGGGCCAACCTTGCACCCGTACTATACGAGGGCTTCGAGCCTGGCGGTCAGCTGACCACCACCACCGAGGTTGAGAACTTCCCTGGCTACCCCGAGGGGGTAAATGGCCCCCAGCTGATGGACGACATCCGTCGTCAGGCACTCAAGTTTGGCGCCGACATTCGCGCAGGTGTTATCACCTCGGTAGACCTGAGCCAGAGGCCCTTCAAGGTGGTTGCCAACGATGCCGACGAGATTGAGGCCGAGGCTATCATCATCTCTACCGGTGCTACGGCCAAGTATTTGGGCCTGCCCAGCGAGGCCAAGTTCCGCGGTATGGGCGTGAGTGCTTGTGCCACCTGCGACGGCTTCTTCTACCGCAAGAAAGATGTTGCAGTGGTGGGTGCAGGCGACACCGCTTGCGAGGAGGCCACCTATCTGGCATCTATCTGCCGCAAGGTGCATATGATTATCCGCAAGGACTATATGCGTGCATCGAAGGCTATGCAGGCCAAAGTTGCCGCCACCGAGAACATTGAGGTACACTACCTGTGCAACACCCAGGAGATTTTGGGCGACGAGAATGGCGTGACCGGTGTTCGCATCATCCACGCCGACGGCCACACCGAAGATATTGCCATCGACGGTTTCTTCTTGGGCATTGGCCACACTCCACAGACCAAACTCTTCAAGGGGCAGTTGGAGCTCAACGAGGAGGGCTATATCATCACCGAGGGCGCATCGAGCCGCACCAGCGTTGAGGGTGTATTTGCCGCAGGCGATGTTAAGGACCCCCACTACCGTCAGGGTATCGTGGCCGCAGGCAGTGGCGCTATTGCAGCTATCGACTGCGAGCGTTTCCTCTTGGCACAGAAATAATAACAAACCGCAGAGAGTACGATTGTGAGAGAGGCAATCCCCACCATAGACCAAATCGTAGGTATCAATAGCGAGCAGGAGTTCCGACGCATTGCGTTGGAACTCTTCCGCTATCAGAGTGCCCACTGCGCCCCTTACAGGCTCTACCTCGAGATTATGGGTATAAACCCTGCCGAGGTGAGCGAGGTCGAGCAGATACCCTTTCTGCCCATCGAGGTATTCAAGAGCCAGAAGGTCTACTGCGGCCCCACAGAGCCCGAGGTGTGCTTCACCAGTAGCGCCACGACGGGTATGACCCCCTCGCGCCACTATATGGCCTCGCTGGCCGACTACGAGGCGGCCTTCACCGCAACCTACGAGCAGTTCTACGAGGGTATGCCCATCTATGCCCTGCTACCCTGCTATTTGGAGAGGGAGGGGAGCAGTCTGGTATATATGGTCGACCGACTGGTTGAGCGCTATGGCGGAGGCTTCTTTCTCAACGACCACAAGGCCCTCATCGAGGCCCTCAACAACACCCCTGGGCCCAAGATTCTGCTGGGCGTAAGCTATGCCCTGCTCGACTTGGCCGAGGAGGGGCTGGCGCTGCCACCCGACACTATCGTAATGGAGACGGGCGGTATGAAGGGGCGCCGCAAGGAGCTGTCGAAGAGCGAGTTGCACGCCACATTGTGCAAAGCCTTTGGCGTGGACACAATCCACTCGGAGTATGGTATGGCCGAGCTCACAAGCCAGGCCTACTCGGTGGGCAAGGGGGTATTCAAGGCCCCCGCGTGGATGAGGGTCGTAATCCGCGACGTGAACAACCCGTTGGCCCGAGTTGCCGATGGCACCAGGGGCGGAGTGAACATCATCGACCTTGCCAACCGCTACTCGTGCGCCTTTATCCAAACACAGGATATGGGCCGAGTGTGGCCCGACGGCACCTTTGCCCTCGAAGGGCGCATAAGCGGTGCCGACATCAGGGGCTGCAACCTGCTCGTTCAGAAATAGACCGTCGACCGTCAACCGTCGACCGTCAACCGTCAACAGACCCCTCAGTCGCTTTGCGCCAGCTCCCCTAACTTAGGGGAGCGGTTTAAGGGAATGTAGGGAGTTTAAGGAAATTAGGGAACTTAGGGAAGAGTATTTTTCAATTTTCAATTTTCAATTTTCAATTCGTGCAATATACGCCAGAGATACTCACACAACTTCACGCCACACTCTTTGAGATAACCGAAGAGATACAGCGCGTGTGCCGACTGCTGGGGCTCAACTTCGTGGCCCTCGGCGGAACAGCCATAGGTGTACACTTCTGGCAGGACATACTCCCCTGGGACGACGACGTAGACCTGGGAATGTTGCGCAGCGACTACGAACGCTTCATTGCCGAAGCCCCCGCACTGCTGGGCGACGACTACTTTGTGCAAGAGTGGCGCACCGAGGGCGAAACTCCCTTCTACTGGGCCAAGGTGCGCAAGCGCTCTACCCTATTTCTCGAGAGCGGCATCGAGTGGTTCGACATCTGCCACGGCATATATGTAGACCTTATGCCTATGGACCGCGTGCCCAACAACCCCCTACTGCGCAAGCTCCACCGAGCCGAGGTGCGCTGGTGGGCAGGAGCGTGGGGATGCCAGCCCTACTGGGAGCGCCGAGGGCAGATTCCTCGTGCGCGGTCGCTCTACTATCAGAAAACCCTGGCCAGCCGAGCTGTGCTGGCACTCATATACCGCTGCAAGGGCAGCCGTAAGTGGCTGTGGCAGAGGCTCAACAAGGCCCTTAGGCGCTACAACCACCGCACCGACCTCGGGATGGTCGATGTGGTACGCACATCGGTCGACCTGGCCGCCTACGACTCGGTTGCAAACCCAGTCGAGCGCCCCTTCGGCAGGCTTATGCTGCCCAGTCCCAGAGATTTGGAAGCCTACCTGCACCACCACTACCCTGTGTTGATAAAGGATATCCCCGACGAGCAGAAGGTCAACCACTCGCCCCTGCAACTATCGTTCGACACCACCAACGGCCCTACTACATACAATGACTAACACCACCCCACAACAGCGCACTTACTCCGTAATAGTGCCCCTCTACAACAAAGAGGGCGAGGTCGAGCAGGCTATTCGCTCGGCCCTGGCGCAGACGCTCCAACCGCTCGAGGTGGTTGTGGTCGACGACGGCTCGACCGACCGCAGCGCCGCCATTGTCGAGGCCATAGGCTCACCCCTGGTGCGCCTTATCCGCCAGCCCAATGGTGGTGTGTGCGCTGCTCGCAACCGAGCCATTGCCGAGGCTCAAGGCACCCACCTGGCTCTGCTCGATGCCGACGACTGCTGGAGGGCCGACCACCTGGCCGAGATTGACCGACTGGTGGCCGAGTGGCCTGGGTGTGGTATATATAGCACTGCTTTTGAGATTGTTAGTCCTACAGGCATAGTGCCTGCCGCCTGCCCCTCCGAGCGCGGTGTGGTTGGCAACTTCTGGCGCGAGAGTATGAGCCGCTTTGTGGTCATTCCCTCTACGGCCGTAATTCCGCGCAGCGTGATTGACACCCTGGGGGGCTTTCCCGAAGGGATGAAGATGGGCGAGGACCAGTGGCTGTGGATTAAGATTGCCAGCCACTACCCCGTCTGCTACTCGCCCTACCGAGGTGGCCGCTACTCGATGGTGGCCGCAAATCGTTCGGGCGCTATCTACCGCCCCGAGCAGACGGCCCACTCGCTCGACGAACTGCTGCCACTGGTGCAGAGCGATGCCGAGCAGGAGCTCTGGCGCCGCGAGTTCATAGCCAAGTGCGCCATAGGCAAGGCCATAACCCTCACCGCCAAGGGCGACACTGCCTTTGGCCGCAGCGTAGCCCGAACATACGGCTACACCAAGCACTATCGCTGGGGCTTGTGCCGCCTACGCCTGCTGTTGCTGCTGCCTCGCTGCCTACGCCCTGCCGCTCACCGAGCCTACCAATGGCTCTCGTGGCACCTGGCCCACAAGGGGTTGTAGAATTGAAAATTCTCCTATTAGTCCTATTGCTCCTATAAATCCTATAAGAGCAATAGGAGATATAAGAGTTATAGGATTTTCTTTAAGGCCCTTAATGACCTTAAAGTCCTTAAAGCCCCTAATGACTTAGGTCGTTTAGACGTTAGACAACAAAAAAAAGACCGAACCCCAAGCGTGGGATTCGGTCTTTTTTTTATCGCATTGCTGCTCTCTTGCTTACTTTTTGTAGCGAGCGTAGCGCTGCATGAATTTATCAACACGACCAGCGGTGTCAACAAGTTTCATCTTACCAGTGTAGAAGGGGTGCGAAGTGTTCGAAATCTCCATCTTGTAAACGGGGTACTCAACACCGTCAACCACCAAGGTCTCCTTAGTATTCACAGCCGAGCGGCAGAGGAATACGTTATCGTTCGACATATCCTTGAATGCAACGATACGATAATTTTTGGGGTGAATATTCTGTTTCATTGTTCTCTCTGTGTTTAATAGTGTTAATTACTCTGCAACAACCGAGAATTTAACGGTTGCCTTAACCTCCCTGTGGAGTTTCACGGTAGCAGTGTACTCGCCCAGAGTCTTCACTGCCTCGAGAGTGATGGTCTTGCGATCAACCTCGATACCCTTCTCTGCCAAAGCAGCAGCCAGGTCGGCCGAAGTGATGCTACCAAAGATTTTCTCCTCCTCTGCCTTAGCGGTGAGGGTGAAAGCCAAGTTCTCAATCTTCTCTGCCAATGCCTGAGCGTCAGCGAGGATTTTAGCCTCTTTGTGAGCCCTCTGGCGGAGGTTCTCTGCCAATACTTTCTTAGCCGACTCGGTAGCTACCTTTGCGTAGCCCTGGGGAAGAAGGTAGTTGTTAGCATAGCCGGGTTTAACGTCAACGATGTCGTTAGCGTAGCCCAATTTCTCAACGTCTTTAATAAGAATAATCTGCATAATTCTGTCCTCCTCCTCTTAATTATTTCATCAAATCGGTTACGAATGGAAGAATAGCCAAGTGGCGTGCGCGCTTAACAGCCTGAGCCACCTTCTTCTGATATTTCTGCGAAGTACCGGTCAAACGGCGGGGCAGAATCTTACCCTGCTCGTTGAGGAATTTCTTCAAGAACTCGCCATCTTTGTAGTCGATGTACTTGATACCGCTCTTTTTGAAGCGGCAGTATTTTTTCTTCTTCACGTCAACAGCGACGGGGTTGAGGTAGCGGATTTCGCTATCGTTTTTTACTGGTGTTGCCATAATTAAGCCTCCTCTGTTACTACGGGTTCAACTTCTGCCTCGGCCTCTACTGCGGGAGCCTCTGCGTTAACTTTGCCTGCGAGTTTGTTGCGGCGTTTGATCGAATACTCTACTGCGTCTTTGTCCTGACGGAACGAGAGGAAACGGATAACGCGCTCGTCGCGACGATACTGTTTCTCGAGTTTCTCGATGAGGCTGCCCTCGCCAGTGAACTCGATAAGGAAATAGTAACCGGTGGTCTTCTTCTGGATAGCATAAGCGAGTTTTTTCAAACCCCAAGCCTCTGCATTTACGATCTGACCGCCGTTCTCGGTGATAACACCTTGGAATTTGCCAAACAGCTCCTCAAGCTGAACCTCCGACAAAACGGGGGTAGCAATGAAAACGGTTTCGTAATTGTTCATAGCGTTTTTTTGTTTGTTAAAAAAAGTTTATTGCATACCAAATGCGGGCGCAAAGATACTAATAAAATTCAAAATACAAAATTCAAAATGCAAAATTATTCATTTTCTGCCACTTTACTCTCGAAGCCAGGGGCGGTAAGGGGGAGTTCGCCGCCGTCGGGGGTTACGAGCACAGCGCCCTGGGTGGTTATGTGGCCTATGACGTCGATACCGCCAAAGCGGAGCACCTTATCCTTCATCTCGAGGGGTACGGTAAAGAGCAGTTCGTAGTCGTCGCCACCGTTCAGCACAGCCACTATGGGGTCAGAGTTGAGTTCCTCGGCCATAGCGCGAGTGCCCTGTGCGATGGGTATGCGCTCGAGGTAGAGGCGAATGCCGCAGCCCGAGCTCTTGCACAGTTGCAGTGCATCGGAGGCAAGTCCGTCGGTAATGTCAATCATCGAGGTAGGCACGATACCTTCGGCCGCGAGCGAGTCGACAATGTCGCCACGCAATTCGGGCTTGAGCCACTTGCGGATTATGTACTCGTGTCCGCTGAAGTCGGGCTGGGGGTTGTCGTGGCCCTGGAAGGCAATCTTCTCGCGCTCGAGCAGGTGGAGGCCCATGTAGGCAGCGCCCAGGTCGCCCGTAAGGCACACCAGGTCGTTGGGCTTGGCGCCACTGCGGCGCACCAGCAGCTCTTTTTTCACCTCGCCTATGGCGGTTACGCTGAGGGTTAGTCCGTTGAGCGAGGCGGTGGTGTCGCCACCCACAAGGTCAACACCCCACTCATCGCACGCAACACGGGCGCCCTCGTAGAGTTCCTCGAGGTCTTCGACAGCAAAGCGTGCCGACACACCAATCGAGAGGGTAATCTGACGGGGCTTGCCGTTCATTGCCACAATGTCGCTACAGCCAGCCACTACGGCCTTGTAGCCCAGGTGTTTGAGGGGAAAGTATGTCAGGTCGAAGTGTATGCCCTCGAGCAGCAGCTCGGTGGATATGAGTTGGTATTTGTCGCCTGCATCAATCACAGCGGCATCGTCGCCCACGCCCACTACGGTAGAGGGGTTGTGGTGCTGTGCGAAGGGCTTTGTGAGCCTGTCTACGAGGCCAAATTGGCCCAGAGAGGAGATTTCGGTGCGTGTTTTCATTGTCTATAATCGAGCTAATTTGTTGCAAAGATAATGGAGTAAAAGGCGAACTTTCGTACAAAGTTAGTAATTTTTTTTAATAATTGTGGGATTATTGCACACTTATATCTATATTTGCGCACGCAATTACAAATCGCACACACGAGTAGTTAGATGAAAAACATAGTACTTTTCGGCCCTCCAGGAGCTGGCAAAGGCACCCAGGCCGACAAATTGGTGGAGCGTTATGGCTTCAACCACATATCAACAGGTCAGGTTATTCGCAACGAGATTAAGAACCAAACCCCCGCAGGTCGCCAGGTCGAGGCCTACATAGCCAAGGGCGAGTTTGCCCCCGACGCGCTGGTTATCGACATTGTGAGGGACTACCTTGCCCACCACACCGAGGGTGCAGGCAACATCTTCGACGGCTTCCCTCGCAACACCTTCCAGGCCGAGCAGTTCGACCAGATGATGGCCCAGACAGGCTCGCAGGTGGATATTATGTTGTCGTTGCAGGTGCCCGACCAGGAGATTGTAGACCGCTTGCTGCTGCGTGGCCAGGTGAGTGGCCGTGCCGACGATGCCAATGAGGAGGTAATCCGCAACCGCATACGCATCTACAAGGAGCAGACCGAGCCCGTTGAGCAGTACTACGCTGCGCAGGGCAAGTTTGTGGCCATTGACGGTGTGGGCACTATCGACGAGATTTTTGCCCGCCTGGCCGAGGCTATCGACAATCTATAACGACAGGCCCTTGTAGAGGGGCTTTGTAGAGGAAATGTAGAGGTGCAATCCACAGTCGGATTGCACCTCTACATTTATTTATAAATAGGTAATAGGAGTTATAAGGTCATTAAGATCATCAAGGGCCTTAATGAAAATTATAGAATTCCTATAACTCTTATATCTCCTATGGCTCTTATAGGAGTAATAGGAGTAATAGGAGCAATAGGAGTAATAGGAGCAATAGGAGCAATAGGACATTAAGGACAACTTTTGATGGTTGATGGTTGACGGTTGACGGTTGACGGTTGACGGTTGACCAAGCTGACGCTTGCTCTAAAATGCTCCTGCTCGGCATAGTCTGCAAGCAGCCTCTGCCCTCGCTTACTCGCATTTGCGACGTTAGACGTTAGACTATTTCACAACATACATCATACAGGCTTTGCAGTCGAAGCGCAGGCAAAACTTGTCGGAGCCGTGGCGCAATGTCAAAGGCTCGGCCAGTTTGGAGCCACGAAGCAAGCACTGGCCCAGCTCGCGACGTATGCAGTAGGGGGTGCGCATAACCTCTACCCCATCGAGCGAGGGGGCAAGGTCGTAGCCCTCGTCGATGCGCTCGACTCCGTGCGAGGTGTAGAACTCGCGTGCAAGGCGGTTTACGACGTTGTGGTCGCTACCGATGCGTCTCAACGGGTAGCGCACATCGGGCTGCTCGGTGGCAATCGTCTTGGGTGGCTGCAACCCCTTGCGCAGCTCGGCCAAATCCTCCAGAGCACCACGTCGCAACGAGTTAATAGTGCCCATCGGCACAAAGGGCACCTGGTCGCCAACGCACTCAATCTCAACACCCTGCACCGTAAATACCGAGCCACCACTCTTGGCCAGATTGGTGCGCATCGCCCCCAGTGCCGCATCGCTATTGTTGGCCACATCAAAGGGGCCCTCGGCCGAGGTGGTGACGCTATTTCCAAAGGTGTCAGAAGCGGTGAGGGTTAGTCGCTCGGTCGAGGCCACAAGGCGCAGCACAGCATCGAGCGTGCGGCGTGTGTGCGAGCTCTTGAGGGTGTCGGCAAAGCGTTTGTCGAAGTTGCGGAAGATGGGTGTACCAACGGCTATCTGGTCCATCTTGTTGGGCACAATGCGCCCCGAGGCGTTGTCGACCGAGTTGACGTTGGTGCCACACAGCACCCCACCTGCCATCCAGCAGAGGCCGTCGCCAGGGGCAAACTCAACCTTTCGGTCGAGCTCAATCCACCTGGGGCCCACGCGCTTTACGCGGCCTACCGGCTCGCCCGTAGCTTTGGGGGTGTCGAACGAGGCCAGTCCCCCGTGTTTGCCGCCATAGACATAGTCGCCACCGCTACGGGTGAAGCTCTTGGCTGGCGAGGGGGTAAAGTCAATCTGCGAGCGGCCCACCGAACTACGGGCAACACCCTGGCGCTCGGCTATGGCTCGGTCTATGAGCCTGCGGTAGTGGGCCGTAATATTGCGCACATAGGCCTCATCTTTGAGCCTTCCCTCAATCTTCATCGACGTCACGCCCATATCAATCAGCTCGCCAATGTGGGCCGACATATCCATATCCTTGACCGAGAGCAGGTGGGCACCTCGGCGCACCACCTTGCCGTGGCCGTCAACCAGGTCGTAGGGCTGTCGGCAGGGCTGGCTGCACTCGCCACGATTGCCGCTGCGGTGGCTCAGCGAGCGACTCATATAGCATCGGCCACTGCCACCTACGCATATAGCTCCGTGAATAAAAACCTCAATCTCGGCATCCGTAGCGGCGCAAATGGCTGCCATCTGCTCTTTGGTGAGCCCTCGTTCGAGTACTATGCGGCTCACACCTGCCTTGCCCCAGAAGGCTACCCCCTCGGGCGTAGCGTTGTACATCTGTGTCGAGGCGTGCAGCTCTGCCCCCACGAACCCCATACGCAGGTAGGCAGGGTCTTGGATGATGAGTGCATCTACACCTGCATCTATGGCCTGCTGGGCAATGGTGCGAGCCTCATCAATCTCGTGGTCGTAGACTATGGTATTCATAGTCATATAGAGCCTTGCACCGTAGAGGTGGGCGTAACGTGCGGCCTGACGGATATCGTCGAGCGAGTTGGTGGCCGCAGCCCTAGCGCCCAGTCGTGGGCCACCCATATATACGGCATCGGCACCGCAATCAATAGCGGCACAGGCTGTTGCAAGATCCTTTGCAGGGGCAAGTAACTCGATGTATTTCATATCTTCTTTTGTCTAACGTCTAAGGTCTAACGTCCAACCGACCTAAGTCATTAGGGGCTTTAAGGACTTTAAGGACTTTAAGGTCATTAAGGGCCTTAAATAATTTTCAATTCTCCATTTTCAATTTTCCATTCTCAATTTCTCATACGCTTGGGCCAGGCGAGTGTCGTAGCGGTTTGCGCGGTAGCCTCGGCCGTTGTAGCGCAGGGCAAAGGCAGCCCAATCTCTTCTCTTCAGCGGCTCGGCAATGCCTGTGCGTTGCATAAATCGCAGGGCAAGCCTCATCTGGTCGGCCTCGCTGCGCTCCATCAGCTCCCTGAACTCGGCAGCCGAGGCACAGCCGCAAGTGGCCCAGTGGAATCCCATAATCTGGAACAGCCCCCAACTGGCCGACTCAATAGCGGCCGCAGCACATATCTGCTCGGCCCTGGCGAAGCGCTCCCACTCGCCCGCCCCACCCTTGTAGTGAGTGCGCACCCACTTGGGGTAGACAATGTCGGGGTGCTGGGCGGCCAGAGGCGCAGGGTCAATACCCCTCTTGCGCAATCGCTGCCAAAATATGTGTCCCTCGAAGAGTATCCTCGGGCGGCCATCCCTCAAGAAGCCCCCTCGGCTACTACACTCGACCTCTACTACTGCCTTCAATGCGGCCTTCTCGACACCCAGGTCGGCGGCCATCTGCTCAAAATCTCTCTCCGTTAGCATAACCTTTTTTTGGCTCAAAGATATGCTCGAGAGTTCCCTTTCGGTTTCTACAAAGTAGTGAGTCCCTGGGGCTCAATGGCTTACCACAGCAGAGCATCCACCGCCAGCGACACCGTCAAGGGGCGTCGGTAGGAGCCGTAGTGCTGTGGTGCCCCCTGGCTGGGTGCCACCTCATAGTCGGTACGCATCCAGTTGTAGTCTACTGCCACTCTTACGCCCAGATTGTCGGCCGCAACATAGCGCAGCGACAGCCCCGCGGTGGCCGCAAAGTGGTCGGTCCGGTCGTAAGTGATGGTCGCCACCTCGGCACCCGAAGCCTTGTCGACAAGGTGGTTTTTGAGGTAGTGGTTCTTGGCCACACCTGCCAACACCTTTGCCCCCAGGTGCCAGCGCTCGGCCAGGGGGTGGTTGTAGTATATGCCTGCCTTGAGCGACAGACTATTGAGGGCTTTGGGCTCTTTCACCTGGGCCCCCTCCAAAATATCTTTCTCAATCAGGTCGGCATAGCGCCCCACGCTGAACTGGCCGCCTACGCCCAACCTCTCGCTCCAAAACCAAGCACCCTCGATATTGAATCCCACGCCCGAGGGGGTGAGGGCCTCGAAGCGGCTCTTGTCGTATGCCAGCAGGTTGTGGCCAATGCCGACACCCACAAACGAGGGGTTGCGCCCAATCCTGACGGGGCTCCACTCGTCGTCGGTGGGCCTCACAAGGCCCCTATCCTTGAAAATCTTATCGCCCAGCCAGTAGCCAAACTCGGTCGATAGTATGCCCACGCCTGCACCCACCACAATATCGCTCAGCCAGTGGCGGTTGTTGAGCGAGCGACCAATGCCCGTAGCGGTGGCAGCGGCATAGCTGGCAATACTAACCCAGGGGCTCAAGTGGCCATACTCTTTGTGCAGTATGGTGGCGCTCGTAAAGGCCATAGCGGTGTGGCCACTGGGGAACGAGTTGTGGGTTGAGCCGTCGGGCCTCAATCGGCCAAGCCCATACTTGACAACATAGACCACCGAGAGCATCGAGCCCACAGCCAGGCCGTCGCTCACCACCATTCGCTCCCACGAGCTGCGGCTCTCAAGGCCACAGAGTTTCATTGCATAGGCCGCTACGGCAGGGGCAAACTGCAGGTAGTCGTCGTAGTGGTTGCGGAAGTTGGGCAGATAGTCGAGCCTGAGCTGGCGTGTCTGCATATCGGCCGTCGAGAGCACCACGCCTGCGCCCACCAGCCCTGCACCCACCTGGACAGTGCGCTTGCCCCAAAAGGGACTCTTGTGGGGCGTAACGATTGGTAACGGCACACGCTTGGTGGCTGCAGCCGAGAGGGTTAGTGCCGTAGTGTCGCCACCCCCAACCGCAAAACTGCGCAGAGGCACCGATACGGCCAACAGAACGGTGGCTATTATGATAAGTATGCGTTTCATAATTTTTTTGTCTAACGTCTAACGTCGAGCGTCTAAACGACCTAAATCATTAAGGACTTTAAGGACTTTAAGGTCATTAAGGGCCTTAAAGAAAATCCTATAACTCTTATATCTCCTATTGCTCTTATAGGATTTATAGGAGCAATAGGACTAATAGGAGAATTCTCAATTCTCAATTCTCAATTCTCAATTCTCAATTCTCAATTGACCAAGCTAACGCTTGCTCTAAAATGCTCACGCTCGGCATAGCTTGCAAGCAATCTCTGCTCTCGCTTACTCGCATTTGCCTCAATTCTCAATTCTCAATTCTCAACTCTCAACTCTACTTTATCGAGTTCATTCGTATGCTTGCCTTCACAAAGGCCAGGGCCCTGATGCGCTCGACCTCAATGTCCTTGTCGGCGTGGTGGGGGTTCTGGCTCACGAGCTTGATGCACCCTGGGCGCTCGGACTTTTGGATATACTTGACGGTGATATACTCCTCGCCATCAATGTCAATCGAGAGCAGGTACATATCGCCCCAAAAGATGTTGTTCCAGTCGTTCATCTGCTTGTAGAGCACAATGTCGCCACTCTTCAGAAGGGGGTACATACTGTCGCCCACGATGTAGATAGCCCCATCGCACTTGGGCAGATTGGGGATGTGGATGTAGTCGACGGGCTTGACATTTGTCGAGTCGACAAACAGAGGCACCAGTCCTGCCGTACCCTCCATATCATAGAGGGGTACACTCTGGTGGGGGATGGCGCTGTCGGTGCGGCGAGTGAACTTCAAGCACTCCTCCTTGGGCGCGTTGAACATCGAGCCACGCCCGAAGTCAATCCAATCGGGGTTGATATTCAAATCCTGAACCAAAATATTCTTGTTTCGCTCCGACAGGGCGGTTTTGCCCGTCTCGATCATAGATAGTGCGCTCTTGCCAATGCCCAGTGCCTTGGCAAATTCGTCTTGTGTAAGCTCCAGCTCCTTGCGAGCCTGCTTGATGCGTTGTCCCTTGTGGTCAGCCATATAGGTCGGTTTCTAAAATTTGTACACAATTTTTGGATAAGTAAATTCAAAAAATGAACTTACCTTTGTGGTGCAAAGTTAAGAAATTTATTTTTATTCGCAAGTTTTACCCAACAATTTAACCACTATTCTGTTATGAAAGAGATTACACCCAACGACTACGCCTATGTAGCAGCCAGCGTGGCCGAGCGCATCGAGGGGCGCAGCTTCTTTTCGGGCACCATTCGCACCGCCCACGAGGGCTTTGAGTCCGAGCTTATCACAACGCTCGTCATCTACCGCCACAAGCCCACCGACAACCCCAATGGTCCCAGACAGCTGATTGGCGATGTCTACGAAATCGTGCCCGTCTGGTGGGAGTTCCACACCTACGACCCCGAGGGCGAAGAGATGATGAACGACTTCTCTTTCTCTGACCTCAAACCACTCCTAATTCCTGCCCAGTTATGAACCTGTTAGAGTTTACCCAACGCCTCTTTCCGATGTTCGAGGCCACCCCCTTTCACCAGCGCTACTACGCTCTGCTCGAGGCATTTGCCGAGGGGCGTGTGCGCCGACTGATTATCACCCTGCCACCCCAGCACGGCAAGTCGCTCGGCTCGTCGGTAGTGCTGCCCGCCTGGTTGCTGGGCCAAAACCCCGACCTACACATAGCCATAGCATCCTATAGCGCCTCGCTGGCCCACAAGTTCAACAAGCGCGTGCAGCGACTGATAGACTCGAAGGAGTATGCCGAGCTGTTTCCCGACACCCGCATCAAGGGTGCAGGGCGCAGTGGCACCTATCAGCGCACAGGCGAGCTGACCGAGATTATCGACCACTCGGGCGACCTTGTGGCCGTAGGGCGCGAGGGGTCGCTGACGGGCAACCCTGTGGATGTGTTCATACTCGACGACCTCTACAAAGATGCTATGGAGGCCAACTCGCCCACCATTCGCGACAACTGCTGGGATTGGTACTGCTCGGTTGTGCGCACTCGCGAGCACAACGCCTCGCAAGAGTTGATTGTCTTTACCCGTTGGCACAAAGAGGATGTCATTGGCCGACTGATGGGGCGCGAGCGAGTTGTAGAGCTCCACTCGTGGGAGCAGCTCGACACCCTGGGCCAGAGCGACTGGTTGCTGCTCAACCTCGAAGCCCTGAAGAGCACCCCTGCCACCGAGCTCGACCCACGAGCCATTGGCGAGGCCCTCTGGCCCGAGCGACACTCGGCCTCGCTGCTGGCCGAAAAGCGCAGGCTCGACGCCCTGCAGTTCGAGGCTATGTACCAGGGGCGCCCCTCGGATGCCGCAGGACTGCTCTATGGCGATAACTTCCAGACCTACACCCACCTGCCCGACGAGGTGGTGCGCCACGCCAACTACACCGACACAGCCGACACGGGCGACGACCACCTCTGCTCCATCAGCTACTCGGTGGGGCTCGACGGACTCATATATGTCGAAGATGTGGTCTACTCGCAGGAGCCTATGGAGCGCACCGAGCCCCAGGTGGCCGAGATGCTCAAGCGGTGCGGCACTCGCGAGGCTATCATCGAGAGCAACAACGGTGGCCGAGGATTTGCGCGCAACATACAGCGCCTGGCACCCGAAGTGAGTGTGGCGTGGTTTCACCAGAGCGCCAACAAAGAGTCGCGCATCTTGTCGAACGCCTCGACGGTGCTGCGCACACTGCGCTGGCCGCTCGACTGGCACGAGAGATGGCCCACACTGGCGGCTCACTTGAGGGGGTACAACCGCCGCTTCCGCTCAAACCGCTGGCACGATGCGCCCGACGTGCTGACGGGCATTGTCGAGAGCGAGTGTACCCACACCATCAAGAAGCGCATCCTCGGCTCGTCGTTCCGCATCCGCAACTATGTCAAACCAAAGGAAGAATTGAGAATTGAGAATTGAGAGTTGAGAATTGAGAATTGAGGCAACCGACGCCAAGCCGAGAGCAATTGAGTAATACTCAAATTGCCGAGGCGCGAAGGAGGAAAAGACTCCGCAGGAGGATTAAATGCGAGTAAGCGAGGGCAGAGATTGCTTGCAAACTATGCCGAGCGTGAGCATTTTAGAGCAAGCGTTAGCTTGGTCAATTGAGAATTGACACACGCCCCCGCCCTTCGGGCACCCCCTCTAACTTAGAGGGGGAATAATCATATTACTCCTATCACTCTTATCGCTCCTATAACTCCTATCTTCCTCTAAGTCCCTAATGGCCCCCTTAAAAACCCTTTGGCCGTTAGACAAAAAAGTTATACCTTTGTAGGGGTACAACCACAAACCCCAATCCGTACACCCAAAACCACACTCACAAACCTACTATGACCATCCGTCGTCTACTACTCGCAGCGCTGCTGATTGTCGGCAGCCTCGCCACCCTCGGGGCACACACCCTGCCCACCACCCCACTCGAATGGCTCAACCCCCGCCCACAAAAGGTCGTGACCACCTCGGCAGGCCAGCCCTTGCTGCTCTCTCACGAACTCAAGTGGCAACTTGTGGCCTCCGATGCGGCGGCCGAGATGTTCCACAGCGTTGTGGAGTGCCCCGATGTGAAGTGGACCTCGCGCCGAGGATTCAAGGTGAGGGTGGGCCTTACGGGCGACAAGGCCGTAGCCACCGCCCAAGCCCCTGCACGCGCCGAAGGCTATCTGCTGACTATGAGCACCGACGGCATAACCGTTGTGGGCCACGACACCGACGGCCTCTACTATGGTCTGCAAACCCTCGCTGCACTGCTCCGAGGGGGGCGCACCGACCAGGGCGTTATGTTTGAGTGTTGCCACATCGAGGACTGGCCCGAGATTGCCGAGCGAGGCGTGGTCGAGGGGTTCTATGGCACTCCCTGGTCGCACTCCGCAAGGCTCGACCAGATGGATTTCTACGGGCGCAACAAGCTCAACACCTACATCTACGGCCCCAAAGACGACCCCTGGCACCGAGGCCGTTGGCGCGAGCCCTACCCTGCAGACCAGGCTGCCCGACTGGGCGAGTTGGTCGAGGCCGCAAGGCGCAACCACGTCACCTTCTACTGGGCCATTCACCCAGGGGGCGACATCAAGTGGACCACCTCCGACCGCGATGCCCTGGTGGCCAAGTTCGAGCAGGTCTACGAGCTGGGTGTGAGGGCCTTTGCGGTATTCTTTGACGACATTGGCGGTGAAGGAGCCAGGGCCGACAAGCAGGCCGAGTTGCTCAACTTTTTGCACCACAACTTTGTGGCCACCCACCCCGACGTCGAGCCCCTTATGCTCTGCCCCACCGAGTACAACCGCGCCTGGTCTAACGATGCAGGGGGCTATCTGCGCACCCTGGGCAGCAAGCTCGACAGCAACATACGCATTATGTGGACGGGCAACCGCGTAATCTCGACCATCGACCGCGAGGCTATGGGGTGGATAAACGAGCGCATTGGTCGCAAGGGCTTTGTGTGGTTCAACTTCCCTGTGAACGACTACGTTCGCGACCACCTGCTGCTGGGCCCCGTCTATGGCAATGCGGCCGATGTGGCGACCGACGTGGCTGGCTTTGTGAGCAACCCAATGGAGTATGCCCAGGCGTCGAAGATTGCGCTCTACTCGATTGCCGACTACACCTGGAATACCGACACCTACGATGCCGACCACAGCTGGTTGCGCAGTCTGGCTACCCTGTTGCCCACCAATAGCGAGGCACTGCGCATCTTTGCGCTCTACAACAAAGATATGGGCGAGAATGTACACCTGTTCCGTCGCGAAGAGGGGAGCGAGATTGAGCAGATTGCCGCTCTGGCCATCGAGGGCGACAGTCAGGCTCTCGAGGCTCTGGCCCAGGTGTGCAGGGCTCTTGGCGAGGCGTGCGATGCGCTGCTGGCCGACACCCACAATCCGCAACTGATTGAGGAGTTGCGCCCCTGGTTGGTGCAGGGCCAAAATGTGGCGGCCTATGGCGGTGCCGTAGTCGAGTGGCGCAAGGCTGGCTGCCAGGGCGACGACCTGCGCAGCGAGGTTGAACGCCTGCGCAGAGTGATTGACCACCACGACACCACCCCCGAGTTACGCCACCCCTACCAAACGGGCACCAAAGTGGGCAGCAAGGTGCTTATGCCCACACTCGACAAACTGGCAGGAGCATTGAGAATTGAGAATTGAAAATTGAAAATTGAAAATTTATTTTATCTATGACACACCAGATTAAGAACAATCGCCAAGAGGCCGACACTATGGCCGCACAAATCTACCTCGACCAGAACAAAGAGCTGGCAATGATGGACTATATTGACATAGTTACCCTCCGCAAGTACAGCACGCTCAAGTACTCGTTCAGTTGCCAGTTGGAAAACAACAGCGAGATTAAAGATAACTTCGCCAGGGTGCTCGAATCCAACGAGTTGCCCCTGACCGAGTGCGACTGCTTCATTGTAGGCATCTACGCCAACCAGAGCACACCAATGGAGATAGATGGTTGCCTTGACGTCATCAACTTGATAGCCCTCTGCAACGGCGTCGACAGCCCCCTGAACGGCATCTGGACCTACGCCAATGACAACAACCTCGCCCCCAACCAGTGCCGCATAGCCGTAACCCTGGGCACCCCCAAAAGCGAGGCCGAACGTGCCGACGACCCAATGTATGACCAACTAATGAGCGACTACATCGATGCCCACTTGGCCAAGTAGAGCCAACGAGAGTTGAGTGGTGAACATTTTTTCCTTTGCTGCTTAACTTTCCTTAAAGACCTTAAGGACCTTAAAGCCCTTAAAGCCCTTAAAGCCCTTAAGGGCCCTAAACTCCTAAAAAACCCTTATCTTGCAAAAAATAGGAACTCACTTTCCAGGTGAGTTCCTATTTTTTGTTAGTCAGTGTGTAGTGCCCTACTTTTTGTTGACCGCTCCGCAGGCCGAGCACTCGCCATTGCAGTCGCTATTGGTGTCGCACCCCTCGAGCCCCATAGCCTCGAGCTGCGCCTCGCGTTCTTGTTGCATTGCGCACTTGATACCGCGAGCCTGCATATTGGGGTTGGTCGAAATTTCGGACTGTATGTCGTGGCCCTTAATCATCCTCGTCAGCCCCAGTGCAACAAAGAAAAAGGCCACAATGATTATCGAAGCGACAATTACTACCAGTATTGTTTTCATTTTTCGGTCATTTATTTGAATTATTCGCTACAAAAGTAGTACTTTTGTACGATATTGCGAAAGAGTGGCACGACATTTTTGCAACCACCCCGAGCGATGCGAGTTTATTTTGCACCCTAACACTCACATTTTTTGACCGATGAGAATAGTTATTGCAGGAGCAGGCGAAGTAGGTAGCCACCTGGCCCGTATGTTGGGCGAGGGCGACCACGACATAAGCGTTATTGACAGCGACCCCAAGTTGCTCGAGGATGTGGCCAACACCACCGACGTGGTGACCGTCGAGGGCGACTGCACCACCTTTGCCACACTCAAGAAAGCCTCGGTACGCAAGGCCGACCTCTTCATAGCCGTAAACCACGAAGAGACCCCCAACATCATCTCGGCAATGATTGCCAAGCAGCTGGGCGCACGCAAAACCATCGCACGCATCGACAACAACGAATACCTGGAGCCCAACAACAAAGAGGTCTTTATCAATATGGGTATCGACTACCTCTTCTACCCCGAGAAGATTACCGCCCTGGAGGTTGTCAACCTGCTGGGCCACTCGTCGGCCACCGAGTATGTAGACTTTGCTGGTGGCAAGTTGGCAATGTCGGTGTTCAAGGTCGACAGTTCGTCGCCCCTGCTCGACAAGTCTATCATCGAGCTGGGCCAGCAGATGCCCGATGTGCCATTCCGCATTGTGGCCATCACTCGCCAAGAGCAGACCATCATCCCCCACGCAGGCGACGTAATCAAAGAGGGCGACCAGATACACATCGTAGCCAGCCACAAGCACATCGAGCAGGTTATGGCTATGAATGGCACCTCGGATATTGATGTCGAGAATGTGATGATTCTGGGCGGCAGCCGAGTGGGTGTGCGCATAGCTATGGAGCTCGAAAAGAGGGGTAACGTAAAGCTGATTGAGTACAATGCCGAGAAGGCCTACCGCCTGGCCGAGCTGCTCGACAACACGCTCATCATAAACGAGGATGGTCGCGACACCGAAGCTATGATGGACGAGGGCATAAGCAATATGGACGCCTTCATTGCCGTTACGGGCCGTAGCGAGACCAACATACTCACGGCAATGATTGCCAAGAAGATGGGCGTAAAGAAGGTGATTGCCGAGGTCGAGAACCTCAACTACATCAACCTGGCCGAGAGCATCGGTATCGACACCATCATCAACAAAAAGCAGGTTACGGCCAGCAACATATTCCGCTTCACGATGAACACCGACGTTCAGGCCATCAGGGTATTGACGGGCTCGGATGCCGAGATGTTGGAGTTTATTGTCAAGCCCAACTCGCCCGCCACCAAGCAGACCGTCGAACACCTGGGCTTCCCTGCCGACGCTACGATTGGCGGTGTGTCGAGGGCCGACAACGTATTCTTGGTGAATGGCCAGACACAGCTCCACGCCTACGACCGAGTGGTGGTATTGGCCCTGCCGAGCGCTGTGTCAAAGGTGGGTAAGTTCTTCAACTAACCCCCTGACTACCCCCCCCAGAGACAACCCAACAAAGCAAAGAGAAAGAGTAATAATTGAATGAGAAAATTATGCCACTGATTACAAAATTGATGAATTTGGCCTTTGCGCCTCGCATAAGGCAGATTGAGTACTTCAAGAGTCACCCCATAGAGGTGCAGACCAAACAGTATGCTCGTTTGGTAAAGGCGGGCGAAAAGACCGAGTTTGGTCGCCAACACGGCATTACCGCAGGTATGCCCTACTCGGAGTTTCGCAAGAGGGTGCCTGTAATGGAGTATCCCGATTTTGAGAAATATATCGATATGATAAGGGCTGGCCAAAAGAAGGTTGTATGGCCTGGCAAGATAATCTCGCTCGGCCAGAGTTCGGGCACCACAGCCGGCCGTAGCAAGTTTATTCCTATCACAAAAGATGGCATTAACGATAGCCATATGAGGGGCCCCAAGGATGTTGCCGCCATATATACCCACCTCTATCCCAATAGCCGAGCATTTTTAGGCAAGACCTTCACATTGGGTGGTAGCAATCGCAGAGGAAACGAGGCTGGCATCCCTGTGGGCGACGTGAGCGGTGCGATGATGGACAACACCCCTCGTATTGCCAACAGATTCCGCGTGCCTCGCAAGGAGATTGCCCTGCTGACCGACTTTGATGAGAAGGTAGAGCGCATCTGCCAGGAGGCTATGCAACACGATGTGAGGACCTTCTCGGGAGTGCCTTCGTGGAACCTGATTATGCTCGAACGCATACTCAAACACACTGGCAAGGAGAATATGTTTGAGGTGTGGCCCAATATGGAGCTCTTCATCCACGGTGGCACCAGCTTCAAGGCCTATAGGGCCCAGTTCGAGAAGATGTTTCCCTCGCCCAATATGCGCTACTTGGAGACCTACAACGCAACCGAGGGCTTCTTTGGTATAGCCGAGGAGTGCTATACCGACGAGATGTTGTTGATGCTCGACTACAACTGCTTCTACGAGTTTTGGCCCACCGACCACCTCGACAACGCCAACTATATTGTACCTCTTGAGGGGGTAGAGGTTGGCAAGAACTATGCTATTATTATCACCAGCAGCAACGGCTTGTGGAGGTATATGATGGGAGATACCATCCGCTTCACCTCGGCAACCCCTTATAAGTTCCGCTTTACGGGCCGCACAAAACTTCACGTCAACGCCTTTGGCGAGGAGGTAATCATTGACAATGCCGAGAAGGCTATCGAGAGTGCCTGCGCCGCTACGGGTGCCGAGATTGAGGAGTTCACTATGGCTCCAGTATTTATGGGCGCCTTTGAGGGCTCGCAGCAGGGGGCTCACGAGTGGGTTGTCAGCTTCCGCAAGGCTCCCGACGACATTGAGGCCTTTGCCGACGCTGTAGACCAGTCGCTCATTGCAGAGAACTCGGACTACGCAGGCAAGCGCCAGAACAACTTTGCCCTCCGCAAACCCATTGTTACGGTGGTACCAGCAGGCACATTCGAGGCTCTGCTGCGCGAGGATGGGCGTGTGGGCGGCCAGATAAAGATACCCCGCCTGAGCAACGAGCGCAACTATGTAGAGCGACTCAAAGAGTTTGTGGCTCGCACCAACAATTAGCACAACCCAGTAAAACGACAGAAATAACACCCATACACCCAAACAGCTACTATGTATATCGCAATTGCAGGCAATATCGGTAGCGGCAAGACGTCGCTCACCGAGAGGCTCTCGGCCCACTATGGTGCCAAAGCCTACTATGAGGATATCGACAATCCCTACATTTCGGACTTCTACGAGGATATGAACCGCTGGTCGTTCAACTTCCAGATGTACTTCCTCGGCAGCCGTATCAACCAGACGTTGCAGATGCTCCGCGAGAGCACTGGCCACGTTATCCAAGACCGCACCATCCACGAGGATGCCCACATCTTTGCCGGCAACTTGCACCAGATGGGCCTGATGTCGTCGAGGGATTACGGCACCTATATGAAGATTTTTACTCTGGCTACCGACTTGGTGCCTGCGCCCGATGTGCTGGTATATCTGAAGGCGAGTGTTCCCACGCTGGTAAGACAGATTCTCAAACGTGGCCGCGATTACGAGAAGAATATCGACTTGGAGTACCTCGAGAGGCTCAACAACCGCTATAACGAGTGGATTCAGGGCTATAAGGGCAAGCTGCTGGTTATCAACATCGACGAGACCGACTTTGTGACCAACCCCGAGATTGTCGACCAGATTGTTGCCGACATCAATAACCTCTACGCCAACCAGGGCAAGTTTGAGTTTTGAATTGAAAATTGAGAATTGAGAATTGAGAATTGAGGCAACCGACGCCAAGCCGAGAGCAATTGAGTATACTCAAATTGCCGAGGCGCGAAGGAGGAAAAGACACCGCAGGAGGATTAAATGCGAGTAAGCGAGAGCAGAGATTGCTTGCAAGCTATGCCGAGCAGGAGCATTTTAGAGCAAGCGTCAGCTTGGTCAATTGAGAATTGAGAGTTGAGAATTGGCAGACCCCC
>JAZPXV010000025.1:0-4684 GCA_045543795.1 Tidjanibacter sp.
TTTGGCAAGATTTATATATCTTTGCATTCGTAGTTAGTTGGCTTATTTACGACCATCATGTAGCCTTATATGTAGGATTTAGCGATTTTCGTAAAAACTAACACTGAAAATCAATCAGTTAAAAATTAAAAGTCATACCCCGAAGGGTGCACCATAATTTTCAATTTTCAATTTTTAGAAGTTATCTTTCAACGGCTCGAAGTACGCCTGTGGGTGCAGACAGGCAGGGCAGGCTTTGGGGGCCTCTTTGCCTACATAGATGTAGCCGCAGTTGCGACACTGCCAGGTTATCTCGTCTTTGCGCAGGAACACCTCGCCGTCGGCCACGCGAGCGTAGAGTGCGCGGTAACGCTTCTCGTGATAGGCCTCTACCTTTGCGATGTTGCGGAAGGTTGTTGCCACTGCTGGGAAACCCTCCTCGTCGGCAATGGCGGCAAACTGTGGATAGAGCACCTCCCACTCCTCGTTTTCGCCTGCGGCTGCGGCTTCGAGGTTAGCTGCGGTGTCGCCGATGATGCCTGCAGGGTAGGCTGCGGTAATCTCCACCATACCGCCTTCGAGGAATTTGAAGAACCTCTTTGCGTGCTCTTTTTCCTGCTCGGCTGTTTCCATAAAGATAGCTGCTATCTGCTCAAAACCCTCTTTTTTGGCCTGCGAGGCAAAGAAGGTGTAACGTGTGCGTGCTTGGCTTTCGCCTGCGAATGCTTTCAGTAGGTTTTGCTCGGTGAGTGTACCTTTGATTGTTGCCATAGTTGTAGTGTGTTTTTGTGTGTTGTGTATAGTTTAATAATGTGCCTGATGCGTGCAAAAATGCTGCCAGAGGGTTAATTATTCCTTAAAGTCCTTAAGGTCCTTAAAGTCCTTAATGATTTTATTGATTATTGTTTTGTTGCCTACTTTGTAGTCGTGCTTTTGTCATTTCTTCTCTTACCCCTCCGTTGGTTAGGAAATCGCTTTTGAGCTTTTCTATCAGTCTAAATAGTAGGTAGTCGTTTTGTTTTATGAGTATTATGGCTATGTTGGCCACTGTTTCGTCGGTACAACTGTGGGCAATCTGCATAAAGTCTTGTGAGTTGTTGTGTTCTTTGCAGAAGAGCCTTGCTTTTTGGTGTTTTTCACCCCCTTCTTGCCATTGCTGTAAGCCTCTTACCCTCAGGTAGTCTTCGTAGTCGGCCAAGAGTTCTTGCAGACTGGCCTTTGCTACATTTGTGAGCTTCAGCTCGGCTTCGGTCGATGTTGTTGCGGCTGCCGAGCCTTCGGCTATGTTTTGCTTTCCCGAGCGTGCGGCCTGAATCATTTGGTCTGTTGTGCGGTCGCTGTGGCTCAGGAAACGGTGCACGAAGTGGTACGTCAAGTCGTATATGCACTCGGCTTTTTTGTATACCAGTAGTGCTTTGTAGTTGCCTTTTTGACGTAGGAACGAGTTGTTTGCTTGGGCCATTGCTTGTGGGTGTGTTGGTTTACTACAAAGTTAGGACTTTTTTTGGTAAAGTGCGTCGCCATAGGGGAGTTTTTTTTGTGGGAGGTGGCGTGTGTGCTTCGGTGGTGATTAGGGAGATTAAGGAGTTTAAGGAGTGCCGAAAGTTTTCTTTTATCCTTTCCCTAAGCTCCCTAAACTCCCTAAACTCCTTAAAGTCGGTTGACGGTTGACGGTTGACGGTCGACGGCAAAACACACGCCCCCGCCCTTCGGGCACCCCCTCTAACTTAGAGGGGGAGTTTTTTTAGGCCCTTAAAGCCCCTAAAGCCCTTAAGGTCCTTAAAGAAGAGTTATAAGAGTTTTTGTAGCAAAAAAAACAACAGCCCGACCAATTAAGGCCGAGCAGTTGGGATGTTTTTTTGTTGGTAGCACTCCTATAACTCCTATTACTCCTATATGACTTATAAGAGCTATAAGAGTTATAAGAGTTTCTTGGGCGTAAAAAACAGCTCGGCTGTTGTAGCCGAGCTGTTGAAATTATTCCTTTAACTAAGATTATTTAGCAACAGGGATAAGAGTGATGGTACCAGCGCCACCATAGTTAGCGTCACTTCTGGTAAATTTAACGTGGTAGGTACCGGTGGTTTTAGCCCTAAACTGACCATCGTGCTCACCTGAGTTAAAATAGTTAGGACCATAGCCCTCATTAGCAGCAAGATCATACAGGCTGTCGGTATGGCCGTTCCAGCAACCCAAATATTTGTCGGTGTCATTGGCTGCGGTGTTGTTGCGCAGTTTGAAATAGTCATTGACTGCGGTGAGGGCTACATTGAAAGCATAGAACTCATTGTCACTGGTCTGGTACATCTGGTAACCACCATTTGCCCAAGTGTCTTTTCCTGCAATCCAACCACAAACATAATAATCGCTTGCAGTTGCGGCCATTACGTCATAGTAGTCTTTTTTGCTCCAATCTTTAACTGCTACGTAACCGTCACCAGCGGTCAGGGTGTGGCCGTTAACGTCGATTTTGAAAGTACCAACCTGGGCAATCTCTGCGTCGCGAATCAGAACGATGGTGTCGCCCTCTTTTGCATACTCAATAGCCTCTTCAAGATTGTCGAAGCTGTAAGAATAACCATTTTCGTACGAGATGTATGCAACAGCCTCCACTCCAGCATTGTTATTGTTAATGATGATGGTTCCGGTCTCAGTGCTGTTCCATGCTGCGCTAGAGTCGCCGTTAACGTTGATGGTACAGCCGGTTGCAGTGATGCTACCACCTTCGGCAGTATGGTTGAGGGCAAGAGCTGCATAAGACTCTGCTGCGCTATTGTCGTTGCAGTTGAGAGTACAATCGGTCACAGTTACCTGTGCGCCCGCACCTGCGACGTTCACTACGTTCAGACCGGTGAGGGTCGAATTCTCAACATTTACGGTAGCAGCACCAGCCGAGGTGGCAACCATAATAGCGTAGTTGGTTGCGGTAGCAGTAACATCGCTGATATTAACGGTAGCGGGCTGGTTGATGATGTTGAACACACGCTCCTGGGTGCAGTTGATGGTAAGGTTCGAGATGTTTACCACGCCAGTGGTCTCGATGTTAATAGCACGCGCGGCAGTCGAGCTGAAGGTTGCGCCGTTACCGTCGATGGTGATGGCTTTGTTGATAAGCAGAATCTCGCCACCGGTGATGGTTGCGCCTGCGGGCAGGGTGATAGTGCTACCCTCCTCTGCATTATCAATCATAGTGGCAAGGTTGGCAACGGTAATCCAAGTAACAACGGTAACGGTGTTGTTCTCCTCGTCGATGGTCAGGTTGTAGCCATCGGCAGCGGTCAGGGTGCAACCGTTGAGGTCGATTTTGAAAGTACCAACCTGTGCAATCTCGGCGTCGCGGAGCAGAACGATAGTAGCGCTATTGTCTTTCTCGTTTGCATATTCAATAGCCTCTGCAAGAGTCGAGAAAACATAGGCATAGTCGCCATAGTTGATTGCTGCAACATTCTCGACAACCTCGCCCTCGGGAGAGAGAGTGATCGAGCAATTGGTACCACTATTGCTGGCAATGTGTGAGTCGCCACTGATGTTGAAGGTGCAGTTGGTGGCGGTGATTGTAGCATTCTCAGCGTTAGAGTTGATTGCGATTGCACTGTAGCTCTCACTGCTATTATTGTCGTTGCAGTTGATGGTTGCATTGTCGATGGTGACGGTAGCAGTACCGCCCACGTTCACTACGTTCAGACCATTGTACTCGCCACCGTTGATGACAACCACAGCACCGGCAGCCGAGCTGGCTACGTTTACTGCGTAGTTAGCAGCGGTGATGTTTACGTCGGTGAGGGTTACGCTCTGAGCATTCTGGATTACGTTTACACCACGCTCACCCGAGCATACGACGGTCAAGTTCTCGATGGTAGCCTCTACGCCCTCGCCACTTACGTTGATAGCACGCTCGGCAGTCGAGCTGAGGGTTGCGCCATTACCGTCGATGGTGATGTCTTTGTCGATGGTCAGAATCTCGCTACCGGTGATGGTTGCGCCTGCGGGCAGAGTGACGGTGCTACCAGGCTCGGCTTTCTCGATCAATGCAGCAACATTGGCAATAGTCATATCGGTGTCCAGAGTACCCAGGTTGTAAACCTTGTTGGTCAGGTTGCGGAGGGTGGTCTCTTTTACAACTTCCTCACCAATAGCGTGTTTGATATAAACCTCGGTACCCTCGAGGCCCCTAAAGAAGTCTTTAACCTCGGGGGTTTTGTCGAACCAAATAGTCTCCTCACCAATTGTAAGGTTAACATTGGCGGTATTTGCAGGAACGATGAAGTAGAGTGCGGGGCAAGCCAACGAAAGGGTGATGTTGTTCTCGCCTGCAATCAGGGTAATCTCCTCGCTTGCAAACTTCAAACCATTACCCTCGTCGCTAACGGTAGCGGTTACGGTGTCGCCTACAAGGTCGTTCAGGATAGCACTATTCTCTGCATCTGCGGTGAAAACGCCAGCACTCTCCTGGGTCAGTTCTGCCTCGCCTACTTTGAGGATCTCGTCGCCCTCGAACTCAAATGTTGCTGTACCATTGGTAATGTCACCTGCAATACGGGTACTCTCGTCGAACGATACGTTGAAGGTGATCTCTTTGGTGTCGTTGGGGTTGATGTTCTCGTCAACCTCGTTCTGGCAAGCTACTGCGCCCAAAGCTACAATAGCACTCGCCAAGATGTAAAAAATCTTTTTCATTTCTCTCTTGTGATTTAGTGTTTTGTTA
>JAZPXV010000026.1:0-15324 GCA_045543795.1 Tidjanibacter sp.
GGTTGACGGTTGACGGTTGACGGTTGACGGTTGACGGTTGACGGTTGACGGTTGACGGTTGACGGTTGACGGTTGACGGTTGACGGTTGACGGTTGACGGTTGACGGTCGACGGTCGACGGTCGACGTTTATTGCACGTTGCCCTTTACGAAAAGGGTGAGGCTGCCACCAGGAATGTTGGCAAAGATTTCGACACCTTTATTAAATACGCCACTATCTTTGGGCACATAGGTTATGGTAACCACACCGTTTGCGCCTGGGGCTATGGGGCGTTTGGGAAGTTTCACCTCTATGCAGCGACACGAGCTCTTGGAGCGCACAACCACCAGGGGTGCATCGCCTGTGTTGGTAAACTCAAAGTCAAACTGCTTGCTCTGGCCCCCTTTGGTGAACTCGCCAAAGTCGTAGCTCATAACCTCGAAGGTCATACGGGGGCCACTACCCTGCTGCTGTTGTGTTACCTCCGCACTGCTTTGGGCCGACATACCCAGCGTGGCAACAGCCACAGCCATCACCACCAGTATGGTGTATATCAGCCATTTACGCATAGCACACTTATCGACGTATTTTCTTATTCGGATTCAGTCGGAAATTGTAGGTAATGGTACCCACTTGCAGGTCTTGTTCGCTCTCGCTGAACTTAACCTTTTTGGCCGCTTTGAGCGCCTCGTCAATCAGGCGTGGTGAGGATGTGGTGCCACCTTTGGCCACAGACGCACCAATAACGTCGCCTGCACCATTAACCCAAATCTCTACCACCACAACGCCTTGTTCTTCATCCAGATATTTAGGTTTTTCCCACTCGTTGCGAGGCCTGCGCCCCTCAAGATTCCAGTCGGGCTCAAAGCCCCCTTCGCCACCCGTACCCTCGTAGTTATCGGCCTCGGTGCCACCAATATAGCCCTGGTTGCCCTGGGCATTGTCGGTAGTGCCCTGCGAGGGCGAAGGCGAGTCGGGCTTGTTGCCAGGGAAGAGTGCGCGACGATTCACCTCGCGTGGTTTAATCTCCTCTTCGGGCTGCTCGGGCTCGCTATCTACCTGCTCGGCCTCTTGGGTTTTGGTGTCGGTAATGAGGTTACCCTCCTCTACCTCTGGGGCCTCGGGCTCAACATCTTGAGTCTCTACGGGTTCGGTCTTGGGCACATCTTGTGGTTTTTCGACCACATAGTCGTCGGCCAACTGTGTATCCATAGCCCCCTGACCGCTGTCGGGTGCCACACCAAAGTCGATGAGCATACCTGCCTGGACCTCCTCGCTCTGGATGTCGAAGGTGGCCCACACAAACAGCCCCACGAACACAAGCGAGTAGAGAGCAACAAAGATTGCTCCCACCGCCTTGCCTGTGCTGTTGTTGTTATCGCCTATCGGGTTGTTCATCATTGTGCTTTGCGTGCGTGTATTGTTCGGGGTTACAAGGTCTTATATAAGAGCTGTGAGAGTATTAGGAGCCATAGGAACCATAGAGCTATAGGAGCTATAGGAGCCATAGGAGTAATAAGAGTTTTAGGACTTTACTAAAAACTCCTCCCCTAAGTTAGGGGAGGTGCCCCGCAGGGGCGGAGGGGTCTGTCAACTCTCAACTGTCTACTGTTAACTGTAAACTGTTAACTGTAAACTACTCTGGCTGCGTAGCCAGTATTAGTCGGTACTTGTTGCTGTTAGCGATGTTCATCACCTTCACAACCTCGCCAATGGGCACACCCTCGTCGCAGTGGAGCGACACTGTGGGGGCCTCCTCCTCGGCAAGTTTGGCCTGTAGAGCACCCTCAAGCTGGGCAAAGGGTATGCGCACATTGTCCAGATAGAACTGCAAGTCCTTCGAGATGCTAACCGTCGTTACGGGCTGCTCCTTGAGCTGGTTTGAGCTCTTGGGCAGGGTAAGTTTGAGCGCATTTGGGTTGATGAGGGTGGTGGCCATCAACATAAACATCAACAGCAGGAACATCAGGTCGGTTTGTGCCGAGCCGCTGCCCTCTTTGATAATTTTGCTTCCGTGTTTAATAGCCATAGTTGCTCTATTTTTTCTCTGCGGGTTGGTTCAGAATATCCATAAAGGCAATCGAGTTGGCCTCCATCTGGAATACCAGTTTCTCGATGCGAGCCACCAGGTAGTTGTAGCCAAAGTAGGCAGGAACGCCCACGATAAGACCTGCAATGGTGGTAATCATAGCGACATACATACCGCCCGACAGCGCGCTCATATCAACCACGCCACCAGCCTGCGACATCTGCATAAAGGCCTTGACCATACCCAGTACGGTACCCAAGAAACCGAGCATAGGAGCACCACCAGCGATGGTTGCCAAGAAGGGCAGACCATTCTCGAGCTTCGACACCTCCAGGTTGGCCACGTTTTCGATGGCGGTCTGGATATCGCCCATAGGACGGCCAATGCGGCTGATACCCTTCTCCATCATACGGGCAATGGGGGTATCGGTCTTTTTGCAGAGCCTCAGTGCAGCCTCGACCTTACCCTCGCAAATGAGGTCCCTCAGTCGGTTCATAAAGTTAGGGTCAATCTTCGAGGCCTTGCGGATAGCCACAAAGCGCTCAACGAAGATAAAGATAGCCACGCCACCGAGCAGCAGCAGGGGCCACATAAGCCAACCACCGGCCAAAAAGAGTTCGCCAAATCCCATTGTCTTGGCCGACTCAACAGCGGCCACATCTTGAAGTAGTGTAATCATAGTCGTTTTGCGTATTTTTTCTGTTCTTATTTATTTTCCGTTTGTGTCGTTGTCATCCTCGCCAGAGGGTTGGGCAAAGGTAGTGCTTTTTTCGCTATTACTCTCTGCTTTTTTGGCTTTTTTGCGCCACAGGTCGCTAAACTTGTCAAAACTGCGGCGGTAGTACAGACCCACTCCATTCTCTTGTAGGCCCTGGTTCTCGTCGAAGCGGTCAATCGTGCGCGAAAAGCCCTTCAAAATAAAGTCGCCCGTCTTGTCGAGCAGCAGAGTCAGCGCACCGCCACCACTCAATTGGCTCTGGTCGGGATTGATGCTCTGGTAGTAAGAGCCCGTATCGACATTGGCCTCCAATTCGAGCAGCAGCCTGTCGTCAATGATTTCGGTCTGGAAGTCAACGCCATAGCTCGACGAGGTGTCGTCGATGGCGTTATACTTGAGTTTGAACTTATACGAGTCGTTCGACACCAGTTTGCTCACCTGGGTGGCCAAGAAGTCCAGGCCAATGGCGGTGCCTGCCGTGGTGGGGCTTGTCCCCTGCGTCGACGAGTTCGAGTCAGAGTAGAAGCTACCCAACGCCAGCAGATAGACAAACTGGGTTGCCATCATCTCTTGCGACGAGAAGTAGCTCGAGAGGATGCTCTGGTACTCGGCATTTGCGGTGGGCACGTTAATGTCGAAACTCAAGTCTATGGCCGAGAGCCTGCCGCCCAGGTTTACGATACACTCCACTGGTGTCGACGAGCGAGCCGAGCCAGCCTCGTTGCCCAGCAGGGGTGCGAGCGAGGTCTTGAGCTTATAGGTGGCTGCCACATCGAGCGTAGCATCGAGCGGACTGCCGTTCCAGCGTATGTAACTGCCCTGGTTGATATCAAACTGTTTGGAGATAATGTTCTGGAAGTTAAAGTTATAGACTCCCTCGGCAATCTGGTAGTCGCCCCTAATCTCTATGCCCTCCTTGCGCGAATCGAGCGTGATGTTCATATCGGCCTCGCCGCGAGCCACCAGCACGTTGTCGGTCGCCTGGTCGACAATCAGCCTCAACTCGGTGTTGGTACCTACCCTCAACTGCGCATCTATATTGACATTCTTGGGCACCGCACCCTTGCGGCTCTTGCCCTCGAATTGCAACTTGCGAGCCGCCACAATGTCGTTCTCCTGGTCGGCCTGGTCGGCTGCCGATACAAACTGCACAAAGTCGGCACCTGCAAAGTCGTTATCACCCTGCAGGGGGAGCGAGAATACCGACCCGTCGCCTGTGCTCAATGCTGCATTTATGTTGGTAGCATTACCCTCCGAGGCGAGCGACACAGCACCCGAGGCGTAGACATTGCCATAGAACGGGCTGTCGGCCTCGGCTGTAAGGTCAATAACCATCAGATTGTTAGGCATCAGGTGCAGACCATACTCCACCTCGCGGCCCGACAGGTCTACAAAGCCATCGAGCAGAGCTGTATTGCCCCTCTTGTCGTTCATCGTCACCTGGCCCAGTTCGCCCCTATTGTTCACAAACTTCACCTCAAACGGGGCACACTCATACGTCACACCCGTATAGCCCACCGTAGCGGTCAGTTGCTCGACACCCACACTACCGTCGATAGTCAACTGCCTTGAGCCACCGCCCACCAGGTCAATATCAATGGCCGCCTTGCCACCCAAGCCGCTCACCACGTCGCCCAGCAGAGTGCTGGCCAACGAGAGGTCGACCTCGCGAATGGTTATTGACGAGTCAAACTCCTTGTCCTTCAAGTCATACGACACATTGGCCAGGCTACTGCGGCTGACACTATTGACCAATCCGAGCGCTACCACATCGGCCGCTTGCACCTTGCCCACATTGATATACAGAGGGTCTACATCTATACCGTTGAAGTTGATATCCGTCAGGTCTATGCGACCATTGCCAAAGGGGTTTGAGGTTGCTGCGCTCAAGGTCAGTTGGCCATCAGCCCTGCACTCTATACCCTCGGTGCCAGTCAGCAGCCCTACAATCTCGCCCACAGGCAGGTCATACAACTCTACATTCAGACTCTGGTCATTACGGCTGCCAATCTCGCCATCTATGTGGAGTCGCTTCATCCCCGACAAGACCGCAAAGTCATCAATCACAGCGTAGTCCTCGACATAGTAGAGCCTCTGTGCGCCAATATTCCACCTCTGGTCGTGAATTGTCAGCCACGACTCATCGACCGATGCTTCGGCCGCCACACTGCCCTTCTCATCGCGCCCAATGGTACCATCTACCTTCAGTCGGGCACCAATCTGCGCCTCATCGTTGTCGAACGAGGCCACAGCACCAATCTTGCGTGCATCCGTACACTCGGCCGACACCACCACCTGGGGCAGCGTAGTGCCCATCGTGAGCAGCTGCTCGGCCTCGGCACGCAGCTCAATACGTTTGCCGCCACCCGAGCCATCGACCATCACCTCGGAGGCAAACAGGTCGTTCAACTCCAAATATCCGCAGTCGAGCTGCAACTCGAACAAGTCGGCCGAGGGCGAGAACTCCAACCTGAGCGAACTATCAGGCGCCACACTCGCGCCAGGCACAAATACCGACAACAGATTCTCGTCGGTCTTGATATTCAGCAGCACCGTAGCCAGGTCGTCGGCCATAGCTAACGACCTTACCGCACCACCATTGCTATTTTCTTCATCACTTTCGGCACCCTCTTGCTCCGCAGCACCCCCACCCACCAAGGGCAGTTTGGCAGGCAGAGTCTTGCCAAAGTAGTCTATCACATCGTTATACGAAGCCTTGCTTCTATACTCCACATCGGCCAGCGACGAGTAGAGCGAAAGCGAGTGTCCCTCGGCGCCATTGTTGGCCACGATATTTATCAGCTCGGTCGACAGCGTGTCGGTCTTTGAGTAGTAGAGCAGGTTGTTGACCATAGCCCTGGCCTCCAACTCGTCGAGCGAGCCACCCTCGCCCGTAGCCTCTATGCTACACGAGAGGGCCGATACAGGGTTGAGTCCACTGAGGCCCACCGCCGCAAAGTCGGCACGCTCAACACCCAACACAAACGAGTAGCTTGGCACCAGCCACGACATATCACACTCGGCCTCGAGCGTAAGGGCCATATTGGGGTCGGTCGACGTCAGCGTAGCCTTCAGCACATCGGCCATATAGCCGCCATCGAGGCTAATATCGTGGTACTCATAACCGCCATATTTGACACTTGCCACATCTACACTACCCTGCACATCCACAAAGTCACTACCCACCAGCACCTCGCCCTGGGCGCCACCCGTCAAGGGGCCCAACTCTGCCACCTCGAGCAACTTGCCGAGCTCGACGCCCTCAAGGCCCACCTGGCCATTGAAGTTCACATTGCCCTTCGAGAGCAGTTGCAGTACACCCTCGGCCTCGACCGTACCCTTGTCGGTCGCCACAGTGGCATCGAACTCCTGGCGGCTCATCGAGCCACTGCCCGACAGGGCAACATCTACGCTCTCCAACTTACCCACCCAGCGTGCCACCTCGCCCTGCAAGGGTTTGTCACTAACGGCTCCGTAGACCGTCATAGCATCGTCTGCATTGGTATTTAGTTTGAGGTTGTCGACCTCAAAGAGGCAACTTTTGATATCCGACAGGCCCACCACCCTGCCACTCACATCTACGCTACTTGATGTGGCAAAGTTGGCCTGGGCATCAATCCAGAAATCCTCGAGCAGGCCATCATAGGTACCCTCAAAGTCGGTAAAGGTAGTGCCCACGTTGAAGAAGTCGGGTACATAGGCCATCAGTCCCTCGGGAGTGAGCGTAGAGTTATCGACCTTCAAGAACATCTTTATCTGGTGGTCAAAGTAGTCCCAATCTTTCCAATCCTCAAAGTCAAAGGCCAAGCGCGGAATATCAACCCTCGAGCCCATAGTCTGCAAATACAAATCGTCGAACGTGAGCTCCTTTAAGCCTACGGTGAGCATACCTATGTGGCCCTGCTCTACCACCGCGCCGCTCTTATCGGCAAAGCTCATCTGTTCGATGGCAATATCAACCACCCCATCCTCGATGGTCAAGCGTGGGCTCACCACACGCTCAATCTCTATGTCCATATCGGCATAGTTCACACCTGTGCGTATGGGTTCGTATTTTGTGGGATTATAGATTTGCAGACGGCTATTGGTAATCTCCACATCGGTAATTACCAGTGGTGCAGGCTCACTCTGGGGCGAGGCGCCAAAGACCTCCTTGATATGGTCGGCAAGCTGCTTTACATTGCTTCCACCATCGCCCGACACTACGCGCAACGAGGCCCCATCAAACCTCACATTGCTCGGATAAACGACCCCTTCGGCAAAGAGGGCCTTGCGATCGATACTTACCGAGGCCGTAGAGGCATAGAGCACTGTGTCGCCCTCCAGGTCCTCAATCATCAGCCCATCGACAGCCAGGTGCGACAGACCACTGATGTAGAGCGCATCAATCGAGAGCCCCACACCTACTCGGTCCGACACCCACTCGACCGCCTTGGCTGCGGCAAAACTCTGTACTCGGGGCAGCGAAAAGGCAAAACCAACGACCAAAATGAGCAAAAATAGGGCTAAAACCACCCCGAATAGTGAGCGGATTACCACATTTGCTACTTTTTTTATACCTTTGCTCATTGCCTTGTCTAAATAACCTACAATTTTACGAATTTTATTGCGAAAATACAAATATGGAAGTTACAATTTTGGGTATTGAGTCGTCGTGCGACGACACCTCGGCAGCCGTACTGCGCGGCGGTGTGATGCTCTCGAACGTCATCGCCAGCCAGGCCGTACACGTCAAGTATGGTGGTGTAATCCCCGAACTGGCCTCGCGTGCCCACCAACAAAACATTGTGCCCGTGATAGATACAGCCCTCAAAGAGGCTGGCATAACGGCCGACGAAATCGACGCCATAGCCTTCACCCGAGGCCCTGGTCTGCTGGGCAGCCTGCTCGTTGGAGTGTCGTTTGCTAAAGGTCTATCGCTTGCAAAAAACATTCCTCTGGTAGAGGTAAACCACCTGCAGGGCCACATTTTGTCGCACTTCATCGACCTGCCCGACCAGCAGTTGCCCCACCCCTCGTTCCCCTTCCTATGTCTGCTCGTGTCGGGTGGCCACACCCAGTTGGTTAAGGTCAGCTCGCCACTGGAGTTTGAGATTGTGGGCACCACTATCGACGACGCTGCGGGCGAGGCCTTCGACAAGTGCGCCAAGGTTATGGGGCTCCCCTACCCTGGTGGCCCCGTAATCGACCGCCTGGCCCACGAGGGCAACCCCGACCGTTTCCGCTTTGCCAAGCCTTCGGTCGACAATTTTGACTATAGTTTTAGTGGCCTTAAGACCTCGTTCCTCTACTTCCTGCGCGACCAGATGCAGGAGAACGACCAGTTCATCGAGCAGAACAAGGCCGACCTTTGCGCATCGCTCCAAAAGACCATTATCGACATCCTGCTCAAGAAGCTCATAAAGGCTTCCAAGGCTCTCGGCATCAAAGAGATTGCCATTGCTGGCGGCGTGTCGGCCAACTCAGGCCTGCGCGAGGCTATCGAGGCCGAAGGCAAGCGTCGCGGTTGGAACACCTACCTGCCCCCACTGAAATTCACCACCGACAATGCTGCTATGATTGCCGTTGCAGGCCACTACCACTACCTCAATGGCGAGCAGAGCGACCTCGACGTCGCCCCCGTTGCAAGGCTTGAAGAGTTGCTAAAATAGAGCCACCTATAATACGACAAAAAGCACCTCCACTTGTGGGGGTGCTTTTTGTTTGTATTCAATACGTTAGACCTACTCTTCGGGGCGATATTCGAACAGGTCACCAGGGGTACAATCAAGCTCGCGACAAATGGCCTCCAAGGTCGAAAACCTCACCGCTTTGGCCTTGCCCGTTTTGAGTATCGACAGGTTGGCAATGGTTATGCCCACTCGTTCGCTCAGCTCGCTCAGCGACATCTTGCGCTGGGCCAGCACTACATCAAGATTTACAACTATCATAACAAAATCCTCCCAACCGTTAAATCGTCAATTCGCCATCCTCGGCCATCTCTACGCCACGTCGGTAGATGAGCGCAACACAGACCAGAGCCAACACCACCAACACGTCGCCAGTAGAGATTGCCCAATGACGTACACCGCTTATAATCTGCATATTAGTATCGCAGAACGAGTAGACCACGCTTGGCAAAATCGCCCACCATAGCAACCTCACATTGCCCCTCACAAAGAGCCCTCGGCCACCCTTGCGGACATTGCGCACAAAGGCCACAAGCATACCCAGCAGAGCCAAAATTGCCACCGCTCGCAGGGCAACAATGGTGGCCTTCAGGGCCCCAAACTGGCTCCAATCGACCGCAGGGCTCCACTCGCCCACCACAATATTCCAGGTCTGAACACCCACGCCAACAACGTGGAAAAGCACAAGAGTAAAGGCCAAAATTGCGACCAAAACCCTAAAAAATTTCACCGTTTTCTTCATAATGTAACTAATTTTTGTTGTTGAGAAATGATAATTATTTATTGTTTAACGATACAAAGGTAGTGCAATTTTTCTAACTTCCAAACGAAAAACGAAAAATATTTATTGTTTTTCGATAATACCCAAATACCACCACTTGCAAATCCGCCCCAAAAGTGGTACCTTTGGGTTGCGAACATACAGTAAATTAGGTATGAGAAAAAGTCAGAAAATATGGTTGGCCATAGCGGCTGTGGCGGTGGCAGCTGTGACGGTGGCCCATCTGGGCGTAGAGCCCTATGTTAGTTACACCGACACCTTCGATGCTGGCTCGGTAGAGCTGTTCTATGCTGCCGAGGGGAGGGGCAAACCCGTAATTCTGCTGCACGGCAATGGTGGCAGCCACAACGACCTGGAGACCACCACGCACCAGCTCGCCCAGGCAGGTTACAAGGTCTATACACTCGACTCGCGCGGCCAGGGGGCCAATCCTCCGCTTGAGGAGTATCACTACAAAGATATGGCCGCTGATGTACACAAGTTCATTGAGGCCCAGGGGCTTGAACGCCCTGCCGTGTTTGGTTTCAGCGATGGTGGTATCATTGCCCTGCAGCTCGAGGTCGACTATCCTGGCACACTTGGGGCCATAGCTACGGGCGGAGCCAATATATTCGTTGGAGGGGCTTTGGTGCCCGAGTTCGAAAAGTCGTTCCTCTCGCAAGAGAACCCCAATCCGCTGAACGTGATGATGATGAACGAGCCCACGATGACACCCGAAGATATGCAACAAATCGGCTGTCCTGCGCTGATAATGTCAGGCGATAGGGACCTCATTCGCAGCGAGCATACCCAACTGATTGGCAGCAACATACCACAGGGCGAGGTGTTTATTGTCCCCGATGCCGACCACGGCTCATACATCTACCACTCGCGCCGCGTAGGCGAGCTGCTGCTCGACTTTTTCGACCGCATCGGCTACTAAATACCGACCGAAATAACAAAAAACGAGAGCCCCACTTCACAATCGTAGTGAGGCTCTCGTTTTTTTGTCCAAATCCAAATTATTAACTCGCGTGGGGGCTATTAGCCTCCCAGTGGCGGCTACTTCTGCTCGTCGGTGGCCTGCTGCTCCTTTGAGCGGATTACAAACCAACCGCCCAACATTCCCAAGCCTCCGCAGCCAATAATGAGCGCGACGGTCAGCAGGGCATCGTCCCAAATCAGGCCCAGGCCCAATCCAAGTGCCACTCCGATAAGAGCCAGCGCCCTCACCATCACCACATCGCCAATCTTCCTGGGCTTTACATCCTCAGCTGGTAGGGCCATACCTTGACGGGCATAGGCCTCAGCAATCTTGCGACGCTGAACAGAGGCCACAATCTTCTGAATAGAGCCGAACAAAACAATCGGAATGACCGCAAAAATCGAAATAATTGCAACCATCACAACGGGGTCAATATTGATATTAGTCATAACATTATAAGTTTTTAAGATTTTTTAATAATTCGTTATCTATCTCTATTACCGGTAATCAGTTTTTATATTTTCTGCTTGCGCTCGGAGTGCTTTGCCTCTGCACGCTCGGCCTGCCATTGGGTCCAAATCATCACTCCGCCAATGACCAATGTGACAAACGCCACTAATCCAAAGGTTATGCTCGATGCCAGAGTTGTCAGCGAGTGCAGCATATCGTTCAGATAGCTATCCAACTGCTCCACAACGGCTTGCAAGCCCAACATCTGCATCGCCAACGCCACCCCTGCGCCCATCAGCAGCAACACTGCTACGGCTGCCACTACCCCTACGGCCACATTGCGCACAGTGCGCACCACAGCCCTGCGGCGTGCCCTCTTGGCAACGGCCAGCATTATGCGGCTGGACATATGTGGCGAGGGGGTGGGAGCTGCGGTTTGGCGCAACTTCTCGGCCACGATTTGGTCTATATTATTGTTATTCATATCGGTTTTGTTTTATGAGTGCCGCAAGTTGGCGACGTGCTCGGTGAATCATCACTTTTACATTGTTCTCGTTGCTCTCGACCACCTCGGCCACCTCGGCAAGCGACAGGTCTTGGCGGTAGTGCAGCTCAATGATGGCCCTCTGGCGCGGCGGCAACAGCTCTACGGCACGTTCCAGCTGCTCTATGTCCACATCGCTAAACTGTTGTTGCTCAACCTCATCGGGCAGGTCGAGCCCTTTGGCAGGGGTGACCATTTGGAGCTCTCGTTTGCGTGCTCGTCTGGTGCTTATAGCAGCGTTGTAGGCAATGCGGTAGAGCCAGGTGGCAAACGAGCTGCGGCAGGCAAACTTGTGCAAATTGCCCCACGCCTTGATGAAAATCTCCTGCACCAAGTCCTCGGCTTCGGCCCCTGGGCCCACTATGCCCGCCACCAGAGCGTATACCCTCTCGGAGTAGCGCTCGACCAACACCCCAAAGGCGTTGGTGTCGCCCCCTACAACCTGCATTACGCACTCTATGTCGCTCAACTGCTGCACTCTATTATCTCTGGGTTAATTATCTTTTTGTTTCTCTTTTCGCTTTTTAGACGCACCCACCACAAAAAGGTTACACCCAAACCGAATTATTTTTTGCATATCGGGTGGCGAACAACGGTGCGCAACTTTTCGGTTGGCGTTTTGCGAGCATCGGAGAGGTATATCTCGTGGTGCAGTCGGGTGTCGGTAAAGTCCACACGATAGCCATTCTGCTCGGCCCACTGCTCCATAAGCTCCACACTTTGCTGCTCGTTGTCGTATGCCCCAACGTGGAGAATCTGCACACACAGCCCCTCGTTGATGGCCAGGAGCTCGACCTTCGAGCAGTCGATTTTCTTCTTGCGGGTAGCAGTCTGAACCGCCCACTCAAAGTCGGCCATAGTGACAAAATCGGGCAGGCGAATAACCGAAATCCAACAGAGTTCATCCTTGTGGCCCAAATCTACGCCATCGACACCTTCTTGCCACCAAAAGCCCTCCAAAGGGGGCACCACATAGTCGAAAAACCCATTGATGTTGCGACCATTCTTGGGGCTCATTTTCAGGGTATAAGCCACCGAGTAGAGCATCTCAATGGCCTTTTTGTAGTCGCCACCCTCCTCGTTAGGGTTGCCTTTACCCCTCACAGCAAGGTAATTGGCCGAGGGAACATCGACAATCGAAGGCTTACCCGAGGGCATATAAAACTCTTTGTACTCCTTTTTGAAATCAAATGGCATTATTCAATCAATTAATTTTTATTTAATAAATCACAAATAAATGTCATACAAATATAATTATAAAAGTTCACTTGACGAATTGAGCAAAAAATTATACCTTTGTATCGGATGATCAGCAAGTTGGATATTGCATAATGCCGCCTGAGGCGGTAACGGTTACTCCCCACCAAGTGCAGGGAGCAGGGTGTTGTGGCCCAAATCGAAAAATAACATCCCAAAAATCAAACAATTAAATACATTTATTTAATTATTTATTAGATTAAATAAATACTCTAAATAATTAAAAAAATATGAGCAACGATAATAAAAACAATATCCACGACTTCGATTTCAATCTCATTTGTGAATACTTCTCCTCGACCGAGCGACAAGGGCCGGGCAGTAGAGAAATGACTCTCAAAGCCCTTAATTGCATAGGTATTCCTAAGCCTGATGCCATCATTGCCGACCTCGGGTGCGGTACGGGCTCCTCGGCTATGATACTTGCCGAAACCACCTCGGCACAAATTATTGCGGTGGATATATTCGATGCATTCTTGCAAAAAGTCCAACAACGAGCACAGGCAAAAAATCTGACTATCCGCACACTACACTCCCCTATGGAGAAACTGCCATTCGCACCCGAGTCGGTTGATATTATCTGGTGCGAAGGTGCAATATATAATATAGGTATCGAGTGCGGACTCAAACTTTGGCACACATTGCTCAAAGATGGCGGCCACATTGCCTTTACAGATGCCACTTGGCTCACCAACGAACGCCCCGAGGAGATTGAGCAATTCTGGCAAGAAGCCTATCCTCAAATGGGAACTGTCGAGAGCAACTTGAAGCTTATCAAGGAGGCCGGCTATCGCATAAAAGAGTGGTTTGTACTACCCACAGAGTGTTGGACCGATAATTTTTATCTGCCCCAACGCAATGCGCAAACAATCTTTTTGGCCCACCACAAGGGCAATCCAACAGCCCAAATGCTTGTGGAAAACCAACGTCACGAGGCCGAAATGTTCGACAAATATGGCCAACACTACGGCTATGTATTCTATGTCGTACAAAAAATATAGGCTCTACTCTGAATAATAAGCCTATACAACAACCAGCAGGGTGGTAATTCTACCACCTTGCTTTATTTTACAGATACCTACACACATTTTACCACGCTCTCAACACTCTCATATACCCCCCCACAAAAAAGAACTTCAAACTATTGCAAATCCCAAACAAAGCGTTACCTTTGTATAACTTTTCCTACTTGTATAACTTTTACAACTTTTAGAACTATGCAGACAGAGAAAGACAAATACATCTTCGGAGTAGTGAAGGTGGGCGAAAAAGGACAAATCGTTATTCCCAAAGAGGCTCGCGAGGTCTTTGGCATCGAGCCTGGCGACTCGCTGCTCGTACTGGGCGACCGCACCAAAGGACTGGCCATCGTAAAGACCCAAATCTTCGACTCGGCCGTAAACGACGTATTCAAGTAGAGGCTCAACAAGTCTGACTTTCAAACTATTACCACTATGAAAGCCCGTTATTACTTTATGGACAATCTGCGCTGGGTGGCTGTGCTGCTGGTGCTCTTCTACCACGTTTTTTACAACTACAATGCCGTAGGGGTATTTGGCGGCGTAGGCGGTTTTGCCCCTCACCAGTGGCAAGATGTGGTCTGCACACTGTTCAATCCCTGGTTTATGACACTGCTGTTTGTGGTAGCCGGAGCTTCGAGCCGCTACGCCCTACAGCGCCGCACCCCCACCGAGTTCCGCAAAGAGCGCGTGCGCAAACTGCTTGTGCCCTCGACACTCGGCCTGTTGGTTTTCGGCTGGATACTGGGCTCAATCAACTCGCGCGGAATGATTCCCGATGAGGTGCCGCTGCCGATTAAGTGGCTCATCTGGGCCGTAAGCGGTACGGGGCACCTGTGGTTTATCCAAGACCTCTTCATCTTCTCGTTAGTGCTGCTTGCGGTGCGCAAACTGGTTGATGCAGAGCGCATTGACCGCTGGCTGACTAAACTACCCAAATGGGGCATTGCTGCCATAATGGTAGTATTTGGCCTGCTGCTGTGGGTGGCCGCACAGAGCCAAATCGACAACCCCTCGGCCGCACAAGGGCTGCTGAACCTCTATCGCCCAGTTTTCTACCTGGCGAGCTACCTTGTGGGCTACTACATCTTTTCGAGCGAGCGCATTCACGACTTCCTGGCCGAGCGATCTGTGGTGCTGATTGTGGCAGCTGTGGTGGGAGCCATAGGGTTTGGCAGCAAGTTCTACAGCAAGGACTACACCTCACCCGAGGCAGTTCAGAGCGTGTGGTGCAACCTCTACTGCTGGGCAATGACGCTGGCTATGTTTGGAGCATTCCGTCGCTGGGCCAACGGCACCTCACCCATTGCGGAGTATATGAGCCGTAGTAGCTTTGGCGTGTATGTGGTGCATATGACGGTCTGCACAGCCAGTTGCGTGTGGCTGCAAACCACCGCCCTACCGACATGGCTGATATATGTAGTGGCACTTGTGGTGACCTTTGTCGGCTCGTTTGCAGCTTGGGAAATCCTGCGCCGCATCCCCATTGTGCGCTACTGCACCTTCGGCATCACCACACCCAAACGCCCGGCGAAATAAGTTTACACACCACAAAAAACACCAAGAGCACCCCACAGCAATCTGTGAGGTGCTCTTTTTGCGTGACTCTTATCACTCACATTTCTCCCATACTCCTATAAGAGTAATAGGATATATGGGAGCTATGAGAGAAATAGGAATTGTTGGTCAAATGCTTTTCGTTAAGGTCCTTAATGACCTTAATGACCTTAATGGCCTTAATGACACTGCAACTTAGTCTAACCCATATGCACAAAAAAAAGACCAACCCTATTCGGATTGGTCTTAAAGAGGCGGCTACCTACTCTCCCACAACTAAATGCAGTACCATCGGCGTTAGCGAGCTTAACTTCTCTGTTCGGAATGGGAAGAGGTGGGACCTCGCTGCTATTACCA
>JAZPXV010000027.1:0-17333 GCA_045543795.1 Tidjanibacter sp.
TACTCAAATTGCCGAGGCGCGAAGGAGGAAAAGACTCCGCAGGAGGATTAAATGCGAGTAAGCGAGAGCAGAGATTGCTTGCACGCTATGCCGAGCAGGAGCATTTTAGAGCAAGCGTCAGCTTGGTCAATTGAAAATTGAAAATTGTCCCTATTGGTCCTATTACTCCTATAAATCCTATTAAGAGCAATAAGAGCTATAGGAGTTATATGAGTTATATGATTTTCTTCTTTAAGGGCCTTAATGACCTTAAAGACCTTAAAGACCTTAAAGCCTTAGGTCGGTTAGACGCTTGACATTAGACGTTAGACTAAAAAGAAAAAAATATGATTTACCCAATTTATGTATATGGTTCGGGCGTGTTGCGCAAAGAGTGCCAAGAGGTTACGCCCGACTACCCCGAGTTGGCAAAGCTCATCGAAGATATGTTTGCCACAATGTACGCCTCGGATGGCGTAGGACTGGCCGCACCCCAGATTGGCAAAGACATAAGGCTCTTTGTCGTAGACGGCACAGGCTTTGCCGACGTGGACCCCACAGCCAAGGATTTTAAGAAGGTATTTATCAACCCCGAGATTGTCGAAGAGAGCGACGTAGAGGTGTTGATGAACGAGGGTTGTCTGTCGGTGCCAGGTATCCACGAAGACGTCTACCGCCCCGAGAGCATAACCATCAACTACCTCGACGAGAACTTCGTGGAGCACGAAGAGGAGCTCACAGGTTGGCCCGCGCGCATAGCCCAGCACGAGTACGACCACCTCGACGGCATAGTATTCACCGACCGCGTGGGTAGCCTGCGCAAAACCCTGCTCCGCAGCAAGCTGTCCGCAATGTCGAAGGGTAAATTCTCGGCCGCCTACCGCACAAAACAAAAGTAGGCTTGGGGATTAACCAAATAAAGAGCCCACCTTTCTTCGCGAAAGGTGGGCTCTTTGTTTGATTAGGTATCGTGTACGAAACTATTTGGTCAGAGCGCCAATCTCGTACAGAACATTGTTGGTTTTCTTAACAGCTGCAACGCTGGCCTCGAATTTAGCCTTCTCGTCAGCAGTAAGTTTGAGGTTGATAATCTTCTCGATACCGTTCTTGCCGATAACAGCAGGTACACCGATGAACAGATCCTCTGCACCATACTCACCCTCCAAGTAGCAGCTCGACGAGATAACCCTCTTCTGGTCACCCAAGATGCTCTCTACAACGCTTGCAATAGCAGCACCAGGAGCGTACCAAGCCGAAGTACCAAGCAGTTTGGTCAGGGTAGCACCGCCCACCATAGTGTTGGCAGCAACCTCGGCCAATTTCTTCTTGCTCAACAGCTGGCTAACGGGAACACCGCGGTAGCTTGCTTTCTCAACCAGAGGAATCATAGTGGTATCGCCGTGGCCACCGATAACCATACCGTCAACGTCGCGGATGTCAGCCTTCAGAGCCTTTGCCAGGTAGCAGCGGAAGCGCGACGAGTCGAGCGCACCACCCATACCGATAACGCGGTTTTTGGGCAGACCAGTAGCTTTCAAGGTCAGGTAGGCCATAGTATCCATGGGGTTCGATACGATAACGAAGATAGCTTTGGGCGAGTACTCCAAGATGTTGTTAACAACCGATTTAACGATATTGGCGTTAACACCGATAAGCTCCTCGCGAGTCATACCAGGTTTGCGGGGAACACCCGAGGTGATAACTACTACGTCGCTCTTTGCGGTAGCTTTGTAGTCGTTGGTTACACCCACCAGTTTGGTATCGAAATCGAGCAGAGTCGAAGTCTGGTACATATCGAGTACCTTACCCTCCGACAGGTCGGGTTTGATATCAATCAGACATACCTCGCTTGCAACCTTGCGGATTGCCATAACATTTGCAGCAGTTGCGCCTACGTTACCAGCGCCAACAACAGTAACTTTTGTTGCCATTTTACTCTTTGTTAAAAAATTGGGTTATTATAAATTAAAAATTACAGCAGTGCTTTGTAAGCCTCGGCGTCGAGCAGCTCATCGAGCTCGGCAGGGTTCTCCATACGGATGCGAACCAACCAGCCACCCTCGTAGGGCTCTTTGTTAACCAGTGCAGGATCGGCATCAACCTCGGGGTTGAACTCCAAAACCTCGCCAGTAACGGGCAAGAATACGTCCGAAACGGTCTTAACAGCCTCGATCGAGCCAAAAACCTCGTGAGCATTTACAACCTCGCCAACAGTGGGAACGTCAACAAAAACGATGTCGCCCAGCTCGCCCTGTGCAAAGTCGGTAATACCTACCAATGCCTCGTTGCCATCAACCACTTTGATCCACTCGTGGTCTTTCGAATACTTCAATTCTGCGGGAATGTTCATAGTCTGTAAAGTTTTATGTTATTAGTGTTGTTTGAATTGTCTGTCTAAAAAGTGTATAGTTTTCCAAAAAACTCTCCAAAGATAACTCTATTTTCAAAGACTTCAAATAGTAGATGTTATTTTTTTAACATTTTATGGTTTATGCTTGGTAAATCGTATATAAAAGTGTACCTTTGAGAACACCTAAAAACTTCAACAACCACTAACTGAACTACTATATGAATACCATTGTAGACAGCAACCTCATTGCCGAGGTGTTGCAAAAAATGGAGGTAAGCGAGCTGTCGCAACTATCTATCCGCCAGCTCGTATCGGCCGTCAAAGCGTTTGAGGCCGCCACAGGCCAGGAGTTTATCCACTTTGAGATTGGTGTGCCAGGCCTGCCAGCCTCGGCCATTGGCGTAGAGGCACAGAAAGCCGCCCTCGACCGCGGTGTAGCATCGGTATACCCCACTCTGGACGGCGAGCCCGAACTGAAAGAGGCTGCATCGGCATTTGTCGAGGCCGTCATAGGCACCCACATTTTGCCCCGTTCGATTGTCCCCACCGTAGGCTCGATGCAGGGCACCTTTGCCACCCTTATGACCTGTGCCAATATGGTCGAGGGGCGCAACACCATACTCTACATCGACCCTGGTTTCCCCGTACAAAAGACCCAGGCCGATGTGTTGGGGCTGCCTCGCGAGTCGTTCGACCTGCTCGACTACCGAGCCGACAAGCTGGGGGCCAAGTTGGAAGAGATGCTCTCGACGGGCCGCATTGCCGCCATACTCTACTCAAACCCCAACAACCCCTCGTGGATGTGCTTGACCGAGGATGAGCTGCAGACCATTGGCCGCCTGGCAACCAAGTACGACACCATTGTGATTGAGGACTTGGCCTACCTGACTATGGACTTCCGCCAGAGCGAGATGCGCCCCTGCGGACTGCCTCGCCAGGTGAGTGTGAGCCACTATACCGACAACTATGTGTTGCTGATGAGCGCATCGAAGATATTTAGCTACGCTGGCGAGCGCATTGCCGTTGCCTGCATTAGCGACAAGCTGTTTGAGCGCAAGAGCGACCAGTTGAAGAGCCGCTTTGGTCTGCCCTCGTTTGGCAACGTATTCGTTCACAAGCTGATATATACCCTCTCGTCGGGCGTATCGCACTCGGCCCAGATGGCCCTGGCGCAGATGTTCCGCCAGGCTGCCGAGGGGCGCTACAACTATGTCGACGAAGTGAGGGAGTATGCCACCCGTACCGCCAAGCTGCGCGAGATACTGGCTGCCCACGGTTTCAGGGTGGTCTATGACAAGGATGTTGACCAGCCCGTAGGCGACGGCTTTTTCTTTACGATTGGCTACAAGGACTTTGATGAGGAGCAGCTACTAACGGCACTGATTAAGTGTGGCATAAGCGGCATTTCGCTCTCCTCGACGGGTGCCACCCACAAGGGCATTAGGGCCTGCTCGAGTGCCATCAAACCCCACCACTACGCCCTGCTCGACGAACGCCTTACGATGTTCGAGAGGCTCGTAAAAAATTGAAAATTGAAAGTTGAAAATTAAAAATTGACACACGCCCCCGTCGCTGCGCGACACCCCCTCTAACTTAGAGGGGGAAAACCGACAATTAAACACTCGTGCCGAAGGCACACCTCAATTTTCCATTTTCCATTTTCAATTTTCAATTCGTCGTTAGACGTTAGACATTAGACGTTAGACTAAAAAAAATATGGCAAACTACACTACCGCTGCCGAGGCAGCCAAACTAATTAAGAGTTACGACAAGGTTTATGTTCAGGGGTCGACCAGTATCCCCGAGGTGTTGGTCGATGCTATGGTGGCACGCGCACCCGAATTGCGAGGCGTAGAGGTCTACAGCGCCTTCGCCATTGGCACACGCGACATCCCCTACGGTACCCCCGAGATGGCCGAGAGCTTTACGCCCCAGAGCTTCTTTGTGGCAAACAACTTCCGCAACACCATTGCCAGTGGTTACGGCTCAATAATACCCTGCTTTTTGGGCGAGGTGCCTGCGCTGGTTAGGGAGGGCTACGTCAAGTACGATGTCTGCCTGCTCAACTGCTCCGAGCCCGACGAGAATGGCTATTGCAGCTATGGCATTTCGGCCGACCTGGCAGTGTCGGCAGCCGAGACGGCCAAGGTTATAATCGCACAGATTAACCCCCGCATACCCTACACCTATGGCGATGCGCTGGTACACATCGACCGCATAGATGCCGCAGTGAGGGTAGACCAAGAGCCCGTTGCACTGCCCACCGTCGAGCCCAACGACGACGAGCGCAAGATTGGCGGCTACATTGCCGAGCAGATTCCCGACGGCGCGACCCTACAGATTGGTGTGGGCGGTATCCCTAACGCAGTACTTGCGGCCCTCACGAACCACAAGCACCTGGGCCTCCACACCGAGGCGCTGACCGATGGCGTGGTACCACTGATTAACAGCGGAGTGATTGACAACTCGCAGAAGGTGGTTGAGCCTGGCAAGACGGTCTGCTGTCTGGCCCTCGGCTCGCGCAGGCTGTACGACTATATGGACTACAACAAAGAGTTGCTCGTGAAGGATGTGGCCTGGACCAACGACCCCTTCCGCATACGCCAAAACCCCAAGATGATGGCCATAAACTCGGCCCTCGAGGTTGACCTTACGGGCCAGGTGTGTGCCGATTCGATTGGTACTCGCATATTCTCGGGCGTGGGCGGCCAGCACGACTTTATGTACGGTGGCGCACTCTCCCAGGGTGGCAAGACCTTCATAGCAATGAGCTCGATTACGCCCAAGGGTGTGTCGAAGATTAAGCCCGTACTGACCGAGGGTGCAGGAGTTGTTACGACGCGCTTCCAGACGCAGTATGTGGTTACCGAGCAGGGCATAGCCTTCCTGAAGGGCAAGAACTTGGCCGAGCGTGCCCGTGCGCTCATCAACATTGCCCACCCATCGGTGCGCGAAGAGCTCGAAAGGGCGGCCTGTGAGCGCTTTGGTTACTCGTTCCTAAGGCTGAAATAGAGGGGATAGTTGAGAGTTTACAAAACAGAGGCTCGGATTGTTAGTTCCGAGCCTCTGTTGTGTATTAGTTAGGCAAGCTATTTACCTTCGTTACAAAGAAGTTGTTGATTGGCGAGAGCAGGCGGTAGTGGCCCTGGTTGCCCCACGAGGCGGGGCGGTCTTTAATCTCCATATCCTCGCCCGTATCGTTGGGCACATAGCGGCTGATGAAGCCCTGCCACTGCTTGATACGCTCCATACTCTCGGTAACGTAGAAGAGGTCGTTACCCTCGGTGGCAAGCTCCTTCAGGGCGGCAAGATAAATCTTGCGATAGTCCTCGAACTCCAAAATCTTGCCAATCAGAGGCATCTTGTTGGTATCACCCCACTGCAACGGGTTGTGGGTGCCCGAGTCGCTAATTACGCCACAGTTGTTCGACGTACCCAGCGTGTTGTCGTAGTCGTAGGGTATGAGGAAGAACTTGTAGTGCTCGTCGGTGCGGTTGAAGTAGAGGTAGTAGTTGTTGCAGTTGTTCCAGTAGTCGTCCCACATACCCACCATAACATTCACTGCATAGGTGCGCAGCAACAACTCCACATCGGTAACCTCGGCAATCCAGTCGTGGAACTGCTGGCCCTTGTAGTGGTTGACCTTGTAGATAAAGTCTTGCAGTTGCGCTTTGGACCTGCTGAATGAAGCATTCTCGGTCTTGAGCTCATATGTCCACTCCTCGTCGGTGCCCACATCGAGGCCAAACTTGCTCTCGTCGCTCAGGTCGCGCAGGTCGGCACCCCAGCGGCACTTCCACAGGTTACCCTCGCAGCCACCAAACTGAACGGAGCGAGCTTTGAGGTACTCGTCGTCGATAGCCTCGGTCATCTGGTATACGCCATAGTAGGCAGGCACCGAGTCGCCCTCGACGTGAATCGACAGGCGGCAGTAGATGTCGTTAATAGCTGTCCAGATACCAAAGCGGCGGAACAGGTCGTAGCAGTAGAGCTCGCGCACATACATTGGGTCGTCTTTGAACCACTTGAGGTTTACTTTGCGCACTCCGTTGATTGTGTGGTCGCTATCTTTGTGGAACTTGCGGAAGTTGAGCCCAAAGTGGCAGTGATTCCAGTCTGTATTGTCGGTGCGGTGGGTGGTTATGCCGTCAACAATGCTCTCGGGCCTACGGCGCGAGGTGTTGCCCCTCAAACGCAGGCCAGCCTCGCGGATAATCTTGGTGATGTTTGAGCGAGTAATCGCCACGTCGCACATAACATACTGCTTGGTGTCGGGGTTGTGGTCGTACATCTCGAGCAGGCGATTCCACTCGGCCTGGCTTATGCGCACCTGGAATGCGGGCATATTGCCAAAGTTGAAGAGATCTTCCAGGGCAGCCACATACCCGGGATACTCCTTAATGACCTCGCCACTACCCACCCAGTTCATAGTGGTATTTTTGAAGGGGAAGTACATCGAGGTGTTGTTCTCGCGACCAGGGGTAATATCGTCGGTCACCCACCACTCTTCGCCATTGGGTATGCGTGCAGCCACGTCGAAGCTGTGCTCTACGAAGCCGCCCCACTTGTCCAGAGCCTTGGGCTTGGTGTTGCTGGTATTGACAAAGAAGTCTATGCGCTCGCCCTCGGCCGAGAGCATCTCGAGCAGCATCGACACATCGCCATCAAGCTTGGTGCTCACCGTACCATAAAAGTTGGGGCAGTCGTAGGTGTCGGTCTTGCCGTCGCAGCCAATCAGGGCATAGCTCTTGCCCCCCAGCTCAACCCCCGCAGGTATAGCCCACACCCTGCCCTCGGCGTCGGTCATCATATTGCCATTGTTCTTGCGGAGCGTAGCACCACCAATGGCCACAGGGGTATCGCCCACGTTGTAGAGTTCGATATATTGGTGGCGAGCGTTCACCTCGTTGATTACCACACGACCAGGCACCTCCTCGGGGGGCACAACGGGCTCAACCGGCACATCGGGGGTGTCGGTGCAGCAACCCACCATCAGCAGCGCCGCAAAAAGCGAATAGAGTAACTTTTTCATATTATTTTGTTTTGTCTAACGTCTAACGTCGAGCGTCTAAACGACCTAAGTCATTAAGGGCTTTAAGGACCTTAAAGTCTTTAAGGACAATCTTGAATTTTCAATTCTCAATTTTCAATTTTCAATTCTAAAACATCCCTTGTCCTATGTCAATCGACAGGGCAATGACCTGTTGCCAGCCCCAGCGCACACCGTCGTAGTGGTGAACCGACGACATTCGCAGCTGCACACCACCCCTCAGGCGAGGTGCGTAGTAGAGCTCCAGGCGGTTGTAGACACCCTCGGGGCCCGTACGGTAGAAGGTGTCGCCAAAGTAGAGCTGGTCGGCATAGGGGGCGCCATTCTTATCCTCGTAGGGCGAGTCGTAGAAGGGCATCAGGTCGCCACCCTTATAGAACGTATTGCACACGCCCAGGTCGTTGTGCTCCCACCCCACCTCAAGCTGCCAGCCACCTGGCAGTTTGGGGCCGTCGCCATACTTGCGGTCGTTCTGGTAGCCCTGCAACCACCCCACCTCGACATAGGTGCGGTCGAAGGGGAGTATATTCTGCAAGTCGAGGCCCAGGTAGACCTCGGCCAGGGCATTGTCGACCACTCCACCCAGGCTCTTACTGCCTGCGTGGTGGAACAAGGTGGCTGCATAGCCTGCATACGAGAGCCCCTTCCAAGCCTTGCCAGCACAGAAGAGCATAAAGCGCTCCCTCTGATTCTCGGTCGGCAGGCCCATCCAGTCGCAGCCAAACTCGGTGTACCAATCGGAGGTTACCCACTGGGCCAAAGCTCCCTCAATCACCTTATCCTGGAACCTCACCTGCTCGGAGAACATAGCCAGCGAATAGTCGCCGCGCATAGCCGAGCGGGGGAAGATGCCCGTATAGACCTTAAAGTTGTCGCCATCGTAGTTGTAGTAGGCCATCCACTCGGGCGCACCCATAAAGTTGGGGCTACCCATATCGGCCGGCAGCAGCGCACCTGCCATAAGCGAGTGGCCCACACCCCACCCCATACCCACCTGGGGCAGCAATGTAGCGCCAAAGATTGTCTCCGAGGGGGCAATCATCAGGCTCGGATCGCCATACTCGCGGTTGTCGAAGCGGAAGTCGAACAGGGCGTTCCACAACAGCTCCTGGGCCCTGGCGCCCACAAGGGGCATCAGCACCACCGCCAGCAAGGTTACTACATATTTGGGCATATTACGAAACATTGCCACAAAAATAGTATATTTTTGGACAAAAGGGATACTTTCGTGTCCAAAAGTTATATCTTTGTAGATACAAACGACCAAACACAACCCAATATGATGATACAAGATTTCTTCAGAGAGTGCGCAGTGGCCATAACTGTTTGCGACACACAGGGCAACGTAATTTACCAAAACAACCGAGCCATAACCGCTCTGGGCGATGCGCGCGGAGCCAATCTGCAGGCGTGTCATCAGCCAGCCTCGTGGCATAAGATTGAGCAGATGCTCGCCGAGGGCTCGTCGAACGCCTATACCATCGAGAAGGCTGGCCAGCGGAAGCTCATCTACCAAACCCCCTGGTACGACGAGGGTGGCGCTGTGGCAGGTCTGGTCGAGTACTCAATCGTTCTGCCCACCGATATGCCCCACAAGATTAGGGGTTAATAAAAAAAGAGAAATAATATGAAAAACATACTCACAACACTACTCCTATGCCTGGTGCTAACAGGCTGTAACCGAGCCTCGTGGAGCTCGCACGAGCAGAGCCTAATCGACCAGGCACGTTACTCGCGTATGGCCGTCACGACCATCGACAACCGCTCCGACTCGCTACTGTTGCGCACCCCCTCGGTGCCCCTTTCGGCCGAGGATGTTGCCTCGCCTACTTTTGGCCGACTGGTAGCCTCGATGATTGAGACCGTATGCGACGACACCAACCCAGGTGTGGGCATTGCCGCCCCCCAGGTGGGCATACTGCGACGTCTGATTGTGGTAGAGCGCGTAGACAAGCCCACCTCGCCCTTTGAGGTCTACGTCAACCCCACCATAGTGTGGCGCAGCGATGAGTGCCAGCTGGGCCCCGAGGGTTGCCTATCGGTGCCCAACCAGCGTGGCCAAGTAAGTCGCGCGGCGGCAATAGAGATTAGTTACAACGACCCTCTGACATTCGAGCCACGCACCGAGCGAATCGAAGGGTTTGTGGCGGTAATATTCCAGCACGAGATAGACCACCTCGACGGAGTGCTCTACATCGACAAGATGGAGTAAACAAGAAAGGCTACGTTGCGCTGCAACGTAGCCTTTTTTACATTTCGGCCCTCCCCTATCGGATGCGGTCGAGCGAGCGCACCAGGCGCTCATCCTTGACAATGCCCCTAATGGCCATAAGCACCAGTATGATGCAGACTATGGGGAACAACACAGGGGTGCAAACCTGGCTCATAGCCGCATTGCCCATACTCTCGGCAATAGTGTCAAATCGGATGGCATACCACAGCGCAAAAGCCTGGGCACCAACCAACAGCACCAACTCGGCACAGCAGAGCCTAATCTGCAAAAAGCGGTTCTTGAACAAGAAAATAGTGACCAGTGGCACCAGTGCGCACAGAGCCAGCAGCCCGCCTAACCACCAGAAGTCAAAGGCCACAAATACATTCTCGATGCCATCGACAGCGTAGCGCGACAGCGGAGTAAAGCACATTGCGGTCATAAATCCCGTCACAATCAACAGGTAGAGTGTTTGGATTCGTTGTATCATCGTTTTGTTGGTTTGTTTCTATCTCTGGTTTGTATAGGAGTTATAGGAGTTATAGGATAAATAGGAGTTGCCTCCTCAATTCTCAATTCTCAATTCTCAATTCTCAATTCCTCATCTATAAAGTAGTGGTTGCGTTCGGGGGCGTTGCGGTTGATAAGTTCGCCGATGAAGCCAGCCAGGAACAGCATCACACCCAGCATAATAGCCACCAAGCCCAGGTAGAAGAGCGGTTGGTTGGTCAAGGGGCGGCCAATGGTGAACTTCTCGACAATAATCCACACCACCGACACCAAGCCCACCAAGAACATCAACGTGCCTGCGCCGCCAAAGAAGTACATAGGCGAGCGACCATACTTCGACACGAACATAACTGTAATGAGGTCCAAGTAGCCCTTCAGGAGCCTCTCCCAGCCATATTTCGACACGCCAAACTTGCGAGCATAGTGGGTAACCTCCTTCTCGCCAATCTTACCAAAGCCAGCCTTCTTTGCCAGAATGGGTATGTAGCGGTGCATCTCGCCATAGACCTCGATGCTCTTGACCACCTTATTGCGGTAGGCCTTCAGTCCACAGTTGAAGTCGTGCAGCTTGATGCCCGAGGCAAAGCGGCAAGTGGCGTTGAAGAGTTTACTGGGCAGAGTCTTGGCCTTGGGGTCGTGGCGGTGGCGTTTCCACCCCGACACCATATCGTAGCCCTCGGCGGTAATCATTCGGTAGAGGGCCGGAATCTCGTCGGGCGAGTCCTGCAAGTCGGCATCCATAGTGATGACCACGTCGCCCTCGGCACGCTCAAAGCCACAGTACAATGCGGCACTCTTGCCGTAGTTGCTGCGGAAGCGCACAGCCCTAATGTGGCTATCGGCAGCCGCCAGTGTCTCGATAGTCTGCCACGACGAGTCGGTCGAGCCGTCGTCGATAAATATAATCTCATACGAGAATCCCTCGGCAGCCATAACACGGCTAATCCAGCTATGTAGCTCGCTCAGCGACTCGGCCTCGTTGAGAAGGGGTATTACAACAGAAATATCCATATTCTCTTCGTTACTCTTGGTCGTTGTGGTTCTCCTCCTCTTTCACCTCGGGAGTCGCAAAAATGTCGGCCTGGCGGCGAGTGATGCCCGCCACAACTACCGAGAACAGCAATCCCGTAAAGAGATTGGAGATAACCGACGAAATGGTCAAAATGAAGGGGTTGATAACCGCACCGCGCATCGAGTCATAGGTAGCCTCGAACTTGTCGGCAGGGATGGTATCCTGCATCTGGGCCATCATCAGGTCTACACTTTCGAGCAGCTCTTCCTTGATGAAGAAGTTGGCCATAACGGCGCTATAAATACCGCTCAACAGGCCCACAAAGAGCATCATTGCCAAGATAAACTTGATGCCCTGGCCATACGAGAAGCCCTCCTCGGCGGTGTGCATAGCGGCAAAGCGGCGAGTATAGCCATAGACCAGCAGGATGCTCACCACGACCGATACAAAGTTGAGATTCTTCACCCAGATCGACTCGGGCTGTGCGCCACTAAGAGCCTGTACGGCAATCGAAAAAGCCACGCTCACAAGGCCAATAATGGTACCACCCTTGAGCGCCTCCATCCAAAAAGTATTCTTTGTCATCATCTTATTTTGTTTTTGTCTAACGTCTAACGTCGAGCGTCTAACCGACCTATGTCTTTATTACACACGCCCCCGCTGCTATGCAGCACCCCCTCTAACTTAGAGGGGGAATTCTCAATTCTCAATTCTCAATTCTCAATTCTCAATTCTCAATTCACTTCAGTTCTCCCTCGCCCTGGCGGAGTATTTCGGGCTCGTCGGCCGTAAGGTCAACCAGCGTGGTGGGTACAACCGAGCCGTAGCCACCATCGATAACCACGTCTACCACATCGCCATAGCGCTCCAAGAGCAGTTCGGGGTCGGTGGTGTACTCGACCACCTCGTCATCATCTTTAACCGAGGCGGTAACCATCGGAAAATCCAAACGCTCGACAAGGGTGAGCGGAATGTTGTTGTCGGGAATCCTTACACCTACAACTTTGCGGCCACCCAGCGCTCTGTCGGGCACCTTCGACGAAGCCTCCAACAAGAACGTAAAAGCGCCAGGAGTATTGCGTTTGAGCAGTTTGAACTGCCAGTTGTCAATCTTGGTGAAGCGGTCGGCCATAGAGATGTCAGAGCAGACAATCGAAAGATTCTTGTCTGACTTGTCGCGCAGTTTTGCGAGCCTCTCGACAGCCTTGGGGCTCTGGAGCGAGCATCCGAAAGCGTAGACACCATCGGTGGGATAGATAATTACGCCGTCGGCGCGGAGCACCTTCAGTATGCGCTCAATCTCGCGCTCATTTGGGTTCTGGGGGTAGATTTTGACGAAAGTAGCCATAGTTTCAGCACCTGAATAGCCATAATAAAAAAAGGGTAAGCTACTTATATCGCACCGCTACAACCACCTACCCTTGCTCTCTTCCAAGCCTGGGGGATTCAGCAGGAGCTGGTCGTATAAGACTTACCCGAGGTGCAAATGTACAATTTTTTCTTATTTTTGCAAAAAATTTGTGATTTTATGGCAAAGAAACGCAAAACAGCAGCGATTTTTGTGGCCCTGGTGGCCATCATTGGTATAGTGGGAGCCCTGGTGTTGGGCCGAGCAACAGCCTCGTGTCTGCCCCAAAAGGCCCAGTTCAACCTACCCACAGGCACTACCTACTCGGCCCTGCTCGACACGCTCGAGGCTAATGGGGTGGAGAATATGAGTGTGGTGGCGCTGGTGGGCAAGTTGCGCAAGTTGGACCAAAGCGTCAAACCTGGCCACTACGAACTGGCCGCAGGCAGCAGCGCTATGGGCATTGTCACCACCCTGCGCTCGGGAGCCCAGAAGCCCGTAAAGCTAACCTTTAATAATATACGCACCCTCGACCAACTGGCGGGCCGTTTGGCCACCCAAATCGAGGCCGACTCGGCCACTCTCTATGCCCACCTGACTGCCCCCACTACGGCCGCAAAGTACGACCTCAAGCCCGAACAGTTGATTGGCATATTCATCCCCAACACCTACGAGGTGTGGTGGACACTTTCGCCCGAGGCCCTGACCGACCGAATGTTCAAGGAGTACAACGCCTTTTGGAACTCTTCGCGCAAGGCCAAGTTGGAGCGCACGGGGCTGACCGAGATGGAGGTCGTTACGCTCGCCTCGATTATCTACGAAGAGACCAAACTGGCCAGCGAGATGCCCAAGATTGCAGGCGTATACATCAACCGCCTACGTCGTGGCATACCCCTGCAGGCCTGCCCTACGGCCAAGTATGCCCTGGGCGACTTCAGCATAAAGCGCGTGTTGCACAAGCACACCCAGGTCCAGTCGCCCTACAACACATACCTGCACCGAGGGCTCACCCCTGGTCCCATCTGTCTGCCCTCAATAACGGCCATAGATGCGGTGCTCGACTATGAGAAGCACTCGTACCTATACTTTTGCGCCAGGGAGGACTTTTCGGGCCGTCACTACTTCTCGAAGAGCCTCACCGAGCACAACCGCTACGCCAAGCGCTACGCTGCTGCACTGAGCAAGGCAGGCATTAGGTAGTATTGAGAGAATTTTGTACCTTTGTAGGACTATGAAACACGACAACATACTCGACCGTCGCGGTCTGGTCATTGCAGGCCCCTGTAGTGCCGAGAGTCGCGAGCAGCTGCTCACCACAGCCACCCAGCTTGCCCAAACGGGCCGAGTCGATGCCCTGCGTGCAGGCCTTTGGAAACCTCGCACCAAGCCCGACTCGTTCGAGGGGGTTGGCAAGGTGGGGCTCGAGTGGCTCGCCGAGGCCAAGAGGCTCACAGGGCTGCCCATAGCTACCGAGGTAGCCACAGCCGAACACGTTGAGTTGGCCCTTGCAGCAGGTGTTGACATCCTCTGGTTGGGTGCTCGCACCACCTCCAACCCGTTCAGTGTGCAAGAGGTGGCCGACGCTCTGCGAGGTGTGGGCTCCGATGTGGCGGTACTGATAAAGAACCCCACCACGAGCGACGTTGAGTTGTGGTGCGGAGCTGTTGAGCGCATTGTGGGTAGTGGTGTCGAGCAGATAGGTCTGGTGCATCGCGGCTTTGCGGGCTACGCCCCCACCACCCTACGCAACGCCCCTCTGTGGCAGATACCCCTGGAGATGCGTCAGCGTATGCCCCAACTACCTATGTTGTGCGACCCCTCGCACATCTGCGGCAACCGCACAGGGCTGCGCGATATGGCCCAGCAGGCGGCCGACCTCGACTATAATGGGTTGATGATTGAGAGCCACCACGCCCCCGACAGCGCCTTGAGCGATGCACAGCAGCAGATTACCCCCACCGAGTTGGCCGAGTTGGTTGGCTCAATCGTGTGGCGCAGTCGCTCAACCGACCGAGCAGCCGACTACCAGGGCCGCCTGGACAGCCTGCGCGGCACCATTGACCGACTCGACGAGCAGATATTCTCGCTCCTGGCCGAGCGTATGGATGTGGCCGAGCAGATTGGCCGACTGAAGCAGAGCAACAACCTGACAATTCTGCAATCGGGCCGTTGGGGCGAGGTTGTAGAGCGCGTATTGGCCCACACCAAGGGGCTCAACCTGAGCGACGAGTTTGTGCGCAGGGTGCTCGAGAGCATACACCTCGAGAGCATTGAGCGCCAAAAGCAGATTATCAACAACGACAAATAGCACACACCGTTTTTCTCCCCCACCCACTAAACTATGTACTGCATCAGCATAGCCGAGCCGAGTGCCGAGCGTTGTAGGGCAATTATGGCCGATGCGCAGGGCCAGATGGTCGAACTGCGTGGCGACCTGTGTAGGTTGTGCCCCGATGAGTTGGCCAGAGTGGTAGCCTCGGACCCTGCGGTGCTCTACACCTGCCACTTGGAGGGCCTTGACCTCGCTTGGGCCGAGGAGCAGTACCGAGCGGCCATAGGGGCAGGAGCCCAGTGTGTTGACGTAGAGATTACCGCCCCAGAGGAGCTTCGCCACCGCATAGTGGCCCTGGCCCATAGTGCAGGGGCAAAGGTTGTGGTGTCGTATCACAACTACACCCACACCCCCGAGGTGGCCACTCTGGTCGCTACGGCCGAGGAGTGTTGGGCCGCAGGGGCCGACATCGCAAAGGTCGTAACCACCGCCACCGACGTAAAAGACATTATCAACATAACCAAGTTATACCGCACCCTACCCACCCACAAGAGGGCTCAACTGGTGGCTTTTGCTATGGGCAGCGAGGGGGCCGCTTCGCGTCGCCTTTCGCTCATCGAGGGGGCTCCGTTTACCTTTGTAGCCCCCGATGGTGGCACCCCCACCGCCCCAGGACAACCCACCCTTGCCGAGCTGAAGGCCACAATGGAGCAGGGGCACAGGTTGGAGGGGTTGGCCACACCTTTGAGGGCCACTCCGCCCAGCAGCAAGAGCTACTTCCAGAGGGCCGTTGTGGCCGCCACATTGGCCGAGGGGGTGAGCCACTTGGCCTACGATGGTGAGTTGTGCGACGATAGTCGTGCCGCCCTCGCGTGGGCCCGCACGCTGGGTGCCGAAGTAGAGGTGGCCCAGGAGTGCATAACCGTATGTGGCATAGGTAGCAAGGGCTTTGTGCAGCAGCCCCACACGTTCGACGTGGGCGAGTCGGGCCTACTGGCCAGGCTCACACTGGGCATAGCGGCAATGGCAGGGGGTGGCGCAACGGTAGTTGGGCGTGGTACCCTCGAGGGCAGGTCGTTTGAGAGGGATATTGAGGTGCTCCGCTCGTTGGGCATAGAGGTAGAGAGCAACAAGGGGCGACTGCCCATAACCATAGGCGGAAAAGTCGAGGGCGAGAGTATCGTGGTAGATGCATCGCACTCATCGCAGCTCGCTTCGGGGCTACTGATGGGTTTACCACTTGCCAATCGCAGGGTGACCCTAACCATAAACAACCCCACCAGCAGGCCCTACTTGGATATGACCCTCGACGTGATGTTGCTCTTTGGCATAGACTACGGGGCAGGCTACGGCTCGCTGGGCGACGCTGTGGGCGAGCCCTTGACGGTGAGCATTGGCGGTGGCGAGTCCTACCGAGGGAGCGACCTCAGCATAGAGGCCGATTGGAGCTCGGCAGGCTATCTGTTGGCCGCAGCAGCCATTGCCCAGAGTGGCCCAGCAGTGCGCCCCGAGGGGTACACCATAGGTGGGCTCGACTTCTACTCACACCAGGCCGACAAGCTGATAATGAGTCAGTTGCTCATTGGTAACGACAACCTCATAGAGTTCGCCAACAGTCGCACTACCGAGCGCACCTTCGATGGCTACAACGAGCCTGTGCAGGAGGTTTGTGACCTTATTGTGCGCCCCACCCGTAGGTTGGCCACCATACATTGCAGCGCCCGCAACGCCCCCGATGCAATACCCACCCTAGCCGTCATAGCCCTCTTTGCCGAGGGGCAGAGCTACATCAAGGGGCTTGACAGGCTCACCAACAAGGAGAGCGACCGTCGGAGCGCACTGGTGGCCGAGTTGCTCGCCCTGGGGGCCGACATAGAGATTGAGGGCGATGCGTTGGTGATAAATGGTGGCCGCCCACTGCGCAGTGCGCCACTATGCACCTATGGCGACCACCGTATGGCAATGGCTCTGGCGGTGGCGGCAATGTTTATAGGTGAAGGGAGTTGCACCCTCGACCAAACCGAGTGCGTAGCCAAGTCGTGGCCCTCGTTTTGGCAGGTTTTTGGGCGCTAATAGAACAAAGAAATAACATCATATAGACCATTATGAACACATTTGGAAGGAATTTCAGGCTCTCGATTTGGGGAGAGTCGCACGGCCCTGCACTGGGCGTGGTGATTGATGGAGTGCCTGCAGGCATCGAGCTCGACACAGCCGACTTTGTGGCCGACATAGAGCGTCGCCGAGGCGGTCAGGCCCACACCACCCCTCGCATCGAGAGCGACACCCCCACCCTGTTGAGTGGCATATACCAAGGCCACACCACAGGGGCCCCACTATCGATACTCTTCCACAACCAGGCCCACCAGAGCAGCGACTACGACACCCTGGCAGTCACCCCTCGCCCTGGGCACGCCGATTGGGTTGCGGCTCACAAGTTTGGCGGACAGAACGACCCTCGTGGCGGAGGTCACTTCTCGGGCCGACTGACACTGCCCCTGGTGGCCGCAGGTGTGGTAGCCAAAAAGGTGCTCGCACAGAGGGCTCCTGGGCTGAAAATCGAGGCCCACATTGTTGAGTTGGGTGGCTCGGGCGACAAG
>JAZPXV010000028.1:0-123810 GCA_045543795.1 Tidjanibacter sp.
GGATATCGAAAAAGATAACCTGCTCTAAAAAACAAGAAGAGAGTTCCCCCCGAAAAAGCTACTGTCTTTTGTTTTAGTGCTTATCGGACCACCTGCCTATTGCTGTTATAGCTCATATAAGACCTATAAGATTTATAGGAGGCATAGGAGTTATATGATAAATCCCCCTCTAAGTTAGAGGGGGTGCCCGTAGGGCGGGGGCGTGTGTGAAATTCAAAATTCAAAATTCAGAATTCAGACAGACCCCCTCGGTTGCTGCGCAACCACTCCCCCTAACTCAGGGGGAGAGTGGTTGTGGGTTTGCCATTTGCCACCGCCAAAGTTTAGCTCCACTATAACTCCTCCCCTAAGTTAGGGGAGGTGCCCGTAGGGCGGAGGGGTCTGTAAAGGAGTCGCACACCCCTTACCAAGCCCCACCAAAATATCCCCTACGAAAGGGGAGTCCCCGAAGGGGGAGGGGTGGTCGAATACGGCGAAGCGCTCTTTCGCCCCACAACGCTAAACTCTAACCCGACTACTTCCACCTGAAAAAGTGGTCCACTGGGCCGTGTCCGTGCCCAATCTCGTAGCGAGCACCCGACACAATAGCACCATTTATATACTCTTTGGCCAGACGGGCTGCGGTAGTAAGGTCGTGGCCACTGGCAAGCATAGCCGCCAGAGCGCTCGACAGCGTGCAACCTGTGCCGTGGGTGTTGGGGGTGTCGACGCGCTGCGAGGGCAGCTCGGTGAGGGTGTCATCCTCGGCGTTGTAGAATATATCCACAAGCCTATCCTCGGTCAGGTGGCCAGCCTTGAGCAGCACCGACACCTTGCCGCCACACGAGAGGGCTCGGGCCACCTCGGGCAGCTGGTCGTTGTGGGTAATCTTGGTGCCAGCCAAAATCTCCGCCTCGGGAATGTTGGGGGTTATAACCCTGGCTCGGGGTATGAGCGTTGTGCGCAGTGTTTCGATGGCGCTCTCCTCGATAAGCCTGTGTCCCGAGGTCGACACCATCACTGGGTCGAGCACCACGTTGGGGGCGTTGTGGCGGTCGAGGGTGCGGCGAACAACCTCTACCACCTCGGCCGAGTGGAGCATACCAATCTTTACGGCATCGGTGCCAATGTCGGAGAGTACGGCATCAATCTGCCCCTCCAGAATGTCGAGTGGCACTGGGTGAACGGCCTCTACTCCGAGGGTGTTCTGAACGGTTATGGCTGTTATGGCCGAGGTGGCAAAGCATCCCAAGGCCGAGATGGCCTTGATGTCGGCTTGGATGCCCGCACCGCCGCCCGAATCGCTACCTGCGATAGTCAGTACTCTGTTGTATTTCATGGCGTTAGAAGTGTGTAAATCCTTTTTGTGAAAACTCAACCCTCTGCCCGTTGTCGAGCCACTCGATGGTGGTGCCCTCGGTTATTTGGCCAATGGGGTAGAGTGGGCAGTCGACGTGCTGGGCCAAGTCGGGGGTGCCAACCACGAGCAGTTCGTAGTCCTCGCCTGCCGAGGCGGCCAGAGCGGTGGCACTCCACCCCTGCTGTGCGCAAAGGGTGCGCAGGTCGGCCGATATGGGCAACTTGTCCAACTCCACCTGGGCACCTACGCCCGAGGCCTTGCAGATGTGGCCCAGGTCGGAGGCTATGCCGTCGGAGATATCCATCATTGCGTGGGCTCGGCCCGAGAGGGCCAACTGCTGTCCCTCGGCAATGCGTGGGGTGGGGCGGTAATGGCTCTGGATAAGGCGCTCCACTTCGGCGGTGCGCTCGAGCCCCTCCAGGATGGCTTTCAGACCTGCGCCCGAGTTGCCCAGGGGCCCTGTGACGTAGATTGTGTCGCCCACGCGAGCTCCGCTACGCAGCAGTGCTGTGCCACGCCTGCAACGCCCCACGATGGCTACATTTATGGCAATATCCCTCACCGACGAGGTGGTGTCGCCACCCAGCAGGGCCACGCCATAGCGCTCGCTGATGGTGCGATAGCCCTCCATAAAGCGCTCGGCCCACTCGCCCTGTGCATCTTTGGGCAGCGCGATGGAGAGGAATGTGGCCACAGGCTCGCCCCCCATTGCGGCAATGTCGCTGATGTTTACGGCAGCCGACTTGTAGCCCACATCCTCGGGGGTGGCGTCGTGGCGCAGAAAGTGTACCCCCTCGATGACCATATCGGTCGAGATGAGCCAGTCGTGGTCGCCCTCGGTGGGTAGTATGGCGCAATCGTCGCCTATGCCCACAAAGCCCTCGGCCAGAGGGGTGGCAAAGGCGGTGCGTATGCGGTCTATAAAGTCAAATTCTCCCTTGCTCATAATCTTTTAGGAGTGTGTGTTTAGCGGTTATTTGCCGTTGTAGCCCCAGTCCCAGAAGGCCCACTCATACTCGGCAGCAATCAAGTAGGCTTCGGTCATCTGTGCGCGCAGCTCGGGCGATGCTTTGGCGGCATAGTCGTCGCACATCTGCAACACCTGACGGGTACCCTCGGTGAAATCCTCGGCAGCGTAGGTGGCTACCCAGTCGGTATAGGGGTTTTGGGCGGTGTTGCGGGTGCGGTAGATGTGCAGTCCCACCTCGTTATAGATCCACATACAGGGCAACATTGCTGCCAGGGCCAGCTCGATGCAGCCCGAGTTGATGTGGTGGCGCGTGTGGGCCATATAGCCGCTCGTTACGGGCGAGGGCTCAACGGCTGTGTCGATGCCAAAGCGCTCGATGAGCATATCGTGCATAGCCTTCTCGGCCTCCATACCACCTTTGGCGTAGGCAGCGAACATATCGCGCATAGGGCCCTGGGGCAGCATATCGGCGAGCATAAGCATCTCTTCGCCATAGTTTTTGATGTATATCTCATCTTGTGCAATGTAGCGCACAAATTTGTCGAGGGCAAGGGTGCCTTCGGCCAGTTCGGTGATGAATGGGTGGGCGGTAATGCGCTCATAGATGGGGAGCGACTTGGCCCAAACCTCTTGTGTCCAACTCATAGTTTTTTTTGGTCTAACGTCAAACGTCTAAGGTCTAACGTCATTAAAGATTATTGTTTATTATTTCGAGCAATTCGCGGGCTGCTTCTCGTGGCGAGGGGGCCGAGCAGATGGCCGACACTACGGCTACACCATTGCACCCTGTGGCTATGACGTCGGCAACCGTCTGGGCATTCATTCCGCCAATCGCTACGGTGGGGTGGGTGCTCATCTCTACGGCCCTGCGAAGTCCCTCCAAGCCAAAGGGCTCTTTGGTGTCGGTCTTGGTGGGAGTGCCGTAGACAGGCGAGATGCCAATGTAGTCTACGTCGAGCAGGTTGGCAGCCTCGACGTCGGCCAGCGACTCGACCGAAAGTCCTATAATCTTACTCGGGCCCAGCAGTCGGCGCGCATCCTCATAGGGCATATCGCTCTGGCCAATGTGTATTCCGTCGGCATCGGCTGCCAGGGCTACGTCTATGCGGTCGTTGATGATTAGGGGCACCCCGAGTGGGGCGAGGGCAGCCTTGAGCTGGCGTGCCAGGGCCACAAAGTCGGCCGTCGAGGCCTCCTTCTCGCGCAGTTGCACCATTGTTGCTCCGCCTGCAACGGCCTCGGTGACAATCTCCTGCAAAGGGCGACCGAGCGACAAGTCGCGGTCGGTAACCAAGTAGAGGTGCAGTTGTTCGCAGATGGTTTTGTTCATATTGTTGTCGGTCTGGGTTGTTTACTCTTGTGAAAGCATCTGGGCAGCCTCGGTGGGCGAGAAGTTGTAGAGCTCGTCGAGGAAGTTGACCTGCATCGAGCCGTTGCCCTTCGAGTAGGCGGCAGCCCTCTGGCCTGCAATGCCCATAACGGCCATAGCGTGGCACGAAGCCTCAAAAGCGTCGGCATTGACTGCAGCAAAGGCACCCACCATCGAACTGGCCGTACAACCCATAGCCGTTACACTGGTCATTATGGGGTTGCCGTTGGTGATGGTCTCAACCCTCTGACCGTCGGTTATGTAGTCGGTGGGGCCGCTGATTACGACCACTGCACCGCTACTCTGGGCCAACGACTTGGCAGCACCGAGGGCGTCGTGGCTCGAGGCGCTCGAATCGACACCTTTGCTCTTGACCGAGGCATCTACAAGGGCCATAATCTCGCTGCCGTTGCCGCGAATTATGGTGGGCTTGCACTCCTCGATGATGCGCAGGGCGGTGGCGGTGCGCTGGGGGGTTGCTCCTGCCCCTACGGGGTCGAGCACAATGGGGGTGCCACGCAGCGAGGCGGCCTTGCCTGCGGCCAACATACCCTCAATCCACTGGCTGTCGAGGGTGCCGATGTTTATTACCAGAGCCCCTGCTATGGCGGTCATATCGGCCATTTCGTCGGTCCAGTGGGCCATAACGGGCGAGGCGCCAATGGCCAGCAGAGCGTTGGCCGAGTTGTTCATTGCAACATAGTTGGTGATGTTGTGCACCAGTGGCGAGTGGTGGCGTACAGCCTCCACGTCGGCGATAAATCTCTCTCGGTTAATCATAATAATATAGGTATAAAATAAAACGTACCCTGCATTGGCTTTGCAGGGTACGTTTTTGTCAGGTTCATTTAGAGTGTGTAGCCTTGTTTGGCGTTAGTAGAAGCAAAATGTTCTTTATGTTTTGTTTTTTGCTTTGTGGTTTGTCACTTCTACTGCTTCTTCCACTTGTATGTCTTGATCTACCGTTTCCCTGCGCTGTCATTATACATATCAGGTTCAGAGGGTATCTTCTCAGCCAACCACTGTGTGCGCAAAAGGTCAAATCGGTACTTGCCCAAATCTGCCGCTCCCGAGGTTGGCACCCCTAACAGCACTCCAAAGGTAGGCAATAAATCTGCAAACGCCAAACTCTTTGACGCTTTTTTTGTTGGCGGAACAATGAGGGGCCGAGGGACGCAGCCCCTTTGCAGGGGCAAAAAATGGATGAAATCTGCACAAATTTTATGTGTATATGCAAATTTTCTCATAATTATTTGCATTCACTCCCCCGTTTTTGTAACTTTGGGGTGACATATAAGTAGTTACCAACCACAAAACCACAAAGCTATGATTACAAAATTTGTCAAGTACGTCTTTGCCATCGCAGCAGCGCTGTCGATGTGTGCGTGTGATTTCTATGAGAGTGTTATCGCCGAGGTTGTTTTTGGTTTTACTGGTCTAACAGCAATCCCCCACAAAGACTACCCAATCCACTCCTATCCTATTGTTGAGAATGGCTCGTCGAAGGAGTTTACTTTTGTAGTTGTGTCGTCAAACTCTGTAACAAGTGAAGCCAACAACCCCAACTCCGAGCCTGTCAATGCCCAAATCGTTAGTTCGATTAGCGTTGTTGGCCCAGAGCAAAGCGACGTGTTGCTGTGGCGAACTGCATTTGAGTCGTTGGAAGATGTGGCCATAGAACAATTTGTAACTGCGGAGAGAGCCCAGAATGTGCGTTTTGTTGCCATTGAGGGCGACGTGGCCGACGAAATGTTTGATGCCTCTTGGTGGCAGAGGTTTGACCAATCGCTCGAAAAAGAGAGAATAATTCTCAAAGAGAGTGTTTGGAACGAACTCTTCGAGGGTAGGGTGATTTTTGAAATAACCCCCGATATGTTTGTAGCCGACAAGTGGGCCAAAGAGATTTTGCCCGACCCAATTCCTGGCGACTACTTGGAGTTGACAAATGGTGCCGAATTTGGTACATACAACTTCGACGACGACAAATACACCTTCATCTACTGGACTTTTACTCTCACCGATGAACACTTGGCCGAGTACGCAGCACAAAAGGGTGCTGCAGAGTAGGTAGGCCTATTTAGAGCAAGAAAGGCTCGGAGCACACCACAGCTCCGAGCTTTTTTTTGTTTGCAGCGCCAGGTCACAGCCTCGGCGTGGCACAAGGTTTGCAACCTTCCTGAGCGACACAGCCCCCACTCGGTGGGGCGATTTTGTCTAACCATATAACCAACCAACAAAAACAGTTTTGTCTATGTCAGCAATTGTTCGACACAATGGGGGCGGATGGATGCCCTCGATTTTCAACGACCTGCTCGGAGCCGACTGGCTGCCCACAAGCGTAAGCCCTGCAGTAACGCCTGCAATCAATGTCAAGGAGACCAAACACGACTACATCGTCGAGGTGGCCGCACCTGGTATGACCAAAGAGGACTTCTCGGTACACATCAACGACCAGAACGACTTGGTTATCACTATGGAGCGCAAGCGCGAGGAGTGCAACACCGAGGAGAAGGATTGTCACTACCTGCGTCGCGAGTTCTCGTACACCAAGTTCCAGCAGACTATGGTGCTGCCCGACGACATCGAGCGCAAGGATATCAAGGCCGAGTGCGACAAGGGTATGCTCTGCATCAGGCTTCCCAAAAAGCCCGAGGCAAAAGAGAAGCACGAGAATCGCAAAATCGAAATCCATTAGGTAGCCCAAAGACCATTGGTAACAGACAAAAAAGAAGGCTTGGCAGAGTATTCTGCCGAGCCTTCGGTTGTATTGGTATTTATTGGTTTGCCTAATTGGTCGCAAATCACAGCGCAAAGCCTTTGTTTAGCACCACCCATTTAATCTCCCCTACGAAAGGGGAGTGGCCACGAAGTGGCCGAGGGGTGGTCGAAAATGACTTTAGTACTTATGCCCTGCAACCAATAGCTACACTATTTGGTCGCAAACTTATAAATGCAAGTGTGAGTATACTCCTCACCTGGGTTGAGGCGGGTCGAGGGGAAGTGTGCGTGGTTGGGGCTGTCGGGGTAGAGCTGGGTCTCCAGAGCGTACGACTCGCGGTAGTTGAGTGTGCGGCCCCATTTGCCCTCGGTCGAGCCATCGAAGAAGTTACCACCATAGAACTGCAATGCAGGCTGGTCGGTCCAAACCTCCATATAGCGGCCCGAAGTGGGCTCCCAAACCGATGCGGCAAACTCGATCTCGTTCTCGCTCTTGCGGTCGAGAATCCAGTTGTGGTCGTAGCCTGCGCCATTTTTCAGCTGCTCGTTCTCCTGCTCGGCCTCCAAGCCCTCGCCAATAACCTTGCCTGCGCGGAAGTCAAAGGGGGTGCCCTCAACGCTTGCAATCTCGCCGGTGGGGATGTAGACGCTGTCGATGGGGGTGTTGAAGCTACCATTGATGGTCATAACGTGGTCGTTGATGGTGCCATTGCCCTCGCCTTTGAGGTTGAAGAAGCTGTGGTGCGAGATGTTGCAGTAGGTGGGAGCATCGGTAGTTGCCAGGTAGGTAACCTTAAACTCGTTCTCGGGGGTAAGAGTGTAGGTCATAGTAACGTCGAGGTTGCCAGGGAAATTCTCCTCACCGTCGGGCGAGAGGTAGTGGAACACAATCTCGTTGTCGCTAACCGACACAACATCCCATACAACCATATCGAAGCCCTTGTCGCCACCGTGGAGGCACTGGCCATTGTTGTAGGTCGAGAGCTGATACTCCTTGCCGTCGAGGGTGAATTTACCAGCAGCAATGCGGTTGGCATAGCGGCCTACGCAAGCACCCAAGAAGCGCTCGCCAGGGTTGTTCAGGTAGGTGTCGATGTTGTTGTAGCCCAATACGATATCCTCCATATTGCCCTCCTTGTCGGGGGTCCAGAGGGTAACCACGCGAGCACCAAAGTTGGTCACCTGCATAGTGATGTCGCCTGCGGTGAGGGTGTAGAGCGAGGTCTGTTTGCCATCTACGGTAGCCTCGAATGCGCTCTGGTCGAGCAGAACTACCTGTTTGGGCTGGGTACACGAGGTCAGAACTGCCAGACCAAGTGCCAGAAACAAAAATTTCTTCATACGCTTTTGTTGATGTTTGTTGTTTGTATTTGTGATGATTTGTTGTCAGTCGCACCGAACTAATCACAAAAGTAGAAATTTTTTTCGGCTATTTGCGACAAAAAACCTAAATTTGTGGGCAAATTGGGTGGCAACCCCTGCGGATGCGGCCCAAAGAGAGATGATTTTTTTAACCACACATTTTTTACCACACACTGGTTTTTGGCCAGACCACACAAACGAAAGTATATGAAGAAGATTTTTAGGCTCGTAGCAATTACCGCACTTATGGTCACAACTCTGTGGAGCTGTGTAGACAAAGAGCTCACCGAGAGCCGCTACCTGGCTTCGGCAACTACCACCGCCCAACTCTATACCCAGGCCGAGGATGGCACCCTCTCGCCTGCAGGAGCATTTCTGCGTGGCACCGAGGTGGTGGCCTATCCCAACTGCGTAGAGCGCGTAGAGGGGGCTCGCTTTGTGAAGGTGGTGCTCGAGGAGAGCGAACTCTACGCCCCCGAGGAGGCTCTGGTGGCCACCCTGCGCGAGGTTGTTAAGGAGCAGACCATCTGGGTACGCACTCCTGCAACGCTGCTGCGCGATGTCGAGAGCGGCAAGATTGCTGGCTTTGCCGACAAGTCGACACAGCTGACCGTAGTCGATTACGATACTATGGACCACGACGGTAAGGTGGTTACCTACAAGGTGCGCAGTGGCGAGGTAGAGGGCTACATCTATGGCAAGTACACTGTCTTTACCCCCGAGGAGGCCGCCCTGCGCTACGAGGCCGAGAAGTACGACCCCATTCACAAGGCGGTCAAAAACCCCTTTGGTGGCGGCAAGGCAATAGGTTGCGACTTCTACCCCGTCGAGAAGCCCAAGTTTGCCGACAACCCTATGCCTGCAGCCTGCTACTCGCTCTATCTGAATGCTGGTACCAACGTGCTCCAAAAGATTGAGCAGTATATTGCGCTGGCCAAGGAGACCAAAATCAACACCTTCGTTATCGACATCAAAGACAACGAGAGCCCAGGCTACAAGGCCGACGCTATGAAGGAGTACTCGCCCACCAACTACCGTCGCGCAGGCGACAAAGAGGCCCTCTACAAAAAGGTCGTTAGCCGTCTGCACGAAGAGGGTTTTTATGTTGTGGGCCGTATCACCTGCTTCAAGGACTCGTACTTTGTTAAGGATAACCCCCAGTGCGCCATTACCGACCGCGCAACGGGCGAGCCCTTCAAACACAACAAGGCCTTCTGGCCCAGTGGCTTCGACCGCCGCGTGTGGGAGTTCAACGTGGCTCTGGCCAAAGAGGCTGTGACCAAGTTTGGCTTCAATGAGATTAACTTCGACTATGTGCGCTTCCCCGACCGTATGACCTCAATCGAGAACCTCGTGGACTACCACAATCGCTATGGCGAGAGCAAGGTACAGGCCATACAGAGGTTTGTGCAGTACGCCTGTGACGAGATTCACAAGGTGGGTGCCTATGTGTCGATTGATGTCTTTGGCGAGAGCGCCAACCCGGGCTACACCACCGCCTATGGTCAGTATTGGCCCGCCATAAGCAACGTGGCCGACGTAATTAGCGGTATGCCCTATCCCGACCACTTCTCGAACAACTACTATGGCGTCTATAAGCCCTGGAATCACCCCTACCAGATTTTGTACGAGTGGGGCAAGCGTGTGCAGGGCCGTCAGGAGGTTACCCCTTCGCCCGCAGTTGTGCGCACTTGGGTGCAGGCCTATAATGTGATGCGCCACGTCGACCGCAACGGTATTGCCTACGATGCCGAGAATGTCGAGAAGGAGATTAGGGGCCTCTATGCCGCAGGACTTACGGGTGGCTATATCACTTGGCTGGCCTCGTCGAATATCGAGAAGTACCGCCAGCAGGTGGGTGCTTTTGTCCACGACTACTATGCCGACTGGCGCAACCCCGACTTCCACTACGACCCCAACGCTCCCGTTGCCATAGAGGAGCCAGCAGCCGAAGAGCAGCCTGCCGAATAGGCCCAAACACATATTTACAATAATATAGGCGACCCGATTGGGCCGCCTATTTTATTAAATTCTCAATTCTCAATTCTCAATTCTCCACTTTAATCAAGTCGTTGTAGTCCTCCATCGAGCGAGCAATAACGTCGCGAGCAATGTCGGGACCATAGATGCCGAGGAACTGCATACGCTGGTGGTTCTCGCCAGGGATGTCCTTGTAGGTGGTGAAGTAGTGGATTAGGCGGCGCACAATCTTTATGGGCAGTTGGTTGATGTCCTCATAGTCGCCATAGACAGCGTCGTTTTTAAGCACCGCGATAATCTTGTCGTCGGCTTGATTGTGGTCCAAAAGACGGATGCCACCAATGGGACGCGCAGTAACCAATATGTCGCCGTGGGTTACATCCTTCTCGGTCAGTACGCAGATGTCCAGTGGATCGCCGTCGCCCTCGACGTCAAAGCGAGCCATAGCCTTGTTGGTCAGCTCGGCCATCTTGGTCGAGCAGTAGGTGCGAGGTATGAAGCCATAGAGCGAGGGCACTATGTTCGAGAACTTCTGTGGGCGGTCGAGGGCCAAGTAGCCCGTCTGCTTGTCGACCTCGTACTTGACGGTGTCGGTGGGCACAATCTCTATAAAAGCCCTAACCTCTTCGGGCGACAGCGGGTCGATGCCGTGCCAGGGGTGGGCTTTGTGCATAGGTTCGTGTTTTTTCATAGTTTTTATACTCTTTTTTGTTGTTTTCTGAAATGGGGCTCCCACAAAGGTAAGATTTGTGTGCGAAATTGCCAACACATTGCCGATTTTTTTAGCCTTATGTAGTGGTGTTGTAGTAGTTACGTTTAAGGTGGGGTTTTGTGAAAATCTCACAACAGGGTGATTCGATTTTGCTGTTTTTGAGCCAATTTTACCATTTTCTCGCCCTCTGATGGGGTGGGAGTAGGATTATTTGTTGTGAGAAAATTTTTTTAGTCCAACAATAATTACTACTTTTGAAGAGCCTAAAGATGAAAAAATCTTCTCACTCGAAGGTCAAAAATAGTAAAATTGTTTCATTCTCGGAGCCGAGGTGTTGAGAAAATGGTAATTTTGTAGCTATTGGCCCATGAGATTTGTGAGTGCCAAAATGGGCAGATAGCAAAGAAAAAAGTGGATGAGTGAGATTTTTTGAAAAGCTAAAACACTAACTAATAACATTATACCACAAAAATCAACAATGAAGAAGTTTTTTACAACACTTGCAATGTTGGCCTTCTCGCTGGCGGTATGGGCTGCCCCTGCCGAGTCGAAGGCCGTTAAGCCAACCCGCGACCTGATAGAGCGTATCGCTCCCGAGTACTCGGCTAACATTGAGCTCAAGCTGCTGCCCAAAAAAGGTGGCGACCGCTTTGAGTTGTCGAGCAATGGCGACAAACTTGTCATCGCAGCCAACAACGTAAACAGCTTGGCCGTAGGTTTTAACTACTATCTGAAATATTATTGCAACACTACCGTCACTTGGTCGGTAGAGGATGCAGTCGTGCTGCCCGAGGTGCTGCCCGTAGTGCCCGAGAAGGTGAGTGTGAAGGCTCGCAGCGAAAATCGCTTCTTCCTGAACTACTGCACCTACGGCTACACTATGCCCTGGTGGACTTGGCGCGAGTGGGAGAGGCTCATCGACTGGATGGCCCTGCAGGGTGTTAACCTGCCCCTGGCAATCACTGGTCAGGAGGCTGTTTGGCAGAAGGTGTGGAGCTCGTTTGGTATGACCGACGAGCAGATTAGGAGCTACTTCACTGGCCCCGCCCACCTGCCCTGGCACCGTATGTCGAACATCGACCACTGGCAGAGCCCTCTGCCACAGTCGTGGATTGACTCGCAGAGCGACCTGCAGAAACAGATTCTGGCTCGCGAGCGCGAGTTGGGTATGAAACCCGTACTGCCCGCATTTGCAGGCCACGTTCCCGAGCAGTTGGCCGAGATCTATCCCGATGCCGACATCAAACAGCTCGAGGAGTGGGCCGGCTTCCCCAAAGACCAGGCTTGCCACTTCCTTAACCCTGCCGACAAGCTCTATACCGAGGTGCAGCGTCGCTTCCTCACCACCCAGACCGAGCTCTACGGCACCGACCACATCTACGGTGTAGACGTATTCAACGAGTTGGTACCCCCATCGTGGGAGCCCGACTACCTGGCCTCGATTGGCAAGAAGGTTTACCAGTCGCTCAAGGCCGTTGACCGCAAGGCCGAGTGGTTGCAGATGGGCTGGCTCTTCTACTATATGAGGGCCAACTGGACCAACGAGCGCATTGAGGCCTACCTGGGCGCAACCCCCAAAGACAAACAGATTATTCTCGACTACTGGGCCGAGTATCAGGAAATTTGGCAGATGACCGAGAGCTTCTTCGGCACCCCCTTCTTGTGGTGCTACCTGGGCAACTTTGGTGGCAACACCGAGTTCTGCGGCCCCATTGCCAAAGTTAACCAGAGGGTAGAGAATACCTATGCCAAAGCAGGCAAAAACTTTGTTGGCATTGGCTCGACTCTCGAAGGCTTTGACCTCAATCCCTTTATGTTTGAGTACATCTTTGAGAAGGCTTGGGACTACCCAATCCACAAAGACGTAAACGAGTGGACCGCTCGCTTGGCCGACCGCCGCGTGGGTAAGGTTGACGAGAACGCTCGCGAGTCGTGGCAGTTGCTCATCGACAGCGTCTACAACAACGACGGTTACTACAAGGCTCGCCACTGGCTGGTTAGCCGCCCTGGTAACATCAAAGACTATGGTGGCCGTGGCGACCTGATGCGTGCCAACCGAGTTCTGCTCAAAGTTATCGACGGCCTGCTGAAAGTCGATAGCAACACCCCCACCTACCAGTTCGACGTTGTGAACCTCACCCGCGAGATGATGTGTAACACCTTCGAGATGCTCGTTCAGCGCTACCAGAAGGCTTACAACGAGAAGAACGTGGCCGATATGATGGTCTTTGAGGATAAGATTCTGACACTTCTGCACGATATGGACGATTTGGTATCGACCAACCACAACTTCCTCACTGGCAAGTGGATTGCCGATGCAAGGGCCCAGGGAACTACCCCCGAGGAGGCCGACTACTTCGAGAGCAACGCTCGCTGTCTGCTCACTACTTGGGGCGACAGGGCTATGACTCTGAACGACTACGCTTGCCGTACCTGGTCGGGTCTGCTGGACACCTTCTATGCCGAGCGTTGGGAGATGATGCTCGCAGCAGCCAAGGAGTCGGTACTCTACAAAGGCGAGTTTGATGGCCCCTCGTTCAGCAAGTACTACGAGGCTGTGGCTACCTACGAGAAGATGTGGTGGACCGAGCGTATCGGCACATTCAACGCTACCCCCAACGAGGGCGCTGTTGAGGCTGCTCGCGCTATGACCGCCAAGTATCGCGGTATGGCCCAGGGCATCTACGAATAGAACTACCCCGAGGTGGGCACCCCTTGTCCGATATATTTGTGACAGGAGTGCCCACCTTTGCCTAAAAATAAGACCTCAAAAAACCACCTTTTTAAGCCTAATCTACCCACCCTCTTATGCACTCTCGGTCAGAGAGTTAAATGGACTATGAAAAAACCGCTAATTGTGGCACTCATAGGAGTTGCCATCGTGCTCTTCTTGCCCAATCATTTGTATGCCAAGCGCCACTACCTGAACAGCTTTCAGGTAGAGGATGGACTGTCGCAAAATATGGTCTACTGCATCGCCCAGGACAGCCAGGGTTTTATGTGGTTTGGTACCCAAGACGGACTCAATCGCTTCGATGGCGAGGAGTTTAAGGTCTTTAAGTACGATGCCAACAAACCTGGGTGTATTGGCGGCAATGGTTGCTTTGCGTTGATGGAGGACGCGAGGGGCAATATGTGGGTGGCTACAAATAACGGAGTTAGCATCTACAACCCTCGATATGAGCGCTTTGAGCGTCTTGAGATGACCGACGATATGGGGCGCAAGGTGAGTGGCACCGCACGCGATGTCTTGGCCGACTCGCAAGGGGCTATGTGGGTGGTTGTGCAAGAGGAGGGCCTCTTTAGGCTCGACAGCCTGGGGGGCAAGAGCTTCTTTGCGATTGAGTATGGCAGTGGGTGCAACCTGCGTGGTGCTGTGGTCGACGAGGTGGGCAACGTCTGGTTGGCAACCTATGGCGGAGGCCTGCTGAAGATGAACATAGATAGTCGCAAGATTGAGCAGTACCTCTTTGGCCCACAAGGGTCGGAGGCCAACAACATAAACGACCTGCTGTTGCTCGACGACAAAACCCTGCTGGTGGGTAGCTCGATGGTTGGATTGCAGGCTTTTGATATGGCAAGCGGCAGGGCCGAGCCTTATGCACCGATGGGGCAGGCAGCAGGCGAACTATTTGTGCGCAAGATTGTGCGTAGCCGCGCGGGCGAGATTTGGATTGGTACCGAGACGGGTGCCTACATCTGCAACCCACTGGGCACCACACCAGTAGTCCACTTGAGCCACGCCAACAACGACCCCTTGTCGCTGTCGGACAACGCCGTGCACACATTCTATGAAGATGCCGACGGAGGTATGTGGATTGGCACCTACTTTGGTGGCGTAAACTATATTGGTGCTCACTCGTCGGACTTTGAGAAATTCTACCCCATTGGTGGCCAAAACTCCATTAGTGGCAAGTGTATAAGCGAGTTTTGTGGCGACAGCTATGGCCGCATTTGGATTGGCACCGAAGATGCTGGTCTGAACCTCTACAACCCACAAACGGGTATCTTTAAGAGTGGCTTTGTGCCCGCCAAGAATATCCATTCGCTACTGTACGAAAACGGCAAACTGTGGGTCGGAACATTCTCTAACGGCCTCTATGTGTTGTCGGTAAGCCCTTCGGGGCAGACCTCGGTGGTGAACCACTACGACTCTACGACCTCGCTCCGAGGGCTCGACAGCAACAGCATCTATGCCCTCAAGCGCGATGCTGCAGGTAGGGTGTGGGTGGGCACCATAAGCGGACTATTTGTCTATGACCCACGCACCGACCGCTTTGTACAAGAGCAAGAGGGGGGCATAAGCTCGTGCGTCAACGCTGTGATGCAAGACAGCCGAGGGGCTATGTGGGTTGCGACACTCTACAATGGCGTGTGGACCTACGACAAGAGCGGTGCTGGGTGGAAAAACTACCCCATCCCTTCGCTCGAAAATGGCCAGATGAACTACTCGTGTACCTCTATACTGGAGTGCGTAAGTGGCGAGATTTTGGTCGGCACAGGTGGCGGTGGACTCTATGTCTATGAGGCCGAGAGCGACGCCTTTGAGGTATTTAAGACAACTGCCGACGGGCTGCCTAACGACGTGGTGCTCAAGTTGGTTGAGGATGGCCAGGGAGGCGTGTGGGGCAGTACCAACAATGGTCTGTTCCGCTACTCGTTTGTAGACGAGCGGGTAGATGTATACACCCACCGCGACGGCCTGTTGTGTAATCAGTTTAATGGCAACTCGGGGTGGCGCGACTCGCGAGGAACAATATACTTTGGCGGCATAAAGGGCTTTGTGTCGTTTGAGCCCGAGAGGTTGCTCAGGGTGCGCACCGTTCCGCGAGTGGTTTTCAACAGTCTGCAGGTCAATGGTCGCGAGGTGGCCGTTGGTGAGGGCAATCCGCCACTGCTCGAGGAGTCGGTGACACTGGCTCGCGAGATTGTTATCCCCCACACTGTCAAGGCCTTCAGCCTGGGACTCGCCTCGTTGGGGTATGACTATAGCGGCAATGCAACCTACGCCTACAAACTCGAGGGCTTCGACAATGGGTGGGCCTACACCACCCGTGGGCGCATAACATACGCCAATCTGCCCTATGGCCACTATGAGCTGGTTGTAAATGCTATTGACAGCCGCGGCAACTCGGGCGACGAGTTGCGACTGAATGTCTATGTGCGACCACCATTCTATATGACCACCGTTGCAAAGGTGATATATGTGTTGCTGGTGCTGGTGGTTGCGTGGCTTGTGGTACACAAGACCACTAAACGCCGCAAGTGGGATGAGGCCGAGCGATTGCGCAAGTTCGAGGCGCAGAAAGAGAAGGAGCTCTATGATGCCAAGATTGCGTTCTTTACCAACATCACCCACGAGATTCGCACCCCCTTGAGCCTCATAAAGATGCCCCTTGAAGAGGTGTTGCGCAATGTGTCCAAAGATGACATTAACCACGACAACCTGCAGATAATCAGCAACAACACCAACCGCATATTGTCGCTTGTGAACGAACTGCTCGACTTCCGCAAGGTCGAGGCAAATGGCCTGAAGGTAAACTATGTGCGCACAAACATCTGCGGACTTATGAGGAGCCGCGTGGAGAACTTCCGCCCCACAGCTCGCACCAAAGAGGTCAATATTCGTTGGCTTGTGGGGCTCGACGAGCTGAAGGTCGATGTTGATAGCGAGATATTTACCAAGATTTTTGACAATCTGCTGGCCAATGCTCTCAATCACGCCGAGTCGCTCATTGAGGTGTCGCTCAAGGTGGTCAACAGCGACAACCGCTTTGTGATTGGCGTTGCCAACGACGGAGCAAGGATTGCCGAGGAGTTGAGAGATAAGATTTTTGAGCCCTTCTTCAAGGTCGACGAAAAGACTCCTGGCACAGGCCTCGGCCTGCCCTTTGTGCGCTCGTTGGCCGAGCTGCACGAGGGTGGCGTGTCGGTGGGCGAGAACCAGTATGGGCTAACCCAATTTGTGCTCGAACTGCCTATAAATCACCAGGGTGCCTTCAATATTGGCGTAGATGCCGAGCCAGGCGTAGCGACCGACGAGATGGCCGAAGCACTGCCCGAAGGTGGTGAGGGAGGCCCCAAGAGTGTCGCAGAGGTCGAGAAGGTTGAAGAGATTGAGTTGAGCAGTCGCCCCTCGGTGTTGTTGGTCGACGACAACGAGGAGTTCTTGGACTTTGTGGCGGGCCAGTTGCACGCTCGCTACAAGATTGTCAAGGCCACAAACGGTCTGGAAGCCCTCGAGAGGCTCGAGGAGAACTATGTCGACGTGATTGTGTCCGATTTGGCTATGCCCCAGATGGATGGTCAAGAGCTATGTCGTGCGGTTAAAGAGAAGTTGCAATATAGTCATATTCCGTTCATTATGCTTACGGCCGACACCTCGCTGCACTCCAAAATGGACGGTCTGAAGGTGGGTGTCGATGAGTATGTCGAAAAGCCCTTCTCGACCGAGTATCTGGTGCTGCGAATCGACAACCTGATGGGCAATCGCCGCAAGATGGTCGACTCGTTCAAGCAGTTGCCCGAGGTGATGCTCGACAAGAGTGGTCACTCGAAGGCCGATGAGAACTTTATCAATGCCATTGTGGAGATAATCTACAAGAATATCGAAAAGAGCAACCTGAATGTAGACCTGCTGGCCGATGAGATGAGTATGAGCCGCGCTACGCTCTACCGCAAGCTCAAGAGCATCACCAACGAGACCCCTACCAAGTTTATCCAAACCATCAGGCTTAAGCGTGCAGCCGAGCTGCTCAAGCGCAAGGAGTATAGGGTTAACGAGGTGGCCTTTATTGTGGGCTTCGGCTCGAGCAGCTACTTCTCCAAGTGCTTTATCAAGCAGTTTGGGGTAGCCCCAAAGGATTACGTTTAGAGCGAGGCTACTCCTCTTTTGAAACTCGTAAAGAATAATATTCACATTCCCCCTAAATCCCCCTTTGACAAAGGGGGACTTGGTCAAAGAGCGTTGCTCTTTGATGGGTGGTGCTCTCTGTTGTTGTTGGCTTGGGGTAGCCCCCAAGGATTACGTTTAGAGTAGGGTTGCTCCTATTTTGAAACTCGTAAAGAATAATATTCACATTCCCCCTAAATCCCCCTTTGTCAAAGGGGGACTTGGTCAAAGAGCAAGCTCTTTGATGGGTGGTGCTCTGGCTTGGGGTAGCCCCAAAAGATTACGTTTAGAGCGAGGGAAAAACCATAAATTTCATTGAAATAGGGGCCGAAAGAGGCCAGCCAAAACCTCGGGCGTGCGCATTGTGTTGCGTGCGCCCGAGTTGCGTATGTGCGACCGCAATAAGCACGCGCGAGAGCGCATTATGGGTGCGCGTGAGGGCGTTTTGGGGCGCTTTTGATACAATAGTGCTATTTTATGCGACAAAAGTAGGGCTCGGCGCCGAATTATAATTGTTAATTTTGTAACGTCATATAGTGCGTAATTGTGCACAGGTAGACGAGAATTTTCACACAGACCGAAACTAATAACCAAAAACCCAAAATAAGAGTATGAAAAAAATGTTGATTTCGTTGGTGGCAGCTGTCGCACTGTTGTCATCGTGCCAGCCCAGCTACGAAGAGCGTGTGGCCGAGCCCCTCACTATCAAAGTGGCTATCGTTTATGAGGACCCCATTGTTACCGAAGATGGCAAACGTCTGCACGAGGTTAGCCGCGTGGGCAAGTGGGCCTACTGGAATGACCCCTTTGAGCAGGCAAAGGTCTTTGAGCAGGAGCTCGAGAAAGCCTCGCACGGCGTGGTTAACTACGAGGTTGTAAAGGTGGTCGAGGCCGAGCACTTCTACACCTACAAACCTGGCAAAAAAGGCGAGCGCGAGTGGATCACCAACAAAGACATTAAGGAGTATTGCAAAACTGTAGACGTGCCTGGCTTTGGTTGGAAAGGCTGGGGCTACGACTACCTGACTATGTTGAGCGACTTTGGCTTTGACAAGATGCGCGACAACGACGAGCTGCACGAGGTATGGGTATTTACCCACCCAGGTTCGTGTATGTTCGAGTCGAGGCTCATCGGCGATGGCGCCTTCTGGTGCAACTCGGTGGGCATCACCAAAGAGATGGGCGCAACCAACGACAAACTGCTGACCGTTATGTTCTGCAACTACGAGCGCACCGTCGACCTGGCTCTGCACAGCTATGGCCACAGGGTTGAGTCGATTATGGCAAAGGTTTATGGCCTGAGCGGCGAGTGGTGGAAGTACGACCAGTACCAGAGCATCGACCAGCTGACCGCCATTCAGCTCTTCTCGGCCTACCAGGGTACCTACGCACAGTTTGAGGAGGGTTACAGCCAGATTGGTATGACTCACTTCCCACCCAACTCGGTGGGCGACTACGACTACTCGAATACACAGACCAAGATGACCTATGCCGACGAGTGGATGAACTACCCCAATATGAAGTTCAAACCCGAGAATGCTCGCCCCGTAACCAACGCCGAGTGGAAACACGAGGGTGGCGACCAGTGGGGCTATATGATGTGGTATTTCAGCCATCTGCCTCACTTCAAGGGCATCAGCAAGAAAGATGGCAAGCTGAACAACTGGTGGCACTACATTGTCGACTGGAACAGCGCACTCGAGTTGGAGGCACAACTGCAGAAAGAGAGCGGTTACAAGGCTTTGTAACAGAGGCCCACGCCCCGAATCAGATGCAACGATTTTGTGAGAAATAGAGATTAATCACCCAATAATACCCCCCCGAAAACGAGATGAACAAAAGAGTGTTTGCAATTCTCTTTGGTGCGTTGGCGCTGTTTGGTTGCCAAGAGCCCGAAGAGCCCGAGCAGAAGCCCGAGGAGCCTGTGGCTTTTCCGGAAATTCCTTTGGTGGCTCCCGAGGATGGCGCCGAGTACGACCTCAATGAGATGGCCAGCGTGCTGTCGTTTGAGTGGACAGAGATTGAGGATTTTAACAGCTACCGCCTGCAGTTTGCGCTCACACCCGACTTTGAGGTGTCGGAGAGTGTGTCGGCCAAGACCAATCCAATGGAGGTTGGTATTGTGGAGATGGACGAGGTGCTGGGCCTGCTGGGGCTGCCCGAGGCCAAGAGTGCCTATGTCTACTGGAGGGTTGCTCCGCTGAGGAGCGACGAGTTCACCGCCACCCCCAAGATGGCGTTTGTTACCCGACTGGATCCGAGCAAGAATGTGATTGCCCCTGCCGATGGTATGCGTTACAACCTCGACCAGCAGAAAACCTCTATCTCGTTTGAGTGGAAACCCGTAGCAGGTGCCAAGAAGCACACCCTGCAATTTGCACTCAACAATGCTTTCACCAAGACCAAAGATGTTACGCTGGGTGCCAAAGATGGCCGTTATAGCGTCAGTGCAGTCACTTTGGATGGCATTGCAGGCGAGTTGGGTGTTGAGCCCGATGCAACTTGCGACATTTACTGGAGGGTGGTTCCTGTTGGCGACAAGGCCGACTTTGAGCCCTATGCCACACGCAGGATTACTGTGGAGCGTTTGTACCCCTATGTTGCAACCACCGCACCTGCAAATAACCATATGGTCAACCTCGGAGAGGAAGAGAGCGTTGTATTTGCCTGGAACAAGTCGGGGGTGTCGTCGTTCTACTTCGATATTGCTCTGAGCGATGACTTCAGAGATATGGAGCGTGCTGATGTGGGCGGCAAGACCTCCTATACCATCACTACCGCCACCCTGGAGAACTGGTTGGAGGCTGCAGGTATCGAGCCTGGCGCTCTGGGCGTGTTCTACTGGAGGGTTGTGCCCCAGACGGGCAAAGTGTTGGCCAGCCCCACACAGGTGTTGATTGCAAAACGTGTGAACACCAATGTAGAGATGCTCTCGCCCGCCAATAGCGCAAACTATAGCTGCAACTCGTGCGACGACATATACTTTGAGTGGAAGCCCGTCGAGGGTATCAGTTCGTATGCAATCGAGTTTGCACAAGATGAAGAGTTTAAGAGCGTTTCGACCTATATGGTCAATGCCGAGACCGCCGAGAACAAAGAGAGTTGCTCGTCGGCCTACATCAATGTCGACTGGCTGGATGCAATGTTGGAGAGCTTTGGTGTAGAGGAGTACACCAGCGCACCCGTATACTGGAGGGTTGTGCCCCAGGGTGAGCACAACAAGGGGCTCGCTCCACGCCGTCTGGTTATCGAGCGCAAAGACCCTGCGCTCTTCTTGCCCTATGAGGAGCGTCTGTTCGACGAGAAAAAGACCATCTATGTAGAGGTTCTGTTCGAGGACCCCATTGTATATCACGACGATTTGAGCGAGGCCGACCAGGGCAAGAGGTTGAGCCAGGTTACTACAATCCACGGCAACAAGTGGTGGGAGCCTATGGAGCAACTCGTGGAGTACGAGGCTGCTCTGGAGGAGGCTGCACACGGCTTGGTTGACTGGGTAATCGTTGCGCAGCACAAGATGTGGGAGGACGACAGATTTGCGCCCAATGAGCTGCCTTATAGCTACTATATCAGCAAAGACGGCCGCCCCTCGGACGAGAATGGCAGTCCACTGGCCAATGGAGCCGATAGGGTAACCCTCAAATACAACAAGTACCGCGAGTGGTGTGTGGCAAAAGATCCTCCAGGATTGGGCGATAGGGTAACCTACGACTATGTGAAGATGCTTACCGACCCCCGACTCGCTACCGATGGCAAGACCATTGCCGAGAGGGTAGACCTGGGCTTGGTACAAGAGGTTTGGGTTATGGGCGGCCCTGTGAGCGGTCTGAACGAGTCGAGGCTTGTCGGAGATGGTGCCTTCTGGTGCAACTCGGTGGGCCTTACCAAAGAGATGGGTGCCCCTTGTGACAAACTTGTGTGCGTGATGGGTTGTAGCTTCGAGCGCTCGACCGACTTGGCAGTTCACTGCTGGGGCCACCGCTTCGAGTCGATTATGAGCCACGTCTATGGCGACTTCAGCCAGTTCTATGAGAACCGCTACTCGGAGAAGCAACTGCACAACTGGGAGCGTTTCTGCGGCTATAAGATGAACTATGGTAGTGGCAAGTTCCCCGAGCAGGAGGGCTATGCTCATATCGGCTTCTGCCACTTCCCTCCCAACGGTGAGAAAGACTATGACTACTACCTGAAGACAAAGTTCAAAACCTATGCCGACGAGTGGTTGGACTATCCTCGCATCCGTATGAATAAGCGCAAAGCCCGCGAGGTGAACTGCGAGGATTGGAAGAAGGTTGCTCCCGAGGCAGACGATCCATACCAGATGGGTTATATGATTTGGTACCTGGGCCATATGCCTCACTTCAATGGTCTGAATATGGCCGATGGTCACCTGAACAACTGGTGGTACTATGTGGTCGATATCAAGGGGGCGCTGGAGTATGAGAAACAGCTGCGCGAAGAGCTCGGTTGGCAAGACCCCAATCGGCAGTAATTAGTTGAGAATAAAAACGTAAACAACCAAATATCTAAACATTAATAAACAAACTATTATGAACAAAAAATTATTTGCAATTGCATTTGGTGCACTGGCAATGTTTGCCTGCAAGGAGCCTGTAGAAGAGCAGCCCGTCGTGCCCCAAGAGCCCGAACTGCCCGAGATTGTGGTCAACACACCCGAGGACGGTACCGAGTATGACTTGAACGAGATGTCTAGCGTACTTTCGTTTGGTTGGACCGAGGTTGAGGATTTCAACAGCTACCGTTTGCAGTTCTCGCTTACTCCCGACTTTGAGGTGCTGGAGGATATGTCGGCCAAGAACAACCCTGCCGAGGTGGGTATTGTCGAGATGGACGAGCTGCTGGCTAAACTGGGCCTGCCCGAGGCAAAGAGTGCTTACCTCTACTGGAGGGTTGCCCCTCTGAGGAGCGATGATTTCGTGTGCGAGCCCCTCAAAATCTTTATCAACCGCTTGGATCCCAGCTTGAGGGTTATCGCACCCGTAGACGGTATGCGTTACAACCTCGACGAGCAGAAGAGCTCGATTGCCTTTGAGTGGAAACCTGCCGCTGGTGCCAAGAACCACATCTTGAAATTCTCGTTGAGCGAGAGCTTCGACAACTGTGAGACCATTAAGTTGGGTTCGAAGGATGGCCGCTATAGCGTCAGCGCAACCACTCTGGACGGTATTGCTGGCAAACTTGGCGCCGAGCCCGATGCTACTTGCAACATCTACTGGCAGGTTGCACCCGAGGGCAAAGATGCAGAGATTGAGCCCTATCCCGCACGCATGATTATTGTTGAGCGTAAGTACCCCTACGTCAACATTATCGCACCCGAGGAGAGCTACATTATCGACCTCGAGACTACCGAGAAGGTTACCTTCTCGTGGGACAAGTCGGGCGTTTCGAGCTTCTACTTCGATGTTGCCTTGAGCAAAGACTTCAGCGATATGGAGCGTACAAATGTTGGCTCGAAGACCACTTTTGAGATGACCGCTGCCGAGTTGGAGGTTCTGCTGGACAAGGGTGGCATTAACCCTGGCTCGAATGGTGTTATCTACTGGCGAGTAGCTCCACAGAGCGGTAGCGTATTGCCCAGCGAGCCCCGTGTTATCGTTGCTAAACGTGTCGACAATAGCATCAAACTGCTCTCGCCCGCAAATAGTGCGAACTATAGCTGCAACAGCTGCGATGAGATTCTGTTCCAGTGGGGTGCAGTAGAGGGTATCGAGGCATACGACATCGAGTTCTCGCTCGATAAGAACTTCACCACCAAAGAGGTTTACAACCTGAGCGACGGTCTGAACGACCCCACCAGCGAGTATGTAAGCGTTGAGTACCTGGATCTGATGTTGCAGAACCTGGGCGTTGAGGCCGAGTCGACCGCACTGGTTTACTGGCGCATTGTGCCCATCGGCGAGTGTGACAAAGAGATTAATGTTCGTCGCTTGAGCATCGAGCGCAAAGATCCTCGCTTCTGGATTCCTTACGAGGAGCGTCTGGCCGATCCTATCACCGTTAAGGTTGTTGTAATCTACGAGGACCCCATCGTAAACGAGCAGGGCCAGCGTATGCACGAGGTTTACCGCATCGGTAGGGGTGTAAAATGGAACGATCCCGAGGTTCAGCTCCACGAGTACATCGAGTCGATGGAAGAGGCTGCCAACGGTCGCGTTAAATACGAGATTGTAGACGAGTTCCACACCGACGATCCCGAGATTTTGGCAAAATACAACAACAAGATCTTCTACTCGACCGCCAGAAACAATCAGTTTGGCAAGAATGCTGGCGAGTATATCGACGTGAACTTCGTTAAGGGTTACTGCGAGAAAGGTACCCCCGACGGCGTGTGCGACTACGACTATGTTCAGTTGGTTAAAGACTTCAAACTCGACGAGATGCGTCGCAACAACGAGGTGCAGGATGTATGGGTATACACCCACCCTGGTTGCGGTATGAACGAGTCGAGGTTGATTGGTAAGGATGCCTTCTGGTGCAACTCGGGCGGTATCAACCGTCCCGACCTGTGCGACGACTTCATCTGCGTAATGTTCCACAACTACGAGCGCACCACCGACCTTGCAATGCACAGCTTCGGTCACCGTTTCGAGTCGATGATGAGGGCCGTTTATGATGGCGTAGGCAAAGAGTTCTATATGTTCTACGAGCAGAAGTACAAAGAGTCGCAGCTGAACAACTGGGAGCGCTACTTCGGTTACATCATGAACTACGGTAACGGCAAGTTTGCAGACCAGAAGGGTTATGCCCACATCGGTCTGTGCCACTTCCCACCAAACGGTATCGCCGACTACGACTACCACCTGCTGGATTCGTATGCCTACACCTATGCCGACGAGTGGTACAACTATCCTCGTCTGACCCTCAACAAGCGTAAAGCCAAGAGGGTGAACGCCAAAGAGTGGAGCCACAAAGGTGGTTACCAGTGGGGTTATATGATCTACTTCTTCGGCCACATGCCTCACTTCAAGGGCCTCAACCCCGTAGATGGTCACCTGAACAACTGGTGGCTCTACTGCTACGACTACAAGAACGCCATGAAGTTGGAGGCTAAGTTGAGAGAAGAGATGGGCTGGACTGCAAGTAGTGCAGAGTAGTAGGATACGATAAACAGAATCAATGGAGATAATAATATGAAGAAGTTTATGATGTGGTCTATGATGATGGCTGGACTCTTGGCACTCGCAGGGTGCCAAGAGCCCAACGAGGGGCCTGTAACCCCAGAGGAGCCCGAAGTCCCCGAGGTTGTTGAGCCCGAAATTATGCTCACCAGCCCCGCCGATGATGCGGCTTTTGATCTGAATGAGATCGAAGAGCTCACCTTTGAGTGGGAAGAGCTGGAGGATATTAAGGGATATAGACTCTTGTTGTCGGCAACCGAGGATTTTGAAGATCCACACAAGATTATCGCAACCGGAACTACCGAAACTATCGCTGCAACCGATATTGATGACTTGATGAAGGAGTGGAAGAAACCTGCCAATACTTCGTCGACCATCTACTGGAAGGTTGAGCTCAGTAGCCGCACCAAAACTGCCAAGTGCGAGCCTCGCAAGTTGGTTTTGGAGCGCCGCATAGGCACTCCCGATACCCCATACGAGGAGCGCATTGCCGACCAGTTGGTCATCAAGGTGGCTTGCGTTTACGACTCGCCCGTGGTGAGGGACGGCAAACGCTTGCACGAGGTTTATCACTGGCGCAACCCCCAGACTCACACCCACGAGATTCTGGACTCGCTCAACAAGGCTACTCACGGTGCCGTTAAGTTTGAGATTGTTGAGGAGCACTGGATTGAGCAGTGCTTTACATACTACACCAAGACCAGCACCTCGACCGAGAAGGACTATGTTACCTATGAGGACTTTATGGAGTGCTTCGATGCAGGCAACAACGACGGCCCTGGCCGATTCCCCGAGACAAGGTGTAGCTTTGACTACGTTGGCCTGATGAATCACTATGGCTTTGGCGAGAAACGCGATGCTGGCGAGATTCACGAGGTGTGGTTCTGCTCGCACCCCGCAACCTGCTGCAACGAGTCGAGGATGATTGGTAAGGGCGCCTTCTGGTGCAACTCGAGCGGTATCGGTACCAACCAGGGAGCACCTTGCGAGGACTTGGCAATTGTTATGTGGTACAACTACGAGCGCGGTGTTGAGTGCGCTCTGGAGAGCTTTGGCCACAGGGTTGAGTCGATTATGCACAAGGTTTATGGCCAGCCTTCAGATGCTCACCTCTACAACCACGTTAAGAGCAAAGAGACCGCCAAGGCTTGGGAGAAGTACTACGCTCACCAGGGCTTGTGGAAGAAGTTTGAGCCTGGTTATGCCCAGGTGGGTCTGGTTCACTTCCCACCAAATGGTACCTATGACTATGACTTTGCAAATGGCACCAACATTAAGAGCTACGCCGACGAGTGGTTTGACTATCCCTACCTGGCTGGCGATCCCCGCAATGCTCGCACGATGAATGTGACCGAGTGGGGTTATGGCGCTATGAACAAGGCTCACGTTGGTTGGATGATGTATTTCCTCGGTCACCTGCCCCACTTCAAGGGTCTGAACACTGTTGACCCCAACGACCTGCACCTTAACAACTGGTGGCACTATGTCGTAAACTACAACGAGGCCCTGAAGAAAGAGGCCGAGTTGAGGGCACTCTATGAGGGTGGCCTGTATACAATGCCTTACTAAAACAGATGCGAGATTCACCCCTATTGAGCGGTGAATCTCGCCCTGTTTGTGGGTTTTGTAGTGGTGTGCAGTGCCCAGAGGGGGTGCTGTGCATCAAAATTACTATTTTGTGATACAATTTTTTCTTTTTGGCCAAAGATTTCTCCGTACCTTGCTATGGTGAAATCGTGCATTGTGCGTGCGTGCGCGTGCGAGTGCGCATTATGTACGCGGGCAGGGCCAAATCAAGCCGAAAAAAGACGCAAATACTAAAACTCAATACACACTAAAAACTCAAACAAAAGTTATGAAATTTACTAAACTTACTCTCATCGTTGCAGCCCTTGTGGCTCTGACTTCGTGTGAAAGCAAAGTGGTGTTGGAGCAGAACCAGCCCGTTGCCTTCTCGCAGGTGAAGATTACTGACAACTTCTGGCAGCCTCGCCTGAAAACCCACGCCGAGGTTACCCTGCAGGCTTGCTTGAACCAGTGCGAGTTCGAGACTGGTCGTGTTGACAACTTTGCAGTAGCTGCAGGTATGCAGGAAGGCGAGTTTAGGGGCGTGTTCTATGATGATTCGGATCTCTACAAGGCTCTTGAGGGTGCCGCATACTCGCTGATGAACAACCCCAATGCCGAGGTTGAGGCAAGGGTTGACAGCATTATCGAGAAGATTGCTGGCGCACAGAGGGAGGATGGCTATCTGAACACCTACTACACCCTGGGCGACTATGACAAACGCTGGACCGATATGAATATGCACGAGATGTATTGCGGTGGCCACCTTATCGAGGCTGCTATCGCTTACTACAATGCAACCGGCAAAGACAAACTGCTCAACGTGGCAAAAAGGTTTGCTGACCACATGTATGATATGTGGGGCACAGGCGACAACCACTGGGTTCCTGGTCACGAGGAGATTGAGCTCGCCCTGGTAAAACTCTACCGCATCACTGGCGAGAAGAAATATCTGAACTTTGCTCACCGCCTGCTCGAGGAGCGTGGTCAGGGTCGTGGTACCTGGGATGCTTGGAATCACAGCGTTCTGAACAGGGACTACTATCAGGACAATGTTCCCGTTAAAGATCTGGAGAGTATCCACGGCCACAGCGTGAGGGCTATGTACCTCTTCACTGGTATGGCCGACTACTCGTCGGCAGCCAGCGACACTACCTACTTGGCAGCTCTGGACCGCCTGTGGGACGATGTAGTGCTGACCCGTATGTACATCACTGGTGGTATCGGTTCGTCGGCCTCGAACGAGGGCTTCACCGTACCTTACGACCTGCCCAACGAGAGCGCTTATTGCGAGACTTGCGCTTCGGTGGGTATGGTTATGTGGAATCAGAGGATGAATATGTTCAAGGGCGATGCTCGTTATGCCGATGTTGTTGAGCGTTCGATGTACAATGGCGCACTTGCTGGCGTTTCGATCTCGGGCGACCGCTTCTTCTATGTTAACCCCCTCTACTCGGCTGGCAAACACCACCGTAGGGCTTGGTATGGCACCGCTTGCTGCCCCAGCCAGATTTCGAGGTTCTTGCCTTCGATTGGCGGCTATGTTTACGCACAGTCGGAGAACGCTATCTGGGTTAACCTGTTCGTAGGCAGCCAGAGCGAGATTAAGGTTGGCAAACAGACCGTTGCGCTGGATATGCAGACCAACTACCCCTGGGAGGGCGCAACTCTGCTGACCGTTACCCCCGAGAAGGAGGGCGAGCAGTTCGCCATCAGGTTCCGTCTGCCCGAGTGGTGCAAGAGCTACACTCTGACCGTAAATGGCGAGGCTTACGAGGCTGCTAACGACCGTGGTTACCTGGTTGTTGATCGCGTATGGAACGCTGGCGACAAGGTTGCTTACAATATGGATATGCCTGTTGAGGTTGTTAAGGCCGACGACCGCGTGTTGGCTAACGTAGGCCGCAGGGCTATTCAGCGTGGTCCTCTGGTATACTGTATCGAGGAGGTTGATAACAAGAAGTTCGACAAGGTTGAGCTGACCCCCGAGACCACTTACTCGACCCAGTTCGAGGCCGATCTGTTGGGTGGCATCCAGACCATCACTGCACAGAGTGGCAAACAGACCATCAAATTCATCCCCTACTACGCTTGGGATAACCGCGAGGCAGGCAAGATGGAGGTTTGGGTTAAATACAACGAGTAGTGAATACCAAACAGAGAATACTCACTAACGATAGACTATGAAATTTAGAACAACTATTTTGGCTATGTGCGGATTGTTGATGGCAGTAGGTACTGCTTGCAAGGGTGGCGACAGCGCCCAGCAGGAGCAGCTCTACGTTGGCAACCGCGCACCTCTGCAAGAGAGGCCTTACATAGCTCTGCCCCTGGGCGCTATCGAGGCTCGCGGCTGGCTGCTCGAAACATTGGAGCGCCAGAGTGCAGGTCTGTCGTCGCAGATGGACGTGCTCTATCCCGAGGTTGTAGGAGAGAGAAACGGTTGGTTAGGAGGAGATGGTGACCAATGGGAGCGAGGTCCTTACTGGATTGATGGCCTCCTTCCATTGGCATATATCCTCGATGATGACCAGCTGAAAGAGAAGGTTAAACCCTGGGTTGAGTGGGCCCTGGCAAGCCAGCAGGAGAGTGGCTTCTTTGGCCCCACTACCGACTACGAGTACGAGAGGGGTTTGCAGCGCACCTGGTCGCACGACTGGTGGCCCCGTATGGTGGTGCTCAAAATCTTGCAGCAGCACTACTCGGCAACTGGCGACCAGAGGGTTATTGACTTTATGACCAAATACTTCCGCTATCAGCTCGAGACTCTGCCCACTACCCCCCTGGGTAACTGGACCTTCTGGGCCGAGTATCGCGCTTGCGACAACCTGCAGGCTGTGTTGTGGCTCTACAACATCACGGGCGACGAGTGGCTACTCGATTTGAGCGACCTGTTGCACGAGCAGAGCTTCGACTACACCGAGTTTGTGCTCGAGACTGATAAGTTGCAGAAGCTCAACACTATTCACTGCGTAAACTTGGCGCAGGGTATCAAAGAGCCCGTAATCTACTGGCAGCACCGCCCCGAGCAGAAGTATCTCGACGCTGTGAAACAGGGCTTTGAGGATATTCGCAAATACAATGGCTTTGCTAACGGTATGTACGGCGGTGACGAGGCCCTGCACGGCAACAACCCCACTCAGGGTTCGGAGCTCTGCTCGGCTGTTGAGCTGATGTTCTCGTTGGAGGAGATGATTAAGGTGACTGGCGACCTGGAGTTTGTTGACCACCTGGAGAAGGTGGCCTTCAATGCACTGCCCACGCAGATTACCGACGACTTTATGGCTCGTCAGTACTTCCAGCAGGCTAACCAGGTGAAGGTTTCGCGCTCGCTGCACAACTTCGACATCAACCACGGCGAGACCGACCTGGTGTTCGGTCTGCTGACTGGTTACCCCTGCTGCACCTGCAACTTCCACCAGGGCTGGCCCAAGTTCACCCAGAACTTGTGGTACGCAACTCCCGATGGCGGTCTGGCCGCATTGGTTTACTCGCCTTCGCAGGTTACTGCAAAGGTTAGGGGTGGGGTAGAGGTTACCATCACCGAGGATACCTGCTATCCTATGGATGACAAGATTAAATTCAACGTGGCTCTGGCCGAGGGCGTAGAGGAGGTTTGCTTCCCCTTGAGCCTGCGCATCCCCTCGTGGGCTAAAGATGCTCAGTTGACCGTAAATGGCGAGGCTGTTGAGGCAGCAGTCGAGAGCGGTAAGGTGAGCGTAATCGAGCGCACCTGGAAGAGTGGCGACGTTGTGGAGCTGACTATGCCTATGAGCCTGAAGGTTGACGAGTGGTACGAGCAGTCGGTATCGGTTGAGCGTGGTCCTCTGGTATATGCCGTTAAGGTGGGCGAGAAGTGGATTGAGAAGAAGTTTACCGATCCCGCAGATGCTATCTATGGCAAGACCTACTTTGAGGTTCACCCCACTACCCCCTGGAACTACGGTCTGGTATACTTCGATACCAACAAACCCGAAGAGGCTATGGAGGTTGTGATAAACGAGGAGAAGCTGGCCAACAACTGGTATTGGAATCTGGAGAACAACCCCATTGAGATTAAGGTTAAGGCCAAGAGGATTCCGAAGTGGACCCTGTACAACAATATGGCAGGCCCTCTGCCCTATGGTCGTATGATTTATGGCCCCAGCAACAAGCAAGAGCCCGTAGAGACCATTACCCTGGTGCCCTATGGCTGTACTACCCTGCGTGTGTCGGAGATTCCACTGCTCGAGAAAGAGCGATAGGCGAACGAAAAAGTTGGGGGGCGTCATTATAATATATAAAAGGTGTCGGCCCCCACGCCCAAAGCACACAGAGAATTAATGTGGATTAGAGATGTGAAAAGTAAGTAGTGATTGGAAACAACACACATAAACAACATATAAATCTAACCAATTAACCAAAATTCATTACTAAACAAACAAAACATTATGAGAAGAACTCTACAATCACGACTCAATGGTCGTAAAGGATTGTTGCAAAGGTTCGGTTTCGCTGCTTTGGCAATGAGCTTGATGGTACTCCTCGCAGCACCACAGCAGGCTTATGCACAGCAGAAAACAATCTCGGTTAGTGGTGTGATCATCGACAGCGAAGGATCGCCACTGCCAGGTGCAACAGTGATGGTTAAAGGTCAGGAAACAGGTGGTACCACCTCGAAAGGTGATGGTACCTTCTCGCTGACCGTACCACAGAACTCTACTCTTGTTTTCTCGTTCTTGGGTTACCAGGAGCAGGAATTGGTAGCTGAGAAGATGATGACCGTAATTATGGAATCGGACGCTCAGCGCATGGAGGACGTTGTAATTATCGGTTATACTCGCCAGAGTATGCGCGACGTGTCGGCTTCGGTTGCGAAGATCGATATGAAGCAGATCGAGAACAACCCATCGGTTTCGCTGGCAAATATGCTGGCAGGTCAGGCAGCAGGTATGCAGACCGTAACCCGTAGTGGTGTTCCTGGTGCTTCGGGTTCGGGTCTGGTTATCCGTGGTAACACCTCGCTCTCGTCGTCGAACGACATCACTGGTATTAGTAACCCTCTGTACATTGTTGACGGTATTCCTATGGCACTGCAGGATCTGGCAGGTTACAACGTAACCGATAACGACTTCCTCTCGTCGCTGAACCCCCAGGATATCCAGTCGATCGACATCTTGAAAGATGCTGCAGCAACCGCAATCTACGGTTCGCGTGGTGCAAACGGTGTAGTTATCATCACCACCCGCAAGGGTACCAGTGGTAAACCTCGTATCACCGCTCGTATTACCCAGGGTATCATCGAGAAACCTGCTAAACTGCCCGTTTATGTAGGTCAGGAGGAGCGTGAGGCTAAGATTGCTCTTATCGAGAAAACTATCTCGAACCTCTTTACCCACTCGGGTCTGAGCGAGGATAGGTGGGGCTGGGACGTGAGGAACAACACCCAGATGATGAGCCACACCCTCGGTCACGTTCTTACCGATAAGTACAACCCCTACTTCAACAACGCTTACGACTTCCAGGAGATGTTCTACCGCGCTGGTACTAACCAGACCTACGACCTTTCGTTGGAGGGCGGTACCAACTCGAACTCGTATCGTGTAAGTATCGGTCATTACAATGAGAAAGGTGTGCTTGTTGGTTATGGCCTGAGCCGTACCAACTTGCAGGCAAGCTTGGTAACCGACGTAACCAAGAAGATTCGTAACGAGTTTGTACTCCGTTACACCCAGATGGATCGTGAGGGTGGTCTGAACGACCAGATGAAGGCTATGCCTACTTCGCCCACCTCGCTGCCTTCGTCGTTGTTCTATCGTACTCCCGACGAGATTTCGCAGTTGAGCGGTCAGCTGAGCGATGCTTACAATAGCAACCTCTCGCACAGCCTCTCGATTGGTGAGACTCTGCGTGTATCGTTGGCCGAGAACCTCTCGTGGGACAACCAGTTGTCGTTGGTTATGGACTTCGGTCGTCGTGACTACTTCATCCCCTCGAGCGCTCGTCAGGACAATATGAGCTACGCTTACGCTTCGTCGAGTATCAACACCACTCTGAATGCCAACTCGGTTATTAACTACACCAAAGAGTTCGGTAGCGAGAACCAGCACGGTCTTGTAGCAATGGTTGGTACCGAGGTTAACTCGAGCGTTATGAACCAGTTGAGGGTTGAGGCTCAGAATGGTACTTCGGACTATCTGAACGTAGTTCAGGGTTACAAGAAAGAGGATACCTGGGCATACTCGGATATCGTTAAGAACAATATGCTCTCGTTCTTCACCATGTTGTCGTATGGCTATATGGGTAACCGCTACAAACTCGAGGCAGTGTTCCGTGCCGACGGTTCGAGCCGTTTCGGTGCCAACAACAAATGGGCGACCTTCCCCTCGGTAAAAGCTCACTGGGCATTCTCGGAGGAGGAGTTTATGGAGTTCGCTGAGGATTACCTCGACTTCGGTAAGATCCGTGTATCGTATGGTACCTCGGGTGATATCTACTACGATCCTCTGTTGCAGTACAACTCGCTTATCGCACTGGGCAACATTGGTGCAGGTTTGGGTAACTTGACGATGAACAAGATGGATATCAAGACCTACGGTGGTCAGTTGGCTCTGATTTCGGACTTCAACAAGATTGCTAACCGCGACCTTTCGTGGAGCCGTTCGCAGGAGATTAACTACGGTATCGACCTGGAGTTCTTTGATCGTCGATTGAACATCACCGCCGATATCTACTCGAAGTATCTGTCGGGTATGGTTTATACCTCGCAGCTTCCTTCGTATGTAGGTTTCTCGTCGTTGAAATCGAACCTCGTTGATATGATCGGTAACGGTTATGAGGTTGCTATCAACGCTTATCTGTTCCCCCGTAACAGCCAGATTCAGTGGGATTGGACCTTGAACTTGGGTCGTACCTCGACTGTTATTGCTAAACTGGGTAACGGTGGTAAAGACTATATCAACAGCGGCGAGTACTACGCATTCGTAGAGGGTTCGCCCGCATTCCAGTACTATATGCCCGAGTATCTCGGTTCGCTGGACAACTTTGACGATCTGCCCGTAGATCCTTTCACTGGTAACGCATTGTCGTACCTGTATGCAGATGCAGGTTTGGCACTCGGTCTGCAGGGCCGTATCTTCCCTGGTATGCCTATCTTTACCGATGTGAACGGTGACTACCAGGTTGATGGTGCTAACTATGGTAACGATGTGAAGATTATCGAGGGTAAGACTCCAGAGCCAAAGATCACTGGTGGTTTGCACACTGGCTTCCGCTACAAAGATCTGCAGGTTCGCGTGTCGACTTCGTTTGCATTTGGTCACCACATCGTGAACACTACCCTGCAGGAGCAGTTGGGTCGTTTCGACGATGCAGCAACCTTCTTGCAGTATGCTCTTTATAAATTTGATGATTCTAAATTCTGGCAGGCTCCTAACGATGGTTCGTACTATCCTATGATTTACGTTAACTATTGGGAGGGTGGTGGTTGCCGCGCATTCCGTATGTCGTCGATGTACTTGGAGCCCGGTGATTACTGGAGCCTTGACAACATTACAGTATCGTACAACCTGCCCAAGTCGTGGGTAGAGAAACTGAACATGCGTGGTATCAACGTATATGCAACTGGTACCAACCTTCTGATGTGGAAGCGCAGCTCGGTATCTGACCCCCGTATGATTTCGCGTACTGGTCACTACAATGGTAGCGGCTATCCTATCTCGAAAACCTTGCAGCTTGGTCTCCAACTTCAATTCTAAAATCTAAGGAGCATTATGAAAGTAGTAAAGAAAATTATATTGGTAATTGCGTCGGTGTTTACCCTTACCGGATGCCAGGACTTCCTGAATCCTACTCAGGTAAACTTGATCTATAACGACGTATTTTGGAAAACACAGGCCGATGCCGAGGTTGGTTTGGGCGGTGTTTACTCGCTGTATCGCGGTCTGATGGTTAACTCGGACAACTGGTTTGGCCGAGCAGATGCCACCACCGGTTTCTTGAAACATGGTTGGACCGGAGGTAGCTCCGATCAGCTCTATACAGAGGGTGTGTTTGGTGATCCAAACAGTAGGAACAAAATGTGGGGCGCTTTGGAGGGTATGGCCGATTGGTCGAGCTTCTACAAAGTTGTCTCGCAGGTTAACCTTGTAATCGATCGCGTTGAGAAAATCGACGAGAGCCGATTTGAGACTGGCGCTAAACAGCGCATCTTGGGTGAGGCTTACTTCCTGCGCGCACTTGTATATTTTGACATTGCTCGCATCTGGGGTAACGCACCTCTGGTAGTAGACGTTATCGAGTCGTCGGGCCAGGTTATCAATGAGGAGTTGGTGCCCATCACCGTACCTCGTAACCACGACGTTGAGATCTGCTTGCAGGTTCTGGAGGACGTAAACAAGGCTATCGAGTACCTCGAGTTTGGCAAACCTGGTTCGGCCGAGTGGGGTATTTTCGCAAATAAGGGTTCGGCACTTGCTTTGGCAGGCCACGCTAACTTGTGGATGAACTTCCTGACCAACCGCGACAAACGCGACGAGGAGATTAACGCTCTGATTGGTGAGGAGAAGATGGAGCCCAAGCAGTACATCAAAGCTGCAATTACCGCTCTGGAGGATCTGCGCGACAATGGTGGCTACTCGCTTATTCCTTACGACGAGGCTAATGTTAAAGCTCTCTACAAAGGCGCTTCGTGCGAGGCTATCTTTGAGCTCAACATCAACCCCGAGGCTAACGAGTCGTATCGTGCCGACTATGGTGGCGTAACTGCACTGACCTGCAAAATGGAGCCCACCAATGGTGATGAGAAGAAAGACCGTTCGGGTAACATCAACTTTATCCCCTACTCGCAGAAGAGCAAACTCTATCCCGAGTATGACTTTGATACCCAGAGTGGTGACATTCGTCCTAACCTGTTCTTCGATGCATGGGAGTCGCTCTACAACAATGCTGTGAACGATGCTGGTACCGATGAGAACGACCGTAGCATGGTTACTTGGATGACCAAGTATGCACAGTTCTCGCTCGACTCGTATGCCGAGCAGGATGAGTACACTCCCTACTTTGCTGTTTGCAACATTCCTGTATTCCGCTACACCGACGCTCTGCTGATGCTGGCCGAGGCTTATGCAAAGGACAACAAGGATGCAAAAGCTATCGAGATTGTTGATCAGATTCGCGCTCGCGCAGGCCAGAAGAGCTATTCGGGCAAACTGGAGCTGATGGATGAGATTCTGACTCAGCGTTGTGGCGAGCTCTTTGGTGAGGGTTACCTCTACTACGACTTCGTTCGTAACAACTGGTTCCCCAATGACTACCTGATGAGTGCGCTGAAATACAAACAGGAGGGTTACTACTGGCCAGTATCGTCGAGCGTGCTTTCGATGAATGCCCAGGTTCAGCAGACTCCCTACTGGAATGGTAAAACCATATGGTAATATTTAATACGATACGGAAAATGAAAAAGATAATTAAAAATTGCGCAATCATTTTCGCTCTTGTTTCGCTCACAGCTTGTGATCCTAACGATGGCGAGATTGTTGGTGGCACAATCAATAGCAATGACTTTACCCACATGACCTCGTTGGAGTGGTTGGCTCAGGACGAGCTCACCGAGAATGTGGCAACTCTCTTTGAGAGGGCAGGTCTGGCGGATAAAGTAAACCTCGAGGGTGCAACTATTCTTGCGCCTACCCAGTATGCAATCAACCGTTTTGTGCGTCGTCACAACTCGATTAACCGCCAGCGTGAGTGGAAGGAGCAGTATCCCGACGCTGAGAAGTGGACTCTTGATATGATGACCGACTTTGAGCTCCAGCAGATGAATATGTACATCTTCCCCGATGTGAAGATTGACCGTGCATATTTGGAGGAGAACGAGGGTGGTGTTATTATCAAATCGTTGCCCTTCCAGAAGGTTGTAAACAAACCCAACCCTGCATTCGATCCCGAAGACGAGGATAGCAAAGAGCCCGAGTATCTGTACACCGAGGAGTATGCCAAGTATGTCAAAGATCAGGAGGTTTATGACGACTTGAGCGGCCGCTTCAATAAATGGAAAGAGTATGATGACGCTGCAGCGTTGTGGGCCGAGTGGCAGACTATGACCAAGGAGGAGAAAGACGAGTATCTCGAGGAGAACGACAACAAAGAGCCCAAAGAGCCCAAAGAGCCCGATGTTGTAAGGCCCAGCGAGTCGGAGGACGAGATTGAAGCTCTGAAACCCACCAAGCCCTCGACAATGTACCAGACCGAGATTATTACCACCCAGCAGGAGGTATTGCTCACTCTGGACAAGGTGTCGACCAACCCCAATGCTGCTTACGATGGCGACGGCCGTCCTGGTGCAGGTTACCAGTATGCCAACTTCTTGATGCAGCAGCCTTATGTAATCCACGCTCTGTTTAAGATTGGTAAGAAATGGGAGACCGTTTTGACCGATCGTACCGACCTGGGTTACGAGGGTAGCGAGTGCGACCAGTACTATGCAATGTACTATTCGGACATTCAGACCTCTACTGGTGTTATTCACACTCTCTATGTAGCTGACAATACTTATCAGGAGCGTCTGCACGCTCACACCCTGTTGTTCTACGGCACCAGAAGTGATGACACTCCTCTCTAATCATTAAATTACTGAAACAGATATGAAAAACGTAATAAAAATTGCATTAATTGCAGCTTTTTGCCTTACTAGCCTTTCGTCGTGTTTCCAGGCTCCTGAGCACGTTGGTTATATCGGCCCCAACATCTACCTGAAAGGTGCAGATACTATGTATGTGGCCGTAGGTAGCAAGGTTAAGAGCGATGTGGCTTGGTTGGACAACTCGACTCAGCCCTGCCACTTTGAGATTGTTGGTGCTCGCAAGGCCAATGAGGATGGCACGTTTACTCACAACGACCAGTTCTTGCAGACCTTCCCAACAATGGCTTGGATTACTCCTTACAACTATTTGACCGACAAGACTGTTGAGCAGGTACTCTCGAAGATTACCGATGTACAGAAGTTGCCCATCATCATCAACGAGGTGAATGGTCAGCTGATCGCATTGGAGGCTACCAGCGAGATTGAGGGTCTTGAGGATGGCGATGTTTACCACATCGACGTTAGCATGACCAACTCGAAAGGTACCGTTCTCTTGGAGGACTATGCTATTATCAAATTCAAAGTTGGTGATGCAATGAACTTCTATGTAGAGGAGATTACCAATGGTATCTGCTGTGTTGGTGAGGATGCCACCACTGGCACTCCTACCAACTACTTCCCCTACTACGACGTGCAGAACCAGACCGATGGTGTGAACTTCACTGGTTGGAAGGCCGCTTTGGAGAATGGCGACGATACTTTCGAGGGTAAGAAGGGCGTAACTTTGAAGATGCGCGACCACCTGAAGAAAGTGTCTAACGAGCCTGCAACTGGTATTGTCTTCAAGTTCAAATTTGTTGATGACAATGGCAACGTATTCGATCCTTCGAAGTACACCACCTACACCGATGGTACCCAGAGCTACATCGACCACTCGACTGGTCGTGAGGACTCGGCAGAGTGGATGACTTTGTCGTTCCCCATCACTCCCTGGCCTGTAGGTAACGAGGCGCTTCTGTCGTATATGAAGGGTGAGGTATTCTTTGACTATAACAACTTCAACTACGAGCAGCTCAAAGCCGATACTAAGGATAAGTCGAAGACCGATAGTGGTGAGTTCCGTTACAACAATAAATGGGACGATGCCTGGTTGAGCTATAAGAGCAAATCGTGGTATGTACGTCTGCGTTCGAAGATTACCTTCTACGAGCCTGGTACTTATGAGATGTGGGTAGAGGTTCCCTATGTAACCGCACCTGCACAGTAGTCAGCTGTATAGCATTTATGTAGCCCATCGGCTCATTTGTGAGCCGATGGGTAAATACCCAAGACTGGGGGCAACATCAATCGATGTCGCCCCCAGTTTTTTGTTTTATAAGTTATGATGTGTGTGGCTTAAAGTGGGTAGGGCTATTATGTAGGGGTGGGAGTCATTTGACCTGTTTCTATTTACGCCATTGTTACGCCATTGCTGGCGCTATCTTGAGTCATTGCTACTACGCCATTGTCGCGCTATTGTCGCGCTATTGTTGCGCCATTTTTGTGCCATTGCTGCGCTATTGTTGCTTCCTTTTTGCACCGCACTTTGCACCGCCCTTTGCAACTCCTTTTTGACCGCCTTTTCTGCTCCTGTTTTTTGCCCTCTTTATGCTCCTGGTCAACTACCAGCCCACCAACTTCGATGGCCCCTACAGGCCTCTTATTGTCCTTATTATCCTTAAGGTCCTTAAGGGCTTTAGGGTCTTTAAGGCCTTTAGGGAGTTTTATGAACTCCTATATCTCCTATATCTCTTATAGCTCTTATAGCTCTTATTCCTCTTATATCTCCTACTACCAGGGCGCAAGCACGCTGGGGTAAGGGCATAAAAAATCCCCTCGCCCAAACAATTTTGAGCAAGGGGAAATCTATTTTAGTTGCAGTACTTGGCCCAGGGCCAAGCACCAAACAACTATCTCTACATAGCAGCAGCAGCTTTGTTGTAAGCCTCAGCAGCAGCCTCGTCCCACTCTACCAGAACCTGAGGAATGGCGATACACATGCCAGGATAGCCCAAGTTCGAGAAGTATGCGGGGTGTTTGTTCTCACCCTCAACGAGGTAACGCTCGTCGTTCCAAGTAGTCAGGTCGTCAGCAGCACCGCCACCAAACTTAACGTAGCGATCCTGGCCCCAACCAGCCTCGTAACCATCGTAGTTCTGCTCGAATACACCACCGAGTTTGATCTGCATACCATCACCCTGGCTGTAACCAGTCTCTGCACTGTGAACGCGGTTGCCGTCAACGTAGTTGTTCATACGAACGTCGAGGGTGCGGGGAACGAGGTAACCCATACGGTAGCTATCAGTACTTACGATAGGCAGTTTATCCTGATCCTCAGATTTCTTGTTGCCGATGTTAGCCATAATAGCAACCTCCAATTTGCCAGTACCACCGTTGGCACCCGAAGCCCATACGTGAGGATAGTGGCCGTAGAAATTGTTACCATCCAAGAAGATCTGGAAGAGGTTAGGAGTGGTTGCGCCGAAGCCCTCGGGAATAATACCGGTCATTTTAGAGCGAGCCATCCATACCTGCTCGAGTTTAGGAGTATTCCACTCTTTGGGGAAGGTTTTACCCTCCAAACCGGGCTGATCTGCCTCGCGGATCTCTTTCAGCTCAGGAAGGTTCATAACCTCAGGCCAGCCAGTCAGAGGAGCACCCGAGATGTACTGAATCTCCTGTTTGCCACCGTCAACACCTACGAAAGTGATGCCAGGGAACGACTCCTGTACGTTGAACCAGTTAGCAACAGTGGGGGTCTGGTCGCCCAGCAGTTTGCCCTCAACGATAGCCTGCAAGAATGCGAGGGTACCATCGGCCATATTCGACTCCTGTTTAACCTGGTTAACGGTGATAACATAGGTCTTAACCTCTTTGGTAGTAGGATCGTCGCTGGTAACAGCGTCTGCGTTGGTAGCTACCAGAGTCTCTTTAACCTCAAACTCGGCCAAGCGCTGCGATTTGGTGTCGTTTGCCTGAACGGTGAAGGTCAGCTCTGCATTACCAGTACCGCTGGTAGGAGCAACCTCGATCCAGTCGTAGTCCTCGAAAGCCTCGATTTTCCAAGCGCCCTCAGCCTCGATAGCCAGGGTAAGAGGAGTCTCTTCGGTACCCAGGGGGCTGGCGTCCAGAACCTCCTCAACTACTTTGGGAGCATTGGGGAACACAGGAGTTACAGGCTCTGGAGCCACGGGCTCCTTGCAGCTAACCAATGCGATTGCAGCAATTGCTGCCAAGTACATAAGTTTTTTCATAATGATTTGAAAAAATGAATTAAGTGAATAAAATGGTTAATTGGTTTGGTTAATTTTCGTTTTAGTTGTGTGGGTGGCGTATGGACACACCCTTTACGATACAAAAGTATCACATTCGGTGGTTACGAAATTGCAAAATTGTATCATAAAATAGCAAAATTGTATCACAAGACCGCCTTGGCACCTTCTGGCGACGTTTTGTAGGCCGTTGTGCCAGGGCGAGGTCTTGGTTGGGGTTGTCCGTCGGTTTGACCGCACATTTGAGCGTTGTGGCCCTACTCGCCAGGGGCGGTCTGGTCCAACTTCTCGAAGTTGCGCGAGTCGTTGAGGCGTTTGGCTTTTGCGCTCCACTCATCGGCAGCAGCCTCGTCCCAGGTCATCATCTGTGCAGGAATGGCCTGCATCCTACCCTCGTAGCCCATATTCGAGTGACCAGCAGGCGAATCCCACAAGGTACGGCTGATGTTCCAGGTGTACTCGTCGTCGGTGTAGCCTGCAGCAATTACGCGGTGCTGGCCCCAGCCTGCCTCGTAACCCTCGAAGTTGCCCTCAAATACACCACCAAGTTTCAGCTGGGTGTAGTCGCCCTGCTGGTGGCTGCCGTCGCTACCGTTCAGGTTGCTACCGTCCTCGCCAATGGTGTTCATACGAACGTCGAGGGTGCGGGGAACCAGATAGCCCAGGGCCGAGTTGTCTTTCGAGTCGTAGTACTTGGTGCCTTTGTCTTTGTTAGCGTGGTTGTTCAAAATAGCCACCTCCAGGGTGTTGATACCTGCAGCCCACTCGTGAGGCAGTGCGCCATAGAGGTTGTTCTGGTCGAGGAAAATCTGTACCAGGTTGGGAGTGGTCGAGGCCAAGCCCTCAGGAATGAGGCCGTAAAGACCACAAACAGCCATATTGAGGTAGGTCAACCTTGGGGTGTTCCACTCCTGTGGAAGCTCGCAATTCATCTGTGCGCCACGGCAGCTGATGGTGGTCAGCTCGGGCAGGTTCATAACCTCGGGCAGGCCTGTGAAGCCCGAGCCGCTGAGCGAAATAATCTGCAACTTGCCATCGACATTGTTCATAGTGATGCCAGCAAACTGCTCGTCTACGTTGAACCAGTTGTCAACGGTGGGGGTGTTCTCGCCCAACATCTTGCCCTCTACAATGGCGTGGATGAACTCATAGGTACCCTCGCCCAGGTTGCTCTCCAGTTTGTTCTGGGTGATGAAGAACTCGTAGGTAACGATCTCTTTGTTCTGGGCAGCGCTGCCAAGCTTGTCGGCATTGATGGGGGCGAAGCTCTCTTTTACCAAGAACTCGGCCGAACGCTCCTTGCCAGTCTCGTTGATGCTGGCAACAAAGTTCAGAGTGGCATTGCCCTCGCCAGTGGCAGGGGTAATCTCAATCCAGTCATACTCGTCAAGAGCCTCGATAGTCCAAGTACCCTCGGCCTCGATGTCGAAGGTGGTGGGCTCGTCGGCATTGCCGCTGGGGATAATATCAATACTCTCTTCGATAACCCTAATGGTGGGGTATACAGCTTCGGTCTCTGTGTTCTCTTCAACGGGATCGTTGCAAGCAGACAAGCCAAGGCTCAATGTGGCAAATGCCAACAGGTAGTGGAAAATCTTTTTCATAATTGTGTTGTTAGTATTAAATTTAGTTGTTGTTGTCTGTTAGTATCCGCAAAGGTAACTCTTTCTGCAAGAAAAAATAGTATTTGGGTGTCTATTTTTGTCATTTGTAGGCCCCTGGGGCAAGTTTTAGCCCTGCTTTGTTAGTAATTCGCATATCTTTTCGAGCCACTCTTGGTCGGTTGGGCTAAAGTCGCCCACGTTGGTGCTGTCGATGTCGAGTACACCCACAACCTTGCCCTCGCGCCACAGGGGTACCACTATCTCGCTACGCGAGGCGCTGCTACAGGCAATGTGGCCTGGGAACTGCTCGACGTCCTCCACGACCACCGTCTGCCCCCTCTGCCAGGCTGTGCCACACACCCCTCGGCCATAGCCAATGCGGGTGCAGGCAATAGGCCCCTGGAATGGGCCCAGCACCAACTCGCCGCCCTCGACCAGGTAGAATCCCACCCACCAGAAGCCAAAGGTCTGGTGAATGGCTGCGGCGGTGTTGGCCAGGTTTGCCACAAGGTTAGTTTCGCCCGTTGTTAGGGCCTCGATTTGGGGCAGCAGTGTGGCGTAGCGCTCTGCGCGGCTGTTGCCACAGATTATCAACTCTTCAGACATAGGGGTTTAAGGGTAATAGGAGTTATAGGAGTTATAGGGGTAATAAGAGTTATAGGAATTATAGGAATTATAGGTGTCTCTGGGAGCGTTGGGAAGAAAAGGCAATAATTCTCAATTCTCAATTTTCAATTGACCAAGCTGACGCTTGCTCTAAAATGCTCCTGCTCGGCATAGTCTGCAAGCAGCCTCTGCCCTCGCTTACTCGCATTTGCTTCAATTCTTCAATGTTTCTTCCCTCGTTGAAGAGGTAGTCGACTATCGACAGGTTGGGCTCAAAGGGCACCTTCTCCATAAATACCTGCCAGTAGTCGGGGCCACCCTCCCGAGGGCCCAAAAAGTCGTGCCCCCTGAGGTCTATGTCGCCCTCGCCTGCTGTGAGGTACTCCTCCGAGAAACGTAGCTCGCCCTGGTGGCCCGTAATCTGGCAGACCACCTCGGCCAGCCCTCGGCTGAAGTCGTATAACCACTCGTGGGGCTGCTCGTAGAAGGGCACCAACAGGTCGGCCCAATAGTCGTAGTAGGCCGACGAGCGGTAGGCCGAGCGCAGGGCTACGGAGTGTTGGTGCTGCCAGCGCTTGGAGTAGTCGAGGCGCATATCTTTGAGGGCTCGCTTGTGTATGCTGGCCCCCTTGACCACGTTGGCTGTGAGCGACATACGCCCTGCGGCGGTGGCTATCTCGCAACGGTTGCGGCAGCTCTGCTTGATGTAGTGCTCGCCCACGTCGATAACGGCATCGGGCGAGAGCGCCTCGCGCCACCACTCAATCGAACCGAGGTATGCTAACGGCAGTATCTTCATATTCTTTTAGTCTAACGTCTAACGTCAAACGTCTAACGACGAATTGAAAATTGAAAATTGAAAATTGAAAATTGAAAGTTTTTAAGGGTCTTAGAGTCCTTAAATTCCCTATAATTTTGAATCTTGAATTTTACTTCTCCACCCATCGGCCGTCGGCCTTGATGAGTTCTATCAGTCGGTCGATGGCTTGGGCCATAGGCACATTGCGCTCCACCAGTGTTTTGCCCCTATAGAGCGAAATGTGGTCGGGTAGACCGCCAACATAGCCATAGTCGGCATCGGCCATCTCGCCTGGGCCGTTCACGATACAGCCCATAACGCCAATCTTGAGCCCCACAAGGTGCGAGGTGCGTGCCTTGATGGCGGCCAGGGTGCTCTCGATGTCGTACAAGGTGCGGCCGCACGAGGGGCAGGCAATATATTCGGTGCGCGAGATTCGCACGCGAGCGGCTTGGAGTATGCCCAGTGCAATCTCGTCTATCTGCTCTTGGCTGAAGTTGTCGTTGCGGAGGTCGATACCGTCGGCCAGCGAGTCGATAAACATCACGCCCAGGTCGGCAGCCGCCTCGATAGCAAACTGGTCGTAGTCGGCAGTGGTGTAGTGGCGGCGCAGAATGATGGGTTTGGAGTGTGCTGTAGAGAGTATCTTGCTGCGCCACTCCTGCACGGGGTAGTCGCTTGTGGCCTCGATGACCTCAAAGCCCTCCTGCTCCTCGGGCTTGAGCTCGCTCCACAGTACGGGAGTGATGCCACTTGTGCGGGGGCGGTAGTCGTAGGCCGAGAATTGGGCCTCATCTACGGGTGCAAACTCTGGGCAGGGGCCTCGGTGGGCGTAGTGTGCCACAAGGCTCTGGGCGGCAGGAATCTCGGCCGCAGGCGACTCGGTGAGCGATACGCGGATGGTGTCGCCAATGCCGTCGGCCAGTAGTGCGCCAATGCCCACAGCCGACTTGATGCGCCCCTCGGTGTGGTTGCCAGCCTCGGTCACGCCCAGGTGAATGGGGTAGGCCATACCAGCCTCGTTCATAGCCTTTACCAACAGTCGGTAGGCGTAAATCATCACCCTCACGTTGCTCGACTTGAGCGAAACCACCACGTTGTGGAAGTCCAGGGCGCGACAACGCTCCAGAAACTCCATTGCCGAGGCGGCCATACCCTCGGGGGTGTCGCCATAGAGGTCAAAAATCTTTTTGGCCAACGAGCCGTGATTTACACCAATGCGTAGTGCCACACCCCTCTGGCGGCAGAGGTCGATGAGCTCCTCGAAGCGACCTCCGCGGTCGTTGTAGTTGCCAGGGTTGATGCGTACCTTGTCGGCGGTGGTGGCAGCTACAGCGGCTACGGCAGGGATGAAGTGAACGTCGGCCACCAGAGCCACATCGGGCCACTTGGTGCGTACCCTCTGGCCAATGGGCCCCAGGTTTTGGGCTTCGCTCTCGTTGCGCGTGGTGAGCCTAACGATGCGGCCACCTGCGGCAGCAATCTGGTCAATCTGCTCGGCGCAAGCGTCGGTGTCGGCGGTGTTGGTATTGGTCATTGTCTGCACCGCTACGGGCCACTGGGAGCCTATGTGGTGGGTGCCAACAAGCGCATCGAGGGTGGCTCGGCGCTCGTAAGAGGTGAGTGATTTGCAATAAAGTGCCATTTTTTCCTGCAATTTTAGGCAAAGATACTGTTATTTTGCGTTATCTTTGCCTTATGCGAGCCGATATGGAGATAAAATTTTTGAGTGGGGTGGGCGAAAGGCGTGCCGCACTGCTGGCTGCGGAGCTCGGAATACGCACCGCAAGCGACCTGTTGCACTACTATCCCTTCCGCTATATTGACCGCACAAAGGTCTATCGCATAGGCGAGCTGACCGAGGAAAACTCCTCGACCTTTGTGCAGTTGAGGGGGCGCATTGTGGGCTATGCCTACTTGGGCGATGGGCGCAAGCAGCGACTGAGTGTTACGCTGGGCGACTCGACGGGCCAAATCGAGATGGTCTGGTTCCAGGGGGCCAAATGGATAGAGAAGCGTATAGAGGTGGGGCGCGAGTATATGGTGCTCGGCAAGCCCACCTACTTCAACGGCAGGGCCAACCTTGTACACCCCGAGATTGAGCAGGTCGAAAAGTTCTTGGCCCGAGGCAACTTCGGTATGCAGGGTGTCTATGGCACCACCGAACGTCTGACCTCCGCAGGCCTGGGCAGCAAGGGAATCTACGGATTGGTTTGTACTCTATGGGAGGAGGTCAAGGGGCGCATTGGCGAAACCCTGCCCGAGCAGGTCGTGCGCCAGCTGGGCCTTATGAGCCGAGCCGAGGCGTTGGAGAACATTCACTTCCCCACCTCGCCCCAAAAGTTGCGTGCCGCACAGTACAGGCTCAAGTTCGAGGAGCTGTTTGGTATTCAGCTCGGCATAGTGAGCCTAAAGGCGGGGCGCACCACTCTGAAGAATGGCTTTGTCTTTGCCCGAGTTGGGTACCACTTCCTTGACTTCTACGAAAACCGCCTGCCCTTCAAACTGACCGAGGCCCAAAAGCGCGTGGTCAAAGAGATTCGCAAAGATACCACCAGTGGTCACCAGATGAACCGACTGCTACAGGGCGATGTGGGCAGTGGCAAGACTATGGTGGCGCTGATGTCGATGTTGCTGGCGGCCGACAACGGCTTCCAGTCGTGTCTGATGGCCCCCACCGAGATACTTGCCCGTCAGCACTACGCCTCTATTGCCAAGATGATTGCAGGTACCCCCACCGAGGGGCGTGTGGCTGTACTTACGGGCTCGACCAGGGCGGCCGAAAGGCGAGATATATTGAAGCGCCTGGCCTCGGGCGAGATACTTATCCTTGTGGGCACCCACGCACTGATTGAGGACAGGGTGCAGTTCGACAACTTGGGTATGGTCGTCATCGACGAGCAGCACCGCTTCGGTGTGGAGCAGAGGGCCAAGTTGTGGACCAAAAATCAGGTTACACCCCACATTTTGGTTATGACCGCCACACCCATACCGCGCACCCTGGCAATGACTCTCTATGGCGACCTCGATGTGTCGGTAATAGACGAGCTGCCCGCAGGGCGCAAACCCATAAAGACCTACCACCTCAAGGAGTCTATGAGGCTCAAACTCTTTGGCTTTATGAAGAAAGAGATTGCCAAAGGCCGACAAATATATGTTGTCTATCCGCTCATCAAGGAGTCCGAGAGCCTTGACTACCAAAACCTCTACGATGGCTTTGAGCACATAACCCAAGAGTTCCCCCTGCCCGAATACCGAGTGGGGGCCATTCACGGCAAGATGTCGCCCGAGGACAAGGCCGAGGGGATGAGGCTCTTTGCCGAGGGTGTAAACCAGATATTGGTAGCTACGAGTGTGATAGAGGTGGGCGTAGATGTGCCCAATGCTACGGTGATTGTTATCGAGAGTGCCGAGCGCTTTGGCCTGTCGCAGCTGCACCAGTTGCGAGGTCGCGTGGGCCGAGGGGGCAACCAGAGCTACTGTGTGCTGATGAGTGGCGACAAGCTGTCGAGCGATGCCGAAAAGAGGCTCGAGGCGATGGTGCAGACCTGCGACGGCTTTGAACTCTCGGAGCTCGACCTTAAACTGCGCGGAGCGGGCGATGTGAACGGCACACGCCAGAGTGGAGAGGCCTTCGACCTGCGCATAGCATCGCTCTCGACCGACGGGCAGATTCTCCAGCAGGCTCGTGACGTGGCCGAGCAGATACTGGCCCAAGACCCCCACCTCGCTGCGCCCCAAAACAAGCTACTCGCAGCCCTACGCGAGCGCTACAAACCCTCCACCAGTATCGACTACGGTATGATTTCGTAGCGAAACATAAAAGCAATAAAGCAACAAAAACTATATGGCAAACCTAAACCAAAATAGCGCCTACAAAGAGCGCAATCTCGAGTTCCTCGAAGAGTATGCCCAGCGCCCAGGCGTGACGGTTATGTTCAACGGCGTTATGTACCGCCAACTCGTTAAGGGCAAGGGCGATAAGCCACAGCCCAAGTCGTTCGTGACGGTGCACTATACGGGCAAGCTGATTAATGGCAAGGTGTTCGACTCGACCTCGCAGGGAGGCCCTGCAACCTTCCGCCTCAACCAACTCATCGACGGCTGGCGCACAGCCCTACGCGAGATGCCCGTAGGGTCGCGCTGGGAGATAGTCATCCCCTTCAACCTGGGCTACGGAGCCAAGGGTGCAGGAGCTATCAAGCCGTTCTCGACGCTAATATTTGATGTGCGCCTGATTGCTATTGGTTAGGGGGTTGGGCTGCCACAAAGCGGTTATCCGAAAAAATGTATTATATTTGCACGATTAACACCATAATTATTAATGTAAGCTATGGCAAAATACGAAGAAGATTACGAAGAGAAATACGACGACGAGCTCGATTATGAGGAGGGCGACAATCAGCAGCCCGACCTGGACAAAAAACTCAAAGGTTACAGAATCATCATCATAGCCCTGGTGGCTGTGTTGGGCCTGCTCACCTTCCAGCACTTCCGCGTTACGAGTCAAATCCGCGAGGACTTCCGCATCGAGCGCGACACGCTCAACAACCAGATTAACGGCCTGATTACCGAGATTGACCAGATTAACCTGCGCAACGACTCGGTGAGCAACGAGTTGAGGCTCAACATCGCAACCGAGCGCCACAAAGCCGACTCGCTGATGAGCCGACTCAAAAAAGAGCGCAATATGAACCGCGAAAAATTGCGCGCCTATGAGAAAGAGCTCGGCACCCTGCGCACCATTATGAAGCGCTACCTGGGCCAGATAGACTCGCTCAACAACCTGAACAAAAAACTGGTGGCCGAGAATGTGGGCTATCGCAAGAAGGTGGCCGACGAGAAGTCGCGTGCCGACATTGCCGAGGAGCGTGCAGCCGAGCTGTCGAACAAAATCAAGCTGGGTGCTATAGTCAAAGCCCGTAACGTGCAGATTGCTGCCTACAACACTGGTGGCACCAACGTAACCCGAGCCAGTCGCGCCTCGCAGTTCAAGACTGACCTGACACTCACCGCCAACGAGCTCACTCTGGCAGGTACACGCAATGTCTATGTACGCATCAAGGGCCCCGATGGTGCAGTGCTTTCGGGTGGCGCCGACTGCTACTTCGAGTTTGAGGGCGATATGATCAGCTACTCGGCACAGCGCGAGATTGACTACGACGGCCAGGACCTCGATGTGAGCATCTACTTCAAGTACGACAGCCTCACCCCTGGTGTCTATTCGGCCGAGATTTATATGGACGGCTACCAGATTGGCTCGGCCGAGGTGTCGCTCCGATAGGGTAACAATAGTGTAGCGAGATAGATAGAGAGAGTATGAACAAAGAGAAAAAACAGATAAAAAGCTGGGTTATTTGGGCCATTGTTGTGGGCCTGGTTGTGCTCGACCAGGTGGTCAAAATCTCGGTCAAGACCACAATGACCCTGGGCGAGAGCCACAACGTGTTGGGCAACTGGTTCCGCTGGTGCTTTATCGAGAACGAGGGCGCAGCCTTTGGTATGTCGCTCGGCGGCGACTATGGCAAGCTGGCCTTGAGCCTCTTCCGCATTGTGGCCATTGGCGCGCTGGTGTGGTTTGTCCACTACCTGCGCAAGCAGAAGGCCCCCACAGGCGTTATTGTGGGCTTTGCGCTCATTCTGGCGGGTGCGCTGGGCAATATGATAGATAGCGCCTTCTATGGAATGATGTTCTCGGAGTCGACCTTTGCGAGTGTGGCAACCTTCCTGCCCGAGGGTGGGGGATATGCCCCATTCCTGCACGGCAAGGTGGTAGATATGCTCTACTTCCCACTGTTCCACTGGCCCGAGTGGATGCCCCTGATTGGTGGCGACCTGTTCTTCTCGCCCGTCTTTAACTTTGCCGACAGCTACATCACAATAGCAGTCTTCTACCTGCTTATCTTCCACTGGCGCTACTTCAAGTAAAAAACGCAAATAGCGGGTGCTTTTTGCACCAAAATTCAGAGAGCGAGTTCCTCACCTACGATTATGTAGGCTGCGGACTCGCTCCTTCTTTTGGCACAAAAATCCCTCCGCTATTTGCGTTTTTTTGCGTCTAACGTCGAGCGTCTAACGACCGACAGACCCCTCCGCCCCTTCGGGGCACCTCCCCTAACTTAGGGGAGGGGTGTTTTGAAATCTCCCCTACGACAGGGGAGTGGCCGTAGGCCGAGGGGTGGTCGAAATTGCGTGCGCGTCCTCGCGCACATTCCCCCTCTAAGTTAGAGGGGGTGCCCGAAGGGTGGGGGCGTGTGTTTTAGCTATCAGCGGTCAGCAGTCAGCCTTCTTGACAGACCCCTCCGCCCCGTTGGGGCACCTCCCCTAACTTAATGTGATTTTGCAAGTTTGGTATAATGTAAATTATTGCTCATCAATATCATCCCAAGCGTAATAATTCGCTAAAATCACGTTAAATTCACATAGTCCTTTCAGTTATTTGCTATTCCAATCGAAATCTTGTACCTTTACACACATAAACGGAATTTATCGCATACAAAGAACTGTTTTATTCCAATGAGAATCAGAATCACAGCCATAAGGAAGGCATCGTATCCAGATTTAATGGCGAAATACGAGAACCCTATCCAACACACATGTGATGTGCAGGAGGGGCAGGAGTGGATTTCGGTTGATGGCCAGTGTCCAGAAGGGATGTGTCCTTCGGCGTGGGGCTCTATGAGGGAATTTGTTGAGGCACTGGCCCGAGGTGAGGGGAACTTCTATGACGGATGGATGAAGAATCCCCAGAGCGCTATGATTAGCTGTAACGACGGTTTTAGGCCGGTGAGTTTCTACATAGAAGTGATATGAGGTGTTTGCCTTCGTATTTTGTGAACTGTGGAGATTGATTTGCCCTCGGCGGTAGTTTTGTGGGCCGTAGGGAATGATAGAGCCACCACTCCGAGGATTATTGGGGTGGTGGATTTTTGTGGGGGTGGGAGTGCGAAAAGAGCGGAATGTGAGGAGAAAAAAGATTTTTTTGCTGCCTAAATTTTGGAAATAGAAAATTATTCGTACATTTGCAGGCCGAAAAGGTTGGGTATGACCTGACTTTTGAGGTGATAACCCGATTTGGAGAGATGCCGGAGTGGTCGATCGGGGCGGTCTCGAAAACCGTTATACCTTCGGGTATCCAGGGTTCGAATCCCTGTCTCTCCGCAAAAGAACAAAAAAATAAAGGAGTCCAACAGGACTCCTTATGTTTTCTCTTTATTGGTTTATAAACAAGGCAAGATTTATTTCAGGGCTTCGATGAAAATCGAAGCCTTTTTTTGTGTTTGCAAGGCCGAGCGAGAGCATTTTAGGGCACGCGTAGCGTGGTCAAATTTGAAAATTGAAAAATGAAAATTGTGGTGCGCTCCGCGCGGGGTTTATTTTCCTTTGCTCTACACTAAACCACCTAATTTCCCTAAATTCCTTAAAAGCCTTAAAGACCTTAAAGCCCCTAAGGACTTAGGTCGGTAGACGGTTGACGACATAACATACGCCCCCGTCACTTCGTGACACCCCCTCTAACTTAGAGGGGGAATAATTTTCAATTTTCCATTCTCAATTTTCAATTTTGAATTTTGCATTTTGAATTATCTAAGGACTCGGACACGCAGTGTCCGCGACGGTAGACGGTCGTCGGTCGTCGGTTGTCGGTTTTTTGGCATTCTGCGAAACGTTTGTACCTTTGCCATATTATACATCACAACATACAACACCAGATAGATATGCACATTACAAAAAACATAAAGTACATAGGTGTAGATGACCTCGACCTCGACCTTTTTGAGAGCCAGTATATTATTCCCAACGGCGTATCCTACAACTCCTACGTCATTCTCGACGAGAGGGTGGCCATTATGGATAGTGTCGATGAGCGCAAGAGTCGTGAGTGGCTTGCCAATGTAGAGGCGGCTCTGGAGGGGAGGGTGCCCGACTACCTCATCGTGCAGCACATGGAGCCCGACCACGCCAGCAGCATACAGCATTTGGCCGAGCGTTATCCCGGGATGCAGATTGTAGCCTCGGCGCGTGCGGTGCAGATGTTGCCCCAATTCTTCCCTGAGTTTGATTTCGGCGCTCGCACCGTGGCTGTCAAGGAGGGCGACACCCTCTCGTTGGGCGGTCACACCTTGCAGTTTATCATGGCCCCTATGGTTCATTGGCCTGAGGTTATGGTGACCTATGAGCAGAGCGAGAAGATACTCTTTTCGGCCGATGGTTTCGGCAAGTTTGGAGCGCTCAGCCACCAGGAGGAGTGGGCCTGCGAGGCTCGTCGCTACTACTTCAACATCTGTGGCAAATATGGCGCACCCATTCAGGCTCTGCTGAGGAAGGTGGCCGCTTTGGAGATTGCACAAATATGCCCCCTGCACGGCCCCACGCTGAGTGAGAATCTCGACTACTACATCTCGCTCTACAACACTTGGAGTAGCTACGAGGCCGAGACAAAGGGTGTTTTCGTTGCCTACGCATCTATCCACGGCGGCACCGCCAAGGCGGCCAAAGCGTTTGCCGAGATGTTGCGCGAGCGTGGCGTCGAGAAGGTGAGCCTTGCCGACCTCTCACGCGACGATATGGCGGAGGCCATCGAGGACGCATTCAGATATGACCGCTTGGTTGTAGCGGCACCGTCGTATGACGCCAATGTCTTCCCTCCGATGTATGATTTTCTCCACCACCTGCAGCTCAAGGGCTACCAAAAGCGCCGCGTGGGCATCATTGAGAATGGCTCGTGGGCTCCCTGTGCCGGTCGTGTGATGAGGGAGATGCTGGAGCCGATGAAGGAGATTGAGATTGTGGAGCCTATGGTAACCATTCGCTCGCGTATGAAGGCCGAAAATATCCCCACAATGGAGGCTTTGGCCGACGAGTTGGCAAAATAGAGAGTAGTTATTGAGCAAATGAAGAGATTGATTAATTGTGTTGTGGCTCTTGTTGCCACTCTGCTACTGACCGGCTGTGGTTGTGAGCAGTATGATGTTGTCATTATTGGTGGTGGTGTGAGCGGCACCACCGCGGGTGTGCGTTCGGCACGCCTGGGGACCAAGACCCTCATTGTTGAGCAGGGCCCCTGGTTGGGAGGTATGCTCACCTCGGCGGGTGTGAGTGCGACCGACGGCAACTACCGCCTGAAGGGCGGTATGTGGGGCGAGTTGCGCGACTCTCTGGAGCTCCACTATGGCGGTGCCGAGGCCCTCAAGACGGGCTGGGTGAGCAATATACTCTTTGAGCCCAGCGTGGGTGCACGCATATTCCGAAACATTGCCGAGGGCGAGGAGCACCTGAGCGTGAAGTTCAACACCAAGCCCACAACCATCAAGCGCACCTCCAAAGGGTGGAAAATAGGCCTCAGGGGTGAGGGTGGTCGCCAGAGGGTCGAGTGCAAGGTGCTCATCGACGGCACGGAGTTGGGCGATGTTGCGGCCCGATTGGGCGTGAGCTACGACAAGGGTATGGAGAGCCGCCACGATACAGGCGAGGACATAGCCCCCGAGGAGGCCAACGACATCATTCAGGACCTCACGATGGTTATGGTCCTCAAGGACTACGGCCACGATGTGACCATCCCCGAGCCCGAGGGCTACGACCCGACGCTCTTTGCGTGCGCCTGCGACAACCCCCTCTGCCACACCCCCAAGGAGCCCGACCGTCTGTGGTCACAGCAGATGATGATGACCTACGGCCGTCTGCCCGGTGGCAAGATTATGATTAACTGGCCCATCGAGGGCAACGACTACTATGTCGATATGGTCGATATGACAGCCGAGGAGCGCGAGGAGGCCATCCGCAAGGCCAAGCACCACGCCCTCTGCTTCCTCTACTTCATTCAGCACGAACTGGGCCTTAAGACCCTCTCGCTGGCCGACGACGAGTTCCCGACCGACGATAAATTTCCCCTTATGCCCTATCATCGCGAGTCGCGCCGCATCGAGGGTGGGGTGCGCTTTTCGCTCAATCACATTGTTGCGCCCTACGACTACACCCTCTACCGCACCGCCATTGGCGTTGGCGACTACCCCGTAGACCAACACCATACGCGCTATACGGGCTGGGAGGCTCTGCCCAACCTCTACTTCCACTCCATACCCTCCTATGGTCTGCCGATGGGCACACTGCTACCCAAAGAGGTCGACGGGCTCATTGTGGCCGAGAAGTCCATCTCGGTGAGCAATATCGTCAACGGCTCCACCCGCCTGCAACCCGTTGTAATGCAGATAGGTGAGGCTGCGGGTATCATTGCGGCACTCGCCACCAAGCAGGGTATTGAACCGCGCGAGGTCGCCGTGCGTGATGTCCAGCGCGAGGTCTTGGCTGCAGGGGGCTACCTGCTCCCATTTCTCGACCTCCCGGCCACACACCCCCACTTCGGAGCTATGCAGCGTGTGGGCGTGGCGGGCATAATCGAGGGTGAGGGGATGACCGTAGGCTGGGAGAATCAGACCTGGTTCCGCACCGAGGAGAGCATCACTATGGACGAACTCTCGCGCGGCCTCCACCGCTACGATGGGCGCATACCTCATATTGCCGAGGAGCGCAGTGTGACCGTGGGCGATATTGTTCGCTATGGCTCTGTTACGGCCGAGAGGTGGGCCGCGTGGGGGCTTGAGGATTTCAATCCCCAGCGCGATGCCACCCGCCTGGAGTGCGCCGTAGCTATCGACAACATCCTACGACCCTTCGATAGGGATGTGAACCTGAATGGCGAGTTCCTGCGATAGGAATAAGAGAAAAAGGATGGGCTGTCTGCCCATCCTTTTTCTCTATACCTTGAGGTAGATTTTGTGCCTATCGAGCAGGCGGAGCACCAACCACGCCGCCACTATATAGCCAAGTGAGAGTACCACAGCGCCCCACGCAGGTGGCAGAAGGCCCGCCAGACCCCCCAGGAAGAAGTGCGACACTCCGCTGAAGTTCACAATCTCCTGAAGCATATAGATTGTTATGGAGTTCACGCCGATGACCCTCAGCCAGTCGGCCCAACGGCGGTGGCCGCGCACATCGATAATGTAGTAGAAGAGTGCGAATAGGGCCAGCGAATAGGCCCCTGCCGTGAGCACAAAGGCGCTCGACCACAACATTTTATTAATCGGCTGCCACTGGTTCCACACAAGGCCACAGAGAAGCATTACGGCCGCCGCCAGGGCCATAGCGAGAGCCTTGCGACCGCCCGAAACCTTCTCGCGCATCACCCACTCGCCCGTGAAGATGCCCAGCAGGGCCGTAACCACCGCAGGCAGGGTGCTTAGCAGTCCCTCGGGGTCCATCACGCCTCGCCAATAGATGTGGTTGGGCATAACGAGCCTATCGACATAGCCCGCCAGATTACCCTCCTTGGTGAGCGCTCCGACCCCATCGGCCACATCGGGAGCGGGAAGAGTGAGCAGCAGGGAGTAGCCAACAAGTATCGCTACCGATATGACGGCCCTCGCGCAAGGTTTGAGCCATAGTGTGAGCAGGGCGGCAAGGCCCCAGGCCACACCTATGCGCCCGAGCACGCTCGGCAGACGGAGCGTAGGGAGTTGCAGGCGAAAGAGACCGTTGTAGACCAATCCGAGCAGAATCAGCACCACCACACGGCGCAGAATCCTCAGACAGATGTGCCCTTTGGAGGCTCCGGCGAGTTGCTGCTTGCGGAGCGAGAAGGGGAACGAGATGCCTGCAATAAAGAGGAATAGCGGGAATATGGTGTCGTGGTGGGTAAAGCCGTCCCAATCGACGTGGTGCATCTGTGCCGAGAGCCACGAGGCAACGTCGGAGGCGGGGAAGAGGTTGCAGAGGGCCGCAATCAGCCCAGCACCCCCAATGATGAAGAACATATCTAAGCCCCTGAGCGCATCGAGCGATAGGAGGCGGTTGTTGTTGCTCATAATTGTTGTTTTAGGTGGATGAATCACACCACAAAGATAGGAATTTCGCCCGATACTGCGCCCAACCAACGACCACAAAAGAGAAAAACATAGGTGCACCCTAAAGGAAGTTGCGGGAAATTCCTATCTTTGTGGGCTAAGAACCCGAACTAACAAAACTAACAACAATATGAAAAAAGGAGTAATTATGGCGCTTGTGGCGCTGTTGGGCGTTGTGGCCCAGGCGTGTGGCGCAGAGAAGAGTATGAAGGTCTATCGTGCTGATAGCAAGGAGGTCAGGTGGGTTGGTCGCGTGGATGTGGCACCCGAAGGCGAGGTGAGGTTCGACTGGAGCGGCACCTATGCCGAGTTTCTGTTCTGCGGCTCGCGACTCGAGATGACAGCCTCCGACAGCGGCCTAAACTACTTCAATGTCATCGTCGATGGTCGTCAGCACGCTATCGTAAAGACCGAGGGCAAGGAGCCCCAGAGTGTGGTCTTGTTCGAGGGCAAGGGTGGCACCTATCACATCTGCCTTCAGCGTCGTACGGAGGGTTTCAATGGCCTTTCGACCATCTATTCGTTTGCTACCGATGGCACATTTGTGGAGGGTCAGAACCTCGCCAAAGGTCGCCATATCGAGTTCATCGGCGACTCGCTCACAGCAGGTTACGGTACCGACTCTGCAAGCGGCTCGGAGCCCTATACCGCCGAGACGCAGAACTGCAACCTCGCCTATGGTTGCTACATTGCTCGCTACTTCGATGCCGACTACAACCTTGTGGCCCACTCAGGACAGGGTATGGTGCGCAACTACGGCGACGCAAATACCACCTCGCAGTACACTATGTTGCAACGCTACGGCCTCTTGTTCGATGAGGCCGACAAGGAGCGCCCCTACAACTTCCGCCGTCAGAGCTATATTCCCGATTTGGTGGTTATCTTCCTCGGCACCAACGACTTCTCCACCCAGCCTTGGCCCTCCTTCGAGCAGTTCTCCGAGGGCTACGCCGAGCTTGTGGAGCAGGTGAGGGCCGCCCACGGAGCGGATGTGCCCATCCTCTGCGTGTCGAGCTATGTCTTCAACCCCACCTTTGATTATGTGTGGCGCATAGCTGAGGGCGACCAGAATCTCCACTTCGCCTGCATCCTCCCCGAGGCGTTTGCACGCCCGAGCGAGCTTGGGGCCTCGGAGCACCCCAATCGCGTGGGTCAGCAGAAGATGGCAATGACGCTCATCCCATATATCTCCACCATAACGGGCTGGAATGTCCGTAGCGATATGTAGACACAAAAAACTAGCGGCAACAAGCCGCGAGTTTTTTTTAATGCAAAATTCAAAATTCAAAATTCAAAATTCAAAATTCAAAATTGCGTAGACCGTCGCGGGCGAGCCAAGATTATTGGCTCGCCCGAAAACTTAGGGTCCTTAGGGCCTTTAGGGAGTTTAGTGTAGAGCAAAGGAAAATAAACCCCGCGCGGAGCGCACCATAATTTTCAATTTTCAATTTTCAATTCTCAATTCTCAATTCTCAAGTTTCTGAGGAAAGAATGCTTGGCGGGCGACCATACAGGCACCTATCATTCCCGCTTTCAGGGGGTTGGCCGAGGCGAGCACCTCGATATCCTTACACATCAGTTTGAGCGAATATTTGCGGATGGCATTGCGGATGGGCGAGATGAAATACTCGTCGGCCAGAGCCAATGTGCCGCCCACAATCACCGCCTCGGGGTTGAATATGTTGATGAGGTTGGCAAGCTGACGACCCAGCTCGGCGCCCGTCTGCTCTATGAGCTCAATGCAGAGGGGGTCTTCGTTGTGGGTTGCCGCGCATACGATGTCGATGGTGGAGATGGGCTGACCGCTCGCCACACGGGCCGAGAGCATCGAGGCCTGACCTTGGCGTATGCGCTCGAGGAGTTTGCGGTGGATGGCGTTGCCCGAAACCTCCGTTTCAAGACACCCTTTCTTGCCGCAGTGACACATTATCTCATTGTTGTAGACATTCATATGGCCAATCTCGCCCGAGTAGCCGTGTCGGCCGTAGTAGAGCTCGCCCCCAACTATGATGCCCAGTCCGAGGCCCCAACTTGCGTTCACAAAGAGGGCGTTGCGGTAGCCACGGGCGTTGCCGGTGGATAGTTCACCGAAGGTCATCGCACGCGAGTCGTTCTCGATGCGCACGGGAAGCCCTATCTTCTCGCTCAGGATGGCGGCCAGAGGCTCATCGTTCTCCTCGAAGTTGAAGATGCTGTAGCTCTCGCCAGAGAGGGAGTTCACTCGCCCCGAAATGTTTATGTTCACCAGGGTCACCTTGTCGCTGCTCACGCCCGAGTGGGCCAAAAACTCGCCCACCTCGTGGCACACCCTGTCGAGCGTTGCGGGGGTGTTGTCGAAGCAGAAGTCGTCGATGGCGGCCTCGTGGACAATCTCACCCGTCAGATTCATAAGCCCAATGTTTAGGGAAAAGCGGGCGATGTCTACACCTATGAAGTAGCAGGCCGAGGGGTTCACACCATAGATTACTGGCTTGCGACCGCGGTGGGAGTCCATCTTGCCGCACTCCACAAAGTAGCCCTCGTTTATCAATTCGCCCACATATTTGGCAACTGTGGGCACGCTGTAGCCGAGCGCGGCGGCCATCTGGGGAATCATCTGATTGCCCTCATAGATGCAGTGACGCAGGATGTTGTCCTTGATGATTGCGGCCTCTGTTGGAGGGGCCTCTTGGTGTAATTTGTTGTACTTGAGCATTGTTGTGGCTGTGTGGAAAGTGGGTGTAGTGTGGGGCTCTGCGGGGAGCCGAATGTGCCAACAAAATTAAACAATTTTTTTATTCTTCGCTCATTTGCCGCGTATATTTATAAAACCGTTTAGAAAATGCAGGCTTATGTTGTGTTTGTAATAGACTGAATTGTAGGGCGTTGCGGTGCTTTGGCTGGAAATAAAAATAAATTAATCGTTTTGTCAATTTAATGTTTGTTTGATTAATGAATAAATTATAGTTTTGTGTTACATATTATGGGGTGGAGTGTGCCCATAAATAAGCAACCCAAAAGAGAGAAAAACAAAACAAAATTAACTACTAAACATAGCATAAATATGAAAGAGTTTACAAGACGCGATTTCCTCAAAACCACCGCCGCTCTGGGTGCCGCAGCAATCCTGCCCTCCGAGCTGGCGCGTGGTGCCGAGAGAGTTGAGGAGGTGTTGGCTTCGCCTATGTTCAAGGAGACAAAGGGCGGGCTGATTGTGCCTCCCGCAGCAGGTCTGCCCATTACCGGTACCTTCCTCGATGAAATCTCACACGACATCCCTCATCAGAACTGGGGCGAGAAAGAGTGGGATGCCGACTTCGCAAATATGAAGGCCATCGGTATCGACACGGTCATTATGATTCGTTCGGGCTACCGCAAATTCATCACCTACCCCTCGAAGTATCTGCTCGGCAAGGGTTGCTATATGCCCTCGGTCGATCTGGTGGATATGTTCCTGCGCCTGGCCCAGAAGTATGGTATGAAGTTCTGGTTCGGCCTCTACGACTCGGGTCGCTACTGGGATACGGGCGATCTGAGCTGGGAGATTGAGGACAACAAATATGTCATCGACGAGGTATGGCAGCGCTATGGCCACTACGAGAGCTTTGGTGGCTGGTACATCAGCGGTGAGATTAGCCGTAAGACCAAAGGAGCCATTGACGCTTTCCACGCTATGGGTAAGCAGTGCAAGGATGTGTCGGGCGGTCTGCCCACCTTCATCTCGCCCTGGATTGACGGCAAGAAGGCCATTATGGGCACCAACAACCTCACCAATGCCGACGCGGTGAGCGTGGCAGAGCACGAGAGGGAGTGGAACGAGATTTTTGACGGCATACACGACGTGGTGGATGCGTGCGCCTTCCAGGACGGCCACATCGACTACGACGAGCTCGACGCCTTCTTTGAGGTGAACAAGAAGCTCGCCGACCGCTATGGTATGAAGTGCTGGACCAACGCCGAGACCTTCGATAGGGATATGCCCATCAAGTTCCTGCCCATCAAGTTCGACAAGCTGCGTATGAAGCTCGAGGCGGCCAAACGTGCGGGCTACGACAAGGCCATCACCTTTGAGTTTTCGCACTTCCTCTCGCCTCAGTCCTCCTATCTGCAGGCGGGGCACCTCTACAACCGCTACAAAGAGTATTTCAAAATCAAATAACGGAGGGTTGATGCTATGACAAAATCGACAACTAATAATATGAATATGGGGTATGTGATTTTTATGGCCATCGTTGCGGCCATAGGTGGCATACTCTTCGGCTATGATACGGCCGTTATTTCGGGTACAACAGAGATGGTCAAGAACCAATTCGCACTCTCGGATATGCGCGAGGGCTGGTATGTGGGTTGTGCTCTGATTGGCTCCATCTGCGGTGTGGCCGTGGCGGGCGCAATGAGCGACAAGCTCGGCCGCAAACTCACAATGCTCATCTCGGCGGCGCTGTTCAGCATCTCGGCCATTGGTTGTGCCGTGTGCGGCAACTTCGACCAGCTGGTAGCCTACCGCATCATTGGCGGTGTGGGTATCGGTATTGTCTCCATCGTGTCGCCCATCTACATCTCGGAGGTGTCGCCCGCCAAGGTGCGCGGAACTCTCGTGTCGCTCTATCAGCTGGCCGTTACGGTGGGCTTCCTGCTCGCCTACTTGGCCAACTGGGTTATCGACTCGGGCATCAATGCCGAGCTGGTAGCCTCGGGCGAGAGCCTCTCGCTCTGGCAGAGGATGTTCCACTCGGAGGCTTGGCGCGGTATGTTGGGTAGCGAGACCCTGCCCGCCCTGTTGTTCTTCGCCATCATCTTCTTCATCCCCGAGAGCCCCAAGTGGCTGGTGGTGAACAAGAAGCTCACTCAGGCTGCTCGCATCTACGGTAGGATTTATCGTTCGGAGGGTGAGGCCGAGGCCGAGATTGCCACAACTCAGCAGTCGATGGCAGGTGAGGCGAAGGGTAGCTGGCGCGACATCCTCAAGCCCGGCATCCTGAAGGCTGTGATTATCGGTAGTGCGATTGCCATTCTGGGCCAGTTTATGGGCGTGAATGCGGTGCTCTACTACGGACCCAAAATCTTCTCCGACGCGGGCTTCGACAACCCGATGTTCTCCACTGTGCTTGTGGGCGTGGTGAATATGGTGACCACCATCTTGGCCGTCTTTATTATCGACCGCGTGGGCCGCAAACAGCTCATCTACTGGGGTGTGTCGGGTATGATTTTGTGCCTTGTGGCCATTGCGGTCTACTTCCAGTGGGGTGCGGCTCTGGGCCTCGGCAACGGCTTTATGCTCACCTTCTTCCTGGCCTATGTATTCTGCTGCGCCATCTCCATCTCGGCTATCGTCTTTGTGCTGCTGAGCGAGATGTATCCAAATAGCGTGCGTGGTAGGGCTATGAGTATCGCAGGCTTTGCGCTCTGGATTGGCACCTACCTTATCGGTCAACTCACCCCCGTACTCTTGGGCTGGAGCCCCTCGGGCACCTTCTTCATCTTTGCCCTTATGTGTATACCTTATATTCTTATTATGTGGCGCCTTGTGCCCGAAACCACAGGCCGCTCGCTGGAGGAGATTGAGGCATACTGGAATAAACAGAACAAAAAATAAATAATACACCAACCTGCTATGACAGACAACAACAAACAGTATCTCAAGGAGTGTGCATCGCGCTATCGCCAGGAGCTTTGCGAGGATGTGATGCCCTTCTGGATGAAGAATGGTGTCGATAGGGTCAACGGCGGTATCTACACCTGCGTAGATAGGGACGGCACCCTTATGGACACCACCAAGTCTGTGTGGTTTCAGGGGCGCTGGGGATGGACCGCAGCTGCCGCCTACAACCGCGTGGAGAGGCGCGAAGAGTGGCTTGAGGCCTCCAAGAGCGCTATCGATTTCATAGAGAAACACTGCATCGACACCGATGGACACATGTTCTTCACCGTTACGGCCGAGGGCGCTCCCGTTCAGAAACGCCGCTACGTCTTCTCGGAGAGCTTTGCAGCAATCGCTATGGCAGAGTATGCAAAGGCTACGGGCGATAGGAGCTACGCCGAGAAGGCCCTGGAGGTGTTCAGGAGTATGAAACGTATGCTTTCGACCCCCGGTTTTCTGGAGCCCAAGACAACGGTTCAGGGTAGAGGTCACTCCATCACGATGATTCTCATCAATGTGGCCGCTGTGCTCAAGGGTGTGATTGAGGCTCCCGAGCTTGACGAGCAGATTGACCAGTCCATCGACGAGATTGAGCGCTACCTCATGAATGAGGAGTACAAGACCGTCCTGGAGCTTGTGGGCCCCAATGGAGAGCTTATCGACACCTGCGCAGGTCGTACCATCAACCCCGGTCACTGCATTGAGACGGCTTGGTTTATCTTGGCCGAGGCCAAACGCCGCGGCTGGGACGAAAGACTCACCCGCATAGGTCTGAAAATCTACGATTGGGCCTGGGCTTGGGGCTGGGACGAGGAGTTTGGCGGCATCATCAACTTCCGCGACTGCAAAGGCTTCCCCCCACAGGACTACTCGCAGGATATGAAGTTCTGGTGGCCGCAGTGTGAGGCGATTATCGCTTCGCTCTACTGCTATGAGGCTACGGGCGATGAGAGCTACCTGGAGAAGTTCCGTATGGCTCACGAGTGGGCTTATGCACACCTGAAGGACAACGAGATGGGCGAGTGGTATGGCTACCTCCACCGCGACGGTAGCGTGGCACAGCCCGCCAAAGGCAACATCTTCAAAGGCCCCTTCCACGTACCCCGTATGTTGATTGAGGCCTCGGAGATGATAGGCGAGATAACCCGAAAGTAGGACACAATAATCACAAACAAAACTATAATTATGAAAATTTCTACCAATTCATTCGTGAGTAGGGTGGTGCTGACAGCGCTGTTGCTACTCACTTCCACCTCGCTGATGGCTCAGACGCAGGTCCGCGGTGTGGTAAAGGATGAGGCTGGTGAGCCGCTCGTTGGTGCTACGGTAATAGTGTTAGGAACCTCAGTAGGTATCTCCACCGACTATCTTGGCAACTACCATCTCTTCATCCCCGAAGATGTGAAAAACCCCGAACTGTTGTTCCAGTATCTCGGTATGACCGACCTCGTGGAGAGTGTGGCAGGTCGCCAGAGAATCGACGTGGTGATGAAGGCCAAGGCCGACGTCATTGACGACATTGTGGTTGTGGGCTACGGTACGCAGCGCAAGGGTAGCCTTACGGCCTCAATCTCCTCGATTGACGGTGACGAGCTGCAGAAGGCTCCCGCCACCAATGTGACGAGTATGCTGGGTGGTCGTATCGCAGGTATCGCCTCGGTGCAGGAGTCGGGTGAGCCTGGTATGGATGGTGCATCGCTGACGGTGCGTGGCTCCTACTACGGCGTAACCTACATTGTGGACGGTGTGCCTCGCGCGCTGGACGACATCAACCCCAACGATGTGGCAAGCATCTCGGTACTGAAGGATGCAGCCGCAGCTTCGGTCTATGGTCTTAATAGTGCCGGTGGTGTGATTATCGTAACGACCAAGAGCGGTAAGGAGGGTAAGAATGAGCTGAACTACACCGGTTCGGTGGGTATCTCGGTCAATGCCAACTTCCCCGAATTTCTCAATGCCGAGCAGTTTGCCTGGTACTACAACAAGGGCCGCGAGATGGACGGTATGAAGCCCATCTTCACCGCCGAGCAGGTGGCCCTGATGACCAACGGTGACGACTCGGATGGTTGGGGCGATACGAACTGGATTGACGAGGTATTTGGTGTGGGTATGAACACCAAGCACAACATCTCCACCTCGGGTGGCAACGACAAGGTGCGCTACTTCGCCTCGCTGGGCTATATGAACCAGCACGGTAACATCTCCTCCTATACCTATGAGAAATATAACATCCGTGCCAACATCCACTCGCAGGTGACCGACAACCTCACCCTGAAGTTGACCTTGGCCGGTGGCACCGATAGTAAGAATAACCCCGGTTTCTCGTCGGGTGGTAGCGAGAGCGACGGCACTTGGATGAGTGTGGCTCGTCAGGCTGTGGCTTCTCACCCCTACCTGCCCAAGACCTACGATGGTCTGCCCACCGCAACCCCCAACAACATCGGTCAGGGCTCGTCGCCCATCGCAGCTGTGGAGCAGAGCGGTTACAACCGTAATGAGGGCTATGAGGTGCAGACCAACATCGAGTTGGAGTATAAGTCGCCCAAGCTGAAGGGTCTGACGGCTCGCGTTATGGGTTCGTTCGACCACGGCTACTCGATGAGTAAAATTCTTGCAACCCCTTTCTATGTTATGTTGGCGAGCTTGCCTACGGATGGCTCCACTCAGATGAACTACCAGAAGGTGCAGGATGTGCGCGGTAACTCCTACAACACACTCGGTGAGGGTGTCTATAGCGGCACCTCGCTGCTGGGCAACGCACAGCTCCAGTATGTGACCAAGATTGGCGAGGAGCACGACCTGGATGTTATGGTTGTGGGCGAGATGAGGCAGTATAAGGACCGCAGTATGGCCGCCTATGGTAAGGAGCTTCCCTTTATTGAGCTTCCCGAGCTGGGCTTCGCCACTCCTTCGGATAGCCCCATTAGCGGCTCGAGCTCGATGACCCGCCAGATGGGCTTCGTTGGTCGTCTGCGCTACGCCTACGCCGATAAGTATATGCTCGAGGCTTCGGCCCGCTACGACGGTAGCTACAAGTTTGCAGGCAACATCTCCGGCAAGCGCTGGGGTCTGTTCCCCGCACTCTCACTCGGTTGGCGTGTGAGCGAGGAGGACTTTATGCAGGGCACCGACGACTGGCTCGACAACCTGAAATTCAGGCTTTCGGCCGGTGAGGTCGGTGTGGACGACGTGAGCCCCTACGGCTTCCTGAACCAGTATGGTCAGGGCTCGCCCGTCTATCTGGGTGGCAACCGTTTCAACACTCTGGCTGTTACCTCCATTGCAAACCTCAATCTTACCTGGGCCCGTACTCGTTCGTTCAACATCGGTGTTGACGCTTCGCTGTGGCGCGGCCTGCTGGGCGTTGAGTTCGACCTCTTCTACACCCACACCTACGATATGCTCACCTATATGGGTGGCAAGTATCCCCCTTCGATGGGTGGCTACTATCCCATCTACGAGAACTTCGGCGAGCAGGATAGCCGCGGTATGGAGCTCGTGCTGACCCACACCAACTCCATCGGTGAGGGCATCAACGCTCTGCACTACAATGTGGCTCTGAACCTCACCTACGCCTACGCTCGTTGGATTAAGTACACCGACAAGGCCGACACCCCCTCCTATCAGTGCTATGCAGGTCAGGAGCTGGGCGCAATGCTCGGTTGGGTAGCCGACGGCCTCTACCAGAGCGAGGAGGAGATTGACCACTCGCCTTGGCCTTGGGGTCAGCGTCCCAGGGTTGGTGACATCAAGTATGTGGACCTCTCGGGTAACGGTATTGTGGACTACGAGGATAAGGCCTTCACTGGTCGTAGCAACAGGCCCAAATTCACTGCTGGTCTGAACCTCTCGATGTCGTGGAGGAACTTCGACTTCTCGACCCTGATTACCGCAGCTACGATGTTCGACATCTCGCTCACCGGTACCTACTACAACGGTATGGATGACAACACCATCTTCACAGAGACCTTCAAGGAGGGTGGTAACTCGCCCGTCTTCCTCGTGGAGAACGCTTGGAGGGAGGATAACCCCAACGGTACCTATCCCCGTCTGACCGTGAATGCTCCCACCAACAACAACGGTCTGGCTTCGACCTTCTGGTTCAGGGATGGTAAGTATCTGCGTGTGAAGTCCGTACAGCTCGGCTACACTATTCCCAAGAACATTTGCGATATGGCTGGTTTGAGCGGCGTGAGGGTATATGTTGAGGGTGCAAACCTCCTGACCCTGAGCGGCCTGCCCGAGGGCATCGACCCCGAGTCGCCTGGCGTGAACAACGGTTACTACCCCCAGCAGAAGACCTTTATGGGTGGTGTTTCCATTACTTTCTAAAATCGCAAAATCCAAAAGAGAATATCAACGCAAACATAAGAGAATACAAGTATGAAAAAGTATATAAAATTGGCATTGGTGCTGCTGGGCGTATCTCTGGTAGGCTGCTCCGATATGGACAGTTTCTTGGATACCACCCCCACTGGCTCCGTATCGGATAAGCTCGTGTGGAGCAAGCCCGAGTATGCCGAGCTGAACATCAACAGCTTCTATCACATTATCGACGCCCTCGGACAGTTCGATACCGCACAGACCGCTGTGGGTATCTCGGAGGGTATGACCGACATCCTCAAGTATGGTTCGACTTCGCTCAACACCCATATGTGGTTCGCCAACGAGATGGCCTATGGTTCTGCACCTTCGGCAAGCTCGGCAAGCTACTATCTGGGCAACTGGAGCTGGGCCTATGGTAAGCTCACCTCGCTGAACCAGGCCCTCAGCAACCTCCACGAGTACAAAGAGAACTTCACCGAGGCCGAGTGGAACCGCTTTACGGCCGAGGTACGCTTCTTCCGTGGTTTCATCTACTTCGAGCTGATGAAACGCTACAAAGAGATTATCATCTACGACTATGATATGACCGCAATCAAGGCCAACCAACCCCTCAGCACCGAGAAGGATGGTTGGGATATGGTCGAGGGTGACCTGCTCTACGCTTCGGAGCACCTTCCCAGCATCACCGCCGCTGGCTCGAGGGTGAGCAAAGAGGCTGCCGACGCTCTGCTTTCGAGGGCTATGCTCTACGCAGAGCGTTGGGATGTGGCCGCTGCGGCCGCCAAGAGGGTTATCGACTCGGGTAACTTCTCGCTCACCGAGGAGTATGCAACAGCTTGGAGCAAAACCCGCGCTCAGGGCAATACCGAGTCTATTCTGGAGTATGAGTACAACCGCGAGGGTGTAACCCACAACTTCGACGACAACTTCACCCCCGGTGGTGACCCCGGCCGCGTTATGGGCGCTCTGGGTAACCCCACACAGGAGATGGTCGAGAGCTACGAGATTGCAGGCGGCAAGGGTGATTATCCCGACTGGAGCGCTTGGCACTCCGGTGAGCCCGTGAGCGAGATGCCTCCCTTCGAGCAGCTCGAGCCCCGCTTTGCTGCAACCATCCTCTACAATGGCAGCCAGTGGAAAGGCCGCACCATTGAGCCCTACGACGGCGGTGTGGACGGCTATATGGAGTGGAAGATTAAACCCATCAACGAGGGTAAGACCGTAACCGGCTACTTCCTGCGCAAACTCGTTGACGAGAGCCACGACCTTTCGGCCTACTCGCGCAGCACCCAGCCCTGGATTTCGATTCGCTACGCCGAGGTGCTTCTCAACTACGCCGAGGCTGCCGCTAAGGGTAGTGACGCTGTGTTGAAGAAGGATGCTATCAACAAACTCAACGAGGTGCGTGAGCGTGTGGGTCTGAAGAAACTCAACGTGAGCGGCGACAACCTCAAGGAGGCTATCTACCGCGAGCGTAAGGTGGAGCTCGCCTACGAGGGCCAGTACTACTGGGATATGCGCCGACTGAAAAAGGCCGAGAAGGATTTCTCGAACTACCGCGTTCACGGTCTGAGGGTTGATAAGGATGGTGACAGCTTCACCTACACCTACATCGACTGCGACGGTCAGGACCGCTACTTCCCCGCTCAGCTCTACCGTGTGCCCCTGCCTCAGGACGAGTTGGATGGCAATAGCGAGGTAGATCAGTATTCCGAGTGGATGTAAACCTTCGTGTAATAATCACATAAGAATTAGATAAAGCAATGAAGAAGAATATAAAACTTTTTGCAGCCCTTGCAGCTTTGGCAATGGTGGCGTGTCAGGAGCCCGTTGAGGTGCCTCCCACCACCACCTCGCTCGGCATCCACAGCGTGTCGGCCACCTTCCTCAAGGGCGAACTGGCCTCCAATAAGATGGCGGTCTTCACCACAAAAGTAACCTCGCTCGAGGAGGATATCGTGATTCCCGTGCCTTGGTTCTTCCCCGAGGATAGCGACAACCAGATTACCGACATCACCGAGATGCGTGTGACGGCCACTATGGACTACAACTGCTTCCTGGACCCCGGTCTGTGCGTTCTGGACCTCACGAAGGAGAACCACTTTGACTACACCGATGGTCGTGGCGAGCACCACGATTTGGTCATCCGCGGCGAGATTCGCAAACTTCCCTACAAACAGATTCTGGACTTCCAGGTGACCAGCCCTCAACTGATTACCATCGTGGATGAGGCCAACAAGGTGATTAATATCTCCTACACCGACGCTACCGAGCCCCTATTGGGTGAGTGCCAGGTGGAGTACACCCTCTCGCCCCACGCCACAATCTCCATTGAGGGTCAGGAGAGCATCGACCTCACCTCCCTCAAAGAGGTGGTAGTTACCGCTCACGACGGCACCAAACAGGCCTACACCATCAAGACCAAGAACTCTACTCCCAAGAAGGTACAGTATGGCTACGCTCCCGGTAGCGAGACCGAGCTGTGGTTTGTGGAGATGGAGGGCCTCGGTATGCCTTGCGTGGAGACCAACAACCAGTCGCTGGCTGTGCTGGGTAAATATCTGGTGGCTTGCCCAGGTAATGGTGAGGCTCCTCTGCTGCTGAACAAGAACACCGGTCGCAAGGAGGGCACTATGACCCTTTCGGGTGGTGTTGAGGCTGGCTATGTATGCAATGACGACGCAGGCAACCTCCTCATCTCCAACCACACCGATGCAACATTCTGCATCTGGAAGACCAACGATGTGACCGCAACTCCTACGTTGCTCCTCTCCTACGACAACACTATGGGCTATCCTCTGGGCGGCTCGTTCAAGGTTCAGGGCGACATCAACGGCAATGCACTCATCGTTGCTCCCTTCTGGGGTACGGAAGTTGGTGGCGGCCAGAACAACATCATCTTCTGGCACATCACCGATGGCGTTGTGAGCGAGCCTACCATCCAGGCCATTACGGGCTTTGTCGGCCCAGCTTGGGGTGCTGGCCATTGGTATTTTACCGCTAACTCGCCCATATCATTCACTCCTCTGGGTACGAGGATTGAGGACGGTCTGCTCCTGAGCGTCTACGACGAGAACACGCTCTATCTTGTGGATGGCACCTCGTTCACTTGCTCTAAACTCCTGGGTGGTTACAGTGCCGACAACTTCCCCAATGCACCTATCAACCGCTCCATTAGCGCCAAGATGTTCAACAACGCACGCTATGTGGCTCTCTTCGCTACGGGTGCTTGGCCTGCTTGGGCTGTGAATACCTACATCTACCTCTACGATATGACCACCATGGCAGGTATGAGCGGTACGATTGAGGCTACGACGGCCCTGATGTTCAACCTGGCGCCAGAGACCTTCTATGAGCAGGGTGGCGGCACCGGTGGTGGTGTGGCTCCCGTGGGTGATGTAATCTTGGTTCCCTCGTCGGACGGCTACTATATGTCGCTCTACTGCATCGACAACAACAACCGTCTGATTGTGGCCTACCAGGTTGACTGTATCGACCGCGAGGCTACCGAGGAGGAGCAGGAGTAGGATACATAGCTTTCAAACGGATTGATTATGAAGATTTACCGCAAATTATTTTTGATACTTCTGGCTGTGGGAGTGGTTGCGTTTGCAACCACCTCCTGCACCGAGCAGGAACCCTATGTGCCTGAGTGGGAGTGGGGTGAGCCCGAGGAGCCCGAGGACAAGCCCGACGACCCCAATGACGACCCCAATGACGACCCCAACCAGGACCCAGGTGACGACCCAGGTAACGACCCTGTGGAGCCCGCTGAACTGAAACCACGCTATCTGTGGATAGATGCGGCTGCCAACTTCCAAGACTACGCCAACGACAAGGAGAAGATTGCCGAGGATGTGGCAAAAATTGCCGAGACGGGCTTTACGGATATTATCGTAGATGTTCGCCCAACGATGGGCGACGTGCTCTTCAAGACCTCCCATACTGAGCAGGTCGAAAAACTTTCTTCCTGGAGTGGCGGTCTTCACTGGGAGGTGCGCACCGCAACGTGGGACTACCTGCAGGCCTTCATCGACGCAGCCCACGAGGTTGGTTTGAAGGTGCACGCAGGCTTCAATACTATGGCTTGTGGTAACGCTGAGCTCTATGGTTTGGAGGCGCAGGGTATTGTCTACCGCGACAGCTCCAAACGCGATTGGGTGACCGTCCTTAATCTCGAAAGCGGACTTACCAATATGATGGATGTGGCCGACTATAGCACCAAGTTCTTCAACCCTGCCAACGACGAGGTTGTGGAGTTCTTGTGCAACCTGCTCAAGGACCTCGCAGCCTACGAAGATTTGGATGGTATCATTCTCGACAGATGCCGTTACGACGACCTCAAGTGCGACTTTTCGGACATCTCGCGCCAGAAGTTCGAGGCTCATATCGGTCGAACGATAGAGAATTGGCCCAACGACATCCTCGATCCGAAACAGACGACCCTCTCCTATCCGAGCACATTGCAGAAACAGTGGCTCGAATTCCGTGCCAAGACCATCCACGACTTCATCGTGAAGGCCGAGGAGGCTGTAAGGAGCGTGAATAGCGAGATTTCGTTTGGCGCCTACGTTGGTGGTTGGTACTCGACCTACTACGATATGGGTGTAAACTGGGCTTCGCCAAACTATGCCGTAAGCAGCCACTACGCCTGGGCTTCGCTGGACTATAAGGACTATGGCTATGCCGACCACTTGGATGTGTTGCTCATCGGTGCTTACGCCTCCACATCGAGCATATATGGTGCGGGCGAGTGGAGTGTGCAGGGCTTCTGCAGGTTGGCACACGAGAAGGTTATGGGCGACTGCTTGGTGGCAGGTGGTCCCGACGTTGGCAACCCCACGGGTTGGACCAATGGAGGTAAGTCGGCTGAGGTTACCAAGACTGTCGATGCAGCCATCAACGCTTGCGACGGCTACTTCTGCTTTGATTTGATTCACGTCAAGATGTACAACTATTGGTCGGCACTCAAGAAGGGTATCGACGCCTATATTGAGGCCAATAAATAACAGCTTAAGGATATGAATATCAAACGACTACTTTCGCTTGCGGCTGTTCTGCTGTGCTCCCTCACCCTGACCTTTGCGGCAGAGGTGAAGGGCTCGGTGCGCACCGCCGACGGCAAGGGCATAAAGGGTGTGGTTGTCACCGATGGCTACAACTTCGCTCAGACCGACAAAAAGGGAGGCTTCAAGCTGGAGGTCGATAGGCGTGCGCGCCATATCTACATCTCCACCCCCGCAGGCTATCTGGTTGAGAACAAGGGTAGTATCCCTCAGTTCTTCATCCCTATTGAGGCCTCGAAGAAGAGCTACGACTTCGAACTCACCAAAAACCCCACGGATGACAGCCGCCACACATTCTTCGCTACGGCCGATGTGCAGGCCACCTCGCTCGACGACATAGCTCGCTATGCAACCATCGCGGAGGATATGCGTCAGTTGGCCGCGAGTGTGGGTGGTGACTACTTCAGTGTGGATTGTGGTGATATTGTGGGCGACTCGCCCTGGCTCTATCCCCACTACCTGGAGGTTGCCGATGGCGCGGGTATTCCCATTTGGCGCATCCTGGGCAACCACGATATGAACTACCACGGCAAATGTTTCGAGACCTCCTACCAGACCTTTGAGGAGACCTTCGCCCCCAACTACTACTCGATGAATAGGGGTAAGGCCCACTACATCTTCCTGAACAACAACTTCTATGTGGGCAGGGAGTACTTCTATATGGGCTACTACACCGAGGCCCTTCTGGAGTGGTTGGAGCAGGACTTGAGCTATGTGCCTAAGGATGCGGTGGTCTTTGTGATTCAGCACATCCCCACACGACTTACACCCACTCAGGTCCCCTTTGAGTATAACGGCTATGCGCTGGCCGACCAGACGATGAATGCCGGCGCCCTCTTCGAAATCCTCAAGGATTATAAGAGGTGCCACATCATTTCGGGACACATGCACTTCAACCTCAATCTTGAGCACGCCGAAGGCCCTATGGAGCACAATACGGGTGCTGTTTGCGGCACTTGGTGGAGGGGCGATATCTGCCTCGACGGTACCCCTATGGGTTATGGTGTCTATGAGGTCGACGGAACCGATGTGAGCTGGTACTACAAGTCTTCGGGCTTCGACAAGGAGCACCAACTGCGCGCCTACAAGCCTGGCAGCAAGGCCGACCAGCCCCTTGCGGTGGTGGCCAATGTGTGGAACTGGGATAGCAGCTGGAGCGTGGAGCTCTACGAGGATGGCATAAAGACGGCCGATATGACACAGTTTGAGGGCTACGATAGGGCAGCCTATGAGCTCTGCTCCGACAAGGAGAAGGTGGTCTACTCGTGGATTTCGCCCATGGCAACTTCGCACCTCTTTGCGGCTGAGCCCAAGAATCCCGAGGCTAAACTGGAGGTGAGAGTGACCGACCGCTTTGGTCGCACCTACACTGCCGAGGTTGAATAAACTGCATACTACTATGAAACAGCGAGCCTACGCATTAGACGCACTGAGAGGGTACGCCATCATCACGATGGTGCTCTCGGCTACGGTGGTGGCGGGCATACTCCCCGAGTGGATGTACCACGCCCAAACGCCACCCCCAACCCACGCCTATCAGCCCGAAATCTCGGGCCTCACCTGGGTCGATTTGGTCTTTCCGTTCTTCCTGTTTGCTATGGGTGCGGCCCTGCCGTTCTCCATAGGCTCGCGTGTGGAACGAGGTGAGAGGTGGTGGAAGATTGGCTTGGATGTGGTTTTGCGCTGGTTGCAACTCGCCTTTTTCGCCATCTTCATACAGCACTTCTACCCCTATGTGCTCTCCTCGCCGCAGGATATGCGTAGTTGGTTGCTGGCTTTGGCCGCCTTTGCGGTGCTCTTCCCGATGTTTATGCGCTTCGAGAAGGTGCCGATGTGGGGGCGTGTGGCGATAAAGGTGGGGGCCTATGCGCTGGCCTTGACGATGCTGCTGACGACCACCTACGCCGACGGGAGAACATTCTCGCCCGATTTTAGCAATATCATCATCCTGATTCTCTCCAATGTGGCTCTCTTTGCAGGAGTGGTCTATCTGGCTACCTCGGCAAAGTGCCTGAAGGGGGCAGGAAGGTGGATTCGCGTGGTGCTCTTTGCCCTCTTGGCGCTCCTTGTACTTGGAGCCGATGTGGAGGACAGTTGGGCAGCGGATATTATGCACTACTCGCCCTTGTGGTGGCTATTGAGGATGGACTACCTGCGCTACCTACTGATTCTCCTACCCGCAATCGAGGCGGGCGAGATGCTCCGCGAGTCAATGAGTGGGGCGGCTGAGGCAACCGAGCATAACGCCAAACACAATCGCTTGGCTACGGTGTTGGGCATAGCGGCTCTGGTGCTTATCGTAGCTACGCTCGGCGCGGTGCAGAACCACCATATCGGCCTGTGGGCAGTGGTTACCTTTGCCACCCTTACGGTGATGTTTGTAGCCTCCAAAAGGGTGGGCGGCTCTATGGGCACACTCTGGAGAAGACTCACGCTGCTCGCCGCGGTGCTGATGGCTCTGGGTGTGATGGCGGAGCCGCTTCAGGGCGGAATCAAGAAGGACCCCGCAACGCTGGGCTACCTCTTCACTACGGCAGGCTTGGCTGTGGCGGCACTTGTGGCGCTGAGTGTCACGGTGGACTACTTCGGTTGGCGCAAAGGCCTTGCCTTCCTGTGGCAGAGCGGCCAGAACCCTATGGTGGCCTATGTGGCGTGTGACCTCGTGGTATATCCGCTTCTGAACATTACGGGCGGTGTGGCTCTTTTGTGGCCTCTCTATGGCTCGCCCTGGCTCGGATTCCTCCACGGCGTGATACTGACCTCCATTACGGTACTCATCACAATGCTCTCCACACGCCTAAAGTTGTTCTGGAGAACATAGGGGAGAATTGAGAATTGAGAATTGAAAATTGAGAATTGAAAATTGACAATTGACAGTTGACGATGGAAAATTGAACTTAAAATTTAGTGTATTGGAGTCGGTTGACGGTCGTCGGTCGACCTCAAACAAAAAAACCTCGCAGAAAACTCTGCGAGGTTTTTTTGTTTTGCTTACCATCTTACTCCACGGCTATCTCATCTACGAAGAGGAAGCCTCGGGAGCCAGGGAAGTAGGCGTGCCACGAGGGGATGCTATGCTCACAGGCAATCTCCACCCTGACATAGCGGGCCTCGGTGGGGGTGTACTCCACGGTGTGGTGGTAGAGGCCGTGGTCGTCCTCGAGGGTCATAGGAGCATACTCCTGGTGGACCACCTCGCGCCACTCCTTCTTGTCGCTCGAGAGCCACACCTTCACGCCACGCGCGTCCATACAGCCGTCATCCTTATTGACGCACACATTGAACCTCAGGAGGCTTGTCTGCTTCTCGTCGCCCAGGTCAATCTCTGCCACACAGGGGGTATCGTAGAAGCCCAACCAGCGGCCCGTGCGGTAGTTCTTGTTGCCCACCATACCGTCTACGAGCGTGGCGGCACCATCGAAGGTGTAGTTGGGTGCGGGGGTGGTGAGCAGGGTGATGGGGCAGAGTGTGGCCTCGGAGAAGTTCACCACAACCTCCATAGGCTGGCTCATACGGCCGTAGCGGTGGGCCGAGGCACGCAGAGTGGCTGTCTTATCGATGAGAACCCCCTCGGAGGTGTAGAGTGGCGACTTGGGCGTGGGGTCCGAGCCGTCGAGGGTGTAGTGTATGGGGGCGCCGTCGAGGGTGTTGAGGGTGGCCTTCAGGGCGCGCTCACCCTTGGCGGGCTGCAGCTCGGCCACTACATCCAATACGTAGGGAGCATAGTTGTAGTCGAGGGCCCTATAGCGGTCGAGCATAGGTTGCAGGCGCTGCAAGAAGCGGTCGTAGTCCTTCTGCTCGAGGGCGCTCCACTGCACCTCCGCGAGGGCAGCCATACGGGGCAGAGCCATATGCTCAATGTGGTCGCTGGTGTGGATATACTCGGTCCAGATGTTGGCCTGCGCACCTATGATATACTGCTGGTCGGCAGCTGGAATCTTGGCCAGGGGGTCGTAGGCATAGACATTCTCAATGGGGTTGTAGCCGCCAATAGCGAAGGGCTCACGGTCTACCTCCTTGGTCTGGTAGTAGTCGAAGTAGAGGATGTTGTTGGGCACCATAATGGTGGGCACACCCCTCTGGGCTGCCTTGATGCCACCGGCGTCGCCGCGCCACGACATAATGACCATATTGTCGCCAATGTTGTCGCCATCAAGCACCTCATCCCAGCAGATAACCTTCTTGCCGTAGGTGGCCAGGTGGTCGCTCATCTGGCGCATAAACCAACCCTGAAGAGCCTCCTCGGGTGACTTGGCAGAGGTGTTGTGAAGGTGCAGGGCGTCGATGCGGGCCTGACACTTGGGGCACTCCTCCCAGCGCACCTTGGGGCACTCGTCGCCGCCAATGTGGATGTACTCATAGGGGAAGATGGCCACAATCTCGTCGAGGACATCCTTGCAGAACTGGAGGGTCTGGTCGTTGCCGGCACACAGCAGGTCCTCCGACACACCCCAGATGGTCCACACATCGTAGGGGCCGCCCGTACAGCCCAACTCGGGGTAGGCAGCCAAGACGGCTACCATATGGCCAGGCATATCAATTTCGGGGATGATGTCGATATGGCGCTCGCGGGCATACTCCACAACCTCGCGCAACTCCTCCTGGGTGTAGAACATACCCTCGCCGTAGGGCTTGCCATCCCACACGCCGCTATTGCGACCTATGACGGTCTCCTTGCGAGTGGTGCTGATGGTCGTAAGAAGAGGATACTTCTTGATCTCCACCCTCCAGCCCTGGTCGTCAACAAGGTGCCAATGGAAGGTGTTGATGTTGTGCAGAGCGAGGATGTCTATGTACTTCTTGACGAACTCCACATCCTGGAAGTGGCGTGCGATGTCGAGGTGCATACCGCGGTAGCCGAAGCGGGGATAGTCCACAATCTTGGCGGCGGGGAGCTCCACAGAGCTGAACTTACCCACGGGCAGCGACTTGCGCAGGGTCTGGATGCCATAGAACAGGCCGTCGGCCGAGCCGCCTACGATGTTCACACCGAGGCTGTCGATGGTGATGGTATAGCCCTCGGGCTGGGCGGTATTCTCCTCAATGCCGAGCACAATGATGGGGGCGCAGGCGGGCACCTTGGTTGGGTCGAAGAGGGTGGGGCGCGAAAGAGAAATCTCGGTAGCCTCCTCTATGTATTCGGCCAGAAACTCCGCGTCGCGGAGATTGACCTCGGGGCCGTAGAGAATCTCCACGCTGCGGTCGAGTACAAAGGGTGCCTCTTCTTGGTGGAGAGTCACCTGCTGTGGTTGGGGAATCACGTCGTAGCTGCTCACCGAGGCCGCCTCGCGGGGGGAGCAACTGCTCATACCGACAACTGCGACAGTTGCCACAGCTGCTGTAAATAGACCTTTTAGGTACTTTTTCATAGTGGTTATCAGAATAGAATGGTTATTATTTTTTGTGTATTGCCTTGGTTGGTGGGTTTATTCCACAAAGATACAAATCTGTTGGGGTAAAAAGAAAATTATCGCCACTAAAAGTCTACCCTCGGCCCCTCCTGTTGATAATTCCCCAAAAAAGTTCTATCTTTGCCTAACTAACTACTTACGATAGCAACACTCAAAAAAAGTTGACACTATGACTAAAATGTTGTTTTTGGGCGGCATAGGTGCCGGTGAGATTATCATCATAGCGCTGGTTATTCTGCTCCTGTTTGGTGGCAAGAAGATTCCCGAACTGATGCGCGGCATCGGCAAAGGCGTGCGCTCCTTCAAGGAGGGTATGAATGAGGCCAAAGAGGAGGCTCAAAAAGTCAAAGACGAGATAGAGAAGGAGAATTAATCGGTAAGCGGGGGCTCTTCGGCGAGGTCCCCCACTTGAAGAGTGATATGTCCGACCAGGCAAAGAGTTTCTGGGCTCATCTGGATGAACTCAAGGGCCATCTTGTGCGTATTGTGGCCGTCGTGGTAGTTGCTACCGCGGTGGCCTTTGGCTTTAAGGAGTGGCTCTTTGAGTTGGTCTTGGCCCCCGCTAAGGGCGATTTTCTGACCTATAGGCTTACGGAGAGCCTCGGTCTGGGGTGGCAAAATGCGGAGGGCGAAAGTGTTGTGCATCTGATAAATACGGGCCTTGCGGCACAGTTTTTGACTCACCTGAAGGTGGCCCTCTATGTGGGTCTGCTGGTGGCGCTGCCCTATGTGATTTACTCCCTCTTTAGTTTCATCTCGCCTGCGCTCTACGACCACGAACGACGCCACTCGCGCCGCTATGTGGTGGGCGGCTATGTGATGTTTCTGCTGGGCTGTGCGCTCAACTATCTCATCATCTTTCCCTTCACATTTCGCTTTCTGGCGGGCTATCAGGTGAGCGGCCTGGTGCCCAATATGATTTCGCTCGATTCGTACATCTCGACCCTGCTCGGAATGACACTCGTGATGGGGGCGCTCTTCGAGATACCCGTTGTGTGCGCCCTGCTGGCAAGGCTCGGAGTGCTCCACCACAGACAGATGGTGGCGAGCCGCCGCTACGCCATTGTGATTGCCCTCATCGTGGCTGCTGTCATCACTCCCACTGGCGACCCGTTCACTCTGATGCTCGTTGCGGTGCCCATCTGGATGCTCTATGAACTGGGTGCGTGGGTGGTGCGACTGGTGGAAAAATCGCGCAATAAATAAATCAATTTATTAATTACCCCCATTAGTAACATCTTGAATAGAAAAGACTTTAGAAATTGCCTCAATTATTTTGCGCTTTGTTGTCGTTGATTGTCAGCGACATACGTCGCCGAAACAAAAATAATATAATAAAACTTATATTTTTAATGTATTTAATTTTGTTTTCTTTTCGAGGAGTTCTATTTTTGAAATGTTTTACGATGTGGTTTTGTGCCCACTTGTTGGGGCAGACCGCGCAAAACAGACAAAGGAAAGAGATAAAAAAACAAACACCAAAATTCATTTAACTAACTAAACATCTTTTACCCATGAAAAAATTTTTCGCAATTTTCGCTGTAGCGGCAATGCTTTTCGCTTGTGAGGAGCCCGTGCCCGAGACTACTCTCTCGCTCGACGACGAGGCTAATGCAACTCTGAATCTGGCAACCGACGCTGTGCAGAAAGTGGTTGCTTTCACCACCAACGCTGCTTGGACCGCAGCTGCCGACGCTGAGTGGATTACCGTAACTCCCACTGCAGGTGAGGCAGGTACCGCTATCCAGCTGACCATCGCTGTTGCTGCAAACGAGACCTACGACAACCGCGCAGGTAAGGTTACCATCACCGCAGGTGACAAGAACGCTGAGATTGCTATCAATCAGATGCAGACCGACGCGATGAACGTTGGTGAGGAGATTCTCTATGTAGGCTACGAGGGTGGCGAGGTTGAGCTCCCCGTAAACCACAACATCGACTACACCGTTACTTCAGATGCTGATTGGGCAGTTGTAGGTGGCACCCGCGCACTTACCACTTCGAAAACCGTTATCAATGTTGCAAAGAACGGTACCGGTGCAGAGCGTACCGCTACCCTCTTGGTTGAGGCTGCAGGTTTCGAGTATGAGGTTTACCTCGTACAGAAAGGTAATGTGTTCAGCACCACCGTTGTTGAAGTTCTTGGTGACCGTGTTTCGTCGTTTGTTAGTGGTCCTATGACCGGTAGCGCTGTAACCTCTCTCGCAATCTTGGGTGACCAATTGGTTGTATGTCCTGGTGATGGTCAGGCTTCCAAACTCATCAATAAAGCAACCGGTGCTGTTGAGGGTACTTTGAACACTGGTGATTTTGTTGCTCACTTTGTTGCAAATGATGATGCAGGTAACCTTATTCTTTGCAATCGTAACCTGTATGACACCGCAACTTATTGGTGGACTGCTGATTTCCAGCTCTACTACATGACTTCGGCAACCGCCACTCCCGTTAAGTTGATTAATGGCGCTAAATATGGTCCTATTGGTGCAGGTCTTGAGGTTCGTGGTGATGTGACTAATAATGCTATCATCATTGCTCCTTATGAGGGTATCCCCGGTGTTACTATGGCACTGCAAATGGAGGTATGGCAGGTTGCTGCTGGTGCTGTTTCCGAGCCTATTCAGATTCAGCCTTCGGGTTATGTTGGTACTTGGAGTGCTGGTGCTTGGAACTGCGCCCCTGGCAACTTCCCCGCATTCGCTCTCATTAGCGAGAATATTGCAGATGGCGCTTTGTTTGCTGTATATGAGGAGAACGCGATCTACCACATCGACGGTACCTCCTTCGCAGCGACTAAAGTTGTTGACGACCCCGTTGGTGGCAACTTCGCTCTTAACAGTATGATGGTTCGCACAGTTGGTTCTACTCCCGTTGCTGCTATGGCAGCTGGTAGCCACTTCCCCAACTATGGTGAGGCTCCCGTTGTATTGGTATTCAATGTTAGCACTAAGGAGTTGATCGCTCAGCCTACCACTGTTAACTATGCAACCGAGGATGGCGAAACTTTCTGGGGTAGTGTATCGCCTACTTCCGATGTGGCTATCGAGGCAACCGAGGGTGGTGCTTTGGTTTACTATATCAACAACAACGCTAACTCGATTGAGGGTTTCTTTGTAGCACTCTAATCTGTAGTTCGTAGCAGATTCGATTTATAGATTATCGCAGAAAGGGGCAGGGCAGGTTGCTGTCCTGCCCTTCTTCTTTTGATTGGTCTAACGTCGCGGTCGCGTTGCGCCCGAGGGGTTAGGGCCTATGAGGCTTATGGGTTTTATGGGTCTTATAGGTCCCATTGTCTACCCTCCCATAAGTTAGGGGAGGGTGCCCGAAGGGTGGGAGAGGTCTGTTGTAGGTCTACCGTCGACCAACAACCGACTCCAATACCCTAAATTTTTAAGATCAATTTTCCATTGTCAATTTTCAAGTTTCAACTGTCAATTGTCAATTTTCAATTGTCCATTTGTATGAAACGTCTGTTATCAATATTGGTGGCCTTGTGCCTCTGTATGTCGCTGGCGGTGGCCTGTGGCCCCACGCCCGACAACACTACTCCCGATGATACGGAGAATCCCGAACCCGAGCCCGAGCCAGAGCCCGAACCCGAACCCGAGGGTCGTAATGAGCTCGTGAAATTGGAGGGCTACCCCGAGGGCGTGTCGGTCTATAACTTCAAGAACTTCTATGAGGACGGCACCGACGACTTCTGCATAGGTTACTACGCCATTGTGGATGCGAAGAAAAATCCCGCGCTGAAGTTCAACGCCGTCTATGTGGAGCAGGACGCAACACCCTCCGAGATTTTCGCCTCATTTGAGGGTGGCACACCCCTGTTGGCCACCAATGGCGGTTACTTCTGGGACGGCGAGTCGCTCTCGTTGCTCATTTCGGGCGGAGAGGTGAAGAGCATCGCCGCACAATACACCTGGCCCTCTTTTGAGGGTAAGACCTACACCGCCTGCCCCATCAGGGCTGCCTTTGGCGTGCACGCCGATGGCCGTATGGAGGCCACTTGGATATACTGCTGTCCCGACGACAACAACAACCCATACTCTTTCTCTTCGCCCAAGGGCAACAATGAGAAGGTGGGCGTCTTCACCAGTACCCCTCATAGGTCTTCGGATGGTACACTGTGGACTCCCGAGGAGGCTATCGGTGGCGGCCCTATGTTGCTCAAAGAGGGCAAGAATGTGGCCGAGAACAGCTACTGGAAGGAGGTATTCCATAGCGGTGGCACCGCAGCCCTCTCCTATCAGCCCCGCACAGCCATAGGCTACACCGAGGATGGCAAGCTTGTACTCTTCGTGTGCGACGGGCGCGAGATGAACGGCAGCTGGGGTTATACCCTCCCCGAGGTGGCCGACTTCCTGAAAGAGTTGGGCGTAGTGTGGGCTGTGAACCTCGATGGTGGTGGCTCGTCGGTGATGGTTGGCAAGGATGGTGAGGCGCTCAATAGCCCCTCGGATGGCGCACAAAGACGTATGCCTACGGCGGTAGTTATCTCAATGCAATAACCCAAAAACAAGTAACACAGGATGAAAAAACTAATCTATCTGCTTCTGGCAACGACCCTCATTGTGGGCTGTCAGAATGGCAAAACCCAGGAGCCCAAAAGGCTCTATATGTGGCTCGATTGCGAGGCCAATTTCGAGCGTCTTTCCACACCCGACAGCATCGACTACTACATGGGTCGCATCAAGGAGCTGGGCTTTACGGACGTGGTTGCCGATGTGAAGAGTATTATGGGCGAAGTGCTCTACAAGAGCGATATTGCACCCTATATGGGCGAGTGGAACGGCACTGTGCGCAGCGAGGAGTACGATATGCTCGCCGAGGTGGAGAACGCTTGTCGCAAGTATGGCTTGGGTTGCTACGCCTCGCTCAATGTCTTCTGTGGCGGCCACAATTTCGTCAAGCGAGGTATCATCTACAACGAACACCCCGAGTGGCAGAGCATCGGCTGGTGGCACAATAAGTTGCTGCCCGTGAATGAGATGGACTTCAACTACAATGGTATGGTCAATCCCGCCAACCCCGAGGTGAGGGAGTATCAACTCGCCATCTTGGAGGAGTTTGCCCGCAAGTACCCCACCATAGACGGTATAATCTTTGACCGCGTGCGCTACGACGACATCTGGGCCGATTTTAGTCCTCTTTCGTTGGCCGATTTTGCCACCTACGCAGGTCTTGAAAAGAGCCCCGAGCCCAAAGATATTATGACCTGGTATGAGGACGAGAATGGCAAGTGGAGGCACAAACCTGCAACCTATTTCAAGGAGTGGATGGAGTACCGCGCCGGTGTGATTAAGAGTTTCGTTGAGGAGGCCCACAAGCGCATCAAAGCCATCAACCCCAACCTCTTGTTGGGCGACTATACGGGTGCGTGGTACCCTACATACTACTATGTGGGCGTGAATTGGGCGAGCGAGAAATACAACCCCGCAGAGGAGTTCGAGTGGGCTTCGGAGAACTACTACAAGACGGGCTATGCCGACCTGCTGGATGTCTATATGACAGGCCTCTACTATACTCCTATCACCAAACACGAGGTGGATACCCACTTCCCCGATATTGGCCAGCGTATGGAGGCTGGTATGGATGCCGAGGCGAGGAACTATTGGTACTGCGTTGAGGGTGCTGCGGAGTTGGCGCAGAAGATTACCTGTGGCGTAGTGCCTGTTGTGGGCTCTATCTATGTGGAACAGTATATGGGTGACGAGGAACGCTTTGGCCGTGCTGTTACCCAGGCGATTGAGAGTTGCTCGGGAGGTATGATGCTGTTCGATTTGTGCCACATTGTTTCTCACGATTGGTGGGAGACCCTGCGCCTCGCAATCGAGAGGGCAGAATAGGGGCTCTTGTTGCCCGTATTTCCGCAAAGAAAGGAGTGCAAGTGTTTGCACTCCTTTTCGTTTGGGGGAATGGCTCCTTCTCTGGTGTTATTTCAGCGCATCTATGAGCAGGGGGCGCAGCACCGAGGCCCAGACTGCGTAGCCATCGCGATTGACGTGCAGCAGGTCGGGCTCGAACATAGCATCGTTGATGGTCCCGTCGGGGTTGAGAATTGGCGTATTCACATCCACAAATGTAACCCCATCGGTATGCGCTGCGTAGTCGGCCATAATGGCGTTGAACAGTCTGTGTTGCTCAATCTTGGCAATTCGGTTATTGTTGAACTTTATCGACAAGATGAAGATTGGTCGCCCAGGGTAATCGCTCTGCAGGCGCTCCACCAGCAGGCGGTAGAGGTCAAACAGCTCGGTGGGGTGAAGGTCGCGCCCAAAGCCTCCCAGGTCGTTGTCGCAGTAGAACACAAAGGCACGAGGTGAGTAGTCGGCCAGCACGGTGTGGTAGTTGTAGTGTACGTCGCGCATCATTGCACCTCCGTAGCCACGATTAACCACCTTCAGTGGGGCCATATCCTCGGCCAGGGTGCGCCACAGCCTTATAGACGAACTGCCGAAAAAGAGCACGTCGCACTCTTTCTCTTCGCTTTGGGCCCTCTGGCGCAGCTCCTCCACGTCGTTGTTGTCGTAGCGCAGCACCCACTCCATCTGCTCGGTGTAGTCAATGGGCAACGAGGTGTTGATGTGGAAAATCTCGCCCTCGGCACTCTGCTCAACGGCACCCACACAATCTGCCTTGCAGCAGTCACTTTGCCTGTCGCAACGGCTGCAAAGCACAAATGTTGCAGCCAGGGCGGTGAAGATTATTGCAATTATCGATTTTTTCATATCCTTTTGACAATTATTTGTTTGGATTAAGGCCTATGGCTTGGATGTAGCTGCTCTGCACCTGGCAGTTCCCCAGGCGGCTGTTTTCGACAAACTGCATCATCAGCCTGAGGGCCTCCTGCTGGTTGGGGCGTGCGGCGCGTATCTCGGCATAGGTGCCGCGAGGAGCCTCCGAGAACGCCTTAACCAACTCCCACCCCTCGGGTGCGGGTATGCCCACAAAGCTGCTGTTGGTAATCTTCTTGTAGGGCCAGAAGGTGTAACCAATGTTGTTGTCGACCATAGTTTGGCAGAACGAGGCCATCCACTCGTCGGTGTTGTGGCCAATCTCGCCCATATACATTGGTCGGTTGGTCTTGTCGCGGAACTCTATGAAGCCGCGTATGGCATCGGCATCGGTGGGGCCGCCGTAGCGGTGGCACGAGTACATAATGCCCTCATCGAAGAGAGTCCCCTCGAGTGGAGCAAAGTTGCTGTTCCACTGTGCGCCACCCAGTATGATTATGTGGTTGCGGTCGACCTTGCGAATGGCCTCTACGCCTATGCGATAGAGGTTGGCAAGGCCTGCGTTCAGTTGCTCCATATTGTCGAAATAGGGGGCTATGGGCTCGTTCAGCAGGTCGTAGCCGAGTACGATGGGCTCGTCTTTGTAGTGGTCGGCTATGCGCTGCCAAATGTCGGCATAGAGCTGCTGTGCGCGTGGGCTCTCGAGCAGCCAGGGGTAGCCGTAGCTGTCGTCGATGTTGTCGCCCGTTTGGCCTGCGGGGGCATCGTGCATATCCAGTATGAGGTAGAGCCCCTTGCCACGACACCACTCAACCAATCGGTCTATGCGCTCAAAACCATCTTGGTTGGCCGTGAGGCCCATATAATCCTCGTCGGTGAAGAGCTTGTAGTGGAAGGGCACGCGGATGGTGTTGGCCCCAGTGGAGGCAATGAAGTCGATGTCGGCCTCGGTGATGTAGTTGTCCTTGAAGGCACGCCAAAAGTCGTCGGTCGCCTCGGGGCCCACCAGCTGGCGGAACATCAGGTCGATGGCTCCGGCCGAGTTGGTGCGCTGAAAGCCGAACATATACCCCTCGGGGTTGAGCCAGTTGCCCAGGTTGGTGCCGCGAATGAAGAACTTTGTGCCGTCGGGGGCCACAAGGTTGGGCCCGTCGATGGTTATAAAGTCGGTATTGGAGTTTATACCCTTGTCGGTTGGGCGGCAACCAATGGCTACCACCACTACCGCAAGGAGGAGTAATAAGCGTTTCATATATAAGGTTGTGTAGTTGTATGTGTATGGACTATTTCAGCTCGAGGGGCAGGGTAGCGCGTATGTCGTCCGAGGCACTACCAATCGAGAGGGTGAACATACCCTTCTCGGCACGCCAGGCGTGGGCTGCATCGTCGAAGAAGCAGAGGGCCTCGTAGGGCAACTCTATCTTCACACGTTTGCTCTCGCCTGCCTTGAGGTAGACCTTCTCGAAGCCTTTGAGCTCTTTGGTGGGGCGCAATACGCTTGCCTGGTCGTCGCCAACGTAGAGCTGAACCACCTCGGCACCATCGCGCTTGCCGCTGTTGGTAACGGTAACCTCTACGCTCACGCTACCACCCTCTTTGATGCTCTTCGACGACAGGCGTGCGTTGCTGTACTCAAAGGTGGTGTACGACAAGCCGTGACCAAAGGCAAATAGAGGGGCTATCTGCTTGCTCTCGTGCCAACGGTAGCCCACCAGAATGCCCTCGGCGTAGTGTACCTTGCCACTGCCGCCATACTCGCCCACTGCGTGTGCGCCATTGTCCTCGAGCCTTACGGGGAAGGTGAAGGGCAACTTGCCACTGGGGTTTGCGTTGCCCACCAGCACATTGGCCAACGAATTGCCAGCCTCGGAGCCGAGGAACCAGCCCTGAACGATTGCAGGCACCCTCTCAACCCAGGGCATTGCCACAGCGTTGCCCGAGATGTTTACGAATACCAGTCGGTCGGTCACTGCGGCCAGAGCCTCAATGAGGCGGTCTTGGGCATAGGGGAGCTCGAGCCCCAGTCGGTCGGCATCTTCGCAATCCTGGTGGGGCGACTTGTTCAGTCCGCCGAATACCAATACCCAGTCGCACTCTTTGGCCAGAGCTACGGCCTCGTCGATGAGCTCCTTCTCGGAGCGGTTGTCGCGCAGGTCTTGGGCTGCCACAACGCCGTTGTACTCGCCCGTAACGTCGCCCACATAACCGCGAGCATAGACCACCTCGCCCTGGTCGCCAACCGCTGTGCGCAGACCATCCAGGGGCGATACCTCACGCGCCACCTTGAGCGACGACGAGCCACCACCTACGGTCATCATCTTTATGGCATTCTCGCCAATGACAGCAATGCGAGGCTTGGTCGCAAGGTCGATGGGTAGAGTTTGGTTGTCGTTTTTGAGCAGTACGATACCCTCCTCGCCAATTGTGTGTGCGGCCTCGATGTGGGCCTCCGAAACGAGCGAGCCAAAGGGTTTGTTGGTATTCATCGAGGTGCGGAATATGAGCCTCAGCACGCGGCGCACCTTGTCATCCAACTCGTCGGTGCCCACTTTGCCCTCTTTGATGAGGTTCAGATAGGGGTGGGCCAAGTAGTAGTTGTCGTAGGCGTTAGACGAGCCGTTTGCCAGACCATCGGTCCACGAGCCAAACTCGAGGTCCATACCGTTGCGAATGGCCTCCTCGGTGTCGTGAACACCGCCCCAGTCGGAGATTACCACTCCGTCGAAGCCCCACTCCTGTTTGAGAATCTTGTTCAGCAGGCGGTCGTTGTGGCAGGCGTGCTCGCCCTCAAATAGGTTGTAGGCACCCATAATCGACCAACTGCCACCCTCTTGTACGGCAGCCTTGAAGGCAGGCAGGTAGATTTCATACAGCGTGCGGTCGTCGAGCACGGGCTCGGTGGTGTGGCGGTGAGCCTCCTGGTTGTTCAGTGCATAGTGCTTAACACAGGTGGCAACACCATTCTTCTGCACCTCTTGCACATAGGGCACAACCATCTGGGCAGCCAGGTAGGGGTCCTCGCCCATATACTCAAAGTTGCGACCATTCAGGGGGCTGCGGTAGATGTTCACACCTGGGCCGAGCAACACGTCTTTCTCTCTGTAACGCGCCTCCTCGCCTATGCTCTTGCCATAGAGGGCCGACATATCGCGATTCCAGCTTGCTGCCAGGGCGGTCAGGGCGGGGTAGGCCACACACGAGTCGTTGGTGCAACCTGCCTGCTCCCACTCGTCCCACAACACGTCGGGGCGAATGCCGTGAGGGCCGTCGGTACACCACAGCTCGGGTATGCCCAGACGGCTTACGCCAGGCGATGAGAATTTGGATTGGGCGTGTATAATCTCGATTTTCTCTTCGAGAGTCATACGGGCCAGGGCGTCTTCAACCCTCTCCTCGATAGGGGCGTTTTGGTCGAGATAGGTTGCCACCTCGGCTGGGCGTGGGCTGCACGCTACGGCAAGTGTGGCCAACAGGGCTACAATGGGTGTAAGTCTGCTTTTCATAAGTGTTTAGGGTCAGTTATGATTGTTATACATTCGGTTACCAGATGAGCGAGGTTACCGACCTCTCGGCAGCCTCGAATGCGAAGGTGCCACCCTTGCCGTCGGCAACGATAAAGTCTTGTGCCTTGCCCTCGTTCAAGAGCACCAGCGAGGTGGTACCGTCGGGGTTGCGGAAGGCGGTGAATACCACTCCGCCCACGCTGTGGTCAATGGTCGAGCCAATGCGCACTGCATCGGGCTGGGCCACCTTCGACATATGGGCGATAGAGTAGTAGTGGCTGCGACGATTTAGGGTCTTATGACCTCCGTCGACAAAGTCTACAAAGCCGTAGCAGGTGGTGCAACCACCTTTGGGGCGGTTGGGGCCACGATTGGAGTCGAGCAGGAAGTTCCAGAACAACACCGCCTTGCAGTGCAGGTTTACGGTGCCGATGCAAATCTCTCGCATAGTCCACATCAGGTTGTCGCCAAAGTTGGGACACCAGGTGCCAATACTCTGCTCGGTGAAGTAGATACCCTTCGAGGGGGCAGCCTTGTAGATGTCGGCCAACACCGACTTATCGCCACCATAGGCGTGCCAGGCCGAGCCGTCGAAGTAGTCGGCAGCGTCGCTCTTGTAGAGGTTCTTGACATAGTCGGGCACGTCGAAGTTGTGGTCGTAGGCCCAGATTTGGGTTTTTATGCCGCGCTCCTTAAAGGCGGGGCCCAGGTGCTGGCCCACAAAGTCGCGCTGGGTGCGCCAGTCCATATAGAGCGAGGCCGAGTTGCCGTGGTTGAGGGGCTCGTTCTGTGGGCTAACGGCATAGATGGGGAAGCCTGCCGCCTCCATATACTCTATCCACTTGACAAAGTAGAGCGCATAGTCGTCGTAATACTCGGGGTTGAGCCTGCCGCTGGTCCAACTGTCAAAGGAGTCGTTGCTGCCCGTTGCAATCTTCATCCACTTGGGACAGGTCCAGGGGGCTGCTACAATCTTCACATTGGGGTTGATGGCGTAAATCTCGGCCAAGATGGGCAGCAGGTCGCGTTTGTCGTACTCGGGGAACTCCCAGTTTTCGATACCCTTCTTGTCGCAGCAGGTGTACTCGTCGAGCGAGAAGTCCGAACAGCCAATGGACACGCGGATGAACGAGTAGCCCATACCCTCCTTGGGGTCAAAGACCTCTTTGAGAAGGGCGGTGCGGTCGGCCTGGGTCATCAGCAACAGGTTGTAACAGGTCGAGCCCGTAATGGCAGGGCCCCAACCGTCGATGGTCTGATAGGTGGTGCCCTCATTGATTGTGATGACGGGAGTCGAGGCATCGACCTTGTCCTCTGACTTTATGGCTATCTCGCTGAACAATAGGCTCTTGCTGGCTGTAGTCTGCCAACCCTTGCTCGCAAGGGTGTTGATTGTCTTGGGGGTGGTGAAGGGCTGCTGGGCCAGCTTGCCATACTCGTTGCCTCGGGCGGCCGCAGCGTAGATGTTGTAGCTCTCGCCGCGTGTGAGCCCTTCGGCTTTGATTGTGCCGCTGGCCGAGAGGGTGTTGCCATACTTTTTGAGCGCAAAGCCCGAGGCTACACTCTCCGATGCGGGGAGTACAGCCCAATAGCACACTTCGCCATTGACAAAGTCGATAGTGGCCTCTACGGTGGTTTCGGTTACCTGGCCGAGGGTGATTGTTGCGGTGGGAGTGGTGGAGGGGGTGTCGGTGCCGTTGTCGGGCTCGGAGTTGTTGCAGGCGCCAAACGCGAGGGTGGCGGCAACCATCAAGTAACGTGCGAGAATGTTGCTAATCATAATGTGTCTATCTGTTTTTTATGGTTTTTCGGGTCAGAATCTCCTCGGGCGAGTACACACAAATATACTAATTAGTTGGGGCGGCTTTGGGCACATTTAGCCAAAATGTAGAAAATCCAAAAGTTTAATGCCTGATATACAATGTGTTGAACTTTCTAAAAAGTGGACTGCCCACAAATAGTCCTCTCCGTTCGTCGCCAAAATACGCCAATTCGTCGCCCAAAAAGCGCAATTGAGCCCCGCTCGGGCGGCCTCTGGAGGCTTTGATTTGTTCCACTTTTTGAGGGGGCTCTGTTGGGGGTTAAGTAGTTGAATGTTATTGGTTTAATTGCATTTTGGGCCCCATTTTGTCCACTTTATATTTACACGCGCGAAAACGAGGGGAGTAATTTTGTAAATTTACTATCGAAAAACCTCACAGTCAAGTGCTAAAAACCGAGCTCTAACCAAGCGACTTTCACATACAAATTTCCCAAATACTTCAACTAACTAAATTCAAAGCCTATGAAAAACTTTACACTTAAAATCGCCCTCTTCCTCGCGATGATGGGCGTCGGCTGTGGCAGTATCTACGCACAGCAAGTGAGAGGTACGGTCAAGACTACCGCAGGCGAGCCCATAGTTGGCGCAATCGTGATGGTAGATGAGACCAACAATGGTGCTACTACTGGTATCAGTGGCGAATACCTTATCGTCGTTGGTGATGCCCAGAAGAACCACCTGACTGTTTCGCACCTCGGAATGAAGAGTATTACCGTGGCTATCGAAGGCCGCGAGGTAATCGATTTCGTGCTCGAAGATTCGGCCGAGGAGATTGAGGACATCGTGGTTATCGGTTATGGTACGCAGAAGAAGAGCGTAGTAACAGCCGCCATTTCGTCGATTACCGACGAGGTGCTCGACAAAACCGCTCCTACCCGTATCGACAACGCTCTGCGTGGTCTGTCGTCGGGTGTGGCTGTTCAGCAGGTTTCGGGTGCTCCAGGTGCTTCGTCGCAGGTGCGTATTCGTGGTATCGGCTCTATCAACGACTCGCAGCCCCTCTATATCGTAGATGGTATGGCTCTGTCGGGTGGTATCGACTATCTGAACCCCAGCGATATCGAGCGTATCGAGGTGCTGAAAGATGCAGCCTCGGCAGCCGTTTATGGTGCTCGTGCAGCCAACGGTGTAATTCTGGTTACTACCAAGAAGGGTAAAGCTGGCGACGCTGTTATTACCTACGACTTCTCGTATGGTATGCAGAACGTATGGCGCAAACCTATGGTGCTCAATGCTACCGAGTATGCAATTATGATGAACGAGGCCAACATCAACGAGGGCCGCGCTCCTCTGTATTCTGATCCTTACTCGTTTGGCGAGGGTACCGACTGGGTAGGTGCTACCCTTAACGCAAATGCCCCCGTTGTTCAGCACCAGATTCAGGCCAGTGGCGCAACCGAGCGTATAAACTATATGTTCTCGGCAGGTTACTTCTCGCAGGATGGTATTGTGGGTGGTAACTATGGCGTGTCGAACTACGACCGTCTTACCCTGCGTGCCAACACCTCGGCAGTGCTGTTCGACAAGACCAAAACCCGCTCGTTGTTCAACAAGGCTACCGTTTCGGTAAACGCCTCGTATGCCAACATCCACTCGGTGGGTAGCGTTGGCGAGAGCTCGGAGTTTGGTACCGTTTTGGGCTCGGCTATGGCAATGAGTCCTCTGCAGGCAATCTACGCCAGCGAAGAGGATATTGAGGCCTACAAAGAGATCTATATCTCTCAGCCCGACGACTCGAAACTCTATGTATTCCCCCATATGATTCGCGACAAAGAGGGTAACGTATACTCGATGGTAGACGCAGGTGTCTACAACGAGTTGCACCACCCCCTGGCTTCGATGGAGCTTCCCACCGCCCAGCACAGCACCGACAAGTTTGTAGCCAGTGCTGCTATTGACTTGCAGATTTTCGAGGGTCTTACCTTCCGCTCGTCGTTTGGTGCCGACCTGTCGTTCTGGGGCAACCACGGCTACAACAAGCAGTACTATCGCAACCAGAAATCATTCAACCTCGACCAGATTTCAAAGGAGGTAACCTATGATGCAAATGGCGAGGAGGTTGTTACCTACAAACCCCAGTATGCTACCAGCGCTTACCAGCAGTTGAACCGCGGCTTGCAGTGGCAGATCGAGAATACCCTGAACTATGAGAAACAGATCGAGGATCACCACTTCTCGATTCTGCTCGGTCAGGCTGCCATCTCGCACAACAGCGCACAGATTGGTGGTTCGAGGTCTAATCTGCCCGAGATTAACGAGTATATGGCCAACATCAACTTTGCAACTGGTCTGGCAGCAGATGGTTGGCAGAGCGTCTATGGCTACTACCACACCACCCCCTACCGCTTGGCATCTTACTTTGCTCGTGCATCGTACAACTTTGCCGAGAAGTATATGTTGCAGGCAACTGTACGTCGTGACGGCTCGTCGCGCTTTGGTCCCAACAACAAGTGGGGCGTATTCCCCTCGATTTCGGCTGGTTGGAATGTCAAGAACGAGGAGTTCTTGCAGAATGTCGACCTGCTGAGCGCAATGAAAGTTCGCGCATCGTGGGGTAAGAACGGTAACGACAACATCGGTGATATGCGCTACACTACCACTATGGTAGGCGGCAATAACTACCCCTTCGGTGCAGGTGCAACCGAGGGCGTTCAGAATGGTAACAAGCCCAACGGTCTGTCGAACCCCAACATCCGCTGGGAGGAGTCGGTACAGACCAACTTGGGTGTTGATATGGGCTTCTGGAAGAACTCGCTCACCCTGAGCATCGACTACTACACCAAAGAGACTGTAGGTATGCTTATGGAGATGCAGGTTCCCACCTATGCAGGTGACTCGGCTCCTATCGGCAACGTAGGTAATATGGTAAATAGAGGTATCGAGTTCGACTTGGGCTACCGCAACAACGTGGGCGAGCTGAACTACTCGGTAAATGCCAACCTGTCGTACAACACCAACGAGCTTACCCACCTGGGCGATGAGTCGACCTATCTGTCGGGTGACTCGCACAAGATTGGTACTCTGACTCGCGGTGATGTAGGTATGGTATTCCCCTACTTCTGGGGCTGGAAGACCAACGGCGTATTCCAGAATATGGACGAGGTGAACAACTACACTTGGACCAACCCCGAGACTGGCGACACCAATGTTATTCAGCCTAACGCCAAACCTGGTGACTTCCGCTGGACCGATATCAACAACGATGGTCAGATTACCGATGAGGACCGTACTATGATTGGTAAAGGTGTGCCCGATTGGACCTTTGGCTTCAACCTGAGCCTCGAGTGGAGGGGCTTCGACTTTAGCGCCTTCTTGCAGGGCCAGTTGGGTAACGACGTATTCAACGTAAGCCGTCGTACCGACCTGGGCAGCATCAACCTTCCCAAAAACATTCTCAACCGCTGGACCGGCGAGGGCTCGACCAACGAGGCTCCCCGCTTCCAGATTACCTCGGCCAACGAGAACTACCGCGTTTCGGACTTCTGGCTCGAGGATGGCTCGTTTGTTCGTATGAGGAACATCCAGTTGGGTTACACTCTGCCCGCAAGCGTGACCAAATACGCAGGCCTGAGCCGCGTGAGGGTTTACGCTTCGTGCGACAACCTCTTTACTCTGACCAAATATACAGGTTGTGACCCCGAGGTTACCGGTGGTAACTCGAGCTTCGGTACCGCCTACGGTATCGACCGTGGTGTATATCCTCAGGCTCGCACCCTTACCTTTGGTGTAAACGTAACTTTCTAATCATCCAAACGGCTTAATACTATATGAAAAAGATTAAATTATTCGCAATTACGGTACTGGCTGCTCTTGGACTGAACGGCTGTACTGAGGATTTCATTACGGTAAGCTCTACTGGCGAGATTCTCAAAGATAACTACTTCACCGACGAGAGTCGCTTGATGACCAGCGTGGTGGCCGCTTACGACCCCCTGCAGTGGTTCGACTACTTCTATCAGTACGACTCGATTAACTTCCTCTCGGACATTATGGCCGACGATATTTACAAAGGTGGCTCGGACGAGGCCGACCAGACTATGGCTACCAAAACCCACCTCTATACCGCAACGGCTCTCGACTGCTGCAATCAGGTGTGGACTATCGCCTATTCGGGCATCAACCGCGCCAACATTGCTATCGAGGAGGCCGAGGCTATGACCTCGCTGCCCGAGGCTAACCGCAACCGCTACATTGCAGAGTGCTTGGTACTGAAAGCATACTACTACAATGTGTTGTGGAAATTCTGGGGCAACATTCCCTTCTACGACAAAAACCTCACCGAGCCCTACTACACCAAGCAGTACACTGCCGACGAGGTTTATGCCGAGACTATCAAATTCATCGAGAACGCCCTGCTGAAAAATGCTCTGCCTATGAAGGCCGTAGCTGGCGAGGAGGGCCGCGTAACTACCGCTATGGCCTATATGCTCTATGCCGAGATGGTTATGTATCAGAACGACAAGAGCCGCTACTCGACCGCCCTGGGCTATATGAAAGAGATTATCAACTCGCACGACTACGCACTGGTTGATGACTTTGCAGGTATCTGGGAAGAGAGTGGTGAGTGGAACAAAGAGTCTATCTGGGAGATCAACTACATCTCGGAGGGCGCTGTTCGCTCGTGGAACTCGCCTATTGCCACCGGTGGTACCGTTTATCCTATGCTGATTGGTATTCCTGGCTGTCCCAACACCTACTGCGATGGTTGGGGCTTTGGTCCTGTTGCAAAACACGCCTACGATATGTATGAGGATGGCGACCAGAGGAAAGATGGCGGTATCCTCAACTACGACAAGTGGATGGCCGACACCGGCGTAGGCGACTACAACCGCACCCGTTGGCAGAACACAGGCTACTTCCTCAAAAAGTACATCGCAAGGGTAAACGGCAACCACGGTCAGAAGGCCGATGGCGACATGAACCACGGCAACAATATGCGCGTATACCGCTACTCGGAGGCTCTGCTCAACGCAGCCGAGTTGCAGCTGGCGCTGACCGATGGCGACAAGGGCTTGGCTTACCTCAACGAGGTACAGACCCGTGCAGGTGCTACCCTTACCGAGAGCACTCTGGAGAACATCATCCAGGAGCGTCGCAAAGAGTTCTTGGGCGAGGGCAAACGCTACTGGGACTTGGTTCGTACTGGTATGGCCGAGGAGGTGCTCAAAGCTGCTAACCACGAGTGGAGGACTATTGACTGGACTCCCAACAAGAAGTACTGGCCCATCCCCCAGAGCGAGATCGACAAGGTTGATGTAGAATACAAACTCACCCAGAACCCCTATTAGTCTACGGACTTAATGAAGAAGATTGGGATACTACTTATATTATTTTATAAATAAGGCAAAGTATGAAAAAACTGATTAAATATTTCGCAATGGCGCTCGCAACAATGTTTGCTGTGAGCAGCTGTACGCCCGATTTCCCCACCGTAGACAAGGACAATCTGCCCGTGGCTTCGGAGTTGGACGTAAAGATTGAGGTGGACAACGAAACCAATATGGTTACCTTCACGCTCAACAACCCAGGTATGGTCCCTATGTGGATCTTCCCCGAGACCGACAAACCCGATGATGGCACAGTGAAAAAATTCTTCTCGGTGGCTATCAATGGCTATACCGCACGCTTCCGCGATGCAGGTACCCACTCGGTTGAGGTTAAAGCCTACAACAGCAACGGTATCTCGGAGGGCTCGCTCAACTTGGAGTTCGAGCTCACCAACACCTACCGCGACCCCTTCGACGAGGCTAAATACAAAAATGCTGTGGCTGGCGAGTGGATGTGGAATAGCGCAGTCGACAACCACTTTGGTTGTGGCGAGACTATCGACAACCCCACTGGCTGGTGGCCCTGCCCCGCAAATGGCAAGGATGGTATGGGTCTGTACGACGACCGTATGACCTTCGCAGCCGACGGCACCTACACCTTCAACCCTGGCGATGGCGGTACCGTATATGTAAACTGGGGCACTCACGAGAGGTTTCCCGAGCAGTGGGATGGCTCCGAGAACGACTATCAGGTTCCTATGGAGCAGTACACCTCGGGCTACCACTTCGAGAACAACTGGAACGCAGCTGGTATCGAGGAGATTTGGCTGGTACTCGACGCCGAGGCTAACTTGTCGTACATCCCCCACGTTGAGGCTGTGACTACCAACACTCGCTACCTGGTTGTAGACAACAAACCTGCCGATATGCGCAAAAAACTCAACCTCGTATGGTACACCGCTACTGGTAACAATGGCGGCCCCATCGCTTGGAAGTACGAGTTTATCCCCGCAGTTAAGGTTGTTACTCCCGAGGAGATGCTAGCAGGTACCGACGCTGCTGGTAAGGTATGGGTAATGGATAGCGAGGCTCAGGGCCACTTGGGCTGCGGCGAGAGCGTTGATAATCCCGCAGGCTGGTGGAGCGCAGGTGCTAACGAGAAGGCTGGCACTGGTATGTATGACGACGAGCTGACCTTCTGCCCCGATGGCAAGTATCTCTTCTCGCCTGGTGCTGATGGCAAGATTTACATCAACAAGGGTGTAACCGGTGCAACTGGCATCGCTGGCATTACCGAGGGCTTGGCCGACGACTACGACATCGAGTGGACTGCCCAGGAGTCGACCTACGACTTCGACGGCTCGACCATCACTCTGCCCGCAGGTGTTATTATGGGTTACATCCCCTCGGATGTAGTTTACAATACTCCTCTGTTCCACGTTAAGGAGCTGACCGAGACTCGTCTGGTACTGGTTGCCGAGAACCCAGGTTGCTACTGGCAGTACATCTTCCGTCCTCGCGACTATGTGGCTCCCGAGGCAACTATCGGTGGCGTAGCATTCGAGGCTGGCGTGGCCAATGTGAATGTAGCTCAGGGCGACGTTTTGGCCGTTACGGGCATCGACTTGTCGACTATGTGGATTGACCCCGACTTCTTCGAGCAGACCGACGCTACCAGCCTCAAGTTCTTGGCTGTAGATGGCGAGTACCGCATCCACAAGTACGACAATTGGCTGAAAGTTATTCCTCTGGATAGTGGCGACAAGGCTACCTACGAGCACGGCAAGGCTCTGTGGATGATTGGCGATGGTGGTGGTAAACCCGAGGGCGCACTGATTGGCTGGAACACCGGCGACGCTCCTCTGCCATTTGCACGCATCGGCGAGAACACCTACCGCATCACCCTGTGGATGAAGGCCGAGGGTGGCTCGGTTAAGATTTTTGGCCAGAGCGACTGGGGTGTTGAGTGGACCAAAGACAAATATGGCACCGTTACCGACAATGGCTTCTTCCACGTTCCTGGCGACGATGGTAATATTCACACCATTGAGGGTACTACCGCAGGCTTCTACACCTTCTTCGTTACCGACAACGACGGTATTCTCGATATGGAGGTCAGGAAGTTTGCCACCAAACCCACCGAGCTCGATGCAAGCGCAGCAAGCAACCTCTGGAAAGAGGGCTACACCGAGACCTACTGGTTTGCCAACAACGACTGGAGCCAGATTGCTGACCCCACCGTTGAGGAGGTTGGTACTGGCTACAAGGTTACCCTTACCGAGGGTATGGGTACCCAGAGGTGGCAGGGCCAGATGGCTATCATCACCGACATCGTAACCGAGGAGGGCAAAAAGTACGACTTCCAGGTGAAACTCTACTCGGAGGTTGCACAGCCCACCGTTACCGTTAAGCTCTGCAACGGTCTGGAGGGTGCCAACGACGATCCCTTCTACTTCGATCCTATCGTTAGCATTGCCGAGTACGAAACCACTACCGTATTGCAGTGGAACTTCGACGGCAAGGCTTGCAACCCCGTAAAACTCGTTCTCGACTTTGGTGGTTGCGTTCCTGGCTCGGTAGTAGAGATTACCGACCTGGTACTGCAGGAGCACGTTGAGTAATCTATAAATCTTTCAAGGCAGGGGAGTGCCACACCGCACAAACACTAAAAAAAGGTGGCACCCCTGCCTTTTTTATAAACCTATTTCTATCCACACGACAACCAACCATATACACAAGATATATGAAACGAATAGCTATGAGATTAGCACTCCTGACATTGTTGGTTGGCTTTGCCTGCCAGCCCACCGACCCCAATGAGGGGCAAAAGCCACAGGCAAACATCACCGTCTCGCCCACCGAGATTGTTATCTCGGCCGAGGCTGCAACTGTCGAGCTCGTCGTTGAGGCCGACAAAGATTGGGGCATCTCTTCGCCCGTAGATTGGTGCAAGGTAGCGCCCAGCGGCGGTATCGCAGGCACAACAACTTTGAAAGTAACTGTCACCGAAAACAAGGACAACTCGGTCCGAACTGCCGAGCTGACCATCAAGTCGGGGCAAACATATATAGGCGTACCAGTGCGCCAAAACTACCATATCGAGGCCGTCGAGGTGGCCGATGCTGCGCTCAAGGCGGCCCTATTGGAGCAGTACGATGCCGATGGCGACGGAGTGCTCTCGACTGTCGAGGCCAAAGAGGTGACCGAACTCGTTGCCCCCTCAAAAGGGCTCACTACTCTCGAAGGACTGGAGCAGTTTGAGGGCATAACTCGCATTATCTGCAATGACAATAACCTAAAAACCATCAACTTGGAGCACTTCAACAACCTCGAAGAACTCAACTGCGCAGGCAACGACATCGAAGAGCTCGACATACGCCAAAACGTGTCGCTCAGGCTGCTTGACCTTACGGGCAACCCACTGAAACGTCTGCTCGTATGGACTGGCTTCAAGGCGTTTGAGGGGTGCAAGTTGCCCGATGGTGTGGCGATTGTAGAGCCCGAGATTCCCACCCCAGCAGGCTATAAGCTCGTGTGGCAAGACGAGTTCAACACCGCAGGTCGCTCGCTGCCCGACAACAACAAGTGGTGGTACGAAACTGGCGGCGGTGGCTGGGGCAACAACGAGATTCAGACCTACGTTAGCGGCCGCGAAGGAGCCGACACCATTGCCCTGGTGAGCAACGGCACGCTGAAGATTACCGCCAAAAAGGTGGGTGGCAAGGTGTTGTCGGTGAGGATGAACACCACAGCCAGTTGGACTTACGGCTACTTCGAGGCGAGCCTCAAACTGCCCGTCGGCAAGGGCACTTGGCCAGCATTCTGGATGATGCCCAAGAACTTTACGCGCTGGCCTGGCGACGGCGAGATTGACATTATGGAGCACGTTGGTTATCACCCCAACTACGTCTCGTCGAGTATTCACTGCCAAGCCTACTACCACTCGATTGGCACCCAAAAGACCAACGAAATTTTCATCTCAACGGCCCAAAAGGAGTTCCACACCTACGCCTGCGAGTGGACCGAGGACTACCTGAAGTTCTACTTCGACGGCAAGTTGCACTTCACCTTCCTCAATGACCACAAGAACAACTACGACACCTGGCCATTCTACAACCCCTTCTACCTGAAGCTCAACCTCGCTTGGGGTGGCAACTGGGGCGGTGCTATGGGCATCGACGAGAGCTGTCTGCCCGCCACCTATGAGATTGACTATGTGAGGGTATTTACCAAATAATTAGTTTTTTCGACTATGAAAAGCAAACTATACCTTGCACTTGTGGCTGCACTTGCGTTGGCCGTAGGCTGCACCACCACTCCCGACAATGGCGGAGGAGTGGATACACCCACCAAAGGGGTGTTGCACACCATTAAGGTCGACAACTCGAAGCTCTACACCTTCAGCTCCGACGGCTCCTTGAGGGTGCCTTTTGTGGTCGAAGATGCCGATGCCGAATTCTTGGGCGTTGACGGCTACGAGGTGTTGCTGCGCAAGGAGGGGTCAACCTCCGAGCCCGAAGAGTGTAGGCTTGATGGCATAGTAAATGGCCCACAGCAGGGCGAGTATGTGGCCAAACTGAAAAGCCTCACCTCGGGATTCTACACCCTTGAGGTTACGCTCGACATCAAGGATACCTCGTCGGGTATGGTCTACAAGTCCAACACCTTTGTGTTGTCACAAATTCTGGCCACAGGGCTGCCAGTGATGATTATCAACACCGCCGACGGCAAGCCCATCACCTCAAAGGAGGAGTGGAAAGATGCTCGCATATCGGTCATCGGCACCAATAGTTTTGAATCGCTCGAAGAGTGCGACGTCGAGATTCGCGGCCGAGGTAACTCGACCTGGGGCTACGACAAGAAACCCTATGCGCTCAAATTCCCCTCTAAAACCTCGCTGTTAGGTATGCCCAAACACAAACGCTGGGTGTTGCTGGCCAACACTATGGACCGCACGATGATGCGCAACCGAGTGGCCTATCACGTTGCTCGCCAGACCTCGCTCGCCTGGACTCCGCGCACCGAGTATGTAGAGGTGATGCTCAACGGCAAACACATTGGCAACTACCTGCTTACGGAGCAGATTCGCATCGACAAAAACCGCATCAACATTACCGAAATGGAAAGCGGCGACAACTCGGGCGAGGCCATAACGGGTGGCTATGTCTATGAGATGGACTTCCACTTCGACAACGTAAACCAGTGGTGGACTCCGCAGGGCTTCCCCAGCTCGATTAAGTTCCCCGACGAGGAGGACATCACCCCCGAGCAGTTGGCCTGGGGCAAGCAGTACTTCAACGACGTAGAGGCGGTGCTATTTGGGCGCGACTTCAAGGACCCCCAGAAGGGCTATGCAGCCTACATAGATGTGCAGTCGTTTGTCGACTACTGGCTGGTCTATGAGATTTGCATCAACCACGAACTTGCCAACCCTGGTAGCGTCTACCTGCACAAAGACCGAGGCGGACTGCTCACCGCAGGCCCCATTTGGGACTTCGACTGGGGCACCTTCGGCTATAACGCCTCGCCGCAGGCCAAGGGCAGGCTCTTTATGATGGAGGCAATTTGGTATAGGAGGTTGTTTGAGGATACCGCTTTCAGAAAAGTGGCCAAAGAGCGCTGGCAGGCCCTCTACCCCAAGTTTGTTGAGGTGAGCAACTTTATCCGTAGCGAGCACGCCTACCTGGGCGAGTCGGCCGCAAAGAACTTTGCGATATGGAATCCTGCCACTACGGGCAACGTGAATGGCGACGAGAATAAGTCGTTTGACGATGCTGTGCTGGGGCTCTATAACTTCTATGTCGACCGCATCGAAACTATGAACAAGATTTTCGCCAACTGGTAGGAGTACGGAGGGCTGAAAACAAAAACGTGAGCTTGACAAATTTGCCAAGCTCACGTTTTTTTGTTGTCTTGTGTGTAGTAACCCCTTGCGCTACCAACTCTGGAGCGACTTGGGCTCTACGCTCTTGGGCTGGGCGAACATCAGGGGCGAAGGCTGTGCCTTGGGGTAGAGGTTAACCCTCTGCTGGCGGCGTACCTTCTTGGCTGCCTGAACCCTATCCCTCTCGGCTACTGCAATCTGGCCACCTGTGGGGTTCATTGCAGCAGGCAGCTGCAATATCTCGGCATTGGTCAGACGGAAGTAGGTGCCGTCGATGTCGGCAATGAACTGCATATAGTCAAAGAAGGGATAGCCCTGAATACTGTCGTCGTCGTAGCGCACAATAGCCCTCTGACCGCCATCGAGAATACCTGCAATGGCAATGCCATAGTCGCCACCCTCGTTGGTGTAGAGTTGTGTCTCTTGGTCGAAACCGTAGAAGTAGAGGTTGCCCACGCCGTATTCGCCAAAGTTCACATCGGCGGCCACCAGCTGCGAGTAGAAGAAGAGCGCATCGAGGTCGGCATTGTAGTCTACCTGTACCATAAAGTCTTGGTCGCCCTCCCAGTAGGACATATAGAAGTACTTGTTGGCCAGACCGTTCGACAGGTTGATGTTGTAGACCACGTCGTTGTTGCCCACAATCTCCCAGTTGCCCAGCCAAGACTTGAAGGCTGCTGTTGCCACCTGCTCTTCGACCTCAAAGGTGTCGCTTACGGCATAAAGACCGGTCAGTGTGCCCTTCTCGTTTACGCCCAGAGCCACAGCCTTGTAGTAGCCAGGCTCGAGGTAGAAGGCATCATAGCCGTCGCCCACAAAGAGCATATCGGCCAGGGTGTAGGAGGTGCCGTAGGAGGCGTTGAACTCGTCGATGTAGGCAATCAGGTCGCTCACCAGATAGTTGCCCAGCTCCATAAGTCCCTCGGTGTTCCACTCCGAGGCGTAGACTACGGTCATCAGATAGGGGTTTTTGTCCACGCTGGTTACTTTGACAATGTTGTCGAAGTTCTGGTCGTAGAGGGTGCCTGCGCCAATGTAGCTCACGCTCCAAGCGTCGTTTACCCTCATACCGCTCACTGGGTTGTCGTTGCCTCCTGGGTTGTCGTTGTTGTTTGGATCGTCGGGCTCGACATTGCTGCCGCCCGAGGTGGTAAACTCAAATACGCCATAACCGCCATAAACCTCGCCCTCTTCGGAGATACCGAAGGCGATGTATTTGTAGTCGGTGCCTGGGTTGAGTCCCCTGAGTACGGTCACATAGCTTTTGCTTGCGTGCAGGTCGATGGGGTCGCCCGAGGCTGCAAACTCGGCTGCGGCCTCGGCTATCAGCTGCCTTTCGCCTTTGGCCACCTCGGTAGTTACAAAGCCCATCCAGGTATCCTCGGCCGAGCCGTTGTGGCTCACCTTAATTTTGGCCGAGGTAGAGGTTATGTTTTCTACGTCTACGGTCAGCGTAAGGTCGTGATTGAGGTTTGGGTTTTTGTTCTCCTGCGAGGGGGTGTTGCAGGCGTTGAAGGCCATGGCAGCCACCGCTGCCATAGCCATCAGAGCCAGATGTTTAACGAATTTCATAGTGTGTGGTTTTCGTTAATTTTGCTTTTGCGTTTACTCGTAGAATTTATAGAAGCAGACTGCACCGAGCGAACCATCCGCAGTACAGTTGAATGCAGGTGAAGATGTAACCTTGTTGTTGTATTGCATATGGTTGCGAGTATTCGAACCCTGTGCAATAACGGTTGCGGCACCATCAGCAGCGATAACAATAGTCCACTTGCCATTATCATCGAGGGTGCTGGTTACCTTCATATAGTTGCTGCTTGAGCTTGATGCATAGATGTATTTATCTGCATCTGAACCAAGTGTGCCCTTGAACGAGTAGAGTCCGTTGGCGTCGATTTCGAGAGCATACTGCTGAATATTAGTGGCAACATCTTGGAGCGACGCACCGTTCTTGGTAATAGGTTTAGACTTACGGTTGTTGGTATTAGTTTCGGTACTGATTGCATAGTCCAAACCGGTAGCAGCGATAATCAGCTTGTCGCCTGCTTGGAGGTCGTTTACATCAGTCACGAGCCACCACCCTTTCTTCAATGCAGGGTTAACATCCTGCATAACGGTCACCTCTGTACCAACCGACAATTTATCGCCAGTGGTTGAGTAGGCTATCACCTCCGAGCGACTTCCACCTGTTTTGTTCTCACCAAAACTCAGAACAGCGGTTGCAGTTCCGTCGCCATTGTTAGTGAAGCTATAGCCAGTAACCAAGTCATTGTCTGGAATAATTTCATCGCTATTGATATCGGTAGGAGCATCGATATGGCCATATTTTTTGACATTTACATTGATGGTTACATCGCCACCCACATAATCAACCGAGCCACTTGCAGTAGCCTCCAAAGTATAGTGGCCTTTGTAAACAGCGGGATAGGTGCTATTACCACCAAGACCAACGGTAGTGCCTGCCACAACGGTAGTGACCGAAATTACGTCACCAACCTTAACATCAACATTGCCTTTTACATACGCACCTGCTTCTGTTTTAAGATACTGCACTTGAGCCGTGTTGCCATTCGCATCAGCCAACTTCCACTTGCCCGAAGTACTGCTTGGAATCTCGGTGATGATACCTATAAGTTTGTATACAGTATCTACATCCTTACCCTTTGTTGCAAACTCTTCAATAGTAATCTCTTGGGGTGCGCCTTTCTGGGTAACATTCACAGTCCAAGTGAGATCCTTTTGACCCTCGAGGGTTGCTTTGATGGTAATGGTTGCCTCGCGTTTCTCTGCACTGGTGTTCTGCTCGGCGGTGTAGGTTAGGCAGTTGTTGACTGCATCGTAAGCAGGGGTGAGCCACTCGGCATTGCTCGAGGCGCTAATGGCCCAAGCGCCAACATAGTTGAATACAACTGCCTCAATAGCGGTAGCCTCGGTAGCACCCTCCTCGGCAATCACAACACTCTCGTCTTCTTCGGGAACGGTAACATTGGCCGCAACAACGGGAATGTCGCCTGTGACACCTGCAAGTTTGTAGATGCAAACTGCCTGGTTGGCACTTGTGCCGCTATAGAAGTACTTGCTCGAGTTGTAGTACCTAATCATGTTGTCCTTGTATTCACCCTCGGTATTTTTGATTGTAGCATCACCGCTATTTGCATCAATAGTGATAGCAAACGAGGTGTCGTTGCTTATGAATGCCTGATTGATCAGATAACGCGAAGTTTTGTTGTTAGAAACCAAGAATTTCTCGCGAGCCTCATCGTAGAACGAGAAGGTGCCCTCGGCGGTGCCTGCAACCAGAACGAAGGGCTGTACGTTTTCGCCTGCCAAGAGGAAATCTACAAACTTGGCAGCATCAACTGCATCGCGTCGAGCGCTGGTCGAAGTCTCCGAAGCACTGCTGTACAGTTTGGTGCTGATAGCCTTGTCGTAGTCTTTTGCTGCAATGGTTACGATGTCGCCCTGCTTGAGGGTCGAGGCATCAGTAACCAGCTCCCACCTGTCGTAGGGGGTTACGCCACTCATATTTACGCTAAAGAGGGTTACGTTGCCGGCCTGGAACTCGAGAGGTTTTTTGCCCTCGGGGATGGTTACCTCTCTGATATAGACGCGGCGGTTGGTAACTACGGTTACGGTAAAGCTATCGCCTGCGTCAATTGTGGTGGGCAGAACGGTGAAATAAACATCGCCAGTCGAAGTGGTCGCAACGGTTACGTTGTTAACACCCTCGGCTACAGTAAACTCTGCTGGGTTTGCCAGGTCGGTAGTGAATGTACCTGCAAGAACTTTACCCTCGGCGGTGAAGGTTACGCTCTCAACCTCGTCGCCAGCCTCGAGCGAGAAGTTTTTGAGGGTCATCTTGGCCACGGCAGCCAGACGGGTGAAGCGTACGCTTTGTGCCTCGGTGGGCTGTGCGGTGGTGGTAACAACCTCCGACACCATCAGGTCGGCACCAGGGTCATACGAGCCCTCGGCCATAGTCTGCGCTGCGGGCAGGCTCAAAGTAGCCTCGTTGATGCTCTCGGCCTCAATATAGCCACCCTCGGGGTAAACGGTAACATAGTCATACGAACCCTTGCCTGCGTTGGCGGCAAACTCGGCCTCAATCTTTGCCTTGCCATCCTCTTTTGTGAAGGTAACGCTGGTTGCCTCGGCAAGTGCGTCGGTCTGCTCCAATACGGCAAAAGTCTCGTTCTCGCCCCAAGCGAAAGCGGGTTTCTCTCCATCTGTATTTACCGATGTACGGGTATCGTCGGCCGCGTCGGCAACGAAGGTTACAACAACCGAGTCGTTTACTACGATCTGCTCGTCGTCATACTCGTTCTGGCACGCGGTGAGCCCCATTGCAGCTACTGCAACAAGGGCCAAAGTTTTCATAATCCTTTTCATACTCTGTCGCATTTTTTTAGTAGTCGTAGCCCTCGCCACCAATGTAATCGCTATCCTGACCAGGGTCGCCAGGGTCGCCATAGCTTGTTGCAATGCCATTCTCTACCACAACATTCTCGATGTCGATAGTAGGCTGTGTGTAAATAGTTTTCTTCATAGTTTTGTTTTGTTTTTTGTTGTTAGTTAATTATTGATTGATTTTTGTGATTGTTTCGGTCTTAATCGTTCGTGCCCTCGTGTGCGGCGGCCCTACTTCTGCTCCCTCACGCACCTTACCGAGGCGCCATAGCAGCGCGCACCGTAGCTATACCACGAGCCCCCCTCGGCAGGGTCCATAAGTGGGTAGACACCATAGTAGACATCGTTGTAGGCCACAAAGAGCGTTGCCGCCTTGCCAAAGCCCTGCACACCGCTGCCCATAGCCTCGGCGGTCCAGTAGAGCAGCCTTTCGCTGGTCTCGCCCAGCAGGCCCGACACGTCGAAGTTGCCTGCACTGGGGAAGTAGTCGCCATTGCCACCGCTCCACCTCCAGCCATACTTCTCGGCCTTCCACTCGTCGGCCACATACGAGCAAGCGTAGCCGTCGGGCAGTGTGCCAAACGCCCCTTTGGGGGGTACTACATAGCCCACAGGGCAGGGGTCGAAGATGGTCTTATAGTCGGTACCCTTGCGGCCGTCGCCCCACAGCTGCGAGCCCGACTGCTGCATAGTGGTGCCAGCACCCTCGAGGTCCTGCACCAAGTACCAGTCGAACACATACTCGCCAATGGGTATGTCGGTCCTGCAACCCAAGAAGGTGGTGGGGTTTTGCAGTGCGTAGTCGATATTGCCAGGTGCCTGCAGGGCCACAGGGGCCATAGCGCCCACATAGTTCCACTGCATAGTACCATTGCCCACCTGGTTGTTATTCACGTTGAGCACCAGTCGTGCCGCCTCAATCTCGGCCTGCACAGCGTAGTACTCCTCTTCGGTCTCATCGAGGTTGTAGTCCTCGTCGTAGCGGTGGGTGGGCACCTCGATATAGTCGACGGGCGAGGGCAAGAAGGGCTCCTTGCGGCCCCACTGGTAGAGCATACCTCGGTTGGCTACGTCGCCCACATTGTTGTTCAGAGCGCCCAGGTTGCGGTCCATCCACACCAGGTCGCCATTGGTAGATGTGCCCACACTGTCGGCCACAACCCAGATGTGCCAGCTCCACAGAATCTCGCCCTCGGCATTGTGGAGTGTCACCAGTGCGTTGCCCTCGCTGGCACCCGTAGTGAAGAAAATCTCCTGCTGCTCGGGCAGGTAGAGGGGTGTGCCGTCTATAATCTTGGTACTGCGCGTTTTGTCGCCATCGAAGGTGGCCTCCCAAGCCACCTCGGCATACGATGCGCCCTCAATCTTGGCACCAAACAGGTCGAGGTAGTGAGTCTTGCCGTCGCGCTTGCCGTTGCCCCTCACCGAGGCATCGAAGCGGTTTGACGACTGGGGGCTGACAATGTAGCAGTTGGCCGTTCCCTCGGCCGAGAGTTGTGCCGTATTGGCACCATCCTGCACCACCTTGATGCGTGCTTTTGCCACGTCGGGGTCGGTACCCACAACCACCTCAATCACCGCCAGGCGGCTCTCGGCATCCTCGTTGGGGTCCACAAAGAGGGTGAGCGAGTTGCCCTCGATGCTAATGTCTACCCAGTCGGTATCGGCACTCTTCTGCACCTCATACTCGGAGCGGTTGGTGGCGATATAGATGGTCTTTTCGCAACCCTCGGTACCCGCTGCTACGGTGCTCGACGAGAGCTCTACCGAGGCGTAGTCGGCCTCGGGCTGCAATACCTCTACGGGGTCATTCTGGCAGCTCATTGCCAACAAGGCAAGGCTTGCCAAAGCTGTGTATATGTAGTTTCTCTTCATATTCTCTTCTTCCTGAAATTTGCGGGTTATTTCCAATCGGCTGGTATGTTGTCGTAGTCGCTCAACCCCTCGCAGTCCGTAAAGCAATTTGCGTGGGCCGATGCCGACGAGGAGACAATGGGGAAGTCGGTGCCGCGGGTGCGCTCGTAGAGGTGAACCTTCTGCTCGCTGCCATCCTCGGCTACAATGACGGTGTAGGGCGACTCGCCAGTGAGCGAGGTGCAACCCTCAAAGCACTTGTCGATATAGTTGATGCGCCTGATGGTGTCGAACAGCCCTGTGGGCAGACTCTTCAGGCTCGAGCACTCCAAGAAACACTCCGACAGGTTGATGCTGGAAGTCTTGGTGCCAATGGCCGAGAAGAGCCCCTCGGGAACGCTCTCAAGAGCGGTGCAGAGGGCAAAGGTGGCCTCGAAGTTGGTAATGGCAGGGCAACCAGCAAAGAGCTCCTCGGGAATGGTCTTGAGCGAGGTGCAGCTCTCGAACATACTTGTTGCGTAGCCCATCTTCTCGTTCTGGCCGAGCAGGTCGCCAGGAATCTCCTCCAACGAGGTGCAGCTATTGAACGTGTTAGAGAAGTTGGTCGCCAGGGTGTTGTTTGCAAACAACTTGTTGGGCAGCCTCTTCAGCGAGGTACACATCGCAAAGGTGGCCGTAAACTTGGTCTTCGATGCGGCAATCGAGTCGAATAGCCCGTCGGGCAGGCTCTCCAGGGCGGTACAGCCTGCAAAGGTGTAGGCCATTGACGAAACGCTCGACGACTCGGGGAATATGGGGCCCTCGATGGTCTTGAGCGACTCGCAGTAGTAGAACGTATTCTCAAAGCTGGTGCTGGCCTTTACGCACCCTGCAAACAGCCCCTCAGGTACGCTCTCGATGCCCGACTGCGAGAAGGTGTACTTAAAGCCAGGCGAGCTGACCGTAGTGAACTTGTCGAACAGCCCAGCAGGCACAGTCTTGAGGTTTTTGCACCCAGCCAACATATACGAGAAGTCGGCCGACGAGTAGTCCCTCGCATCGGCAAACAGGTCGGCAGGGATGCTCTCCAGGGCGGTATCCTCAAACGTGGAGGCAAACTCGTAGGCAGCGGTCAAACCCCTGAACAGCCCCGAGGGAATGCTCTTAAGGTTCTCGCAGCCCGAGAAGCAGTACTTAAACGACTTGGCAGCCGTAAGTCCGTCGAACACGCCCTCCTCAATTTCGGTCAGGCTCTTGCAGTCCTGGAATACGGCACCTATGGTCTTGACCCCCGTAAGGCCCTCGAAGATGCCAGCAGGCAGCCTCTCGACGCCAGTCTTATAGAAAATATACTCGAGGTTCTTGACCGCAGCGTTGTTCTTGAACATACCCACAGGTATCTCTTTCAGCGAATCGCAGCCTGCAAACATATACTTGATGTCGGTGGCAGCAGTAGCTTTGGCCATAAACTCGGGGGCAATGGTCTTGAGGTTTACGCAGGCCGAGAACGCACCCGTAAAGATGGTTGCCTCGCTCTGGTTGGCAAAAATCTCGGCAGGCACCTCCTCAATGGCGGTCGCACCAAACACATACTCAAAGCGCAAGGCCGAGGTGCAGTTGCGGAACAGACCTGCGGGAATCTTGGTCAGCCTACCACCCTTGACAATCTCTTTCACCTGCTCGAAGTTGGGCAGGGTAGAGGTGGTCGACACGATGCCCGAGCCTGTGCCATAGAAGGTGTAGATAAAGCGCTCGGCAGCCACGCAGTTGACAAACAGGTCTTCGGGAATCTCGCTAATCGAGGCCGAGTGGCTGAAGCAGTCCTCAAAGTTCTTGGCCAACGTAGCATAGCGGAACAGCCCTGCTGGAATCTCCTGCAACTTCTCGCAGCACGAGAAGGCTCCGAGGAACGACTTCACGTTGCTGAACGAGCCCGCAACGTCGTTGGGGATACTCTCCAGGTTGTTGCAACCCAAGCACATATCGGCTGCATTGACAAGTCCCATCTGTCCCCACGATATAACCTTTTTCAGCTCGGGGCAGAGCGACTCGCCATCGCTAAACTCCAACGACTTGGCCTGGCCCGTAATCGACAGTGTGTACATACCAGGCTCTTTGTAGACGTGGGTGCCTCGGCGGCTATCGAACACCTCGGGCTCCGAGCCATCGCCCCAATCGACCGTAATGGTGCCACCAGTCGAGGTGGTCAGCACAGGCGCTGCGGTGAGCAAAAAGTCGGGCTCGGTAATCTCTACCTCATAAATCAACTCGTCGGTGTCGGTACCAATCTGGTGTACCCTCATTGTGGCGTGGGCGTTGTTGTCCTCGTCGCCCACAGTGATATCTATCGAGCCAAAGCGCTCCAAACCTGCGGCATTGGGGTTGACGTTTACCACAATCTCGCCCTCGCCCTTTGTGGCACTAAACCACTCGCTACCGTCGGTCACAAAGTCCCAGTCGAGCTCGGGGTTTGAGTTGAGAGCAATGTGCAACTGGCCACCCTCGTCGTCGGTAGCCACGTTGTGCGACTGCAACACCACAAAGGCGTCGCCATCCTGGCTTACGGTCAGCACGTCGCCCAACGCCTGCTCGCCACCTTTGGCAGGTGTGGTGAGCTGAATCTGGGCGGTGCGCTGCTCGCGGAACTGGTTGTCATCGGCGGTGAGCCTCAAGCCCTCGTCGCACTGCTCGATGAGCAGCCACGAGCAGGTGCAGTCGAACGACCACTCGTCGGTATTGCTCTCGACGGCAACCACCTGGCTCAACCCTGTGTGGGCCTTAACCCTCAGGTTGTTCTGGGCCAGTACCACCTCGGCCATACCCATGTGGTTCTGCACCACCTTCAGCTCAAAGGCTACATTCTCTGCACCCCTATTTGCGCTAATCTCAATCTTGCCATTACGAACTTTGTCACCTTCGTTGGCCTCGGCCTTGATGGTCAGAAAGTAGTCATCGGCACTCGCCTCAAGCCAATCGCCGCCCTCAACAACGGTGTAACTCCACTCACTCTGGTTGGTCAGCACGTCCAATACGGCCACGCCACCGCGCGAGAGCAGTCGCAACTCGGCCGAAAGGCCCGACTGGTCGGCCACATAGCGGCTATTCTCCGAACTAACTTCGAGCGTCAGTCGTCCCTCCGACACGTTGGGCTTAATATCCTCGGGCACCTCGGGCCCACAAGCCACCACCCCGACAAGCAGGGCAAAGGTGCTTACTATTTGGCTAAATCTCTTCATCTTCTCCTTAATACAAAAATAAGTTACTCATTAGTAGCAGGGGTTGCCTCCACCACCTCTTGTTTCTTGAGGGTGATGGGAGCCATTGGGAACATAGTTGGGCGGTAGTTCGAGCCCATGGCAATCTTGTTGTCCTCATCGTCGTAGGTCCACAGACCAAAGCCTACATAGTTGAAGCCGCTCACCGAGGGCATATTGAATGTAAGCAAATTGCCCTCCTCCGAGGGTACTACGTCTACCTCATAAGCGGCATACGAGAACTGGCGGTCAGACACCAGAGTGATGTAGAAGAACACGTTGTAAGAGAACACGCTCCAACCAAAGGGTACTACAAAACCACCCGTTGCGCTATTGTAACGCACCTCCATCTCGGTGCCAGGGTAGAGAAAATCTTTCATAACGAGAGTCTTTCCATACTCGCCCTCGGCAATGTCGAAAATCAGGTAGTAGTCGTTGGGGTTGGGAGCATAGTCGAGCGAGTTGAGCGAGCCGTTGGGCGAGTAGAACCACTTGGCGGCTGAAATCTCCCACTGGCCGACCAGTTTGTAGTAGGGGTTGTTGGCCCTGATATCTTGCTCGATAGCCACATCAATGGTCTGCATCTGCTCGCCCTCGCCAATGGTCAGGGTAAGCGTTGCACTCTTGGGCTCGTCGGTGGTGTTGGGGGTGGCATTGAGGATGACCTTGCCCTCCTCGGGGTTGCACTCTACTGTGAGCCACTCGCTGTCGCTGTGGGCGCTCCACTGGGCGTTGGCCACAACCACAAAGGCAACCTGGCCTCCCTCGGAGTCAAACTTGTAGCCGTCGGTGGCGCTGGTGCTCCACTCGAGCAGGGTGGCAGCCTCCTGCGACACCTCAACCTTGTAGGGGTCGAAGTTGCCATCGGGGCTCACCAGACTGAACGAGGCCTCGCGCACCTGGGCCGAGGTGTTGGGCTGTGCGGTAACCTCTACGCCCTGGGCGGTGGCCTTGAGGGTTACCCAGTCGGGCTGGGTGGTGGCCTCGAGAGTCCACTTCTCGTCCTCGGGGAAGGGGGCTACGGCAAGCAGTTTGGTACCACCCTCGGCATCAAACACAACGCTGCGCTGTGCGAGGGTCAGCCCATAGACAATGATGGGCTCGGGCTGGCTACACGAGCCAAGCCCCAACAAACAGGTTAAAAGTGCCAATAATGGCAACTTTGCAATTTTGAATCTCATAAATTAGTTTGGTAAAAAATTTCATTCCTTGTGTGCGAGGTCAAAAGGCCTGCCCGACCAGCGATTGTGTCTGCTGTGAGTAGGTGCCAATTTAGCCCTCAGACATAAAACACAAAGGTATATATATTAATATGGTAAATGCAACTTTTGGCCTGCAATTTTAAGAAATTGTTAAGTTTTTGCAGGGCCTTTTTGTGTGATGTGCAAAAAGATTGTTGATGCTGTGCAAAAAGGCTTTGCAGGGTGTGGAAGAGGGATTACTGCGCTGCAATAGGCGGTTTGTAGGCCCTTGCCGTTTGATGAGGGGGACTGGCTACTACGCAGACAAAGTCTGCTCCGCTTAACGCCTTTCCCTTTCCGCTCGCCGCGGGGCCCTTGCAAACCAACAGAGCAAAAAGCTGCTTCGCAGCCTACTTTTGTTATATAGGCCCACGTGTCCAAGCAAGCTTGTCCCCGCAGACCTATACAACAAAAGGTGTCGAGAAATCGACACCTTTTTGCTCTGTTAGTTTGCGGAGAGAGAGGGATTCGAACCCCCGGAACATCGCTGTTCAACGGTTTTCAAGACCGCCGCAATCGACCACTCTGCCATCTCTCCAAGTCGGATGCACACTCACCATTCTGACCCCTTACGCGCTCCAATGCAGACTCAAACAAGCCTATCATTAGCTTCGGGCAGATGCGCAAATGCACAGTGCCGTGTATGTATCATATTCGGGGCCTCCCCCTGTTTTGCGCCACAAAGGTAGTGCATTTTTTGGCTTTACCAAAAAAATAGCAAAATTAGCTCAATATCCCCTTTCAACTTGGTCGATTGCTCAATTCATTACAACTCTACCGAGTAGTTCTCGGGAATCTCTATTATTGTTGAGTCGGTGAGGCCCTGGGCCGTAACCTCAATGTTGTTTAGGCCATGGTCGAGGTCGAGGTTGCTCCACGTCATCACACCGCCCTCGCTCTCTCGCGCACCACAGAATACCCCATTGACGGTCAGCTCGGCCGAGGGCAGGTTTGAGTAGACCTTGATGGTTTGCAGTGTATCGATGCGTCGGCTCCACCTCTTTTCGGCTATGTGTACAAACTCGTCGGAGGTGTTCCAGGCCGCCTTATAGCGGTAGAAGGCATCTTTGCGTACCTGGCGGTTGAACGACATAACACCCATATCGCTCACCCTGCCCGAGGCCCTCGAGGCATCAACTGCAGGGTAGTCGAACAGGCTGTCTACAAACAAGCCCCAGAAGAGGCTATCGCCACCCAACGAGGCCAGGTATGTGTCGTGGAAGTGGGTTTGCCACCTCTCGGGGTGCCAGTGGTCGTTGGCTACGGGCCTTTCGAGCAGGTCGCTCTGGTGGAACACGCTGCCGCCACACTTGTAGCTCACACCGCTGCGCAGGGCTCGCCAGTTGGGGTTGTCGTGCATCTGCTCTTGCCACACAGTAATGTCCTCGGGCAGCCCGTCGGTCCAGCCAAAGACGTGGCTCCAGACCACCAGGTCGGTGATGAAGTTTATCTCGCCATCCTGGTTGCTCCAGCCGCAGGTCAGGCGGCCGCTGTCGATGCGCTTGGCCAGCGAGTTGAGTTCGCGGATATAGGCCACGGGGCTCTCGCCACGCACCTCGAGCTCCGAAAAGAGGTTCCACACAGCCACCGAGGGGTGGTTGTAGAGTTGGTAGACCATTTCGGATAGTTGCTCTCGGCCATTGCTACGGAAGGCTTCGGTGTTGAAGAATCCCTTGCCATTTATGGTGGTCGAGCCTATCAGGGGTAGGTCGTTTATGACCAGCAGTCCCAGCTCGTTGCAGATGTCGTAGAAGTGGGGGTGGTGCGAGCCACCGACTACTCTCACAGCGTTGGCGCCCATCTCTACCGCCAGGGCCAGATCCTCCTCGATGTCGCGCGAGTAGACTGCAGTGCCACACAAGGGGCGGTCGCGGTGCAGCAGTACGCCACGAATGGGGGTGGGGGTGCCGTTGAGAACTATGCCATTGTTGCCCACAGATATGGTGCGGAATCCATAGGTGGTGGTGACCTGGTCGTGGGTGCTGTTGTTGGCCGACAGGGTGGTGGTAAAGGTGTAGAGCTCAGGGTTTTGGGTGCCTTGCCACAGTTGTGGATTCTCTACCTTGAAGGGTATGTAGGCGGTGGTTGTGCCGTTGGTTGTTCTGACGCGCTGACTGGTGGTGTAGAGCTCGTTGCCGTCGCTGTCGCTAATAGCAAGTGCGAGGGTTGCGCTCACCACTCCTTTGGCGCTCACTTTCACCTCCACCTCACCTTGTGCAACCTCTGTGGTGAGCTCTTTGGTGTGGATGTAGACACCCTCTGATGAGTAGTGGTCGAGGGCTATGTGGGTGGGCTCCTCGACTATGAGGTTAACCTCGCGGAAGAGGCCTCCGTAGGCTATGCCGTTGCCCTCGGTGGGCATAACGTCTATGTTTTTGCCGTTGTTGACAATAACCCACACCAGGTCGCGCCCATTGTAGTTCAGCAGGTCGCCAATCTCGAAAGTAAAGGCGCTGCTGCCGCCCTTGTGACGCCCAACGTAGCGGCCATTCACGAGCAGGTCGGTGACCAGGTTGGCACCCTCAAAGCGGATGTATACGCGCTTTTGTTTCCACTCGGGCTTGGCATCGATGTAACGCATATAGTTGCCCTCGCCGCGGTAGTAGTCGCTCTTGCCACTCAGGGCGTCGAGGTTCCACTGGTGGGGCAAATCGACGGTGTGCGACTCGCTCTCGCTGTGGGTAAAGAACTTCCAACTGCGCGTAAGGTCGTAGGTCTGTCGGCCAAAGGCTGCCCCCTGCCAACAGAGCAAAACTACTGCCAGTAGGGTGGTATATTTCAGTGTGTTTGTTGCTCTCATTGTTGCTCTCTGATTGTTAGTTGTGTGCCTTGCGGCTCCCACCAAAGGTGGGCAGATTTGCACAAAGGTAAAAAAATAACTACATTTCGGAAAATTTTTTGAACAACTAACAACACTTTAACTCTATACGCCTTATGAATGTTTTAGATATCATCTTGGCCGTTCTGCTCGTTGTGGGCGCTGTGAGCGGCTTTCGCAAGGGTATTATTTCGCAACTCTGTGGCCTGGCAGGCGTGTTGCTGGGCGTGTGGTTGGCCTTTAAGTTCAGTGGCAAACTGGGCGAGTGGCTCGGTATGGAGATTAGCGAGATTGCCTCGTTTGTAATAGTATTTATTGGTGCTGTGCTGTTGGCGGCTCTGGCTGGCAAAATCTCGGCTGCCATACTCCACGCTACGGGGTTGGGCATCATAAATCGCTTGGGCGGTATGTTGCTCTCGGTGGTTGAGTATGCGCTGGTGCTGTCGCTGCTGCTGGGCCTCTTCGAGCGTGTGAACAATGCTACGGGGTGGGTTGAGCCCCAGGTGGTCGAGGAGTCGGTGCTGGTCGAGCCCGTTATGACCATCTCGGAGTTTGTGTTCCCATATCTGTTGGAGGTTAAAGATGCCATTGTCGAGAGCGACTCATTCAAGCTCGACAAAGAGGAGCCAGAAGCACCACAGCAGACCCCCAATCAGGCAATCTAACAGACCATTATGAAGGGAATTGTAATAGAGAGTACAGGCAGTTGGTATAAGGTCGATATCGACGGCACCATCTACGACTGTCGCACCCGTGGTCGACTGAGGCTCAAGGGGTTTCGCTCCACCTCGCCAGTGGTGGTGGGCGACAAGGTTGAGGTCGAGTTTGCCGAGGGTGGCGAGGGTATGATTGTGGCCATAGAGCCCCGCACCAACTACATTATCCGCAAGGCCTCTAACCTGTCGAAAGAGTCGCACATTATTGCCGCCAATGTCGATGCGGCAGCCATTGTTGTCACCCTGGCGGCCCCAGTTACCGCACCCGAATTTATCGACCGATTTTTGGTCACCTGCGAGGCCTACAAGGTGCCTGCGGTGATTATTCTCAATAAGATAGACCTGGCCCGCCAGACGCCCGACGAATTGGCCGCCTTCCGTCATATTTACACCTCGGCAGGCTACCGCATCATTGAGTGCTCGGCCCTTACGGGCGAGGGCGTAGGCGAGGTGGTTGAGCTGCTGCGCGGCAAGACTACGCTGCTGTCGGGCAACTCGGGCGTGGGTAAGTCTACGCTGGTCAATGCCATCGAGCCCTCGGCTTTGGCCAAGACGGGCGAAATCTCGGAGGCTCACTTGCAGGGCAAGCACACCACCACTTTCTCGCACGTATACCCCCTCTCGTTTGGCGGTCGCATAATCGATACCCCAGGCATCAGGGGCTTCGGGCTGATTGACATCAAGCCCGAGGAGCTCTATCACTACTTCCCCGAGTTGATGCTCCACAGTAAGGGGTGCAAGTTCTACAACTGCACCCACACACACGAGCCCCATTGCGCTGTTACCGAGGCGGTTGCCCAGGGGCTGATATCTATGAGCCGATACGAAAGTTACCTGAAAATTCTCGACGACGATGGCAAATACCGATAAGATGCACAATGCCTCCGAGCACTCCACCGAGTGGTACACCGAGCGTGTGGAGTGGCTGGCCGAGTTTATGTTGCCCGAGCGCTACGCCACAATGAAGCGAGTGCTCGACAACCGCACCCGTTATATGACCATCTGCGCCGAAAACACCTTCCACCCCCAGAACGCCAGCGCTCTGGTGCGCCACTGCGAGGCCTTTGGTGTGCAGGAGCTCCACGCCATTGAGTTTTTGTGTGGCTTCCAGGCCAATCTGCACATTGTTCGCGGCACCGACAAGTGGGTTGACATCAAGCGCTATGAGTCTACGGCCCAGGCGGTTGACTACCTCAAAGGCCAGGGCTACCGCATAGTTGCAGCCACACCCCACACCGACGACAAGACACCCGACTCGTTCGACATCGCGGCAGGCCCCTTCTGCCTGGTCTTTGGCACCGAGAAGCAGGGCATATCTCCCGAGATTATGGCCGTAGCCGACGAGTTTGTAAAGATACCTATGTATGGCTTTGTCGAGAGTCTGAATGTGTCGGCCTCGGCTGCCATACTTATCCAGGGAATGGTCGAAAGGCTCCATCGCAGCGATGTGGCTTGGCAGCTCGACGACCACCATAAGGCCGCTCTGCTCTACCGCTGGATGCGCGAGAGCGTAAAGGAGGCCGACCATATACTGAAGCAAAAGTTTTCCGACGATATTTAGGGATAGAGTTATATGACACTTCTTCGCACACAATTTCTGCAACACATAGGGCAGACCTCGCCTGCACCACAGCTCATTGAGGTGGCTCGAGCCGAGGGGGTATTCTTCTACACGCCCGAGGGTAAACCCTACTACGACCTCATTTCGGGTGTGTCGGTGAGCAACGTGGGCCACAGCAACCCTGCCGTGGTCGATGCCGTATGCGCCCAGGCAAAGGACTATATGCACATTATGGTCTATGGCGAGGTGGTCGAGAGGCCCCAGGTGGAGTATGCTCGTCGCCTGGCCGAGCTATTGCCCGACCCACTCGATAGTGTCTACTTCCTCTCTTCGGGTGCCGAGGCGGTCGAAGGGGCCCTCAAGCTGGCCAAGCGTGCCACAGGGCGCACCGAGCTGATAGGTATGCGCAATGCCTACCACGGCTCAACCCACGGGGCTATGAGCCTTATGGGAGGCGAGGATTGGAACTACGCCTTCCGCCCCCTGTTGCCCGATGTGAGACACCTGCGCTACAACAACTTCGATGACCTGCAACTCATAACCACTCGCACCGCAGGAGTGCTCGTTGAGCCCGTACAGGGCGAAGCAGGTGTGGTAGTCCCCACCGAGGGCTACTTGCAGGCACTCCGCGCACGCTGTACCGAGGTGGGCGCAAAGCTGATTTTTGATGAGATACAGATGGGCTTCGGCCGTAGCGGAGCTATGTTCGCTTGCCAAAAGTTTGGCGTAGTGCCCGACATTGTCTGCCTGGCCAAAGCACTCGGCGGAGGTATGCCCCTGGGTGCCTTTGTGAGCGACCACCAAACAATGAACTTGCTCACACACAACCCCGTACTCGGACACATAACCACCTTTGGCGGCCACCCCGTATGCTGCGCCGCAGGCCTGGCAGCACTCAACTACCTCGAGGAGAATAACCTCGCAGCCGAGGCCGACCAGAAAGGCGCCCTGTTCGAGAGCCTGCTGGCCGACCACCCTGCAGTGGTTGAGATACGACGTTGCGGATTGCTGCTGGCCGTCGAACTCGGTAGCAGCGACCGCTACTTCCGACTGCTCGACCTCTTCATCGAGGCAGGTATACTGAGCGACTGCTTCCTCTTCTGCGAGAGCGCCTTCCGCATCTCGCCACCGCTGACCATAACCGCTGACCAAATCCACGACTGCTGTACCCTCATCCGCTCGTGCTTGGATAAGCTTTAACGTCGACCGTCGACCGTCGACCGTCGACCGACGGAGGTCTAACGTCGATTTGAAAATTGAGAATTGAAAGTTGAAAATTGAAAATTATGGTGCGCCCGCAAGTCGGGCGCATTTTTTTTGTACTCCTCCCCTACGATAGGGGAGGTTGGGAGGGGTGGTCGAAATTGCGTGAGTGTCCTCACTCACAACTCCTCCCCTAAGTTAGGGGAGGTGCCCGTAGGGCGGAGGGGTATGTAATCCTGCGACAGCATTTCCAGGCGGAAAAAGGTGTGGGGTGTTGGGGGCGTTAAGAAACAAAGAAGTGCCGTAGGCACCGCCCTTTGTGGTGCGTTTGTTTTAGACACCAACAGCCCACACCCCGCCGAAATGCATCGCAGTGGCTTTTGGGTACCTTTTGCCACCAAAAGGTACAAAGAGTTGAGAATAAGGGAATTTAAGGAGTTTAGTGAGTTTAAGGGCTCTTATAACTCCCATATCTCCTATAGAAATTAAGGACCTTAAAACCCTTAATGGCCTTAAAGTCCTTAGTGTTCAGTTTCTCTACCCCTACAATTTCTCAAACTCGCTCTTGGGGGCTCCGCAGACGGGGCATTTCCAAGTGTCGGGCAGCTCCTCAAAAGGGGTGTCGGCAGGGATGCCATGCTGGGGGTCGCCCACCGAGGGATTGTAGGTGTAGGTGCACTTTTTGCACTTGTAGCTTTTGTGCTTTTTGGTTGATGATTTACAGCAGCGCATAAGAAAAATGGGATTAATGATGGTTAAACAATCACTAATCCCATTTTGCAATTATTGGGCCACAGTTGCCAGACTATTTGTCCAGCTGGGGACCTGCAGCTACCAGAGCTTTACCCTCCTCGTTGGTGGTGAACTTCGAGAAGTTCTTGATAAAGCGACCAGCCAAATCCTCGGCCTTAACGGTCCAATCTGCCTCGGCAGCGTAGGTGTCGCGAGGATCGAGAATTGCGGGGTTAACGCCAGGCAACTCGGTAGGTACGGTAAAGTTGAAGTAAGGAATCTGCTTGGTAGGAGCGTTGTCGATCGAACCATCCAGAATGGCGTCGATAATACCACGGGTATCCTTAATCGAGATACGTTTGCCAGTACCGTTCCAACCAGTGTTTACCAGGTAAGCGGTAGCGCCCGAAGCCTGCATACGTTTTACCAACTCCTCGCCGTACTTGGTGGGGTGCAACGACAAGAATGCAGCGCCAAAGCAAGCCGAGAAGGTAGGAGTGGGCTCGGTGATGCCACGCTCGGTACCTGCCAACTTGGCGGTGAAGCCCGACAAGAAGTAGTATTTGGTCTGCTCGGGAGTCAGAATCGATACTGGAGGCAGTACACCAAATGCGTCGGCCGACAGGAAGATAACCTTCTTGGCAGCAGGAGCTTTCGATACGGGTTTAACGATGTTGTTGATGTGGTAGATGGGGTACGATACACGGGTGTTCTCGGTAACGCTCTTGTCGGCGAAGTCGCAGTGGCCCTCGGCGTCAACGGTTACGTTCTCCAGCAGTGCATCACGACGGATTGCGTTCCAGATATCGGGCTCGCTCTCTTTGTCGAGGTTGATAACCTTAGCGTAGCAACCGCCCTCGAAGTTGAAGATACCCTCGTCGTCCCAGCCGTGCTCGTCGTCACCAATGAGCTGACGTTTGGGGTCGGTCGAAAGGGTGGTCTTGCCAGTACCCGACAGACCAAAGAAAATTGCGGTCTCGCCCTTCTCGTTGGTGTTGGCCGAGCAGTGCATCGAAGCGATGCCCTTCAGAGGCAGCAGGTAGTTCATATACGAGAACATACCCTTCTTCATCTCGCCACCATACCAGGTGTTGAGGATAACCTGTACCTTCTCGGTCAGGTTGAATACAACGGCGGTCTCGCTGTTGAGGCCCAGCTCTTTGTAGTTCTCAACCTTTGCTTTCGAAGCGGTCAGTACTACGAAATCGGGCTCGCCATAGTTCTCCAACTCCTCCTCGGTGGGGCGGATGAACATATTCTTAACGAAGTGAGCCTGCCAAGCAACCTCCATAATGAAACGGATTTTCAGACGGGTGTTCTCGTTAGCACCGCAGAAGGTATCCATTACATAGAGCTTCTTGTTCGAGAGCTGATCGGTGGCGAGTTTTTTGAGCACTTTCCAAGTCTCCTCCGAAACGGGTTTGTTGTCGTTTTTGTACTCGTCGCTGGTCCACCATACGGTGTTCTCGCTGGTAGCGTCTTTTACGAAGAATTTGTCTTTGGGCGAACGGCCAGTGTAGATGCCGGTCATTACGTTCACTGCACCAGTCTCGGTAACCTGACCTTTCTCATAACCAGTCAGTGCGGGGTTGGTCTCGTCAGCAAAGAGCTGCTCGTACGAAGGGTTGTGGTAGATCTCTACTGCACCCTCGATACCATACTTTGTCAAATCCAATTTAGCCATTGTGTAATGATAGTATTTGTTGAATAAATGTTGTTTATGCTTATTTGCGCCGCAAAGTTAGCAATTCTATTGTTATCTGAAAAACACTCAATATGAAATTAACATTAATTTTTACATTATAATAGGTGCAAGTGGTGCAAAAAATGGGCCCAAAAGGTTTGTATTCTCACAAGTAATTCGTAATTTTGAGGCAGTAAACGACCTAAAATGACAACCACATCTTCACTCTACGTTCATATCCCCTTTTGTAAGAGGCGTTGTGGCTATTGCGACTTCTACAAAGAGACCGCTCTGGGGCGCAAGGCCGAGGTGGTCGAGGCAATCTGCAAAGAGATTGTCAGTAGGGGCCCTATGCTTGAGGGTACGGTGCTGAAAACCATCTACTTCGGTGGTGGCACTCCCTCGGTTTGTACCCTCGACGAGCTGGGCCAAATTGTGGCTACAGCCCGTGGGGTGTTTGACTGCTCCGAGGTTGACGAGATGACCATAGAGGTCAATCCCGACGACCTGTCGGATGACTATCTGCAGGGGTTGCGTGGGGTGGGTTTCAACCGCTTGAGCATAGGCATTCAGTCGTTCGACGATGCCGACCTGAAGTTTATGTTCCGCCGCCACGATAGCGCAGGTGCCGTCAGGGCCATTGAGATGGCTCGCAGGGCGGGGTTTGACAATATTTCGATAGACCTGATTTATGGCCTGCCCAACTCGACCGAGCAGACCTGGAGGGCCAATGTTGAGAGGGCTGTCGAGTTGGGAGTTGAGCATATCTCGGCCTACCACCTCTCTATCGAGGTGGGTACGGCGTTCGACAAACTGGGCGTTAAGACCGCGCCCGAGGAGGTGTCGGACAGCGAGTATAATACCCTCTGCGAGGTGCTTGCCGAGGCTGGATATGACCACTACGAGATATCCAATTTTTCCCTCCCAGGCAGGCGCTCGCAGCACAATAGTGCCTACTGGCGTGGGACCCCCTACCTGGGTGTAGGCCCCTCGGCCCACTCCTATGATGGGGTGGCCGAAAGGAGTTGGAATGTGGCCGATATTGACCAGTATGTCGCTGGTATAGAGCCAGAAGTCGAACACCTGACTATTGATGAACGATACGAAGAATATGTGATGGTGAGACTGCGCACAAGAGAGGGCCTGCGGGTAAGCGAGGTGGAGCAGTTGTTCGGTGGCGAGTATGTGCAAAAACTCCTCGAGCTGTCCGATCCGTTTGTCTATGGCGGCTGGCTGGTGAGTGATGGCGACCAAATCAGGTGCGCCGAGGAGCAGTGGCTCACGTCGGATATGGTGATAGCCTCGCTGTTTTAGGTGGGCAGATTGAGGCTCGGGGCAAGATTTTTTGGTCTACACATTGTGGCTATTCGTCGGCCGAAAAGAGCCGCTCGGCACCGTTTTTGGGTATTTATTAAAAATATTTAATAAAGACGTTATAATAAATATGGTAAGTTCGAGAAATTTGGTTAATTTTGTGGCCGAATTGTCGGATGTAGTTGCCGAGCGTTCAAAATAGCAAGGGTGGGTTAATGCCGAGGCCGATGGTGGCTTTTTGTTGGGGCAGACGTGGCGAATGTGGCGCGGCTGCTCGAAGAAAAAGACAAGCGTAGGGGCAAGGTGTTGGCCAATACTTGTTTTAGGAAAAGCGAAAATTATAATTGATTAACACAGAGTATAAATCACACAAAAAGAAGTAGTAACCAAACTCTTTTCGGCGGTGGCAAGAGGGCTCCGAGTGGGGGCTCCTACAACTACTTGGCGCAGGGCCGAATGATTTTAGCTATTATGAAAAACGAAACTGTACAGAAACCAGACTATTTGTTTGAGGTTAGTTGGGAAGTATGCAACAAGGTTGGCGGTATTCACACTGTAGTATCGACCAAAGCCGAGTGCATGACAAAGGTGTTGGGCGACAAGTATCTGCTTGTAGGTCCCGACTTTAATCAGGAGGGTGCAAATCCTGAGTTTGAAGAGGATGTAAATATGCTGCGTGAGTGGCGACAGGTGCTCTACAACGAGGGCTACCGCGTGAGGGTGGGCCGCTGGAAGGTGGCTGGTAACCCCATTGTCGTATTGGTTGACTTCAGCTCGCTCATTGCACGCAAGGATGATATTCTGAAGTTCCTCTGGGAGAACTACAAAGTAGACAGCATCAGCGGCCAGTGGGACTACATCGAGCCCGTAATCTTCGGCTTTGCTGCAGGTAAGGTTATCGAGAGCTATATCAACAACTTCTGCTCGTCGACCGACCGCACTGTGGCTCACTTCCACGATTGGATGAGCGCCAGTGGTGGCCTCTATCTGCGCCAGGCAGCTCCTTACACCGCTACCGTATTCACTTCGCACTCGACCGTTATGGGCCGTTGCGTGGCCAATAACGGCTTGCAGCTCTACAGCGGCTTGGGCACCTACAATGCCGATGACTTTGCTCGCCAGTTCAATGTGGTGGCAAAACACTCGCTCGAGAAGGTGGCTTCGCGCAACCACGACGCATTCTGCACCGTGAGCAAGATTACCGCCAAGGAGTGTAAATATATCCTCGGCTCGGAGGTGGATGTTGTTACCCCCAACGGCTACGAGGGCTATGGCGACCAGTGGAGCACCGAGGAGCGTGAGGCTCGTCGCGCTGAGGCTCGCCAGAGTATGATTGCAGTGGCCGAGGCTTGCTTGGGCCACAAGTTTGAGAAAGAGCCTCTGATTGTTGGCACTTCGGGCCGCTATGAGGTTAGGAATAAGGGCGTAGATGTGTTTATTGCTGCGCTCAAACAGGTTGCCGAGAAGGCTCCCGAGGGCCGCGAGGTGTTGGCTTACATCACCCTGCCTGCCGCTAACGAGGGCCCACGTCGCGACCTGATGGCTCACTTGGCCGATAGCAACAACGCTATTGACCAGAACGAGTGGGCAAACGCAACTCACTACTTGAGCAACCCCGAGAGCGACTATGTTGTTAAGGCTCTGGGCGAGGCTGGTCTGTTGGGTGGCAACTCGAGGGTGAAGGTTATCTTTGTTCCTGCAGTGCTCAATGGCAGCGACGGTGTGTTCAACAAGCGCTATGACGAGCTGTTGGTGGGTATGGACCTGACCGTATTCGCTTCGTACTACGAGCCTTGGGGCTACACCCCCCTGGAGAGCATCGCATTTGGTGTTCCCACCATCACCACCACTCTGTCGGGTTTTGGCAAGTGGGTAGATGAGATGGATGGCGCCCACAAGGGTGTGTTGGTGCTGACTCGCAACGATGGCAATAGCGCACACGTTATTGAGAGCGTGGCCGACGCAATCGAGCGCTACTCGCGTATGGGCGCAAAAGAGTATGCCGAGAGCAGCAATTCGGCACTGGAGGTGGCTCACACCGTAAGGTGGGGAGAGCTGGTTAGGTACTACAACGACGCCTATGGCGTAGCTCTGGATAGGGTAGTGACCCGTACCAACAAGGCCGTTTACGACGGTGGCAGCATTGGCGAGCAGGTGAACTTTGTGCGCCAGCAGCTGGTGAGCAGCACTCCCAACTGGAGCCGCGTGATGGTAGAGAAGAGTCTGCCCAAGCGTCTGCACGCATTGGAGGAGCTGTCGAAGAACCTCTGGTGGAGCTGGACTATGGATGCAGTTGAGCTGTTTGAGTCGATTGACCCAGCACTGTGGCTCACCTGCCTGAAGAACCCCATCGCTCTGCTCGACAAACTCGACTACTCGACCATCAAGGCCCTGGAGAAAGATGAGGCTTTCTTGGCTAAACTCGACGCTGTGTATGCACAGTTCCAGGATTATATGTCGAAGAAGTCGGAGGCTAAAGGCCCTAGGATTGCATACTTCAGTATGGAGTATGGTCTGCACTCGTCGTTGAAGATTTACTCGGGTGGTCTGGGTATCTTGGCAGGCGACTATATCAAAGAGGCTTCGGACAAGAACGTGCCTATGGTTGCCGTAGGTCTGCTCTACCGCTATGGCTACTTTACACAGAAACTCTCGGCCCAGGGTGCCCAGGAGGCAGCCTACGAGGCCCAGAACTTCTATAAACTCCCCATTTCGCCCGCAAGGGATGAGGTGGGCAACTGGTGCTCGGTACAGGTGGCTCTGCCTGGCCGTACTGTTACGGCTCGTATCTGGAAGTGCGAGGTTGGCCGAACTGACCTCTACCTGCTCGATACCGACCACGAGCTCAACTTGGCCGAGGATAGGTTCATCACCCACCACCTCTATGGTGGCGACTGGGAGAACCGTCTGAAACAGGAGCTGCTCTTGGGCGTTGGCGGTATCCGCGCCTTGAACTCGCTGGGTGTTAAGTCGGATATTTACCACTGCAACGAGGGCCACGCCGCATTTATCGGCCTGGAGCGTATCCACAACCTGATTACTGGCAAGAAACTCTCGTTCAGCGAGGCTCTGGAGGTTGTACGCTCGTCGTCGCTCTACACTACCCATACCCCCGTACCCGCAGGTCACGACGCATTCCCCGAGCAGATGATTCGTCAGTATATGTCGCACTACCCCGAGCGCTTGGGTATCACCTGGGAGCAGTTTATCAACCTGGGTAAGACCAGGCCCAACGACCCCAGCGAGAAGTTCTCGATGAGCTTCTTGGCTTGCAACCTCTCGCAGGAGGTTAACGGTGTGAGCTGGCTGCACGGCGAGGTGAGCAAGGATGTGCTGGGTGGTATGTGGCCTGGCTACTTCAAGGATGAGTTGCACATTGGCTATGTTACCAATGGTGTTCACTTCCCCACCTGGACTTCGCCCCTGCTGAGGAAACTCTATGCTAAATACTTCGCCGATGGCTTTGGCGACTACCAATACAACATTCCCGCTTGGCAGAAGGCCAAACAGATTCCTGACAAGGAGCTGTGGGAGGCTCGTCTGCAGCTGAAGGAGCGCCTGTTCAAGACCGTAGGCAAGATTATGAGCGACAAGACCCAGGCAGCTATTGCTTCGCCCCGTCAGATGGTGGCTGTGAAGGAGAACTTCAAGCCCGATGTGCTGACCATCGGTTTTGCCCGTAGGTTTGCTACCTACAAACGTGCCCACCTGCTCTTTACCAACCTGGAGAGGCTGTCGGCCTTGGTGAACAACCCCGAGAGGCCCGTTCAGTTTGTCTTTGCAGGTAAGGCTCACCCCCACGATATCCCTGGTCAGGAGCTGATTAAGCGCATTGTTGAGGTGTCGACCAGGCCCGAGTTTGTGGGTAAGATTCTGTTCCTGCCCAACTACGATATGGAGCTCTCGAGCAAGATGGTTCAGGGTGTAGACATCTGGCTGAATACCCCCACCCGTCCTCTGGAGGCTTCGGGTACCAGCGGCGAGAAGTGTATTATGAACGGTGTACTCCAATTCAGCGTTATGGACGGCTGGTGGGTAGAGGGCTACAAAGAGGGCGCAGGTTGGATGCTGCCTATGGAGCGCTCCTACGACGATCAGCGCTTCCAAGACGAGCTGGATGCCGAGATGATCTACCGCACCATCGAGGAGGAGATTGTTCCCCGCTACTACAACCGTTCGGAGGATGGCATTCCTCACGCTTGGGTTAGTTCGATTAAGAGCTGCGTAGCAGACATCGCCTCGAACTTCACCACCAACCGTATGCTCTCCGACTACGAGGATCGTTTCTACGCTAAGCTCTCCGAGCGTCACCAGCAGCTGATGGCCAACGACTACACTCTGGCCCGTCAGATTGCAGCGTGGAAGCGCCGCGTGAGTGGTGAGTGGGACAAGGTTCGCGTAGTGGAGACCAAGCAGGCCAACATCGCTAAGGAGGCAATTATGGTGGGCAACCCCTACCGCTTCGAGGTGAAGGTCGATGTGGCTGCCCTGTCGAGCGACGATATCGGCGTAGAGGTAGTACTCGCCAACCAGATTGAGCAGGGTCGTGCAGTGAAGATTGTTTCGACTCACGAGATGAGCGTGAGCAA
>JAZPXV010000029.1:0-18290 GCA_045543795.1 Tidjanibacter sp.
CCTGCGCGTCCTCGCGCAGAGGGGGTGCCCGAAGGGCGGAGAGGTCTGTAAAGCCAATAATGACCTTAAAGTCCTTAAAGCCTTAGGTCGGTTAGACGTTTGACGTTTGACGTTAGACTCTAAAGCCTTAGGTCGGTTAGACGTTAGACAAAAGAAGATATGAACAGAACGTGGAACATAGTGGGCCGAGTGGCCGTATGGGTAGTGCTGGTGGCCATATTGGTGGCCGCAGGGTTGCTGCATCACAAAAACGAACAAGGCCGCAGGGTCGAGCAGTTCAGAGTGGTGGTGACCGACAGTACAGAGCTGAATATGATTACCGCCGCAGAGCTGGCCGAGATAATTTGCGACGAGGGACTCAACCCCGTAGGGAGCCACATCGACAGCATCAAACTACTGGCCATCAACAACCTGGCCAAAGAGCAGTCGCTCGTGGCAAAGGCTCGCACCTTTGTGAACTACGACAATGTGGTAACACTCGAGGTCGAGCAGCGCGAGCCCGTAGTGCGCTTTGTGCTCGAGGGGGGCTATGACTTCTACGCCACCGCCGACCTGCACATACTGCCCGTTCGCAACCAGGGAGCAATCGACCTGCCCATAGTTACGGGCAACTTCACTCCCCCCTTCGAGCGAGGCTTCGAGGGCAACCTGAAGGCACTAATGAGAGCAAACAAAAAAAATAGCGACAAAAATTACCTATTTATACGCAAACTCATTAACTTTGTAAGATATACCGAAAAGTCGCCCGACACCAAAGGCAAGATAGTACAAACCGTACTGTCGCAACGCGGCAAAGGCGACCATCGCACCACAGTGGTAGAGCTGATACCTCGCCAGGGCAACTATGTTGTGAGCCTGGGCGAGTTGGAGAATATTAAGGACAAGCTCGACAGGTGGCAGCGATTTGTCGAGGCCCAGGTGGTCAAGACACTCGATGGGGGTACACTGGTGCTCGAATACGACGGCCAGGCCGTATGGCGCCCAGCACCCAAGCCCGAGGCTAACACAAGTCGCAGGCGATAGGATAACACCCCAAAAAACAGAACCGAACAAAAGCACAAAACACAACATACAAACAGATAAAACCGATAGCGCAGTGGGAAACAAGAATTATGTCGTAGCAATTGACCTGGGCTTCAACAAGGTTGTAGCAGCCCTGGGTAACCTCTCTGACGATGGTCAACTTATCGTTCAGCAGATTGTAAGCAAACCTTTGGAGGGTGGTTTCGTTAGGGGCGAAATCAACAACATCGAATTGGTTAGCAACGCACTCAACAGTGCGATTGAGGAGCTCGAGCAGGGCGCAGACATCAAGGTAGACAGTGTGGTGGTAGGTACCTCGGGCCGCCAGATTGTCTTTGCCACCAACTCTGGCTTTGTCTATGTGGGCTCTGACGGCGAGATTCGCAGCAGCGATGTCGAGAAGCTCACCGACAATATGCAGAATGTCCAGGCCCCCGAGGGCAAGGTTATACTCTCGCGCCTGCACCAGTACTACAAAATCGACACCCACGAGATTACGGGTAGCCCTGTTGGCGGTTTTGGCCGCCACCTGGAGGCCACCTATGGCTATGTGATGGCCAGCAAGGCTGTGCTCGAGCGCATCGACAAGGCCTTCGACCGCGTGGGCATCAAAGACCGCACCTATCTGCCCTCGGCTTTGGCCAGCGCACACTTTGCCAGCTATGCCGAAGAGCGCGAAGCAGGTGTGGCAACTATTGACATCGGTGCCAACACCACCGATGTGGCTATATACTACGACAACAAGGTGCGCTATGTTGCATCTATCCCCCTGGGCTCTGAGGCTATCAACAACGACATCAGAGCCACCGCTGTGCCCAAAAACTCGGTCGAGAAACTCAAAACTCGCCACGGCTACGCTACTGCCAGCACCATCCCCTATGAGCTGCTCAATAGCGTTATCCGCATCCCTGGTCGCAAAGGTCAGGAGAAGAACAAAGATATCTCGTATCGCGACTTATCGGCCATTATCGAGTGTCGTATGACCGACATCATTGTCTTTCTGAACGGCATCTTGAACGACTCGGGCTACCGCGACAACATCGAAACCCTGGTGCTCACTGGTGGCGGCTCGCAGCTGAAGGGCATCGAGACGCTCTTCGAGGAGCGCACTGGCATCCACACGCGCGTAGATGACGCAGCACAGCTGCACGAAGAGTCGACTCCCGAGGCTGCACAGCCTATCTATGCCACCGCCGTAGGTCTGCTGATGTTGGCTGCCCAGGATGGTATCATCGAGAACGAGCAGAAGCCCGAGGACCCCGAATCGCTTGAGGACGGGCCCATAGGCAAAGACAAAGTCAAAGGCCCCAAAGGCCCCAAAGGCAAAGGCATTGCTGGATTTTTCAAGAATTTGGGCTCGGCCATTAGCAAGGCAATTATGCCCGAAATCGTCGACGACGAAGACGTACCTATGTAGCAGTGCAGTGGACATAGTTGCCCCCCACGACGCACTATTTAAGATACTGACTGCAAACAGAAGAAGAAGAACAACAACAACAACAGCAAGAAGAGAGTAACACACACATTTTTTTGACCAAGAGAGAAGATTATGAATACGACGACTAACAACATTAGTGTTTTGGACAATATTATGGCCCCCACCAAGACAGAGTCGCTGATTATGGTACTCGGTGTAGGTGGTGCAGGTGGCAACGCCGTAAACCATATGTACGATATGGGTATTCGTGGTGTTAGCTATATGGTTTGCAACACCGACCGTCAGGCCCTTCAGAACAGCCCTATTGAGACCAAGATTCAGCTTGGCGAGGGGCTGGGTGCAGGCAACAACCCTGGCAAAGGTCGCCAGGCTGCTATCGAGACCATCGACGACATTATGATTCAGCTCGAGAATAGTGGTGCCGAGATGGTTTTCATCACCGCAGGTATGGGTGGCGGTACGGGTACTGGCGCCGCACCTGTTATTGCCAAAGCCGCCAGGGCCAAAGGCCTCCTTACGGTGGGCATCACCACCCTGCCCTTCTTTGCCGAGGGGCGCGTGAGGATGGAGCAGGCACTCAAAGGTCTGGAGGAGCTGAAAGAGAACACCGATGCCATTGTGGTAATCCACAACGACAATATCACCAAGATTTACGGCTCGCTGCCCTTCCTCGAGGCTCTGCACAAGGCCGACGACGTGTTGGCTACCGCTGCCAAAGGTATTGCCGAGATGATTACTCGCGAGGACTTTATCAACGTCGACTTTGCCGATGTGCGCACCGTAATGAACGGTAGTGGTGTGGCCCTGATGGGCTCGGCAAGGGCACAAGGCGAGCACAAGATTCGCGAGGCCGTAGATAAGGCTCTCTCTTCGCCCCTGCTCAACCGCCAGGACATCAAGGGTGCCAAGAAAATCTTGTTCAACATTTCGTATAGCGACAACTGCCCCCTGACCCTCGACGAGGTTGACCAGGCACTGAAGATGATTCAGGCCAAAGCGGGCTTTACCCACAGCGGCAACGAGGCCAACATCATCTGGGGCTCGGGTCCTGCCGAACTGGCCGATGGCGAGATTGAGGTTACCATCATTGCAACTGGCTTCGTATCGCACGAAAGCCGCATCGAGGCTATGGTGGGTGGCAACGGCAACGGCAACAACGGAAATGAGGAGAATGGTGGTAGCGAGGGCGAAACCAACAACGAGCAGACCACCATTCCGACCGCACCCGTAGTAGCAACCAAGTGGGATATCAAGGAGCGTTACAACGATCTGGACACCCTGTTGATGCAGCCTGCCTTCTTCCGTATGGGCATCCAGTTGGGTAGCTCGGTGGCCAAAGGCGGCACCAAGGTACAGGTCGACTCGACCGATGAGAGTGGCAGCAACAACAGCGAGCCCCAGGCTCCCAAAGCTGCCGAGCAGAGCCTGTTCTAACCCCCCTGCCCTCCGAACGACTTTACCCGTAGGCACACACGCAGACCTGCGCTATTATTTGAGGATACTAAAACGACACTATGACACTTCTTACAACTCTATCGGCGATAATGACTTTCAACCCCTTTGATGTGGGGCTGATAGCCAACATCGTGGTGATATTATTGTTGCTGCTCTGCTCGGCTATGGCCTCGGGCAGCGAGACCGCCCTATTCTCGCTCTCGCCCAGCCAGCTCGACCGTATTCGCAAGCACAAAACCCCTGTCAATACGGCAATACTGCGATTACTATCAAACCAAGACCTTCTGTTGGCCACCGTGTTGATTTTCAACAATCTGGTGAACATTTTCATCATCTCGTTGTGCAACAACCTGATTGACGACCTGGTGGTGTTCAACCACACGGGCTGGGAGTTTGCCATCAAGACCATTGCGGTTACGTTTGTGCTGCTGCTCTTTGGCGAGATTATGCCCAAGGTCTATGCAAGCTACAACCCAGTGGGCTTTTCGTCGATTGTGGCCCTGCCCATTAGCTTCTTGAATAAGATATTCAAGCCATTGTCGTATGTGCTGGTCAAGTACTCCGACAGCATCCAAAACCGAGGTATCATCCACCCCGAGAATATATCGATGGAGGAGATTGAGGATGCGCTGGAGATTACCGAAAACCCAAGCGAGACCGAGAAGGATATGCTCAGTGGCATTGTGCAGTTTGCCTCGACCGAGGTGGAGGAGATTATGCACCCCAGGATGGACATTGTGGCTCTGGACCGCGAGGAGAACTTCGACGAGGTGAGAAGGGTGATTATGGAGAGTGGCTTCTCGCGCATACCCGTCTACAACGAGAGCATCGACCACATTGTGGGTATGCTCTATGTTAAGGATATGGTGGCCCACGCCTGCAAGGGGGCCGATTTTGAGTGGCAGCGCTACCTGAGGCCCGCCTACTACACCACCGAGCACAAGAAGATTAACGAGCTTTTGGAGGAGTTCCAGACGCAGAAGGTACACATAGCCATTGTGGTCGACGAGTATGGCTCGACACTGGGCCTGGTGTCGCTCGAGGACATTTTGGAGGAGATTGTAGGCGAGATTAGCGACGAGAGCGACGTGCCCGAGGAGGCCAGCTATGAGCGACTGCCCGACGGCAACTATCTGTTCGACGGCAAGGCCCACATTGGCGAGGTTGAGGAGGTGCTGGAGCTTGCAGAGGGCACCTTCGACGACGTGCGTGGCGAGGCCGAAACACTGGCAGGAATGATGCTCGAGGTCAAGCGCGACTTCCCCACCAAGGGCGACAAGGTGAAACTCCACGGCGTAAGGTTCACAGTGGTGAGCACCAACGGTCGCCACGCCGACGAAATAAAGGTCGAGAAGATTTAAGAGCAGAGAGTCTTGAGAATTGAGCTGCCACATAGCTATGGCTACATTGTTGTAGAGCAGGTCGGCCCACAAGCCGAGCAGTCGCCCCTACTGACCGACAGCGACCACCAACATCTGGCAACGCTCAACTCGCCTGTGCGAAGGGCTCAATGGGCCTCGTGGCGCAAGATTGTGCGCAGCGAGCTCGGCTCCGAAGCACGCATAAGGTACAACTCGGCTGGGGCTCCTGTGTTGGAGGAGCCCGTAGGCCGAGTGAGCCACTTGAGTGTCTCGCACTCGACCGATTATGTGGCGGTAATGTTTGCCCAGGGGAGGTGCGGTGTAGACATCGAGTCGGTGGGGCGCAACTTTGAGCGTGTAGCGGCTCGCTACATCTCGCCCACCGAGCGCGAGGCTCTGGCAACGGGTGTAGGCCCCCACTTCGAGGCAATTATGTGGAGCGCCAAAGAGTCGGTCTACAAGTACGCCCAAGCTACGGGGGTGGATTTTACAGAAGAGATGATTGCCACCACCATTGACCCCGTAGCGCAAACCATAGCCATCGAACTCTACGGTCTACCCCAACCCACACTCTACTACACCTTTGTGGCCGACCAGGTGCTGACCTACATTGCGGCCACCGCAAAAGAGTAGTCTTATACCAAACCTATTATACCCTCCCAAAAAGAAGAAATCCCCCCAATTGCGTATGAATGTTCGTATATCACCCGAATGGGCCGAGCTTATTGGCCACGAGTTCGACAAGCCCTACTTTGCCGAGTTGGCCGCCTTCGTAAAGAGCGAGTATGCCACCCAAAGGGTATTCCCTGCTGGGGGCAACATCTTCCGAGCCCTCGACAAGTGCAGCCCCGACGACGTGAAGGTCGTAATCATAGGCCAAGACCCCTACCACGGCGAGGGCCAAGCCAACGGACTGTGCTTCTCGGTCAACGACGGGGTAGCCTTTCCGCCCTCGTTGCGCAACATCTTCAAGGAGCTCGAGAGCGACCTGGGCATAGCCACACCCACCTCGGGCAATCTCGACAGGTGGGCCGAGCAGGGGGTGTTGCTTCTGAACTCTACGCTGACGGTAAGGGCCCACCAGGCTGCCTCGCACGCAGGCAAGGGGTGGGAGCAATTTACCGATGCGGTGGTGGCCACCCTGTCTGAATTGAAGAGTGGTGTGGTATATATGCTGTGGGGGGCCTACGCCCAGCGCAAGGGTGCGGCCATAGATGCAGGGCGCAACTTGGTGCTCAAGTGTGCTCACCCCTCGCCCCTGTCGGCCTACAACGGCTTCTTCGGCTGCCGCCACTTCTCAAAGGCCAACGACTACCTCATCGCCCAGGGCAAAGAGCCGATAAGATGGTGAGAATTGAGGCAAATGCGAGTAAGCGAGGGCATAGCAAATTTATTTGCTCTGCCGAGCGGGAGCATTTTAGAGCAAGCGAAGCTTGGTCAATTGAGAATTGAGAATTGAGAATTTATAGGTTAGAGGGTAAACTCCCTAAACTCCCTAAACTCCCTAAACTCCTTAAAGACGTTAGACCTCTGTCGGTCGACGGTTGACGGTCGACGGTCGACAAAACCAAAAGAGCAACCTTGTGAAGGTTGCTCTTTTGGTTTAGTCCATCTTTGCCGTAAGCTGTCGTACCAGGCGCAGGTTATACAAAAACTCCTTCGCCAAAATGCGCACCACCGTATAGGCCGGTATGGCAATCAACATTCCCAAAACACCCGAGCAGCTGCCTGCCACAAGCGTTACGATAAATATTTCCAGAGGGTGGGCATTCATCTGGCGCGAGAAAATCTTGGGCGACACAAAGTAGTTGTCGACAAACTGGGCCAGCAACACGGTGCCCGCAATAATCAGCAGCACCACTCCCACACTCATACTGCCAGAAGCCACAAAGGTCAATCCAGCCAAGCCACTCAGCACAAAGCCTACCCAGGGGCCAACGTAGGGGATAATATTAAAGACACCCTCGATAACGCCCACAAAGAAGGCATCCTGGGGGCGGAACCCAAAGCACATAAGCACCGAGGCGATGATGAGCATCATAACCATCGACTGGCACAGCACACCGAGGAAGTAGCGCGAGAGCATCTGGGTAATCTTATCCACCGCGCGCGTTACATTGTCGGCATACTTGGCAGGGGCCACAGCGAGCAGGATCTTCAGAAAGAGCCCCTCCTCCTTCATAAAGTAGAAGGCAATGAAGCTCACCGACACAACCGCAACAGCAACCGAGCCCGCAACCGAGAATACTGACGACACAATATTGTTCAGCGCACCTATATTAAATACCTTACGCACCCAGTCGGTAAGCATAGCCGTCAGCGACGCCTCCGACACGTCGATATTGAAGTACTTGCTCAGGAAATCGCCCATATCGGTCATAGGCTCCTTGAGCGAGGCCAGCATACTCTGGTAGTCGAGGTTGGCCAGGTCGCTCACCTTGCCCGAAATCAGTGGGATGAAGAGCACAAAGAAGGCTACAATAACCAGCCACATTGCCACCACGCCCACCAGTGCAGCCGCCCAGCGGGGCACCTTAACCTTGCCCACCCTCAGGCTCGCCACCTTGCTCACCAGTGGCTGACACATAATGGCCAGCACACCCGCTACGAGTATGTAGCACACAATGTCGCCAAAGAACCAAAAGACAGCCACCGTAGCCGCCAGAGCCAAAGCTCCGAGCAGATAGCGGTTCCAGAGTGAGGACGAAGTTGTAGTAGTATTGTTGTTGCTCATAGTCAGTCATTTATTATGTGTGGGTATATTACTCTTTGTTCTGTGGCAGTCGGGCCAGCAGGGTTTGCGACCCCACAACCTTATCGCCCAAGCCCACCAGAATCTCGCTACCGAGGGGCAAGAAAACATCTACCCTCGAGCCAAACTTTATGAAGCCGAACTTGCTATTCTGCTCCACTCGGTCGCCCACCTGGGGGTACGACACTATGCGGCGTGCAATCCACCCTGCAATCTGGCGGAACATAACCGTGTGACCCTTGTCGGTTCGCACACCAATGGTTGTGTGCTCGTTCAGGTGCGACGACTTGGGCCTCCAGGCCAGCACAAACTCGCCGTTGTAGTGGTCTTTGTATGTAACCTCGCCACCCACAGGGGCCCAGTTGACGTGTACGTTATAGAAGTTCATATAGACCGACAGTTGCACACACTTGCCGCCCATAACCTCGGGCTCGTAGACCTCCTCAATAACCACCACCTTGCCATCAGCAGGAGCAAACACCCCATCGGCATCCTCCTTGAGGGGCCTCACTGGGTCGCGGAAGAACCTGATAACAAAGGCAATACGCCACAGCAGAAATCCATCTACCAGCGCCAGCACCCACCAAGCCCAGTCGTAGACCAGTGCTGTGGTCGTAACTACGGCAATGATGAGCAGAAAAATTACGGTATTGAGCCTTACGCCCTCTCTACCCTCTTTGTGTATTCTCATAGTCCAAAAATAATCATATATAGGTATGCCACAGGAGCGGCCAGCAGCAACGCATCGAACCTATCGAGCATACCTCCGTGGCCAGGAATCAGGTTACCCGAGTCCTTCACGCCACACTCACGTTTAATCTTCGACTCCAGCAGGTCGCCCACAACGCCAGCCAGTGCCACCACTGCACCCAGGCCACCCCACAGGTAGATGTTGCCCTCCATCATATAGCCTGCGGCCATTGCAAAGCCCACAGCAAAGAGCACTCCGCCCACAAAGCCCTCCCACGACTTCTTGGGCGAAATCGAGGGGCACATCTTATGTTTACCAATCGAGCAGCCCACCAGGTAGGCAAAGATGTCGTTTACCCACACAGTGAAAATCACCATCAGCACTCGCGCAGGCCTCCACACACCTGCCTCGGTGCCAATAAGCATCAGCAGGGCCAGTGGCAGGGCTACATACAGAAGCGACATCGACGCCAGGGCTCCGTTCACAAGTGTGTTGTTGCCCTTACGAAAGACCTCGGCGATGAAAACCAGAGGCACAAACATCAGCGCCACGAGCAACATCAGTGGCTCGGGATTGAGGGCCACGCCTGCCACCCAACCGCCTGCAAGGCTGATGGTCAGCAGGTAGTTGCCGCCCACGCCATCAAAGCGTTTGGAGGCCAAATCGGTCAGTTCGGTTATTGCCCCTACGGCTATCAGCACCAGGAGCACCGCCGTAGCCCACTTGCCCAGCAGCACAGCTCCCACTACCACAATGCCCAACACCGCACCACTCAGAGTGCGCAGGCCCAAGTTTTTACCTTTCAAACTCATATATGTTTTTTTGTCGACCGTCGACCGTCAACCGTCGACCGTCAATTTTGAATTCCTAACTCTCCTTACCAGGGCGGGGGCCAAAGATGCGCTCAACATCCTCGGCAAAGACCACCTCGCGCTCCAACAGCAGCTCGGCCAGCTCAACCAGTCCCTCGCGGTGGGTTGTGAGTACCTCGGTAGCCATAGCGTAGGCCTTGTCGAGCAGTTCTTTGGCCTCGGTGTCAATCAGTTGGGCGGTCTGCTCGCTATATGGTTTCGAGAACGAGTAGTCGCTCGCACCCGTAGAGTCGTAGTAGCTACGGTTGCCCACCTTGTCGCTCATACCATAGTACGACACCATTGCATAGGTCATCTTCGTAGCCCTCTCGAGGTCGTTCAGCGCACCCGTCGAGACCTTGTCGAACGTAAGTTGCTCCGAAGCCCTACCACCCAGCAGTGCTGCAACCTCGTGCATCAGCTGCTCGGTAGTGGTAATCTGGCGCTCCTCGGGCAGGTACCACGCTGCACCCAGTGCCCTGCCTCGGGGTATAATCGTAACCTTAACCAAAGGATTGGCGTGGTGCAACAGCCAGCTGACCGTTGCGTGACCTGCCTCGTGGTAGGCTATGGTGCGTTTCTCGTCGGGGGTGATGACCTTGCTCTTCTTCTCCAAGCCACCAATAATGCGGTCTACGGCGGCCAAGAAGTCCTCCTTGTCGATAGCCTTCTTGTCGTGGCGAGCAGCAATCAGCGCGGCCTCGTTGCAGACGTTGGCGATGTCGGCACCCGAGAAGCCAGGGGTCTGCTTGGCCAAGAACTCGCGGTCAACATCGTCGGCCAGTTTGAGTTTGCGCATATGAACGCCAAAGATAGCCTCGCGCTCCTTCAGCTCGGGCAGCCCTACGTCAATCTGCCTATCGAACCTACCGGCCCTCATCAGAGCCTTGTCCAAAATATCTACCCTATTGGTTGCGGCCAGCACAATTACGCCTGCGTTGGTAGCAAAGCCGTCCATCTCGGTAAGCAACTGGTTGAGAGTGTTCTCCCTCTCGTCGTTGCCCGAGAAGCCTGCATTCTTGCCCCTGGCGCGACCGATGGCATCAATCTCGTCGATAAAGACAATGCAGGGGGCCTTCTCTTTAGCCTGCTGGAACAGGTCCCTCACACGCGAGGCACCCACACCCACAAACATCTCGACAAAGTCGCTACCGCTAATCGAGAAGAAGGGCACATTGGCCTCGCCAGCCACAGCTTTGGCCAGCAGGGTTTTACCCGTTCCTGGAGGGCCTACAAGCAGGGCACCTTTGGGAATCTTGCCGCCCAGCTCGCGATACTTTTCGGGCTTGCGCAAAAAGTCCACAATCTCCATAATCTCCACTTTGGCCTCCTCCAGACCTGCCACATCCTTGAAGGTTATGCGGTTGGCGCTATTCTTGTCAAAGACCTGTGCTTTAGCCTTGCCCACGTTCATCACGCCACTCTGGCCACCAGGGCCCCTGGCTGCCGAGCGGAACATCATAAACATAAAGAGTATGAGCAACAGGTAGGGCAGGAACGAGAGAACCTCTACCCACACGTTGGTTTCGTACTCATAACCAGGCGTGGGCACCTCTACGCCATACTTGTCGGCCACCCTCTCCAAGTCGTTGCGCAGAATGTCGGGGTTGCCCACATTGAGCGTAAACTGGTAGCCTACGGCTGGGATATTCTTCATCCCTGGCTTGGTGCGGTACTCCTCGACCACTCCATTGCGCAGGGTAATGCGCGCGGTTTTGTCGTTGATGACCACAATTTTCTCCACATCGCCCGCAGCGAGCATCTCCTCTACGGCAGCCCACTCGGTCTTGACAGGCGACTCGCCCAAGTTCATAAACTGCATTGCAAGCAGTCCCACCAGCAGCACTCCCCACAGCGAGAAGAGCCAGCGCGACCACTTAAAAGGTCCAGGGCGCATAGGTCCTCGCGGATTTGAGCCCTGATTGGGGTTTTGGTTGGGGTTGTTTTGATTACCCATACCATTAGGATTTTGTTCTGTACTCATTATTTTTAGGTCTGTTGTTGTATTACAATCAGTATGTTGGGTATAATGTTATCTAATTCTAAATTTTGAATTCCACTCACACTACTCTTCCGACTCATAGCGAGTAGCGGGGGCGTCGGCCCAGAGCTGTTCGAGCTGGTAGTACTCCCTCAGCGGAGTGAGGAAGATGTGGACCATAACGTCTACATAGTCTACGGCAATCCAAGCGGCGTTGGTTTTGCCCTCTACTCGGCGAGGTTTCTCGCCCAGTTTCTCCTCCAACTCCTCAACGATGCCATCGGCAATAGCGTCAACTTGGGTGGTCGAGTCGGCATTACAAACGACAAAAGCGTCGCAAATAGTACCTTCGAGCTCGCTCAAATCGAGCGAAACAATGTTGTGGCCCTTCTTGTTCTGTATGGCCTCAACGATAGCGTTAATCAATTTCTGCATAAATATCTGTTAAGTTTTACTATTTCTTACACATTTTTCTCTTACGTTTAGCAATCTCTTTGCCAGTCATACGATATGGTGGTTATTGTCACCTTGCGACTGACTTTTTGTCAGCCCCCGACTGCCACTCTGCTCACTACCACCCTTTTCCAGGCATAGGCTTGCGCGTGGTCATAGCCTCCATAATACTCTCGCGCAGGGCGTTGATGATGGTCTCTTTGGCGTAGGTGCGCCTTACGGCAATAACAATCTTGCGCGAGGCGGCACCACGAGCCAGCGTTTTTACCCTCGACTTATGCTCGGCAGGGATGTAGGGCAGTGTCATCTCGGGGATGATTGTTAGCATCGAGGTGGTGTCGACAAGCCTCATAATGGTCTCGAGCGAGCCGCTCTGGAACGAATACGAGTGGTTGCCCACAGCCTCGGCGCCACACAGCTCGACAATCTGGTCCCTCAAGCAGTGTCCCTCGGCCAGCAGTATCAGCTCTTTGGGCGATATGTCCTCGATGCGCAGGTTGGTGCGTGCCGAGAGGTGATTCTCGGGCGACACATAAGCATAGAACCTGTCGTCGAAAAGTTCCAACTCGGTAATCCTCTCGGGGCAGGTACCACCGGCCATAATTGCCGCATCAATCTCGTCGTTGTCCATTGCGCGGATTATATTGGCCGTAACCATATCCTTAATCTCCAGCTCGACCCTTGGGTACTTGTCGCTGAACTGGTGGACAAATCGGGGCAGCAGATAGGGGGCAATGGTGGGTATCACACCCAGCCTCAAGCGGCCTGCCACACTACCCTTCAGCTCGGCCACACACTCCTTGATGTTGTTGTATGCCAACAGGGCCTCTCGAGCCTTTTCGATTACTATCTCGCCTGCCTGGGTGGGCACAACGGGCTTTTTGGACCTGTCGAGCAGCACCACTCCCAGCTCGTCTTCGAGGTTTTTTATCTGCATACTCAACGAGGGCTGCGTAACAAAGCAGAGCTCGCTCGCCTTGGAGAAGCTGCCGCAGTTGGCAATAGCCAACAGATATTCGAGTTGAATGATGGTCATCTTCGTGGTGCTTTAAGTGTCGGGTTAATTATTCGCTCTCTTATTGGTTGAGTTTCCACTCCTTGCCCACCTTAACGAGGGTGTAGGTTTGGGTAATCTGCTGACCGCTGTGGAGGGTTACGGTAGCCCCGACGGTAGCCTCGGCCTCGCCTACCAACGAGCTGTCAACCTCAAACTTGTCCACGCCGCCTGCCACCTCCAACGAGCGGCACACGTCGGCATACATCTGGGCATAGGTCTGCTCCTCGCCCTCGGCCATATTAATCATTTCGAGAGCCTTGGATATATTGCCCTTCGAGAGCTGTTTCCAACACTTCTCCACCACCTTTTCGGGGCTGCTGGCCGAGCCACCACAGGCTGCCATCACTAACATTGCGGCCACAGTGGCCAACGCTTTTACAATCTGCTTCATAGGTATATCTTAAACTTTCAACTTATCAACTTACAGACCCCTCCGCTGCTCCGCAGCACCTCCCCTAATTTAGGGGAGGAGTTTTTTTACGTTCCCTCTTTCTCAAAAGGGGGAGTTGTTGTGAGGGTTAATGACTCTCCCCCTAACTTAGGGGAGGAGTTGTAGTAAGGGCAGATGACTCTCCCCCTAAGGTAGGGGGAGTGGCCGTAGGCCGAGGGGGTCTGCTAATTTTCAATTCAATATCACATAGTCGCCATAGGTGTTGGCGTAGCCACATTTGCCACCCATAGTGACTGGGGCATAGCCCTCGCTGAAGGTGCCCACCGAGTCGAACAAGCAACCCGTAACCTCCTCGCCCGAGCCACTCACAAAGCCCCACTTACCCTGGCGGCACACCGTAGCCAGGCCCGAGCCATAGCTACCCACAGCGTCATATACGCACTCGATACTCTCTCTGCCGTCGGCTCCCACAAAGCCCCATTTACCATCGACCATCACGGGAGTCATACTGCTCTGGTAGGTGCCAATAGCATCATACAAGCAGGGTATCAACTCCTTGCCCTGGGCGTCGATAAGTCCCTTGCGCCCCTCGCGCACCGCCACAGCCACACCACCCACGAAGGGCTCGACCGAGTCGTAGCGGCTCACAAACAGCGTTTTGCCCGTAGTGTCAATAAAGGCATTGCCACTACGCAGGCCCACCTCGGCCACTCCGTCAGCAAAAGGCTCGGCACTCTCGAACTTGCAGGCAATAACCTCGTTGCCCTTTGTATCGATATAGCCCCACTGGCCACCCTTGCGCACCGGTGCAAGGCCGCCCACAAAGGCTCCAATCTGTTCGTAACGGCACCCCACAAACTCGGCACCCGAGGTAGAGTCTACAACTCCATAGCGCCCCTTATAGCCCACAATCGTACAGCCATAGGCCGCGCTATGTGCGGTGTCGCAGTAGTCGTAGAGGCAGTTGCCCTTGTGGTCGATATAGTAGGCCACACCATTGAGTTTGGCCGACGCCAGACCTGCATTGAAGGCCGAAGCGGTATCGAATCGGGGCGAGATGACCATCTTGCCGCTCATATCTACATAGCCCCACTTGCCTCCGTCGGTCTTTACCGCCGCAAGGCCCTCGCTGAACTGGCTCACATCAGGATAGGTGGGTGCCATAATCTGGTGGCCATCGCGGCGCACAAAGCCCCACTTGCCACGCTGTTTGATTGCGCCCAGTCCGCCAGCAAAGGGTTTGGCCTCCTCGTACTTGCAGACCACAATCTCGCCGCCCACCTCGTCGACATAGCCATAGCGGCCATTATTGACCACCACAGCCAGTCCCTCGGAGTAGGCGCCAATGTGGTCGTACTTACAAGCCACCACCTCGCTGCCACCGCTATCAATCACGCCCCACTTGCCTGCGCTGCGCACCTTGGCCACCTCGCCCACAAAGGGCTCGGCCTGCTCATAGCGACACTCAACCACCAGTCGGCCCGTATCGTCGACATAGCCCCACACGCCTGCCCTCTTTGCAGGGTGCATAACTCGGCCTGCATCGTAGTGCAGCTCGTCCCACTCGGGGGCAATGATAATCGTGCCCTCGTGGTCCATAACACCCTTGCGGCCTGCAAGCGTAACCACATAGTGCGACAGCAGCCCCTCTACAACAACGGGCTCGACCGAGTCGTAGGCTGTGACCTTGTTGGTGGCCACGTCTACTACGTTATTGCCAGCCACCAGCACCACATTGCCCCTCTGGGTTGCCACCGTATTCAACGCCAGGCGGTAGCCCTCTTTGGCCATAACGCCCCAGCGACCTGCGGCACATACCCAGGCGTAGTCGCCACCCTCGAAGTTGGGTTTACTATCATAGCGAGGCTCGACCAGCACCTGGCCAACCTTGTTGACCACGCCCCAGCCGCCATTCCACTCAAACCACCCCTCGCCCGAGGCATCAAACTTGGGCTCGGCCTCCAGCAGTGCATCAAACAGCACCTCGCCATCCTGGCACAGCACGCCCCACCTATCGTTCCACTTGCACCAAGCTGTGCGGCTGGTGTCGAACATTGGTCGATAGGTCAGCAGGGGCTCCAGGGCCACCTCGCCACTAAACCTAACCACGCCCCACTTGCCGTTCCACTCGGCCCAGGCGTAGCCATACTTGTCAAACTCGGGCTTGGTATTGGTCAGCGGCTCCAGGGCCACCGTTCCGTCGTGGCGCACAATGCCCCACTTGTCATTCCACTTGGCCCAAGCCGTATCTTCGCGCCCAAAGACAGGGCGGGTATCCAACATCGCCTCCAACAGCACTCGGCCATCGTCGCTCACCAGGCCCCACTTGCCACCCCACTGCGCCCAGGCAGTTGTGGCCCCCTCGGGGAATATGGGCCTCTGGTCGACCATAGCCTCGAGCACCACGCGGCCATCTTCGGTAATCACACCCCACTTGTCGTTCCACTTGGCCCACGCCACGGGCGAGTCGGCAAACGAGGGTTTGTTGGTAATAACGGCATCGAACAACACCTGTCCGTCGGCACTAACCACACCCCAGGCCGAGTTCCAACTGGCCCAGGCGTAATCCTTATCGCCAAAGATGGGTTTATAGTCCACCAGCGCATCGAGCACCACGCGGCCGTCGGCACTCACCGCACCCCAGCGGCCGTTCCAACTTGTCCACGCAACGCTATTGCCGTCGAAAATTGGACGTTCGTCAATCGTGGGGTTCATCACCACCTCGCCATTGCTGCGCACAGCGCCCCAACGCGAGTTCCAGTATACCCACGCAATGCCGCTTTGGTCAAAAATTGGCCTCGACTCAATCAGAGCATCAAACACCACTGTGCCATCCCTGCGCACCGCTCCCCAGCGACCATTCCAGCGCGTCCACGCCAGGTCACCATACTCAAATACGGGCCTCTGCTCAATCACAAAGTCAAACACCACAGCGCCATCCCTGCGCACCGCTCCCCAGAAGCCACTATTGCGCCCCCAGGCTACCCCCTCCTGGTCAAAGAGGGGTTGCTCATCGAGTGCGGCCTCAAAGACCACCGTTCCATCCTTGCGCAGCGCACCCCAGCGACCATTCCACTGGGCCCACGCCGTATCTTGCTCAAACGAGGGCATTGCCGCCAGCACAGGCTGAAATACCACCTGTCCATCGTAGCGCACCGCGCCCCACATATCGTTCCACCTCGACCACGACACCCCATCCTCAAAGAAGGGCTTATCCTCAATCAGAGGCTCAAACAACACCCTGCCGTCGGCCGAGATTGCTCCCCAGCCGTTCTGCCACCTCTGCCAAGCAACGCCGTTGAAGAACTCGGGCCTCTGCTCGAGCTGCGCATCGAACACCACCACGCCATCACTGCGTAGCAATCCCCACTTGCCATCCCAGCGAGCCCAGCACCTGTCATCATCATCAAATTCGGGCCTCTGCTCGACCACAAAGTCAAACAACACCACCCCCTGGCGGTCAATCAACCCCCAACGCCCTGCGCGAGCCACCCAAGCCAAACCCTCGGCCTGCCACTCGGCCGGTGCATCGAACTGGGGCTCAAAGGCCACCATACCGTCGGCCCCCACAACGCCCCACTTACCCAGGCTCTCAACCCAGGCACTACCCTTCACAAAGGGGGTAATGCTATCGTACTGGGGCTCGAACAGGTAGGTTGCATCCCTGCGCAGCACACCCCACTTGTCGGCAAACTCTACACGAGCCAGCGAGTCGACAAAGGGAGTTACGCTCTGGAAGATATTTTTGATAACCATACGGCCGCGCTCGTCGGCAAAGCCCCACTTTTCGCGCTTCTCGGTGGGCACCAGTTCGCCCTCGAGGTACTTGCCCTTGAGCTGTCGCAACTCCCACCCCTGGGCCATAGCCGCTTGTGACGACAGTAGCACACACAGCACCAACGCCCCCTTAACGAGGGTGTTCCAAAGAGTAGTCATATTACGCAGTTGCTTCATTTTCAGCTTAATTGGTGGGTTAACGGTCAATTGTTAGCACAAGCCTTCGTGCGCTCGCCCACGCCCACGCGACGTGCGTGTGCGCACAAAATCAGACAAAGATAGCGATTCCTCTCGGATTTTCCACACCCAAGCCCCATTTTGGCCACAAAAAGAGCAAAAAAAGAATTGAAAATTGAAAATTGAAAATTGAAAATTTACAGACCCCCTCGGCCTACGGCCACTCCCCCTAACTCAGGGGGAGAGTCATCTACCCTCACAACCACTCCTCCCCTGAGTTAGGGGAGATTACAAACAACTCCTCCCCTAAGTTAGGGGAGGTGCTGCGGAGCAGCGGAGGGGTCTGTAAAAGGAATTGCACACCCTTACCAATCCCCACCTCAATCTCCCCTACGAAAGGGGAGGTGACTGCGTAAGCAGTCGGAGGGGTGGTCGAAATTGTCTGCGCGTTCTCGCGCAGGGGAGGTGGCGCAAAGCGACGGAGGGGTCTGTAACAACACACGCCCCCGCTGCTACGCAGCACCCCCTCTAACTTAGAGGGGGAGTGGGTAATCGATAACCACCAATCGAAACCAACACCAACCGCCCCACAAAAAAACATTAAAGTCCTTAAGGTCATTAGGGACTTTAAGGACCTTAAGGAATATCATAGAACTCCTATCACTCCCATTGCTCTTATAGGATTTATAGGAGTGATAGGACTAATAGGATAATTCCCCCTCTAAGTTAGAGGGGGTGCCCACAGGGCGGGGGCGTGTGTGAAATTCAAAATTCAAATTTAAGACAGACCCCCTCGGCCTACGGCCACTCCCCCTAACTTAGGGGGAGAGTGGTGTAAGGGTTTTTTCTCGGTGAGGATGGGATTGGGAGCAGAGGAAGGTGG
>JAZPXV010000030.1:0-57902 GCA_045543795.1 Tidjanibacter sp.
CATCCACCAAGACAGACACCTATTTATTATATAGCCCCCTCTTGTGGGCGGCCGTTGCTTAGAACTTGTAGCTGAAAGCAACCTGTGCGCGAGGCAAGGCCAAGAACTTCAGGCCGTCGGCATTATTGTAGTTACCAGCACCCAAACCAAGACCTGCGGTCAGGTCAAGACCCCAATAGGTATTCAGTTTGAAGTAGTAACCGTAGCTAACACCAATCAAACCAGCCTTTACGTTGCGCAACTCAGCACCACTGCCAAGACCATTGATGTGAGCCTGAGCATCACCAAAACGAGCTGCCTCCAAGAAACCGCCAAAGTGGTGGCCATTGAAAGCTTTGCAGAGGTAGTAACGAGCCTCAGCTACTGCATCCCAACCATTGAGGTAGAGCAGACCATCACCCACGTTTTTCCAGGGCGAGAAGATAACTGCAGTACCCGAAACATCAACGGTCCACTGGGGAGCTACCGAGAACTCAGCGCCCAAGTTAACGGCGCCAATACCGAGGTAGAGTGCATTCGACTTCAGAGCGCAAACCTGTGCGTTCGAAACGCTAACAGCTGCTACGAGCGAAAGAACCAATACGAAAAGTTTTTTCATAATTTTTAATAGCTATTAAATTAAACAAATATTTTAGTCATTGTTACGTCGTTAAACGACTTGGTAAAGGTACACATTTTTTCTTTACCAAAAACAAAGATACTACATTTTTTCAAATCTAAACATAATTTTATTGAAAAAAACTTAAAAAATAGGCAAAAAGTGACAGGGCGGGCGAAAAAAAGCACATCTGCCGATTGGGTTGTAGATGCAAAAGGGGTGCTAAAAAATATGTAGAGCGAAAAAAAGTGCAAAAAAGTTTGCAGTGTTGCCAAAAGTGTGTATATTTGCGGTGCTTTTTAAGTCAAGCACGGAGAGATGGGTGAGTGGCTTAAACCAACAGTTTGCTAAACTGTCGTACGGGATTACTGTACCGGGGGTTCGAATCCCCCTTTCTCCGCAAACGGGCAAAAAAGCCTGCAAACCTCTGCTTTGGCAGAGGTTTTTTTTATGCAAAAAGGTGGCCGGGAGTTTACTCACGAGCCACCTTTCTGCATAAAAAGACTCTATTCCAAAGGAATGTGTGGGCTTTTTGCCCGTTTGCAAGGGCCCCTGCGGCAAGCAGAGGGCGATCATGGAGCGCAGCGACGTAATCCCTCACCTACCTCGGCATACAAAAAAGCCATTGCCCACAATGGGCGAGGAGTGGCTTTTGCCATTTGCGCCAGGGCCCCTGCGGCAAGCAGAGGGGCGATCACGGAGCGCAGCGACGTAATCCCCCACCCTACTCGAACACAAAAGAAGCCACCCAATTTCAGGGTGGCTTTTTAATACTATTTAATATTATCAGCAAGCAATCGTCGGTTACCTGCCCTTATACATCTCCTCGTAGTACTTCTCGTACTCGCCCGAGGTAATGTTGTCCATCCACTCCTGGTTGTCGAGGTACCAGCGAACGGTCTTTTCGATGCCCTCCTCGAACTGCAGCGAGGGCTCCCAGCCGAGCTCCTTCTGCAACTTGGTGCTGTCGATGGCATACCTTGCATCGTGGCCAAGGCGGTCGGTAACATAGGTTATCAAGCCCAGCGAGTGGCCCTCGGGGTTGCCCAAGATGCGGTCGACGGTCTTAATCATAACCTTAATGAGGTCGATGTTTTTCCACTCGTTGAAACCGCCAATATTGTATGTTTCAGCCACTTTGCCCTCGTGGAAAATAAGGTCGATAGCGCGGGCGTGGTCCTCAACATAGAGCCAATCGCGCACATTCTCGCCCTTGCCATACACAGGCAGGGGTTTACCCTTGCGGATGTTGTTGATAAAGAGCGGAATCAACTTCTCGGGGAATTGGTAAGGACCGTAGTTGTTCGAGCAGTTGGTAACGATTGTGGGCATACCGTAGGTGTCGTGGTATGCCCTTACGAAGTGGTCGCTCGAAGCCTTTGCTGCCGAATAGGGCGAGTGGGGGTTATACTTGGTGGTCTCGTAGAAGAACTCATCGCCATAGGCCTTGTGGCCCTCCGACGATGCAACGGTCTTAAAGGGAGGCTCGATGCCCTCGGGGTGGTTCATCTTCAGTGCGCCATAGACCTCATCGGTAGAGATGTGGTAGAATCGCTTGCCCTCGTAGCCCTCGGGAAGGCTCTCCCAGTAGAGTTTGGCAGCTTGGAGGAGTGAGAGAGTGCCCATCACATTGGTCTTGGCGAAGGTGAAGGGGTCTTTGATAGAGCGGTCGACGTGACTCTCGGCAGCAAGGTGGATGATGCCGTCAATGTGCTCATCCTGCATCAGCTTGTAGAAGGCCTCGAAGTCGCAGATATCCATCCTCACGAACTTGTAATTGGGCTTCGACTCGACATCTTTGAGGTTTGCCAAGTTGCCTGCATAGGTCAGCAGGTCGAGGTTAATAATCTTATAGTCAGGATATTTGTTAACAAACAACCTAACAACGTGCGAGCCAATAAAGCCCGCGCCACCGGTGATTACAATGCTACGCTTGAAGTCCATCTATACATTTTTTGAGCGACTGGCGCCACTCGGGAATATCCATATTAAAGGTGCGCACAAACTTGCTCTTATCGAGCACAGCACTCTGCGGACGGCGAGCCTTGGTTGGATATTCGGCCGTAGTGCAAGGCTCAACCCTGCATTTATCGTGCCCAGCCAAGCGAGCAATCTCACACGCAAACTGCCACCAACTGCACTCACCCAGGTTTGTGTAGTGGTAGGTGCCCTCGCGGAAATTGCGCTCCGATATTATCCTCACAATAGCCTCGGCCAAGTCGCCAGCGTAGGTGGGCGTTCCGAGCTGGTCGCTCACCACCCTAACTTCCTCGCGCTCGGCAGTAAGGCGCAACATTGTCTTGACAAAATTGTGACCATACTCGGAGTAGAGCCACGCAGTGCGAAGTATGATATAGTGGCAACCGCTCGCCTTAACAGCCTCTTCTCCAGCGAGTTTTGTGCGCCCATAGGCGTTGAGTGGCTGGGGATGACTATCCTCGGTAAGCATCGCACAACAGCCGCCCATAAAGACATAGTCGGTGGAGATGTGGATTAACAGCGCATCGTTACGCTTTGCCGCCTCGGCCAAGTAGCCAACGGCTGTGGCGTTAAGCAGTAGAGCCCTCGCCTCATCATCCTCTGCACGCTCTACGTCGGTGTAGGCTGCGCAGTTGAGAATTATATCTATCTTGTTTTCTGCCACATAGTCGAGTACCTGTTGGCGATTGGTGATATCCAAATCAGCAACATCGGTCAAGTGGTAAGTATCGACCGAGCCATCGCAACATACAGCAGTGAAGTTGTCTGTGCCCCAAGTGCCCACCTCTACATCGGCAATCATCTCCGCACACTTGCGGACACTCTGCCCCAACTGCCCCTCGGCTCCTGTGACTAATACTCGCATAAATCTTTCAGCAAAGGTCTGTTTTTATCTTTCTCGGAGAGGATGAGCTCACTCTCTGGAAGAGGCCACTGAATTGCAATCTGGGGATCATTCCAGGCAATGCCACCCTCTGTCTCGGGGTGGTAGTATTCATCGCACTTGTACTGAAAAATGGTATCATCCTCCAGCACCACATAGCCGTGAGCAAAGCCCTTTGGAATGAACATTTGGCGGTGGTTCTCGCCACTCAACTCGGTCGCCACATACTCCCCAAAAGTGGGGCTTCCTTTGCGGATATCTACTGCAACATCGAGCACCCTACCCTGCACCACACGCACAAGTTTTGCTTGTGCATAAGGCTCTTGCTGAAAGTGCAGTCCGCGCAATACGCCCCTCTTGGAGCGGCTCTCGTTGTCCTGCACAAACTTTACGTCAAGGCCCGTAGCAGCAGCAAAATCACGCTCCGAGAACGACTCGAAAAAGTACCCCCTCTCGTCGCCAAACACTTGGGGTTCAACAATGAGAACACCCTCTATGTTTGTTGTAATAATATTCATTAAACAGTACGATTTATATACTGGTAGGTTGCATTCTCCCTATGTGTAATTGTAGCAGGATTCCCAACAACGATAGAATGGTCAGGAACGTCAAAGTTAACATACGCATTGGGGGCTATTAACACATCATTACCTATTTTTATTCCACCAACAATCACTGCATTTGTTCCAATCCAAACATTATCTCCAATAGTAGGTGCTCCTTTCAATTTTCCCCTATTTGTCTGACCAATAGTAACACCTGTGGCTATATTGATATTCCTTCCGAGAACTGCACTGGGATTGATAATAATTCGTCCACAATGACCAATATAAAAACCCGCCCCTATTTTTGTTCCAGTAGGAATTTGAATATGAGTTCTTCTTGCTATTCTTCGCTTGCGCATTTCCCACAAAAGATACAACAACTTATTCCTTTGGGAGTAGTATTGCGCCTTGCGGAATGCCTTGACAAACCTTACCTCATCAAGAGGTATCAACTTGTGTTTCAACGATTTACCCCCCCCCGAAATAGCGAAACTCATCTTGTGGAAACAAATACTCTGTCATAAAATATATATTGATTATTTTGCCAATTTTAGTAGATACTGTCCATAGGCGCTGCCACGCATAGGCTCGGCAAGCTCCCTGAGTCGCTCGCTACTTATCCACCCCTTACGCCAAGCAATCTCCTCGAGAGCAGCAATCTGTACACCCTGGCGGCTCTCCACAACCTCTACAAACCTTGCCGCATCGAAGAGGCTCTCGTGAGTACCAGTATCGAGCCAAGCAAAACCCCTACCGAGGGGTTGCATAAAAAGTCTGCCTTGCGCCAAGAATGCCCTATTTACATCAGTGATTTCCAACTCACCGCGAGGCGAGGGCTTGATATTCTCGGCAACATTGACAACCTCGTTGGTGTAAAAGTAGAGCCCCGTAATGGCAACATTACTCTTGGGCTCGGCAGGCTTCTCCTCTATTGATATCACTCTTCCAGTGGCATCGACCTCTGCCACACCAAACCTCTCGGGGTTGGGTACGCGGTATCCGAAAATGGTCGACAGATGCTCCTTCTCGGCCCTTGCTACGGCCTGCTGCAACATACCCGTAAAGCCCTGACCATAGAAGATATTATCGCCCAAAACGAGGCACACATTATCATTCCCAATGAACTCCTTGCCGATAATGAACGCCTCGGCAAGACCATTGGGCTGCGTTTGGGTGGCGTAGTAGAACCTCACACCATAGTCGCTGCCATTGCCCAATAGGCGCTGAAAAGCAGGCATATCCTGTGGCGTGGAGATGATGAGAATTTCCCTAATTCCTGCCAACATCAACACCGAGATGGGATAATATATCATCGGCTTGTCATAGACGGGCAAGAGTTGCTTGCTCACCCCCTTTGTAATCGGATAGAGCCTCGTGCCACTTCCACCAGCCAATACGATGCCTTTCATATCTTGTTACAGTTTCGGATTTTTTTCAAATATAACACCCCAAAAGGCTAAAACCCACTCCATCAGCAAACTTTTCTTGTACACTTTTGGAAATTTCCAATAGCCAGCAATCATATTTTTAACAATCATACAACGCTGCTTCCACAATGACAAGGATTCCTGGTTATATACACTACTATTACTTTCGTTAATAACACTATGAAGAAATCTATCGGCATATCTATTGTCAACAATAACATTAGGATTGTTAATTTCTATACCGAGACTTTCTTCTGCGATGGAATTTAAAGTGTTTATAAAAATAGTTAAATGCATTTTATCCCCCCAGCGATAAACCTCACCCCAATTAATGTTGTTTTGATTTTTATGGATAAAACATGCCCAATCTACAACATGTCGCATATTTATTCCCTCATACAAAAAGTGAGTCATCGAATGACGAGCCAAAAATAGAGCTGTAAATGTAGCAGATGGAACAATAATATGGCTATCTACCAGATATTGGTTAGACTCTTTTTTTAACAATGCTCGTAAATATCTCTCAAAGTCTTTGTTCGCTTTTGTTCCACGAATAGGAGTACAAAATCTATGGTTTTCAACCATAAGCTCTTTATACTCTATATGTGAATGTTTGTAATCCTCCCCTTTTAGAGTTCCTCCTTTGCTTACTATAATTTCATTCCCTTTCTGGTAATCTTCAAATAAGAAACAGTCAAAATCGCCACACTCTCTATAACTAGGAATGGGATAATATTGACTTATTCCCAAACCTTTGAGCACGACGGTCTTGATCCCATTTTGAAATAGTATATCACCCAGCTCTTTTATGCATTTTTCTTGTTTGGCATATCTACCAATAATCCTCTCTACTCCCAGAGCCCACTGTATCTTTAATTTTCGTGGTAAATAATGTATATTTGAGGACAAAGAGTTATATACCACAGCTAAAACACCTTGCAGAGCTGCTAACTTGTACAAATCATACCACTCTTCTTCACGCAAAGAAGATAAGCCCAATTCAGGAATTCGGTCACCTTGTGTGAGATGATGTCGTAATAGACTTAATAAAAGTTGTTCTATTTTATCATTCCTCATAACACTCAACTCAACCCGCTAACCTAGAATGTCTGACGCCTAGGTTCAAATAGGTGTTTTAAGAAAATTCTGAAGCAAGGGAATAGTGCGCGCATTACACGTTTGGAGTGTCCTAATGGATTCTGAGTTATGCGATACAACCACTCCAATCCCATTCTTTGGATCTTCTCTGGAGCTCTATGAGCTTTACCTGCCATAATATCAAACATTCCTCCAACGCCAAAACATATACCCGTATTAAGTTGGTTCTTATACGTTGTAATAAATCGCTCCTTAAATGGCGAAGGCATACCAATGAATAGATAGTCTGGATTTACACTAGCAATTTCTTTAACTATTTGCTTCTCATCAGAAAAAAAACCATTATGATAGCCAACTATTTGAATATTTGGATAGCTGTCATTTAGTTTGCCTACAAGTGTCTCTATTGTTTCTTGAGTTGCTCCTAATAAAAAAATACGCCTATTAAATCTGTTGGCATTGTGCAGAAAAGAGTTAAGGATATCTGCACATAGTGTTCTTTGACGGAGTTTAAACCTTTTTAACTTTAAATACCAATACACCACTATACCATCAATGTTGACAATATTGGATGCATTGATATACTCCGAAAAGTCAGGTTGCTTTGAGAGCAAAGCTATCTGCTCCAAATTAACACCAGTAATTTGAAACCCCTTCTTCCCCTCAGTCAACCACTGTTCTGCTAGTGATGAAACTTCATCAACATTGATGGGGTTAATTTTTATACCACAAGTGTATATTGTATTCATATTCGACTACTTCCTCCAGACCATTTTGTTGACGACGCCGGTGTAGGACTGGATGAGTTTGACAACCTTTGTCGAGACGTTCTCGTCTACATAGTTGGGTACGGGGATGCCGTTGTCGCCCTCCTTGACCATATCTACCGCTGTATCTACAGCCTGCAAGAGCGATTTCTCGTCGATACCTGCCAAAATGAAGCAGCCCTTATCCAATGCCTCGGGGCGCTCTGTCGAGGTGCGGATACATACTGCTGGGAAGGAGTGGCCCACACTCGTGAAGAAAGAACTCTCCTCGGGCAAAGTACCGCTATCACTAACAACCGCAAAGGCGTTCATCTGAAGGCAGTTGTAGTCGTGGAAGCCCAGAGGCTCGTGCTGAATCACGCGGGGGTCAAGTTGGAATCCGCTTGCTACCAGGCGGTTTCGGCTCCTGGGGTGGCACGAATAAAGAATGGGCATATCATACTTCTCGGCCATCTTATTGATAGCGGTAAAGAGGCTTGTAAAGTTCTTCTCGGTATCGATATTCTCCTCGCGGTGGGCCGAAAGAAGGATGTAGCGTCCCTTCTCCAAGCCAAGCCTTTTGTGGATGTCGCTTGCCTCAATCTCGGCCAAATTCTCGTGGAGCACCTCCGCCATAGGCGAGCCCGTAACATAGGTGCGCTCCTTTGCCACACTCGACGCATTCAGGTAGCGTCTTGCGTGCTCCGAGTAACAGAGGTTAACATCCGAGATGATGTCCACAATTCTGCGATTGGTCTCCTCGGGCAGGCACTCGTCGAAGCAGCGGTTACCAGCCTCCATGTGGAAGATAGGAATGTGCAACCTTTTGGCTCCGATTACCGACAAACACGAGTTGGTATCTCCCAACACTAACACTGCATCGGGTTTAATCTGCACCATCAGTTTATATGAGGCGTTGATAATATTGCCCATTGTAGAGCCCAAGTCATCGCCCACAGCATCCATATACACCTCGGGGTCTTTGAGTTTGAGGTCGCGGAAGAATACACCATTAAGGTTGTAGTCGTAGTTCTGACCTGTGTGAGCCAAAATGCAGTCGAAATACTTGCGACACTTGTTGATTACAGCTGCAAGGCGGATAATCTCAGGCCTTGTGCCTACGATTATGAGAAGTTTGAGTTTACCATTGTCGGCAAACTTCACATCCGAATAGTCGAGTTTTATTTCCATATATTTTATTTAACTACTGGTTCAAAAAAAGTATCGGGTCTTGCGGGGTCGAAGCACTCGTTGCACCACATTACCGTTACTAAATCATCTGTTTCCGAGAGGTTGATGATGTTGTGGGTATAGCCAGGCAGCATCTGTACGGCCTCTATCTTCTGTCCGTTCACACGCCACTCCAGCACCTCGTCAGTCAACACATTTCGCTGCTGAATAAGGCCCTCGCCCGACACAACAATGAACTGCTCCCACTTTGTATTATGCCAGTGCTGACCTTTGGTAATGCCAGGTTTACTGATATTGATGCTCACCTGACCTACACCCACAGACTTGACCAGCTCGGTAAAGCTACCCCTCTCATCAACATTCATCTTCAAGGGGAACGCTACCTTCTCTTTGGGCAAGTAGGAAAGGTAGGTCGAATAGAGTTTCTTGGCGAACGAACCCTCAGGAATTTCGGGCATAACGAGCGAGGTTGGTTGCGCCTTGAATTGTTCCAATAGGTCAACAATCTCACCCAGAGTTACCTTGTGAGTAACAGGAGCAGCACAGTATCTGCCATCCTCGGTCAGTACAGTATCCACACCGTCGAACTCGCAGTGGTGCTCCTCGCCTTTCAGGGCGGCAATCATTTCATCCACAAGGTCGTCGATATAGAGCAGTTCCAACTGGGTACTCCTATCATTAACCTGAATGGGCAGGTCGTTGGCAATGTTGTTGCAGAAGGTGGCGACTGCCGAGTTGTAGTTAGGTCTGCACCACTTGCCAAACAGGTTAGGGAAGCGATATACAAGCACCTTTGCACCCGTCTCGGCGCCATACTCAAAGAAGAGCTCCTCGCCAGCAAGTTTGCTCTTGCCGTAGTCCGATTGACCATAGCGACCAATAAGAGTAGCCTGAATGGAGCTCGACAGCATCACAGGTGCGGTATTTCCATACTTTTTGAGCGTATCGAGCAGAGTGGAGGCAAAACCAAAGTTACCCGCCATAAACTCGTCGTTATTCTGGGGGCGGTTAACGCCTGCAAGGTTGAAAACAAAGTCCGCCTCACGGCAGTAGCGCTCCAATTCCTCGGCAGTGGAGTCGATGTCATATTCAAAAACCTCATCAACTGTCACATCACCGTAGAACTTTGCCTTGCCCTCGCGAATATTATTAAGCTGAGCCACAAGGTTTTTACCAACAAAACCTTTGGCACCAGTAACTAAAATCTTCATGGTGAAAATGTTTTACTCCGAGCGAATTTCTCTTGCTTTCGAGCGGGGCTGCAAACCGAGGTCCTCGCGAATGAAGCGCAACTTCAGCAGCAACTCCTTCATACCCTCAACATCCAAGCGGCGAGTGTTGTGCGAGTGGTAGTCCTCAATGGTTGATACCTCTTCGTTGCCGTTGGTGAAGAACTTATCGTAGTTCAAGTCGCGAGTGTCGCAGGGGATGCGGTAGTAGTCGCCCATATCGATAGCCTTGGCCATCTCCTCTCGGGTAACCAAAGTCTCGTACAATTTCTCGCCGTGACGAGTACCAATAACACGCACCTCTGTCTGGCCGTATGCAGGATTTACCTTTGCGTAGGTCTGCTTGAGAGCCTCGGCCAGTACGTCCAGAGTAGCTGCAGGGGCCTTCTGAACGAAGAGGTCGCCGTTCTCGCCGTGGGTAAAAGCATAGATCACCAAATCCACAGCGTCGTCGAGGGTCATCATAAAGCGAGTCATATTGGGGTCGGTGATGGTGATGGGCTTACCCTGCTCCATCTGCTCAACCCACAAGGGAATAACTGAGCCACGGCTGGCCATCACGTTGCCGTAACGGGTGCAGCAAATGGTGGTTGCGGCACCCTGACCGAGCTCACGGCCTTTGGCGATGGCAACCTTCTCCATCAGTGCCTTGCTGATACCCATAGCATTGATGGGATAAGCAGCCTTGTCGGTCGAGAGAACAACGACGTTCTTTACGCTGTGCTCGATAGCCGAGAGAAGTACATTGTTGGTACCAATGACATTGGTCATAGTGGCCTCCATAGGGAAAAACTCGCACGAGGGCACCTGCTTGAGAGCTGCGGCTGCGAAAACGTAGTCAACGCCACGCATAGCAACGTCTACCGAGTTTTTTTCGCGTACATTACCGATGTAGAACTTCACCTTTGCGGCCACGTCGGGATATTGAGCCTGCAAGTGGTGACGCATGTCGTCTTGTTTTTTTTCATCTCGCGAGAAGATGCGAATCTCTTTAATGTCGCTTGCGAGGAAACGACGAAGCACGGCGTTACCGAAACTGCCCGTACCGCCTGTAATCAACAGGACTTTGTCTTTAAAAATTGACATTGTGTTATATTTATTTGTTTGTTTTGCAATATTTATTAAAGTATTCTTCTAATTGTTCTCGTGAAAATCTATCCTCTTCAGGGTATAGGATGGACTCATGTTCTAAAATCTGGTCAATGGACCATTTAAATTTTATCACTTTTGCTGGCACACCTCCAGCTACGGCATAAGGTGGGATATCCTTACTTACAACTGCGCCAGCAGCTATAATAGAACCGCGACCAAGATGAGCCCCAGATAGAAGAGTAACATTACACCCAATCCACACATCTTCTTCCACAACAACATCGCTGTCAAAAGACAGTCCGCTCTTTAATTTATCTTCATTAGTTACGGTCCTATAAAACTTACCTACAACCATCATATGGTTACCCGTGTGTACAGATAATCCCTCGGCTGCAGCTGCGCCTTTCTTCATTATAAATTTGCCTATCGTTGCAGAAATGGTACCCTTCTCAATCTTTGTATTATCGTGCAAAAAGACATTTTGAGGTGCATCTATACTTAGAGGAGGAATAACTCTTACGTTTTTACCGATATATCCAAACTTCCTTTTCCTATGGCTAAAAAATAGGCGATATAACTCTACGACACCTCTCAAAAAATAATTGCCTTTTAATTTGTTCACGATAACACTCATAATTTTCTATTAAGTTTTTCTAAGGAGTCTTTTAGACTCGTTAATTATACATTCTAATTCTTGCCGCGTATATCGTTCAGTTTCTGGATATAGATATTTTTCGTGTTCTAATATTTCCTCTATACTCCACTTGAACTTGATCACTTTTGCTGGCACACCTCCAGCTACGGCATAAGGAGGTATGCTCTTATTCACAACTGCACCTGCTGCAATAATTGCCCCTCGCCCAACAGTGACTCCAGACAAAATAGTGACATTAGTTCCAATCCAAACATCAGACTCAACAACAACATCTTCATCGTATCCTGAAGGTTTGTTCTGCTCTGTAATATCAATACAAAATTCACCAATAATACTTGCATGATTACCAGTATAAACAGTAAGTCCTGGTGCGATACAACAATTGGGCTTCACAATAAATTTTGCATTTAATGCAGAAACGTAAGCCCAAGAAAGTTGCGTCTTATTATGTAAAAAGACATTTTTGGGATTAATTATGCATAGGGGGGGGTAAGACGCACGTCGTAGCCGCAATAGCCTAATTTACTGCGTTGTACACCAAAATAATGCATATACAAATATGCAACTCCTCTAACAAACCTATTATTTTTTATCTTTCTAAGAATACTCATATATTATTATAGATTATTATAAATTTCCCCTAGCTGCTTAGCAATAGTCTTAATATTGAAAGTCGTTAAAGCCAACTTCTCCGACTTTCCTTTTAACATATTTCTCAAATCCGCATCCTCTATCAATCGATTGAGTTGAGTCACCAATGTTTCAACGTCGCCAGGAGAAAACAAAAGACCATTCTCTCCATCAATAACAATATCGGGGATTCCCCCAACTGGTGTAGTTACGACAGGAAGACCATACGCCCAAGCGTCCAGCACAGCCATGGGGAAACCTTCTGCATAGCTAGGCAAACAAAAAATCGAAGCCATTCTAAATGCATTCTCTTTGGTTTTGCCGCTAACCCATCCTAAGAATTTGACACCACCTTGGATACCCAACTCGTTTATGCGCATAAGACCTTCTTCTTGACTACCATTACCAGCAAGTATTAATTGCCAATCAGAATGCTTTGCATATACTTTCGCAAAAGCATCTATTAAATCTAGGTATCCTTTCTCCTTATAGAGTGTACCAGCAAATAATATTGTCTTCTCCCTAATATCATCGTTCGAGTTGCTTTCGACTATTGGACACGGATTATACAAAACCTCAACATTATCATTACGACCAGTTCGGCCAACAACAATGTCACGAATACCTTGGGAGAGCACTAAACACCTATCTGCATTTGTAAACATATCTTCGTACTTGTCGTTCCAGATACCTGAAAGTTGGGATCCGCAATGTAAATGGATCACTATTTTCTTTCTATATAATCGAGCCAAGCGAAAAAAGAAGTATTTACGATTGGCAGAAACAGTTGTACTTACATGAATATGGACAATGTTGTACCTAAGCAATAAAAACGGATATGCTATTAGGGCACAACCAAACTTAACAAATTTACGGAACTTACTCCCGTCAATATGTGTCTCCAACCAACGGCACGAGAATTCATTCCAAATATCAGTCTGCCTGAATGCTTTTACGACAGTTGCAATACCTCCTTTAGCATTAGCAGATGTTGCCACAACAAGCACCTTTGATTTCATATAGTAGTTATTACTTTGTTATTAATTTATTATACAGAGCAAGATAGTTAGATACCATACCGCTCAGAAGAAACCCATCTTTCACCACCATTGCCGCATTTTTGCCAATGTTTTCCAGCTCTGACGGATTATCAAGTAAGGAACACAAAATTTTGCTTGACTCCTCAACATTATTTTCGTTGACGAGAAATCCATTTACTCCGTGAGTTATAATCTCCGGCGACCCACCATCATTTGTGGCAATTACAGGTGTACCCAATGCCATTGATTCCATTATTGAATTAGACACACCTTCTTTGTGAAACTTATAATTTGAGAACAAAATAGACACGTCCGTAATTGACATCACCTGTTCTACATCATCACGAAATCCTAAAAAACGAAGCCTTTCGTCTGCCTTCGGAATATCTTTGTACCGCTCATAATATAAGCCCTTGCCGACAGCCAAAAAAGTCACATCATCTCGCTGTTTTAACACATTTCTAGCCAAAGCAATAAATGCGTCTGGATCCTTGTAGTAATCAATGCGCGCAAACATCGCTACGATATATTTAGTGTCTACTTGAAGCTCTTTCTTTAACGCCACAACATCCACATTTTGTGCAAGTTCATAACGAGACTCGTTAAAACCATTATATATACAGTAAGACTTTGACTTGGGAGCTCTATAAGCCCTTAAACCTGCTTTAGAATTCCCAACAACCGCATCTGCCATCACATACATCACTTTGCATATTAGGCTAGGCACAGAGTACCATTTTTTCTTGTTGCAGTCTGCCACATTCGCACAAATAAAAGCGAACTTACGGGTTAAGCGCACTATACCCGCATACAACATAGAGGCCTCACCCCAAGCTTGTACAACATCTGGATTAAAGTCTTTAATATGTTGTTTTACAGATCTCAAGGTCTCCAAAAACGATAGATTTTTATCCTTTCGATCTATTATCTCAACCTCGGCTGTAGTATCAAATAATTCAGGATATTCAATACTATTATTTATGAAAATAACTTGAATATCACAATACCCCTGCTTATTGAGTCCTTGAATCAATTGTAGACATCTACGCTCCTTACCTCCTCTCCTAAAGGATTCCAAAATAAATGTTATTCTCATAAACCTATTTTATGACATTGTTGATTATTTGCTCCCATTTATCAATGAATGCATCTATGGAGAAGCGCCCTATGTTATGACGAGCATTTATTGAATAAGCATTGCGCTTATCTGCATCCTTAATTAGGATATCTAAACGATTGGTAAATGCGTCCAAATCCCCATCCTCTACGATATCTCCATCGCATCCTTGGTTTATAATCTCTTCTATTGCCCCTTGCATAGAAAATGACACACATGCACAACCTTGAGACATCGCTTCGAGAAGAACCATAGGGAATCCCTCCACACGAGAAGGAAGAGCAAAAATACTACTTGACTGATACATCGATTTCATATCTAATATGTTTCCGACAAAAGATACCCTATGAAGTATACCCAATTGTTCTGCTTTCGAGGCAAGGAATTGTTCGCTTGAATCACTTCCAGGACCGACAATTTTCAAATTCCAATCTGGATATTTGGACTCTAACCGGCTCCAAATATCGAGTATTCTATCAAACCCTTTAACCTTCCAAAAATCTTTCCTACCAACACACAATATAGTGTTCTCGCGCACTGTGTCGTGTAGTAAAATGTCAAAAGTGTTCGGGTTTGATATAACTATTTTTTTAGGCAATTTATCTCCCAATAACCTAGCATCCTTTTCGGTCAAGATTGTAACAGCATCAGCGGTAGCATAAAACTTATGACGAATGAAATTAGAAACTCTTCCAAGATCTCGCCCCATTGAGGTATGGTCTGACACAATTATAGGCACATGATATCCATAGCTCCACAACTTAGCATATAGGTACATATTGTGAGTAAATGCTATCACAAGAGTCGGTTTAGTTTCTTTCAAGGCCTTCCTATAATATTTGCACCTATTGAACATATTTTTCAACTTGCCAAAGATGCCATGTTTAACTGGAGTGGGATCATACCACTCTTTGATAGAAATGCTTTCGGAAAGAGCATAGTTTACCTTATGATGTTTTACCGCGGTACAAACCGCAACATCATATCCTCTATCAACCAAGCCATTTGCCAATAGGGAGCATACTCGTCCTGCTCCACCAAACTCCAATTGGTCTATTACGATTAAGACTGGTTTTTTCATATTTGTTTTTTTAGATATTGACACGCCATCACTAAGGCTAGAGGATACATGCAAAAAATGGGATTAACAAACTGCAAAGTTTGCACAAATATTATGTATATTACAAAGGGTAGGTATTGTACCAAGTTGCTCACATATGGCCTACTACGTTTCAATAACAGCGTAAAATATAAAAAGAATGTTCCAATTCCTATAATACCATAACAAATATATATTTGTTGTAGCATATTATGAATACTATTAGGTTGAGCACATATTTTGAGATAATACACAGAACCTGTTCCAGTTAACCAATATTCAGGGTGACCAACAAAAAAGTTATGATATAAACTAAACATATCCGTACGGCCTGCACCGTCTGAGATGTCTTCAGACGTTAAGCGCATCTCAAACACTTCATATATTGGCTCGAACAACACTGAGTTCAACAAAAAAGCAACCGCAATCGCAAGAATCGCAATGACTGCAAAAAATGCCTTATTTTTGGGTGATAAGACTAGATAAAGTACAATACTTGCCGTAGTCATAAGCAACCATGTTCTCGAAAAAGATAACGCACCACCAAGAACTACAACAACCAATACTATAACATAAGCAACCATTGGCATATTTAGCCTTTTCCTACCCATAAGTAGTCCTGCAAAGCATGTTGCCGAATATAATCCGATATTATTCGCATTCGTAAAGAATACATAGTCGTTGGCCAGTTCTTTACCATCCATACTATATCTCAATGCTCCTGACAATAACTCCGCAACACCACTCTCAAGTATAATTCTACCAAAAATCATTGAGAACAAGAATGCTGTGCCATAAATAAAATATCTGACATTCTGAGCATGGTCCATGTGCTTGTTGTGCTCTATCGTGAGGTAGAAAATTGTTAATAATGAAAAGAAATAGAAAATAGTGTTCTTAATGTTGTTATCAAATGCGGGATGCCTGGACTGATTGAATAACTCCAATAGCACAATTATTAATGTGAAAACTATGGCTACCAATGGGGCCTTCTTTCCCTTTAACAATAGAGAACCAATTACAACTATCCAGACAAAGCCCTGCATACCACATGATAGCGGCAGTAAAAAGAAAGCAAAAGACACAAGATGTGTATACGGCATCAGTATTGCCATACCACTAATAATAATGGTTGGCAAGTATGGGTTAATAGCAAAACCACCGATGTCGCGTGCAGTAAAAAGGGCCATTAAAAGAGCGACGAAAACACTCAACATGTGTTGAGTATTTCCTCGCGTTGTTTTGACAGATGTCTGCATATTTTTTCAGCGTTATTTCTTTAGAAACTTATCATCGGGCAGGGAAAGCAAGTATGCGCGTTTTTCTGACGAGGACATGCCTTTCGTACTCAAATTGTATCTTAAGTTTCGTTCATAAAAATCATCTACGCTACACAAGACTTTAGCAGGATTACCACCCACAACCGTCTTTGGAGCGACAGACTTTGTCACAACAGAACCTGCAGCTACAAGCGCCCCCTCACCAATGACCACACCTGGCATAATCAAAGAATGAGCACCTATATACGCACCATCGCATACTTTAATTTTGCCAAACATATCAAACTTGGGGTCAATTCGTCTTAAAACATGGCTACCTCCATGGGTGAAAAATGCCACATTGGAGGTTATCTGAACATTGTCTCCTATCGTAATCAAATAAGGCTCAGTACCCCAATTCCTTGTGGCGATTAGGCAATTTTTGCCAATAGATACTCCTTGGCGCCTAGCATATTGCTCTGCTGAGAGAAAATATCTTTCGTAGATTCTTTTTAATTTTCTGAACATATAGATAAAAGAATTTGTACTCAAAAAATATGATTACACACCACTCTTGGCTTTGCGCAGTTTAATGAGATTCAACACTCTTAAAACATCTGTTTTATTAATGTATAAAACAAACAAAATCACCAATATAAGATTGATTGCATTCAACCACTGTATTCCTAGATAATATACTACTAAAGTCACTGTGAGCATTAAACAAAATAACACTATAAAATGTCTATCCCATTCGAGTTTCACATATTTTTTAATATCCAAACATCTATACCCCATCATAACACCAAAGCCTAAAAGGTAAGATATTGGAGATGCATATATTCCTATTTGACCAACCAATATAATGTCAGTTACCAAACAAATGGTAGCAGCTAAAATGCTCGTTTTTGCAATCACTTTTGTACGTTTATGAACAATATATACAGTTGAAATCAGACCAATCACAACATTGAAAATACTGCCAATCATATAAAGTGGAATTAAGTTATATGCTTCCTTGAAGGAATCATTTATCAGCCAACCAAATACCAATGGCATGACTGCAACTATCAGCATGCTCGCACACGCGAATAACCGCAACATGCGATTTGTCATATCTGAGAAATATTTCTCGCCATCAGGCTCTTTTAAATGCAAAACCACTGATTCTGTCCATGCAATGCCAAATATATTATATAGCATAATATATATGCTTGGGAATTTGTGAGCAACTGCAATAATGCCATTGGCTCCTGCTCCTAAAGCTGCTGTAATCACAAATCTATCAGATGCCCTAATGGCCCACCAGGACAGTTCGTTGGGCACCAGTGGCATGCTATATGATAGTAACTCTTTGAGACGTTGACGTTCAAAGAATCGTGGGCTATAATAACGCCAAAACTTAGAGCGATATACAATAAAGCTAACCGAAACAAGACTACCAATAGATGTTGCGGTCAGCATGGCAGTTGCACCTAAATTGAACACCAATATTAACAACAAATTAACACCAATATTCACCACAGAAGAGATAAATGCGGCTATAGCATAACCCATATTGTCCCCCAACCCCCTCATTACTTGCATTAATGAAAAGTTGAGGGTACCCAATACAAGGTTAATTAATAGGAACCACTTATATTCGTTGTGAACATAGGGTTGAATAATGCAAAATAGTATGGCAAATGCTACAATTTGAAAAAAACTAAAAGAGAAAGCCGTAGATATTATCTTTTTAGTTTCGGTCTGATTCTCCCTATTAACTACCATATAGCGGAAAACCGCTTGCTCTATCTGCATATTGAGTATAGGGAATAGTAAAGAAACTACAGTGGCGATTAGATCAACTACACCATAATCTTCTCGACTCAAATAAGCAGTATACAGAGGCAATAAAAAGAAGGTTATTGCCTGTGTGCTTATTTTTCCGATAGTAAGGATTAGGGTATTTCTGGCCAAATCTTTCTCTCTACTTGCCATTACTTATATAACTTGCTATGTGTTTGAGTCTTTTACGTAGGGTAGGAGTTGTTAGCTTCACAACCAATTTCTTAATATGTGGTTTGGGCGAAAGTTGCGCTTTTCTGGCTTTTTTTAAATCCTCACGCAGCGCCTCTGTAGCCGCTATTTCAAAATTTCCACATTCTTTATACATCTTCTCAAAAACCATTCGGTTATGATGGGGCGTAGATGGGTGTTTTAATTGATTCTCATAGTTAAAAGCTTCCGTTTCGGGACGCTCGTAACATATAATTTGCTCTGCCATTTGAGAAATAAATTCTTCTCCATGAGCAGTGTTAACTAGGATACAACTAACATTTATACTTCCTTCTGTCCATGGGGTCTCACGACCCACACCCGAAAAGTCACCAATCGTCAAATCTGACACTCTTTTGCGTTGAGCATAGATACAATTATAACAATTTGGTCTGTAAATTAATGCTTTATGATACCCCAATTGATACACATCAGGCGCTTGTGCTTTCTTGCTATAGAAACACCTCTCTGCATTGTATAAAGACAAATAAAACAAGTGAGTCCCCTTTGTCGGATCTCGGAAAAACATTTTTGTTGCCTTATTGTGTTGTTTGCTCTCTATATGCTCTATATGTTGTTTAATGTAATCAGATGATGCAACGCCATGACATATAATATCTACGGTTGTGAGTAAGTCGTATGGCTGCCTCAGAAAATTCAACAACCCTGCAACTTGGCAAGGTAAACCGATAAACAAAACTTCTTTACCCTTATTTAGACAATCCCGTACATATCGAAAAATGCCACATGTATCACTAAACGTGTACTTTGAATTTGAAACAAGAGATATATCCTCTAGCGTAGTTACTGGCACAAATATAGCACCTTGGTGCATATCATATGTAACACCTATTCCAACTCCATTCTTTGCAAGAATCCTTTTATACAACTCTGTAGCTATGCCACCCGAGGCCGAAGATTTTCTTACACTAGGATCTGCACTCCACGCGGCTAAAACCTTTGTGGGAGTATTAAAGTTTGGCATCTTATTATTAGGACATACTTTAACACACAACCCACAGTCAATGCACTGGCTGTCGTGTATGTTGGGATAAAGATTACCCAATGTGTCTGATGAAAATGTGATGCACTGACGAGGGCATATGTCTTTACAAGCACCGCAACCAGTACACATCTCTTTCGAGCATATATTGGTCATATCACATTACAAATTAAGCATATAATTCAATCGTTCCAAAGAATAATCTCGATACGCACTGATAGCGGAGCCAACACTATGGTAATCTATTGTTGGGAGATTGGCAACATCTATTGTTTCCCCATTGCACTGCATTACATTCAATTTCCTGGCGAGGGTATTCATCCTAGACTTATGTGCTCTATTAAAGTATGAGAACTGCTTTCTAAAGTATGTGGAAAATAGCATTCCGTGATAAGAAGCGGTAAATATATGTTCTGCATAAAAAATCAACGACAAAAAATCCTCTATAGAGGTGGGTTTAACAGACTGTACACCAGCTATTGATCTTCCGTAGTTAACATATAAGACCTTGGTTCCAAACATTTTTGCATATCGCTTGGCTGAATCTAATGCTTTATTGGCACTGTCATTAAAATAAACAAACACATATCTACCTATGCTTGCATATTTATCAGACTTTATACGTTCCCACTCATTGGATTCCAATAGCATTGTAGGGTCGCATACCACATCTGGTCGTGTTAATGTGAGCTCCTCCACCCAATCTGCAGACTCATCTTCTCTTACCGCTATGTGTTGAAATTCATTTAATAGCGGTTTGACTCTATTCTTATCCTCTTTAGTCCATGGACTACCAATAGATGATGCGAAAGCAAATTTCTGTTGTTTACATTTTATAAAATCCAAAAAATACGCAGTATCTCCTTGGGTAATATCTAATCCCCATACAATGTCACTACCAACAAAATATTTGTCATATTCTCCGTCGATTTCATGAACTGTATTTCGGAACAAAGGTTGGCTAATTTTGGCGTGTGTGCTTAAAAAGGACAAAAGTTTTCTGTGTTTCCTTTTCTTCGTGGGTAAAAACAAGATCTGACTTACCAATGATTTGACATTTACAGTTAAATGGAATTTAGGTAATTCTCGTGCCACAATTGATTCGCACTGATAATCAATCACAAAACACTCGTGACCTAGATTCTCTATTGCTTTGTACAATCCATAAGTTTGCAAGATAGATCCGAAGTTTGTGGTATCATGAAATGTGATTAGTCCTATCTTCATAATTTTAATCTTTATGCATATTAAAGTAATCATGTAATGTTACTCCCCGATAACCTAGTCTAGCTACAGAAGAATATAAGTCGTCCATATTTTGAAACATTGCATCAATATCTGTCGCATTTTTGAAATAAGGACTTCCATTGGGCATTAATTCAGAGGAATGCAACATAAATTCCAGGTAATCACATAATGGATTTTTAGCACACCTAGTTATAAGATTTTGAAGTTCTTTGAGAGAGTGTGTTGCTAATCTTAATTGAATATTTCGACCTTGCAATAATGTTCTTATATTATGTTTCCATGACGCATTAAATACTGTTCTAGTCCGTAAAACTGTTAATGGCACCTCAAATACTCTACCAATCCAATGACTAGTTGTAGGACACTGTCGGAAATCAGAACCGCCTCTTGTTTCTCCCATAGACCTGCTCCAGTCAATGTAAGGAGTCACTGAACAATCCACTTTAACATCATACTCCTCTAACAATCTAAAATATCTTTCGTCCATAGCCCATCGACCAGCACGATGAGAGTATGGTTTATGTCCGATCTTTTTGCAAAACAACTTATATAGAACATCGAACTTTGCCTTCATCACTTCATCTGGGTACTCGATCAAATACGGATTACCATCATATTTCGCATCAAGGTCATATAGAGGGGGATTATTCCATGCGTGAAGATGTAAACCGACCTCGCACAATCCTTCTTGCTCTTTCCGCTTTACAAATTGCACATATGCATCATCGCATAGCATCTCATAATTTGTGAGATAAACTGGCTTAAATCCATATTTTTCACACAATTCTTGAAATCGAGGAATATATTTAGTGTTGTGGGTTGTAATCCGATCCCCTTTTTTATAACTCCACAAGTTATCTCCTTCGGTATCAACCGTTATAATGAAATATTTATTAGACATACCGACTTATTATTGTATTACTTTCCAAATTTTTCGCAGGCCTCGTGGTAGGTGTCCAGAGAGCCGATGTCGAAGCGACCGGCGGTCATCTGCCAGGCGTGCATCTCTGTCTGCTCGACCATATAGTGCGCCAAGTTACCGGGGGCATCCTTACCGCAGCCGTTCTCCACCGAGCCGCGCACCAAATCGAGGTCCTTCTTCAGATAAATGTAGAACGGAGGCACCGCCCACTCGCTCTTGGGCACTGCGGGTTTCTCCTCCATACCCAGCACGCGCCACTCGCTGTCCACCTCAATCACGCCAGTGCGTTGCAGTTTCTCCACCGAGGGCTGGTGGTGGCACATAATGCAGCTCGTGCCCTTCTGTTTGGCAAAGTCTACAAACTCCTTAAAGCTGAAAAACAGCAGGTTATCGGCTGCCACAACCAACATATCGTCGTCAATGGCGAGTTTCTCCATCGCAAACAGCAGGTCGCAAACCGCACCCAAACGGGTATCGTTGGTCTCGGTGCCGTCATCTACAATGGTTACGGGTTTGGTGTAGTTGAGGCCAGCCGCCCACTCCTCAAAGATGGGCGCAAACTTGTGGTTGGTGATGATTATGTGCTCGTCAATCTCGGGTATGGTATCGATATCATCGAGCATCCTACCGAGAATGGTGCTCTCACCTATTTTTAATAGTGGCTTGGGAAAGTTTTTAGTCAGCTCGCCCAACCTTGTTGCATATCCAGCGGCTATTACGATATTCTTCATTCTATTAGCATTCAGCACTCAGCATTCAGCTGTCAGCTATTATTATCATTATTAATTTTGGATATTAGAGAAGCCAACATTCTTTTTATCTCCTCCAATGCGTCATTCATTGACGAATATGTATTCTTTTCTATGTAGCCAAGGTCTTTACTTAATAACAGCGCATATTCAACCTCATTTGCAGAGCCGAAAGCTATTTGTAAAAAGTGAGCAAAATCTTTGTCAGTTTTTCTTCCGCAACCTTCTGCTATATTGAGAGCAATGGAAGTGGCAGCTCTGCGCAACTGCGAAGTTAAGCCAAACCTCTCTTCTTGTGGAAAATTTCTACTATGCGTATATACCTCAAGCGCCATCTGATGGGCTTTTTGCCATACAACCAAATCTTTGAAATTCTTCATAGGGCTGATTGCTGACTGCTGATTGCTGATTGCTAAACAAATCGTGCTCCGTCGTCGGTTTTGCAGAAGTGTACCTCGAAGGTGCCCTCGTACTCGGGGAATCGACGCAGGTACTCGGCGGTCAGTTTTTCGCGTATGGAGTCCTCTTTTGTGGGGTCCACGAGGGCGATACAGGCACCCTTGAAACCGGCACCAGAGAAGCGACCGCCATAGACTCCATCCAGTTCGCGCATAATCTCGTAGATGGCAATCAGCTCGGGCGAGCCGCACTCGTAGTTATGGATGGAACTCTCGCAACTCTCAAAACTCAACTTACCGAAAAGTTCCAAATTGCCCGATTCCCAAGCCGTAACTCCCTTACGCACACGCTTATACTCCGAGTAGAAGTGCTCGGCGCGACGTGCAAATCTTGCGGGCATACGCTCTTTGGTCTGGTCGAATACTTCGCGAGGAACGTCGCGCAAGAAGGTTTTGTCGAGGGTTTTGAGGGGCTGATCGGTGTAGGCGAGCATATTCCAAGCTGCTGCTTTACACTCGCTTACGCGCAGGTTGTAGTCGCTCGACACCAGCGAACGGGTAAGGCCCGAGAAGAAGATTCCGAGGTGGAACTCGGGCATTTTGGGATTCTTGGGAATCACGCGATACTCTTCGGTTGCGGTATCCAAAAAGAGGAGCGAATCCTTCTCACTCAACACGATACACGACTGGTCGAGGATACCGTTGTTCAGACCGATATACTCTCTCTCTGCCTCGGAAGCGATGCGGATGACCTCCATTTTCGTAAGCTCGATGTCGTTAGCCTTGGCCAGTGCCATAACGTAGGCAGTCAGTACCGCAGCGCTCGACGACAGACCGCCAATGGGCAGCGAGCCTTTGATTACGCCCTCAACACCTCTGTGGAGCTTAAACCTCTTTGACAGAGCATACTTGGCACCGCGAGCGTAGTCGCTCCAGTGGCCCTGCTTTACCCTTACAAGGTCATCAATTGGGAACTCGGCCTCGCCTGGGAAGGTAAGGCTTTTGAGCCTTACGATGCCGTCATCGGTGGGCGAGAACCAGAAATCCACGCCTTTGTCGAAGGCAAAACCGCTCACCAGACCGTGCTGGTGGTCGACGTGCGCACCCAGAGGGCACACGCGGTAGGGCGAGAATATGTGATACTTGTATTCCATACTTTTTTAGCGTTCAGCATTCAGCACTCGGCTGTCAGCCTTTTTTGTTTATCCGTAAAACTCTTTGTACCACTCGGCAAACCTACGCAGGCCCTCACGCAGAGGCGTGTGGGGTTTGAAGCCGAAGTCGCGCTCCAGTGCCGAGGTGTCGGCAAAGGTCACAGGCACATCGCCTGGCTGCATTGCCACCAGCTCTTTGTGCGACTCAAAGTCGTAGTCCTCGGGCAACACGCCAGCCCTAATCAACTCCTGCTGCAGAATATCCACAAAGTCCAAGAGGTTCTCGGGGTTGCTATTACCTATATTATATACTGCATAAGGTGGCTCGGGCAGCCCGTCCTCGCCATTACGACGCTCGGGAGCTTTGTGCATCACACGCTGTACGCCCTCAACAATATCATCGACGTAGGTAAAGTCGCGCTTGCAATTGCCGTAGTTGAAAATCTTGATTGTTTCGCCCTTACGCAACATATTCGTAAAGCCAAAGTAGGCCATATCGGGCCTGCCAGCAGGGCCATATACGGTGAAGAACCTCAGGCCCGTCGAGGGAATGTTGTAGAGCTTGCTGTACGAGTGGGCCAGCAGCTCGTTACTCTTCTTGGTTGCGGCATAGAGACTCACTGGGTTATCTACCTTATCGTCAGTCGAATAGGGCACCTTCTTGTTGCTGCCGTATACCGAACTGCTCGAGGCATAAACGAGGTGCTGAACACCACGTTTGCCACCGTCGTAGCTGTGGCGGCAAGCCTCCAAGATGTTGTAGAAACCAATCAGATTGCTCTCGATGTAGGCATCGGGGTTGGTGATTGAGTAGCGCACACCGGCCTGGGCTGCGAGGTTGACCACAACCTCAAAGTCGTTCTCGGCAAAGAGCCTATCAATGAGTGCCTTATCGGCCAAGTTGCCCTTTACAAACTCCCATTTGCTCTGGGGGTGCTCGGCGGCAAGTTTGTCGAGTTTGCGGAGCCTGTACTCCTTGATGCTCACATCGTAATAGTCGTTCACACTATCGAGGCCCACAATCTCAATGGGGCTCTCGGTGGTGAGCAGTCGTTCTACCAAGTTGGAGCCAATAAAACCTGCAGCTCCCGTAACTAATACCTTCATTACCATTATATTTGGTTAGTCGCGCTTGAAAATATCGCGTGTGTAAACTTTGTACATTACATCATCGAGGGCACTCTCATAGCGGTTTGCAATGATTGCCTGCGAGCGAGCCTTGAACTCGGCCAGATCGCCCACCACCTCCGAGCCGAAGAAGGTAGAACCACTCTCCAACGTAGGCTCGTAGATAATAACCTTTGCACCCTTTGCCTTAATGCGTTTCATAACACCCTGAATGGCGCTCTGACGGAAGTTGTCCGAACCTGCCTTCATCGTGAGCCTATATACGCCCACAACCACCTCTTGCTCTTTGGCGGCATTCCACTGGCTCGAGGCGGTGTAGTAGCCAGCCTTTGCAAGCACCTGGTCGGCAATGAAATCCTTGCGAGTGCGGTTGCTCTCTACAATGGCGGTCATCATATTCTGGGGCACAGCATCGTAGTTGGCCAGCAACTGCTTGGTATCTTTGGGCAGACAGTAGCCACCATAACCAAACGAGGGGTTGTTGTAGTGGCTGCCAATGCGTGGGTCAAGACAAACACCACCGATAATCTCCTGCGTATCAAGACCTTTCATCTCGGCATAGGTGTCGAGCTCATTGAAGTAGCTCACACGCAGAGCCAAGTAGGTGTTGGCAAACAGCTTAACAGCCTCGGCCTCCTTCATACCCATAAAGAGTGTGGGGATATCCTCCTTTATAGCCCCCTGCTGCAACAGCTCGGCAAACTTGTGGGCTGCTTTTTCGAGGGCTGGAACGTCGGCAATCATCTCGATAGCTTTGTTCTCGCCTGCAAACTGCTCGCGGTCAATTACTTTGGGAATACCCACGATAATACGCGAGGGATAGAGGTTGTCGTACAGAGCCTTGCTCTCGCGCAAGAACTCGGGCGAGAAGAGCAGGTTGAACTTCTTGCCCTTTAAGTTATCCTCGGTCAAAAAGCGGAAAGCGTATTTGACATACAGCGAACGACAATAGCCCACAGGGATTGTCGATTTTATAATCATCACAGCATCGGGATTCACCTCCAAGACGAGGTCGATAACATCCTCGATGTGGTGGGTGTCGAAAAAGTTGCGCTGCGAGTCGTAGTTGGTGGGAGCGGCAATGATGACAATATCGGCCTGTGCGTAGGCGCTTTTGCCGTCGAGGGTAGCTCGCAGATTGAGAGGCTTGTTGGCCAGGTAGTCCTCGATGTAGTCGTCTTGGATGGGTGACTTTTTGTTGTTAATCAGCTCTACTTTTTCGGGAATAACATCCACAGCCACGACTTCGTTGTGCTGTGCCAGCAGGGTTGCAATACTCAAACCCACATATCCCGTTCCTGCAACTGCAATTTTCATATCTCCTATTTTTTGTGGTTAAATCGTATTCCAATCGAACCAATAGTTGGGCTCGTAACGCCAGCTGTCCTCCAAGCACTCTGGGTAGGTCTTGCTCGAAAAGACCATCAGCAGAGAGTTTGGCTCGGTTGCGCGGAGGCAGTTGGCATACCCCTCGGGCACACAAATCACTTGGCTCTTCTCGGCTCGGAGGTGGTAGATATGTGGTTTGAGGTCGCGGCTGGGCTCCTTCCAGTTATCTATCTCCACAAAAGCGCCCGTAAAACCACCCCTTAAACACCAAAACCACTTCTTTTCGTCCTGATGTCCGTGCCAACCGCGAATTACATCAGTGTCAGCATTGGTAATTGTGTAGCTACGCTTAATCTCTGTAAAGTCAAGGTTGTTGGCCGAGAGTATTTCTCCCCTATGGTCCACAAAAACCTCTCCCTCTACAACTTTTATCTCTGCCATACTTGTTTAAGCTACTTTTTCGTGTTGCTCTTCCTCCTCTTTGGGTGTGGAGTTACGGTCGAACCATTTTTGCATCTTGCTCCAAATACCTTTACGCTCTATATGGGTGTAACGTCCGACAACCTTCAACACTTTGAGAGTGTGGGTATTATTTTTGATGTGATACTGTATAAAACCATACAGACCAAAAGTTATGAGCACGCTCAACGCAATGACAATGTAGAGTTGCACATTGATTGATACCCCCAATTTGTAAGCAACAAGCCAACAAATCACAACAAATGTATTGAGGCACAATATCGAAAATGTAGTGCCGATATGTGAGAATCCCAAGTCAATAAATGCGTGATGTAGGTGGGTCTTATCGGGATGGAAAGGTGATGTGCCTCGCAAAATACGAGAGCCCATTACGCGGAGGGTGTCGAAGATAGGCACGCACATAATCGCCAATGACAGAGGTATAAGACCCAAATTATCAGCAATATGGGCGGTTTCGGTTGATGCGGTTAGCATATTTGTCACAAATGTTGAAATCAATACACCCATAGACAATGTACCAGCATCACCGATAAACATCTTTGAATGTTTGCCAAATACATTGCAGAAGAAGAAAGGAAGCAAAGATGCAACAATGATTGCTGCTAACGCAACCATCATCATATTTCCGAGTTTGAAGAATGAGTATCCAAAATAGATACTTGCCATTATGCAATAACCAGACGAGTAACCATCCACACCATCAATAAGATTTACGGCATTGATGATACCAACACAAGCGAATACGGTTAAAGGCACAGCTATCCAGCTTGAAAGCGTTTCAATCCCCCACAAACCGTGGAAATTGTCTATCTGATTTCCAGTTATGTAGACCAGGTATAGGACAAGAAGAATCTCGATAATAAAGCGAATTCTTGGCGAAAGGCCGCGAATATCATCCACCAATCCAACAAACATTATAACCAAAACAGCGGCTACAACTGCAAGCATATTGTTGATGTTGTTAAAAAGGCTATACGTCATTATGCCAACCAATATGCCGAACACAACCACAACACCACCCATCACAGGAATGGGAATACGCTGCAGTTTACGAGCATTTGGATTATCTACAATGTTTTTCTCTTTTGCCACATTGAGGATATGAGGTTGAAACCACATGGTCGCCAATAAGGCTGCCAGGGCAGGCACTAAAATCGTAAGCAGTGTGTTCATTTCGACAACGTCTGTTATATTGTTTGTTTCGGTTTTGTTACATTCTCTCCACATCTGCGGCGGGGATGGCGGCGGTGGCTACGGCGGCTACACCCTCTATGCGCACCACCACGCGCTTTTCGTTCTTGGCCGAGATTTTTATGAAGGTGCCCTCAACGCCTGCCAGGCCTCCTCTGATTACCTTCACCCTGTCGCCCTTGCGCAGGTCAACCTCGGGATCGAGGTACTTAACCCCCTCGCTGCGACAAATGGCCATAAAGTGCTCCATTTGGTCGGCCCTCACGAACTGCGGCACCCACTTGTTGCCCTCCTCGTTTTTGGCCATCATAAAGCGCAGATAGGTTATTCGGGTCTCCTTTATCTGCTGCAATTCGACCTGCGAGCTGCGCACGAAGATGTAGTTGTGCACTTTGGCTTCCTCGCGCCAGAGGTAACGCCCTCCGACTTTGCGTCGAACTTTTTGTGTGGGCACAAAACTTTCGATGCCCAACTGCCCCAACAACCTTTGGGCCACAAGTTCGCGCTGATAGGTCACACGCATCACATACCACTCGACCGCCAACATTGGATTGCTCACTGCTGCCATATCGGTCGCAGACGACGCTTCAGAAACTGCTGCGCCCTGCTCATCGAGTGTTGTGCTTGTGGTTGTGCTGGCCATTATGTTCAGTTTGACTTGCTGGGCTTGCCCCCTCCGAAAGGCCCGTTTACTTGACATTGGCGCATAATATGGGGACATCGTACGCCACCTAACGTGCTGATGTACAATCAATTACCCCTCTCTGCCAGGGAAAGCCCTTGATATACTGCGACCTAACCACCCGTATGAGTAGACTATTTCGCAGTTACAAATATAATAAAATATAAGTATGCTCCAAAGGAATTATTTGATATTTTTCGTGTTATTGATTAGCCAAACCACGCATAAACAATTGAATTACAACCACTTGTGCCACAAAAAGCCAAATTGGGGCTACCAAACCAAAAGTCGCCAAAATGCGACTTATTGCACATCAATACGACGTTTTTGCACATCTTTTGCACATCTTTTGGCCAATTTTTGGCCTCATCGAGTGGTGGTAGAAATTGCGTGCGTGCCCTCACGCAGGGGCGCGTGTCGAATTGAAAATTGAAAATTGAAAGTTGAAAATTATTTTCCTTTGCCACCCAACTCTCCCCAGCACCACGACAACTCCTCCCCTAAGTTAGGGGAGGTGCTGCGGAGCAGCGGAGGGGTCTGTAAAGGAATTGCACGACCTCACCAAGCCCCACCTCACTCTCCCCTACGAACCGACGCAGCGGAGCGAGGGCAGAACAAACTTGTTTGCTCTGCCGAGCCGCAAGGAGGAAAAGCCTCCGTAGGAGGATTAAAGGGGAGGTGACTGCGTAAGCAGTCGGAGGGGTGGTCGAAATTGCGTGCGTGTCCTCGCGCACACAGTCGTGGCAAGACGGTGGGCGAGGGGCAAAAAAAGATAGGCGGCTCCCTGGTGAGGGAGTCGCCTATCTTTTTGATATTTGTCGCTAAGGGCTTTTCAGCCCCGCAACACAGCAATTAGTTGTTGTTAATTGCAATAGATTTGATATAAATTGCTTTCGACGAAGTCTGAGTATACGACAATTTAATCTCGCCAGTCAAAGGAGTTGCCGATTCAAAGGTGTATTCAGTAGCGGTCGCACTAATTTTAGTTGCCTCACCAATAACAGTATCGCCCACTGTTACGGTAAGAGTTGCATTCACGCTCGAGCCTCCACATGTATTGATAACAATTTTCTTAACTGCACCATTATAATCATTTGTGCTCAAAGTCAAGCTCTTGTAAGGTTTGCTTCCCGAACCCAGATGCTGACCCTTGGTATTGTCATAGGCCCAATAACCACCATCACCTGCCAAAGTCCAGCTTAAGCCATTCAAAGTCTCCGAGCCATTTGCAGAAAATTGTTTCGATGTAAATTCATACGAATATGGCTCGCCAGCACCCTCTATCGGAGTGTTATCTACTACGTTAATAGTGTACGAAGCCGAGCAACCTTTGAAGTTCTCATCACCTGCAAAAGTAGCGGTAATAACAGCGGTACCGATAACGCCTTTGATAGTAACATTACCATCTCCATCAACAGTCGCCACATCAGCATTGCTACTGCTATACGAGAGAGTAAAACCAGTAGTGTAAGCCTGGTCGGTGGTAAGGGTAGGGGTAGGCTCGGTAAATTCACCGCTAAAATCTGCCAAATCTACAGTAACCGACTCAACATCAAATGCCAAGCTCGATGTAGGCAGAATAGTACCAGTGAAAGGAATCAAAACGATGTCGTAAACATAGCTACCACTTGCGTAGCAAGCAAACAAATTACTATTCAGAGCCAAAGTGCGAGTGTATGAAGTAGCCTTAATGGTGTAAACATTACCCTCTTTGCTGATAGTAAATGTTTCCTTCTCATTCTCGGTAGTGGTCATCTTGGCTCGGTTCTCATTACTACCAAGATAGAGCCAAGCCGACTTGTCGCTATTGGCAAAGGTATAGCCACCTTCAACAGCCTCTACATTCCACACATACTTCTCATCAACAGTATTATCAAAGTCTGCCGAACTGTTGTAGTCAGTAATCTCGGTCACACCCGAATCAACAGCAGTACGGTTGTTTCCATCAGTGATTAAAGTCTGACCATCCTTCCAAGTAGACATATAGTAGTATTTGCCACCATTCTGGGCTACAATCAGATATTTACCGCTATAATCGGTTGCATCGGCACCAGTGGTAACGGTAGTAGTTGCAGCCTCCGAATCAAGCCAGTACAGCGAGCCAACCTCGGGATGAGCAACAACCGAAATGGTGTAATCGGTGCTGTATACCAAACCAGTAAAGGTTGCCTCCCCAACACCAGCTGCGACGGTCTGAGTCTGCTCACCACAAGTTACAGTGTAGCTTACGGCATTCTCAACATCATCCCAAATAACATAGGCCTCGGTCAAATTCTGCACCTCTGCAATAATCTCGGGAGTAGCCAATGGCTGTGCCACGATAGGCTCCTCGTCACTGTAGTAAACTTTGATAGGATTAAAGAAGATTTTTGCCGAAGTAGTGAATGTAACCTCGTTCACAAGACCAGTCCAAGTGATAACCTTGCTTTCTGTATCATAAGCCATATTGCCTACACTTGCAGTAAGGGTGTTGCTACCTTCGGTAACAGTCATCTCAATCTTAACAATCGAGCCACTCTCAGCAGTAAAGGTCAACTCATTACCCTTGTACATACGCAACTGACCATCAGTATCCTCACGAGGGTTGGTTGATGCAGTGCCTTTTACGATAGTAGTAGTAAAATTGTCATTCTCACCATAGGTCCACGACAAAGTCTCCTGCTGATTGTTGGCATCCAAACCAACACCAACGGGCACCACCTCGCAAGGCTCTACTTTGTCAGCCTCAACACCAGTCATATTAACAGTGAAAGCCGACACCTGGCCCTTGGCAAAAGTAATGGTCCTGCCTTCTTTGGGCAGATCGATGCTCTTGGTGTAGGTCTTGTCGTCGTTGTCGGTAACCACCACATTCAGAGTGCCGCTCAGAGCACCTACGGGAGCCAGAGCAAACCAGAACTCGTTATTCTCTACGTTCTCGGGATTAAGAGTAATGGTAGCCGAATCAAAACTATCCCAAGTACCAACTTTCTCGCCAGCATAATAATAGTAAGCCTGGCCCACTACATTCTCGGGGAAGGTGATAGCAACCGAAGCAATGCCATTGCCGGCAAAGTTGGTGATATTCATCTTACCATAGGCAGCAACGTGGTTGAAGGTCATAGTCATAGCACCACCCTCGTAGGTACCCTCGGCAAACATCAGGTGAGCACTCTCCTGTACCGAACCAGCCAAAGGAGTCTGCTCGGCAGGAATGGTCACATAGAAATCCTGATACTCTGTATTGATACCTGTAAAGCCACCTTCTGTCCTATTACTGGTATAGGGCGAAACTGCGTAAACGGTATTACCCTCCTCGATAGCGTCGAACTCTACGCTGAACGATGCGGTAAGACCAGCGGTAGTGTTAGTAGCGGTAACAGGAGTAGCCTCGGCAGCCGAGAAACCTACGGTCTCGTTGCCACTCCAGGTCGAAGGAACCTTACCATCGGTGGTGTTAATCTCGCCAAAAGTACTACGGGTAAGGTCGGCAACAGTACCAACAACCTCTACGGTTACTTTCTCACCCTCGTTACCATTAATCTGCTCGTTGATGTCGTTCTCGCAAGCAGTAAGGCCAAGCGCAGCTACTGCAACAATGGCCAATGTACGGAAAATCTTTTTCATCACTGCACTAACCTAATTAAAATTCACCATAATCGAAATACTCGGCCTCACCAATGCCGTTCTGTTCTACAAGCGAGGGCGACTGAGCAATGCCACTCTCGACAATTACCTCCTCAACCATGAGGCTGGGCTGGATGTAAGTTTTTTTCATTTTGTGTTTTGTTTTGTTAAAAGTTTGTTATAGTTGTTTTGTCATATTTGCGTCTAACGCCCAACCGACCAAAGTCGTTTAAGGCTTTCGGGAGCTCGGGGAGGGGCGGTTTGCCAACCCGAGCGGCCCTGTCGTTGCGCCTGCGCAACAACGGCCGCAAAGGTAACATTTTTTAGCCACATAAAGCAAATAAAATGAGCACTTTCTGCACAAAAAAAAGCCCCAGGCAGCAGCCCAGAGCTTTATTGCACATAGTTTGGGGGTACTATTGCACAGCAACAGTCTAAATGGGGAACAGCAAAAAGACCGCCACATCCCACACCGCGTGGCTCACAACCAGTGCCCCCAGTCCCTTTGGCCAAAAGCGATATATCAAACCCCACGCTCCGCCAACAACCGCCGCCGAGACCACAAGCATAAAGTTCAGCGACCAAATGTGTACCAGTGCGTAGACCGCCGTAGTGGCCACAAAGCCCATCCAGGGGCCCCAGCGTTTGCCAAGCCTCTGTTGCACAAAGCCGCGCCAGAAAAGCTCCTCCGCAGGGCCGATGACCAACAGCAGCAGCGCCCCAATAATCCAGGGGTTGGTGCCCTGTTTCATCGAGTAGATAGAGCCTATCTGTCCCTCGGCAAAGGGGAACATCCACACCGCCACCTTCTCGCCTATCCAAAAGACGCCCCACAATGTCGCTGCAATAGCCACGCCCAGCGCCACATTGCGCCAGCCGAGCAGTCCCCTCGCTTGCTCACGCAGCTCGGGCGAGCACCACAAGGCCAGTCCCGTAAGCACCACCCCCGACAGGGCCATAGTAACCCAAAAATTGACGTGCGGAGCTGTCCAGGGGCTGAACATCACAAACCACAGCAGGGCCGCAACAATTATGGGCAGCGTAACACCTTTTCTTTCAGCCATAACGAGCACCATTTAGAGCAGTACCTTTGCACCCCAGCCAACAATGCCGCTGACCACGAGTGAGATAATCATCGTCAGGCTAAACTGGGCCTGCAGTTTAGCGCTCTGCTGGTCGAGCGTGGCCACCTTCTCGGGGCCCTCGCTGACCAAACCCTTGGCCTGACGGGCCATATCCAGAGCAGTCTTGCCCACAGCAAACACAAATACCGCAAGCGGAGGCAACCAGCCCAGGCATATCGCAACCACCACCCACACAAAAGGCAGCAGCACCTCGGCCCTATACATCAGCGACGACGCCTTGGGGCCAATGAGCATTGCAAAAGTACGCGCACCAGCAGCTCGGTCGCTCACCGCATCGCGAGCGTTATTGATATGCAAAATCGAGTCGGTAATCAGTCCCAGGGGCACCGCCAGCACCATAGCCGACCAGTCGACGTGGCCCACAGCTACAATCGAGGTACCCATAATGGGCAGTATGGCATAGTTGAGCACAATGACCACGTCGCCCAGAGCTCGGTACTTCAAGAACGAGTAGAGCACCGTAAGCACTCCACCTGCCAAGCCAACCCACAGCAGGTCAAGATTTTGGGTAATCAGCAGCAGCGCCACGCCCACTGCACACCCTGCCGCCAGCAGCGCAAGGCCATAGCGGCGAAACTCGTAGTCCTTAAACGAGCCATTCACCAAGGGCAGCATCATAGCATTCTGGGGAGTATCGACACCCTTGCGGAAGTCGTTATAGTCGCTAATAACATTGCCCCCTGCGTGGAACAAAATGATGCCCACCAGGGCCAAAATGCTACACAGCCAATCGACCATTGGTGCGCCAGCAACTGTCTGCGACAACCAGAAAAGGTAGGCCACAGTAGAGGCTACGGGCATTGCCGATGCAGGGAAAGACCAGGGGCGAGTGGCCAAGTACCACTCCTTGAGTGTATGTTTCGATGCCATATACTTGAATTGTTTTTATTGGTTTGAGTTTTCGTTCAATTAGGCAAATATATAAAAAAATAATACCTTTGTATATCCCAAGCGGAGAAAAAACAAAACTGAACATACAAAATTACTCACTATGAAATCCAAAGTAGCATCTTTTGCCGTCGACCACACCACCCTCGAACGTGGGTTCTACCTGCGCTCGGTCTACACTGTGGCAGGCATCTATCCCCTGCGCTCGTATGATATGCGTTTCCGCGCACCTATGGAGCACCAGTACCTTACCCCCGAGGCTATCCACACCATCGAGCACCTGATGGCCCACTATCTGCGCCAGAAGCTCGGCAACCGCGTAGTGTCGTTTGCGCCTATGGGTTGCAAGACTGGTTTTTACCTGATTGTCAAGGGCTTCACCTCGCAGCGCAAGGTTATGGAGGCTGTGGCCCAGGTGTGCGAAGAGCAGTCGGCTCTGAAAGACAAGAGCGACGTGCCAGGCCTTACCGTCGAGCAGTGCGGCAACCCCGAGCTCTACGACATCGAGGGCTCAAATGCCGCCCTGAAAGAGTATGGCGCACTGGTACGCAAGTTGCTTAACAAGTAGTATTATTTTCAACAGACCCCTCCGTCGCTTTGCGCCACCTCCCCTAACTTAGGGGAGGGGTTATTTGAATTCTCCCCTACGATAGGGGAGTGGCCCGTAGGGCCGAGGGGTGGTCGAAATTGCGTGCGCGTCCTCGCGCACTTCCCCCTCTAAGTTAGAGGGGGTGCCCGAAGGGCGGGGGCGTGTGTCAATTCTCAATTCTCAATTCTCAATTCACTAATGAACATTCTGGTCATAACCCCAATGGCAGCCGAGCAGGAGAATATGCTCGCAGCCTTGAATAACTACCCCCTACCCCTGCTCCACAGCTACACCATACGTCGTGGCTATGTGGGTAAGGTCTATGCCGCAGCCCAGACAGCTCTGGCTATGGCCGAGGAGCGCTTCGACCTTGTGGCCGTAATTGGCTATGCAGCAGCCTCGGCCGACTTCACGACGGGCGATGTGGTGGCCCCACGCCAGGCTCGCTACCACGACGCCCACGTTCCTGCAGGGCTCGATGGCGTGAGCTTCCTCACCGACCCCTACCCTCTTTGCGGCACCGACGATGCCACCATCTACACGGGCGACAGCTTTGTCGACGCCCCAATGATTGGCGAGATTAAGGCTCGCTTTGGTACCCCACGCGCTCTGTTCGATATGGAGGCCACAGCCGTATGTCAGATGGCAGCCCAGCAGGGAGTACCCGCAATGGTGCTCAAAATGGTTAGCGACACCCCCGAGAAGGGGTGCGATGCCGACTCGTTCGAGCGCTTTGTTACCGAGCACACCGACTTTGGCAAGTTTGTAGAGATACTCGAAGCAACTAATCTTTAACAATCCATAAATCAACGCTATGAAAATTGCTATCGGCTGCGACCACGCAGCATTCAGCTTCAAAGAGGAGATTAAAGCCTACCTCGAATCCAAAGGACACCAGCTCGTAGACAAAGGTTGCTACTCGACCGACCGAGCCGACTACCCCGACCACGGCATTGCCGTAGGCGAGGCGGTAGCCAGTGGCGAGTGCGAGCGTGGTGTGGTAATCTGTGGCAGCGGTATTGGCATCAGCATTGCCGCCAACAAGGTCAAGGGTGTTCGCTGTGCGCTCTGCTCGGAGCCTCTGTCGGCCCAGTTGTCGCGCAACCACAACGACGCCAACGTGTTGGCTATGGGTGCACGTCTGATTGGCCTCGAGATGGGCAAAGCCATTGTAGACACTTGGCTCACAGCCGAGTTTGAGGGTGGCCGCCACGTTGGCCGCATTGCCAAAATCTCCGACTACGAGAAATAGAATTGAAAGTCGGTTGACGGTCGACGGTTGACGGTCGACAAAAAAAATAAGGGCCCCGCAAAACGGAGCCCTTATTTATATATATAAGGTATACTAGCCCAAGAAGCAGAGCAGGATACCGGCGGCAACGGCCGAGCCAATAACGCCCGATACGTTGGGACCCATAGCGTGCATAAGCAGATAGTTCGATGGATTGGCTTTTAGACCCTCGCTCTGCGATACGCGAGCAGCCATAGGCACTGCCGACACACCTGCCGAACCAATCAGAGGGTTAATCTTCTTACCCTCGGGCAAGAACAAGTTCATCAGTTTGGCCAGCAGCACACCACCTGCGGTACCACACGAGAAGGCTACGATACCAAGTGCCAAGATACCCAGAGTCTTGAAGTTCAAGAACGACTCGGCAGTAGCAGTAGCACCTACGGTGATACCCAAGAAGATAACCACGATGTTCATCAGCTCGTTCTGAACGGTCTTGGCAAGGCGATCAACTACGCCACACTCTTTCATCAGGTTACCGAGCATCAAGCAGCCAATCAGAGGTGCAGCGCTGGGCAACAGCAGAGCGATGATGATGGTGATAACAACGGGGAAGATAATCTTCTCGGTCTTTGACACCTGACGCAGGGTGGTCATCTTAATCTGACGCTCCTTCTCGCTGGTCAGAGCCCTCATAATGGGAGGCTGGATAACGGGTACCAGCGCCATATACGAGTAGGCAGCAATAGCGATAGGACCAAGCAGCTCGGGAGCCAGTTTGGAGGTCAGGTAGATAGAGGTAGGACCATCGGCACCACCAATGATACCAATCGAACCTGCCTGCTCGGGGGTGAAGCCCATAGCGTATGCACCAATGAAGGTCATAAAGATACCAATCTGGGCAGCTGCACCCATCAAGAAGCTCTTGGGGTTAGCAATCAGTGGACCAAAGTCGGTCATTGCACCTACGCCGATAAAGATCAAGCAGGGGTAGATACCACACTTAACACCCAGGTAGAGGTAGTCCAACAAGCCACCTTTAGCGGCCAACTCCTGCCAGTGAACGTGGCCACCTGCAAACAGGTCGGAGTGGAACATCTCTGCACCAGGAAGGTTGGTGAGCAGCATACCAAAGGCAATAGGCAGCAAGAGCAGTGGCTCATACTGCTTTTTGATAGCCAGGTAGAGCAGGAAGCAAGAGAGTGCCAACATAACAAGGCACTTCCAGCCACCAGCCTCGGCGAACATCTGGGCAAAGCCAGTCGAGTTCAGAAAGTCCGAGATACTCTGGCCAACAAACGATTGAAGAAGTACTGTCATAATCTATTCCTCCTCCTTTTCGTTAGCCCAGAACAATCAGAGCGTCGCCCTCCATAACCGAGGCGCCCTTGTTTACGCAAATCTCCTTAACAACACCTGCTTTGTCGGCAGCGATGTTGTTCTCCATCTTCATAGCCTCCAGTACAGCTACGGTCTGACCTGCGGTCACGCTGTCGCCTACGGCTACGTTGATGCTCAATACGGTACCAGGCAGGGGCGAGGTAATCTTCGAGCCACCTGCGGCAGCAGCTTTGGGTGCGGCTACGGGAGCTGCAGGAGCTGCGGTAGTGGGAGTTGCGGTGTAGGTAGCAGCAGCAACCTGGGGTTTCTTGCTGGGCTGGGGTTTAACGCCCTCAACCTCTACGATATACTCGGTTCCATTAACGATTACGCGAGCCTGTTTCGACAGGTGATCGAGTTTGTCGAGCTGCACGTTATACTCGTTGTCGTTGATTTTAAGATTATAGTTTTTCATTTTTTCTTACGCTGTGATTGTTATTTACGTTCTGGGAGTTGTGTCAGGCCGTGAATCTTAGAGTTCCAGGGCGAGTAGGCACGTTTGATTTTCTGGATGGTGATAACCTCCGACTCGCGGTCGTGGTCCTCACCCACTGCAAGACGAATGGCCATTGCAATAGCAGCAACGGTCTCGGCCGAAACCATCGTGGGGAGCTCAACCTCGGCAGGAGCAGTCTCGCCTTTGGCAGCGCTCTTCTTGGCCACCTTCTGTTTGTGTTTAGCAGCAAAGGCCACACCAAACAGCTTGATGACGAAGATAAGCAGAACCAGAGTGAATGCCACCAGCGAGAAGCCAATGAGCGTTACCCACAAAATCTCCGACCAACCCAAATTAAGCATATTCATAGTATAATTTTGGTTTTAGTTAATCGGTCAAAAAAACTACAATGGAATGTTGCCGTGTTTCTTAGCAGGGTTAGCCAGGCGTTTGGTAGCCAAGCTCTGCAGGGCCCTAATCACGCGGAAGCGAGTGTTGCGGGGCTCGATAACATCGTCGATATAGCCGTAGCTGGCAGCCCTGTAAGGATTCGAGAACTTGTCTTTGTACTCCTGCTCTTTGGCAGCGATAAGGGCAGCCTTAGCCTCGGGAGTCTCGGCGGCAGCAATCTCCTTAGCGTTGAGCACCTCAACAGCACCGCTGGCACCCATAACTGCAATCTCGGCGCAGGGCCAAGCGTAGTTGATATCGCCGCGGATGTGTTTCGAGCTCATAACGATGTATGCACCACCGTAGGCCTTACGCAGGGTAACGGTAACCTTTGGTACAGTAGCCTCGCAGTATGCGTAGAGCAGTTTTGCACCGTGGTCGATAACGCCACCATACTCCTGACCAGTACCAGGCAAGAAGCCAGGAACGTCAACAAAGGTAACGATAGGAATGTTGAACGCATCGCAGAAGCGTACAAACCTACCAGCCTTGCACGAAGCCTTGATATCAAGCACACCTGCCATAAACTTGGGCTGGTTGGCAATGATACCTACGCTCTGGCCATTAAACCTTGCAAAACCAGTGATGATGTTGCGTGCATAAGCCTCCTGCGACTCCAAGAACTCGCCATTGTCAACCACAGCACGAATAACCTCATACATATCGTAGGCCTTGTTGGGGTTGTCGGGAATAATGTCGTTGAGCGAATCCTCCAAGCGGTCGATGGGGTCCGAGCAAGCAACAACGGGGGTATCCTCCATATTGTTCTGGGGCATGTACGAGATGAGTTTGCGAGTGATGGCGATAGCCTCCTCCTCGGTGTCTACTGCAAAGTGAGCAACACCACTCTTGCTTGCGTGAACGCTGGCACCACCCAACTGCTCCTGGGTTACATCCTCGCCCACAACGGTCTTAACAACCTTTGGACCAGTCAGGAACATATAGCTGGTGTCTTTCTTCATAATAACAAAGTCGGTCAGCGCGGGCGAGTAAACAGCACCACCTGCGCAGGGGCCCATGATGAGCGAAATCTGGGGGATAACACCGCTCGACATTACGTTACGCTGGAAGATGCCTGCATAGCCTGCCAGAGCGTTTACACCCTCCTGGATACGGGCACCACCCGAGTCGTTCAGACCAATCACGGGTGCGCCATTGCGCATTGCCATATCCATAATTTTGCAAATCTTCTCGGCCATAGTGAGCGACAGCGAGCCTGCCGATACGGTAAAGTCCTGTGCAAAGACATAAACCAGACGGCCGTCGATGGTACCGTAACCGGTAACTACGCCATCACCCAGTGGGTGGCTCTTCTCCATACCGAAATCGGTGCAACGGTGAGTTACGAACATATCGAACTCCTCGAAGCTACCCTCGTCGAGCATCATTGCCAACCTCTCGCGAGCGGTGTACTTACCTTTTGCGTGCTGGGCGTCGATACGTTTCTGACCGCCACCCATCTTTGCCTCTTCACGAAGCTCAATCAGCTTCGCAATTTTGTCTTGAATCTCCGACATAGTGTTGTGTTGTGTAACGCGGGGGGTGTTCCCTTTGGGAACGTCTAACGTCTAACTGGCCCAAATCAAAAATTTTTCAATTCTCAATTTTCAATTTTCAATTTGGCTTTTCCCTCTTGGGCCCCTTGCGTTAAGTTTATAAAAAAGTTAGTTAGTTTGTCTTGTGTCTGTGTGATTGTGGGGTTGTATGGTCTACTCCTCCTCGCATTTGCAACCAGGGCAGCAGAGCTCGGTCAGCACACCTTTGGTCGATTTGGGGTGGAGGAAAGCGATGTTCAGACCCTCGGCACCTTTGCGGGGAGCCTTGTCAATCAGGCGTACCTCTTTAGACTCGGCCTCGGCCAAGCACTCGGCTACGTCCTCAACAGCGTAGGCAATGTGGTGGATACCCTCGCCACGTTTCTCGATAAAGCCAGCGATGGTGCTCTCGGGGCAGGTGGGCTCCAACAGCTCAATCTTGGTCTGACCTACCTTGAAGAAAGCGGTCTTAACTTTCTGGTCTGCAACCTCCTCTACGTTGTAGCATTTGAGGCCCAGAACCTCCTCATAGTAAGGAATTGCCTCCTCGAGGCTCTTCACTGCAATACCGAGGTGCTCGATGTGCGAAATTTTCATAACTTGTGATTTTTTGTTAAAAGTTAATGTTTATTGTGTTTGTTTTTAGCATAGTTTGTTCTGCTCCAATGTTCATAACGCTCGCGCAGCGTGTGCGCACGCGCATACAAACGTCGCAAATTTACGCATTATAAATGAGAATTGAAAATTGAGAATTGAGAATTGAGAATTATTTTTCGATTTTATTTCCAACTCTTCCTAAACTTACCACAACCCCCACCCCACCTATCAGGCCCGTTAGACCAAAAATTTACCAACCCACACCCAGGTTTGTAAAAAAATTTGAAAAAATTTTGAAAAAATTTAAGAATTAGGCCTAATTTCTAAAATTTGTTATTATATTTGTGGTGCTAAATAAAATTTTAGCCAAACAACCCTATGGCACTATTAAAAGATTTCTTTTATCAGCACGATGGCGACGCAGCCCTGAAGGGCATTAGCCACAAGAATATGCTGATAAAGCAGAGCATCATAGCCTATATGGCTGTCAACGGGCAGTGTACGCTGGCCGAGCTGACCAAGGCTTTGCACATCAGTGTCCCCACAATGACCAAGTTGGTGGGCGAGCTGGTGGGCGAGGACATTGTGGTCGACAACGGCAAGGTCGAGACCGCAGGCGGTCGCAGGCCCAACATCTTCGGCCTGGCCAATACGGCTATCTATTTTGCAGGCATTGACATTGGTCGCGACTACCTGTGTTGCGTGCTCACCGACCTGAAGAACAACATCATCGTATCGCGCACCCACACCCCCTTTACGCTGGTCGACGACGCCAAGTGCCTGGCCGACATCTGCGACCACATCAACAACTTTTTGGACACCTGTGGTGTTGAGCGCAGCAAGGTGCTGGGCCTGGGTGCCTGCATTGCTGGTCGAGTGAATCCCCAGACGGGCCACAGTTATATGTACTTTACGGGGGGCGACAGCTCACTCAAAGAGGCCATCGAGAGGGCTACGGGGTTGGGAGTGCTCATTGAGAACGACACCAGGGCACGCTGCTATGCCGAGTACTACTCGGGCAATACTCTGGACGAGAAGAATGTGCTCTACCTCCACCTGGGCCGAGGCGTGGCCATTGGCATCATAGCCGACGGCAAGCTCTACTACGGCAAGAGCGGCTTTGCGGGCGAGTTTGGCCACACACCTTTCTTCAACAACGAGATTATCTGCTCGTGTGGCAAGAAGGGGTGTTTGGAGACCGAGGTGAGCGGCATTGCCATAGAGAACAAGATTGTGAAGAAGATTTCGGAGGGTGTAAACACCATCCTGCGCGACAAGTGGACCGCAGGCGAGAGCATACATATCGACGACATCATTGCGGCGGCCAAGAACGACGACAACCTCTCCATCGAGCTCATCGAAGAGGCGGGCGAGAAGATTGGCAAGAGTATTGCCTTTTTGATAAACATTTTCAACCCCGAGGTGGTGATAATTGGTGGCAATATGTCCCACGCTGGCGACTACCTGATGCTGCCCCTCAAGTCGGCCACCAACAAGTACTCGATGAACTTGGTCTATAAGGACACCTCGTTCCGCTTGAGCCAGATGGGTGCCGACGCAGGAGCCCTGGGCGCAGCAATGCTCATCCGCAACAAAGTAATTGGCTTATAAGTGCCTACTTAGAATTGAATAATTAAAAAATGACGGTCGACGATAGACGGTCGACGGTAGACAATAATATATGAACGCACTGGAAACCGATATAATCAAACTGCGAGCTCTCGAGCCCGAGGATGTAGATGTGCTCTACCGCTGGGAGAACGATCCCAATGTGTGGAGGGTGAGTGGCACAATGGCCCCCTTCTCGAAGTACATCTTGCGCAGGTTTATCGACGAGCAGAGGTACGACATCTACGAAACTCGCCAGATGAGGCTTGTCATCGAGTCGAAGAGCAACCACAAGGCTGTGGGTACCATCGACCTGTTCGACATCGACCCCTACAACCGCCGTGCAGGTGTGGGTGTACTCATCTACGACAAGGACGACGAGGGCCAGGGCTACGCTTCGAGTGCTCTGCAGGCCTTGATACGCTACTCGTTCCAGATACTGGGCCTCAACCAGTTGTACTGCAACGTGCTGTCGAACAACACCCGTAGCCTCAACCTCTTTAAGAGCAAAGATTTCAGCGTTGTGGGCCTCAAGAGGGAGTGGGTACTTACCACCACCGACTGGCTCGACGAGTATATGCTCCAACTTATCAACCCTCTGAAATAAAATTGATAATTCCTATATAAAACACAAAACACAACACTATGAAAATTGGAAATGAGATGGCTGTAGCAATCAGCTACACCCTTACCGTAGATGGCCAGGTAGCCGACCAGGCAACCAAAGAGGCCCCACTGAAATTTGTATATGGCATTGGTATGTTGCTGCCCAAGTTCGAGGAGTACCTGCTGGGCCTGGAGGCTGGCGACAAGTATTCGTTCACCCTTTCGCCCGAGGAGGGCTACGGCGTACACCAGGAGGAGATGATTATTGCAGTGCCCAAGGCTGCCTTCGAGATTGAGGGCCAGATTGAGGAGGGCCTGCTGACCATCGGCAACCGTATCCCTATGATGACCCAGATGGGCCAGCCCATTGTAGGCGTAGTAGTAGAGGTTACCGACGAGGCAGTGAAGATGGACTTCAACCACCCCATGGCGGGCAAGACCTTGAACTTCGAGGGCGAGGTTGTAGACGTTCACGAGGCTACCGACGACGACTATCCCCACTCGTGCGGCTGTGGCTGCGACGATTGTGGTTGCGAGGGTGACTGCGAGAGCGGCTGCGAGGGTGGCCACTGCCACTAATAAAAAAAAGGCCCACGCGAGTGGGCCTTTTTTTGGTCTAACGCCCAACGTCTAACGTCTAAACGACCTAAATCATTAAGGGCTTTAAGGACTTTAAGGTCATTAAGGGCCTTAAAGAAAATCCTATAACTCTTATATATCCTATTGCTCTTATAAGATTTATAGGAGCAATAGGACTAATAGGAGAATTCTCAATTGCTCTCGGCTTGGCGTCGGTTGCCTCAATTTTCAATTTTCAATTCTCAATTCTCAATTTTCAATTCCCAATGTATAGCTTTACCTTAATTCACTACACCGAGGGGTGGCACACTGGCAGCCGCGTAACGCTCAGTGCCATACCTCCACTTGGCACACTTGTGAAGGCCTACGATGCCGACATAGACAACTATAACGACATCTACTATGTCGACAATATTATGTTCACCGATGGTGGCGAGAACTACCTGTTTGTGAGGCCCTTCGAGGGCTACGGCCAGCGAGCTCCCCTAACCGAGAGCGATCGCATACTTGATGCTGTAAAAGAACTCACCCAGGCCGTAGACAACCTGGGCGATAACCTTATGTCGAGCCGCTCACTGCTGCTCTAACGAGGGGCGACTGCATCGAACACCTTTGTTTCGATGCCGTTGGTAACCATAATCTGGGCTGCCCCCACGACGCTGTTGTACCTCACAGCCTGGGCCACCACCTGGTCGTCAATGGCCACATCGGGGGCCTTGCACTCGACCAGCAGCCAGGGTTTCGAGTCGGGCCCATAGGCTACAATGTCGGCCCTCTGGTGCTGTCCGTTGAGCAGTACGGGGTGCTCCTCGCTGATGGAGGTGGGCGGCACACCCATACGCTCCGTCAGATGGGCCACAACGTGACGGCGCACCCACTCCTCGGGGGTGAGCAGCAGCCACCCACGCAGGGGCACAAACACCTCTACCTCGCCCTCGGTAGCTCCGCGACGACAGCGTAAAGTTACGCGAGGGAAGTTTAATTGCGGATATTTTTCGTACTTTTGCAAAAGAGTTGTAATTTTAGCCCCAAATATAGCCAAAAAAAGAGAGAAATGATGAAACACCGAGTGATATTATCTACGCTTGCGGCGATTTTCGCCACCACGCTGTGTGCCTTTGGCCAGTGGGAGTACCCGTTTGAGTATGTCGAGCCCGAGGCTGCCGAGGTGGCCCTTGCGAAGCCCGAGATGACCGAGCGCGAGGCCCTGCCTGCCCACCGAGCCGTAGTCCCCTACCCCAGCCGCGAGGCGATGATGAGTGGCCCCGAGAGCGAGATGCTCATCGAGCTGGGCAACTGGCGCATCGAGCAGCTCGAGGGTGGCCGCGTGCGTTATACCGCTCGCTTCAAACGCAACTACAAGTACGACGACCGCCAACTGGTGCTGCGTATCGAGGGTGCTGATGGGGCTGTGAGCGTGGATGTGAACGATGCCGAGGTGGGCTACTCGGCCCAGACGGCTGGCCGAGTTGAGTTCGACCTCACCAAGGCACTGAAGGAGAATCACAACACCATAAGCATAACCCTGCATAGCGACTACGCAGCCCGAGCCATTGAGGCTTCGCGCACCCCCCAGGGCAAGTTCCAGAGTGCCCACTTGGTGGTATCGCCCCGCGTTGCGGTCTACGACTTTGTTACGGCCACCTCGTTCAATGCCGCAGGCGACGGACTGCTCAACCTGGGCATAGTTATGCAGAGCTACCTGCTCAACAGCAAGGAGTACCACATCCACTACGAGCTCCACTCGCCCGAGGGCGAGATGCTCTCGAAGGGCGACAAGAAACTGACCACCCGTATGCTTTCGCGCGATACGGTTAGCTTCTTTGCTCGCGTGCCGAAGGTCAAGAGGTGGAGCCCCGAGGAGCCCAACCTCTACCGCATAGTGGTCTACACCAAGCACGAGACTCGCATCAAGGAGTTTACGCAAATCGAGTTTGGCTTCCGCACTGCCGAGCTGAAAGATGGTGGCTTGGTGCTCAACGGCAGCCCCGTAGAGATTAGGGCTACCGAGTGTGGCTGGGCCGAGAGTGCCGAGCAGACGGCCGAGCAGCTCCGCCAGGCCAAGGCGCAGGGCTACAATCTGGTAGCACCCCGCTACCCACAGCCCGAGGAGTTCTATACGCTGTGCGACCAACTGGGCCTTATGGTGTGCGACCAGGCCGATATCGACTGCACGGGTAGCCAGGCGAAAGGTTCGCCCAGCAACACCCCAGCGTGGAAGAGTGCCTACCTTGAGCGAGCCCAGCGTATGTATCTTTCGTCGAAGGGCCACCCTTCGGTGGTTATGTTCTCGCTTGCGCGTAACGCCCACAACGGAATCTGCCTCTACGAGAGCTACCTGGCCATGAAGGCTCTGCCCAAAGAGCCCCGCCCAATGGTCTACCCCGAGGCTGGCGGCCAATGGAATAGCGACTTGTAATTGTAGTCTAACGACCTAATTCTTTAGGGGCTTTAAGGGCTTTAAGGGCCTTAAAGAAAATCCTATAACTCTTATATCTCCTATTGCTCTTATAAGATTTATAGGAGCAATAGGACTAATAGGAGAATTCTCAACTCTCAACTAAAAGGTTATCGTTGCTCCGAGGCCTACCGCAGGGGCTGTGCTGTAGGGGTTAGCCATTCCCACGCGAGGGTCTACCCTCAACCAAGTGCCCTCGGCCAGCTCAAAGCCGTTGGCGTCGTTCCACTTGCTGGCATAGAGGGGTGCATCGATGAGCGAGTAGAGCCAAGTGCCAACATAGCCTGCCAAGCACAACAGCCCCACCGACTCCCACACGCCCGAGTCACCACCCATAAGGCCGTTGCTGGCAAAGTAACTACTCGCAGAGCCAACCACAAAGCAGGCTGCGTGACCACCCATAAGCAACAATCCCTTGCGCGTTTGGCCATTGATAATCTGCCCCAGTCCCGTCACACAGAACGAGCCTACGCCGGCCCATATAGGGCTCTTCTTGTAGATTACGTTGCCCTCGGCATCGTAGCGGCGGGTGTCGGGTATATTACTTTGCTGAAAGTACTTCTTCACAGGAGGCTCTTTAGTAATCTTCTCAACTTTCAGGGCGTCGAACACAAATATATTACCACCCTCGGTAGCAATCTTGTAGCTCACCCCAGGCAGTTGTTCTACTATGGTACCCCTCACTACCGAGCCATCGGTGGTGTAGATAACATCGTCATACTCTTTGTAGTTCTGCGCCGTAGCAATAGCGGTAGTAGCAACCACCAGAGCCAATAGTGTCAACAATCTCTTCATCATATCTCAAATGTGTTTTTGTGGTTTTGGTTTGTAATTCATTGCCCCTACGAGCCGTCAGAAGTTGCGGAAATAGCCAACATTGAACAATCCCTTGCTACCCATACCAAATTCTATCAGACAACCTCGCTTGTGGCCCCAGCGCAGGCCTATGGGGTATATCTCGGCCATAGCGTCGTTGAAGGCCACCGTTGGCGAGGGCTTCCAGTAGAAGTCCTTCACCACAATGTCTACACATACGCCCAGACCATAGAGGCCGTAGAACTCAAACTCGCTCCCCTTGTAGTACGACCACTTACCCACCAACACAGCAGTTGCGGGCAGAGCTTTTATGCTGCCCAACTCGGCCCCTTTGCTGTCGAAACACTTGGTGTGCTCATACGAAAGTGTTGTGCGCAGTCCGAGCGAGAAGCTGTCGGTAAAGCGGTAGTAGATGTCGGCTCCGAAGGCGTAGGGCAGATTATAATTGCTCCTACTGATGGTACCACCAGGTACCACGTCGGGCCTATCGATAAAGTCGCCCATAAAGAGCTGCTGATAGAGGGCCAATCCTGCATTGAGGTCAATGGTCCACCTATATTGTGGCTTTGCGCTCTTTTTGACAACCTCAATAACAGCCTGCGACTGCTGCGGAGCCACCTCCTGCGCCCCTGCCCAAGCGGCCACCACTACGGCACAAACGAGTAGTATAGTTCTCTTCATAAGAAAGGGTTATATGTTTTGTAATTAGGTGTTAATCTCTTGCCTACCCACCAAAAAACGGCCCACTAAAAGCCTACCGACACGCCTACGCCCAGGCCGTCGATATTGCGCCCCACAACCACTACGGGTGCAACCGAAACGAAGCCATTGCCATTGAAACGGAAACCGTGCTGCTTGTTCCAGCGCTTTGCATAGAGCGGAGCATCAATAAGCGAGTAGAGGTAGCAACCCACGCCTACGGCCAACGAGGTGATGCCTATAATATCCTCACCCATAGCAGTATTGGCCAGAGAGACACCCCAAGTTACGCCCAAAACACCTGCCACACATCCGCCCAACAGAGCTGCACCTTTGAGGGTTTGGCCGTTGTACATCTGTCCCAGGCCAGGTATGAAGAGCGACCTGAAGAACGCCGAGCGACTGTCGAGGGGGAATATGGGGTTGCCATCTTCGTCGAACTTGCAGACTATGTAGGGATTGTAGTTGTAGTTGTGATTTTCGGTAACGATGGTGGCAGTAGCGAGGGGCTCTTTGACAATCTTATCGATTTGCAGGGCATCAATCTTGATGGTGTGGCCATCGAGTGTCAGCAGAGTGTAATCGACATTGGGGGTTTGCTCTACAATAGTGCCTCGCAGCGAGGTACCATCGACTTTGTAGACTACGTCGATGAGCTGCTGTGGAGCGTAAACGGTCTTTTGGCCACTGGCCAGACTCTCGAATGCGAAGATCGCAAGCAGAATAAAAAGCACTCTTTTCATACCTGTAACAATTTGTAAGTTAAACAATTATGTGTACAGGGGGGGGTAAAAGCCCCTTGTTAGTCACCCTCCCTGCTTTATTATATGACGCACGAGGGATGCAAAACGTTGCATCGGGGTGTTACTTTTCTGCGAAAATAGCAAAAAAAATGGAAAATTGAAAATGGAAAATTGAAAATTAACACACGCCCCCGCCCTAAAGGGCACCCCCTCTAACTTAGAGGGGGAATGTGCGCGAGGACGCGCACGCAATTTCGACCACCCCTCGGCCCTAATGGGCCACTCCCCTTTCGTAGGGGAGCTTTCAAAAAACTCCTCCCTTAAGTTAGGGGAGGTGCCCGAAGGGCGGAGAGGTCTGTCAATCCCCTATTAGTCCTATTACTCCTATAAATCCTATAAATCCTATAAGAGCAATAGGAGCTATAAGAGTTATAGGAGTTATAGGATTGTATTTAAGGGCCTTAAGGGCCTTAAAAAAACTCCTCCCCTAAGTTAGGGGAGGTGCTGCGGAGCAGCGGAGGGGTCTGTCTTAATTTTGAATTTGACACACGCCCCCGCCCTTCGGGCACCCCCTCTAACTTAGAGGGGGAATTTCCTTGCGGAAGTGGTAAAAAACGCAAATAAAGAGATGAATGCAAGGCTTGCGAAATAAAAAATGCCCCGCAGTTTACCACCCCAAGACTCAAAAAAACGCAAATAATTAGGCGAGTACAAGGCGCACAAAAAAGCGACACCGCAGCATAGTAAACCTATGTGAGGATGTCGCTTTTGAAGTGCAACGACGTAATCGCCAATTACTTTGCGTTTTTTTAGGATTTGGGGGTGAGGTGGATGAATGGCACTAACATCTCCTCCATTGATATACCTCCGTGCTGAAAGGTGCCACGATAGTAACGAATAAACTGGTTGGCATTGTTGGGATAGGCCATAAAGTCCCTGCCCAGCGCAAAGATGTAGCTGCTCGTGAGGTTGCTCTGGGGCAGCTGCGCATCCTGGGGGCGAGTAATCTCAAAGACCTCCTTGGCGTTGTAGGCCAGGTTGCGCCCAGTCTTGTAGCGTATATTGGGCGAGGTCTCGCGGTCGCCCACAACCTTTATGGGGTTGTTCACCCTGATGGTGCCGTGGTCGGAGGTGATGATGACGTTGTGGCCTGCCTCGGCCAACATTTTCAGCATAACGAACAGCTCGGAGTACTCAAACCACGAGCGCGTGAGCGAGCGGAAGGCGGCCTCCTCCTCGGTCAGCTCGCGCACAATCTCGCTCTCGGTACGGGCGTGGGAGAGGATATCCAGAAAGTTGTAGACAATAACCGACAGGTCGGCCTGACGAACGTGGTCGAAGTTGTCTATCAGCTTGCGGCCAGCCTCGGGGCGCACAAGTTTGTCGAACGTCACGTTCCACTGCTTGCCTGCACGGGTGAGCTGGCGGCGCAAAAACTCCTCCTCATACTTGTTCTTGCCCCCCTCTTCGTTGTCGTTGAGCCACTTGTCGGGCATCATCTTATCGATTGCCAGGGGCATAAGGCCAGCAAACAGGGCGTTGCGAGCATACTGGGTTGCGGTGGGCAGGATGCTGCAATAGAGCTCCTCGCTCACTAGGTCAAAGGCCGAGTGGAGCAGAGGCCAGATGGTGCGCCACTGGTCGTATCGGAAGTTGTCGATGAGCAACAGCGTAGTTTTGCGCCCTCGGGCCTGCTCGACCAGGGGTATAATGCGGTTTTTGAAGAGCGTGTGCGACATTGTGGGGCGGTCGTCGGTGCGAGCGTTCACCCAGTCGAGGTAGTTGCGCCTTACGAACTTGCCAAACTCGTTGTTGGCCTCCTCTTGCTGTAGGTTGAGCACGTCGCGTATGCCCTCATCGGTCGAGTCGGTCAGCTCCATCTCCCAGCTCACCAGCTTGCGGTAAATCGAGCACCAATCGCCAAAGCTGCGAGCCTCGCCTAACGAGAGGCTTATGCGCCCAAACTCGGCCCTGTAGTCGGCCGTAGTCTGCTCGGTAACGAGTTGCTCGCGGTGTACGTTCTTCTTAATCGACAGCAGCACCTGGTTGGGGTTTATGGGCTTAATCAGGTAGTCGGCAATCTTGGAGCCTATTGCCTTGTCCATAATGTTCTCCTCTTCGCTCTTGGTGACCATAATGACTGGTGTCGAGGGCCTTGCCTCCTTAATCTGGGGCAGTGTTTCGAGCCCAGTCATACCTGGCATCATCTCGTCGAGTATAATCAGGTCGTAGGGCTTCGAGCGTGCCATATCCACAGCATCGTAGCCGTTGTTGCAGGTCTCTACGTCGTAGCCCTTGCTCTGCAAAAAGAGTATGTGTGGCTTGAGCAGCTCGATCTCGTCATCTACCCATAGTATGTTTACCTCGTTGTTCTCCATAGGATTGGCTTGTCGGTTGGTGTGTGTATATCTCTCTACAAAAGTAGCAATTCGGTTTATAAATATAATGCAAACCGAGTGCAATTTATTACGTTGCACTCGGTTTTTTTATGTCGGTTTACCCTCTTGGGCTACTCTTTTTTGGCTTTGACGGCCTTCTTTTGGGCGTCGTTGCGCTTTTGGCGAGCCACGCGCTCGGGCTTGCGCCTACGCAGGGCCACCTTAACGGCAGGTATGGTGTGCTCTACTACGGCGTCGTCGATGGCAATCATAGTCTTGTCGAACAACCTGCGGAACACCTGCGCCCCTTTGGTGATGCCTTTGGTGTGGCGCTCGGTCTTGTCGGGGTACATATCGCCAATGGTTACCATAATACCCGTCTCCTCTACACAGCCAAAGTCGGGGTTGGTAACGGTATCAAAGACCATCATCGAGGGCGACACGTTCATATACGAGCTAATCATTGGGGGTACAAACTCGCCCCTGGCCTTGAGCTCGCGGTTCAGAATCTTGTTGTCCTCGCGGTAGTCGGCCCCAACAAAAATCTCCTTCATCTTGTCGGTGTCGATATTCATCTCAATGGGGAATACGGGCTTCAGCAGCCCCTCCTTTGCAGGGAACCACTTGTGCAAGAAGTACATAAGCATATTGCGAGCCTCCACGTTGTAGTGGGTGTACATCGTAACCTTGCCCAGGAAGTAACGGGCCTCGGGGTGGTTGACAATAATAGCCCCCAGGCCATCCCAAATGTTGTCCATAACATAGAGGCTCTTGGCATTCACCCTGGTATTCTGGTAGGCTGGGTGAACATACGAGCGGCCCAACTCGATGGTATAGGGCAGATAGTTTTTGCGGAACTCGTCGCTGAAACGGAAGTAGTGCTCGGTCGAGAGGTGACTCTCGTTCTCGTCGTGGCAGACAATAAAACGGTAGCCGCCAATAATCTCACACGCTGCGGGGTCCCACACCACCAGCTGGCTGTAACCGCCTGGCACCAGGTCCAGCTCGTCGATGTCGACCTCCTCGCCTGTGCCACCTCCTGCGCTACGGAAGGCCCACTCCCTGAGTCGGCCAATCTCTCTCATCACATTGGGGCACTCGGCAGCCGTAATGACATATATCTCGTTGCCAGCACGATTGGTCTCGCGCAAGAAGAACTCGGGCCTCAACTCGCTCTTGAGCACCTCGGTAGGTACGGGCTGAATGATTGGTTTCATACTCTCTTTCTCCTCCTCTGCTGTTTGTTTATACTGTTTCCGTAGGGCAAATATACGCTTTTAGGCGCAAAAAACGACACTCTGCTGCCCTAATTTGCCAATTCGTAGACCTTGCTCCTCACATACTCGGTCATCTGGCGATGGCTGCCCATCTCTTTCAGCTCGAGATAGCTTATGGGCTTGCCAAACGACACCTTGAAGTTCTTGCCCTTCTGGCGGAACATCTCGTCGACCAAGTAGAGCATCTCAATGTTGGCCTTGATGCCGAAAATCTGGCGAAAACGGTGTATGCGGTAGAAGCGCTTCGACAGCTCTCCCTCGGTGTGTACGGGCACCACATCGCGCTCATACTGAATGGCTTTCTTCACAAAGTTGGTCTTCCACTCGAGGTCAGTCACCACACCCTTAATCTTGCGCGAGCAGAGTCCTGCGGGGAAAGTCTGGATGGGCACATCAGATGCAAAACACTCTTCAAAGATTCTGGCACCCTCGCGCGACTGACGGCCGTGCTTGTTGACAGGCAGCAGAATGGGCCTCAAGGGCTCGACCACCATCAATATGTCGTTGCTCACCGACCTTACATCGCCCAACTTCGACGACACCCTCTCGGCAACCATCAGTCCGTCCATACCACCAAAGGGGTGGTTGCCTGCAAAGAGATAGCGATGACCTGGCTCAATATTCTCAAGCCCCTCGGCATAGTAGCTTACGCCCATATAGTCGAGCGACTTGCGAATAAACTCTATGGGGTCCAGAGGGCCAAAGTTGGCCAGAATCTCATTCAATTCGTCTTGGTGAACGATTTTCTTCAGATAGTTAATCAGAAAACGTGGCACACGTCGGGCCAGCTTGGGAGCCTTTTGTGCCAAAACCTCCTCAACATCTATTCTCTCCATAACTCATTAAAGCGTGTGTTAGTGTGTTTGCTTGCGGCCTACAAATATACAAATTTTTCCCAAAAGTGTTCTCCAGAGTTGCGATTAGTAGACAGCAAAGCCCCCAAAGCCCCTAATGCCCTTAAAGTCCTTAAAGCCCTTATATAATCTACAAAATAAGAGAGAGCGCCCTTTTGGGGCACTCTCTCCGTCAGTTCACACCATCGGGTGCAAACTATTTAACCGTATTAACAATTTTCTCGAAAGCCTGAGGGTGATTCATCGCCAGGTCGGCCAGAACCTTACGGTTCATCTCGATACCTTTAGCGTGGCATTTACCCATAAATTCCGAATAGGTCAAACCGTGCATACGAGCGGCAGCGTTGATACGCTGAATCCACAAGCTGCGGTAATTCCTCTTCTTCTCTTTGCGGTTACGATAGGCGAACTGCAAGCCTTTCTCGACAGTATTTTTGGCAACTGTCCAGACGTTTCCCCTTGAACCAAAGTTACCTTTGGCAAGCTTTAAAACTCTTTTTCTGCGTGCTCTCGATGCAACAGCATTTACTGATCTTGGCATAAAAAATTAAAGTTTTAATCGAAAGATTAGCGGAGGGATTCTCTCCCCCTCTTCGGGGCTAATTCTCTCTTTGGTTTAACAATGTGCTCTACGGGTTAATTACTTAACGAGGAGCTTGCGCAACTTGGCTGCATCGGCTGGAGTTACGATAGCCGAGTAGTCGAGGTTACGTTTACGTTTTGTAGATTTTTTGGTGAGGATGTGGCTGTGGTAAGCGTGTTTCCTCTTGATTTTTCCTGTGCCGGTGAAATCAAAACGCTTCTTTGCGCCGGCGTTAGTTTTCATTTTTGGCATTTTCGATAAAAATTTAATTGGTTAAACAGCCTGCAAATATACAAATAAAATCCTAAATGCAAAATTCCCAATTCAAAATTGTTGCAATTTCCCCACCCCACACCATATTAATATATAATTAAGGGCTTTAAGGGCATTAGGGGCCTTTAGGGATTTAAGGGATTTCCCCCTCTAAGTTAGAGGGGGTGGCGCGAAGCGACGGGGGCGTGTGTTTTAGCTATCAGCGGTCAGCATTCAGCCTTCTTGACAGACCCCCTCGACCTACGGCCACTCCCCCTAACTTAGGGGGAGTGTGGTGGTGGGGTTTCCATTTGCCACTATCAAAGTTTAGCTCCACAACAACTCCTCTCCTGAGTTAGGAGAGGTGCCCCAACGGGGCGGAGAGGTCTGTAAAATAGTAGCACCCACCAGATTTGGCAGAGGATTAGAGTATGGGATTACTGCACCGCCTGCGGCGGTTGGTGATCCGCTGGTGGGGGAGCTGTGCAACGAAAGATTTTCGACTACCACCCAAAGGGTGTGGTCTTTTTTTGTTTGGTAATACTGCTTACGAGCGAGCTCGTGCAGTATTACCAAACAAAAAAACGACCGCCTATTTAGGCGGCCGCTGTCGAAAATCTTTCGTTGTACTCGGTATGGGATTCGAACCCATGATTTCAAGAATGAGAATCTTGCGTCCTGGACCAGCTAGACGAACCGAGCATTGTTCCGTTTTGGTGGTGCAAAGATAGAGCAAAAATCTAAACCTCCAAAACTTTTGGCAAAAAAATTCAAAAAAAATCACTTTTTCGCAAAAAAGTTACCTTTTCAGGGGGATAGTGGTTGTGGCATTAAGGGCATTAGGGACCTTAAGGTCTTTAGGGGCTTTAAGGGATTTTCCCCCTCTAAGTTAGAGGGGGTGGCGCGAAGCGACGGGGGCGTGTATATCTCTGGGGGCAGTAGTTCGTCGGCAGACAAAAAAAAGCAAGAGGGCCTGCATCGTCTGATGCAAGCCCTCTCTGGTTATGCGGAGTTACTCGGGAAAAACTATTTCTCCTCTGCCTCCAATTTAGCTTTCAGCTCGGCCAAACCTGCGATATCACCCAGGGTGGTCTTCTCAACCGAAGCGTTGATCTTCTTAACGGTCGACTTGGTAGCCTCGGCAGCAGCACGTTTTTCGGCCTTTGCAGCGTTCTCCTCGGCGCGTTTTACCTCCTCGAAGATACGGGTGTGCGACAGGCTGATGTGCTTGGTTGCTTTCGAGAACTCAACAACCTTGAAGGGCAGTACATCACCAACTTTGGCGGTGGTGCCGTCCTCTTTAACGATCTGTTTTGCAGGAGCGAAGCCCTCAACATTCTCTGCCAGAGCAACTACTGCGCCTTTCTCGTTAACCTCAACAACTTTACCCTCGTGTACCGAGTCAACCGAGTATTTAGCCTCGAACTCGTTCCAGGGGTTCTCCTCGAGCTGTTTGTGGCCCAGGCTCAGACGACGGTTCTCTTTGTCGATACCCAGAACGATAACGTCGATGTCTGCGCCAAGCTGGGTCAGCTCTGCGGGGTGTTTAATCTTCTTGGTCCAGCTCAGGTCGCTGATGTGTACCAAACCGTCGATACCCTCTGCGATCTCAACGAAGATACCGAAGTTGGTGAAGTTGCGAACCTTTGCGGTGTGGCGCGAACCGATGGGGTAACGCTCCTCGATCGACTCCCAAGGATCGCTGGTGAGCTGTTTGATACCGAGCGACATCTTGCGCTCCTCGCGGTCGAGGGTCAAAACTACAGCCTCGATCTCGTCGCCCACTTTCATAAACTCCTGAGCCGAGCGGAGGTGCTGGTTCCACGACATCTCCGAAACGTGGATCAGACCCTCAACGCCAGGTGCAACCTCAACGAATGCACCGTAGTCGTACATCATAACAACCTTACCAGTTACTTTGTCGCCAACTTTCAGGTCTGCATCCAGAGCCTCCCAGGGGTGAGCCGAGAGCTGTTTCAGACCCAGAGCGATACGTTTCTTCTGGTCGTCGAAGTCGAGGATAACGACGTTGATCTTCTGGTCGAGAGCAACGATCTCCTCGGGGTGATTTACGCGGCCCCAGCTGAGGTCGGTGATGTGAATCAGACCGTCTACGCCACCGAGGTCAACGAATACACCGTACGAAGTGATGTTCTTAACGGTACCCTCGAGAATCTGACCTTTCTCCAGGCGCGACATAATCTCCTGTTTCTGCTGCTCGAGCTCGGCCTCGATGAGAGCCTTGTGCGAAACAACAACATTGCGGAACTCCTGGTTGATTTTAACAACCTTGAACTCCATAGTTTTCTCAACGTAAATATCGTAATCGCGAATAGGCTTAACGTCGATCTGGCTACCGGGCAAGAATGCCTCGATGCCGAATACGTCAACGATCATACCGCCTTTGGTGCGGCATTTGATAAAGCCTTTGATAATCTCGTTGTTCTCCAGAGCCTGGTTAACACGGTCCCAGCTCTTGAGCTGACGAGCTTTCTTGTGCGAAAGGATGAGCTGACCTTTTTTGTCCTCGGCGTTCTCTACGTAAACCTCAACTTTCTCGCCAATTGCGAGCTCGGGGTTGTAGCGGAACTCGGTTACGGGAATGATACCGTCCGATTTGTAGCCTACGTTTACGACTACCTCGCGTTTGTTAATCGAGATTACGGTACCCTCAACCACCTCACCGTTCTGGATGTTCAGAAGCGATTTGTCATACTCGGCGGCTGCGCCCTCTTTACCAAGCTGACCGTAGAGGTCTGCGTCGGTCTCATAAGCATTCCAATCGAAGTTCTCGTTGGCAATGTTCTTAATGTTTTCCATTGTTAAAAGTTAATTGTTTGTTAATTAAAAAGTTAGACTTTATTTATAGACTTCCCCTCGGTCTAACCCACGGGAAAGAAGCGCGCAAAGATACCTATTATAATCAAAACAGCAAAAAATTACTCAACTTTTTTTGCTTCAAATATCTAACGCCTAACGACTTTGCCCAACCTACTCGGCAGCGGTGTAGACCAGTTTCAGTTCGCCATTGGTGAAGAGATAGAGTTTGTTCTCCTCGATGGTGAACGAGTCGATTTTGTCGAGGAGCGACAGGTAGCGCAGCTCAATCTTGTCGTTGGGGCAGAAGCGCTTGGTGGCAAACATTGAGCCGAATGAGAGTTTGCCCACGATATCCTTCTGGTACTCAACCTCGCTGGGCACAATCTTATACTGACCGCCATAGCTGTTGCAGCCCGCATAGCCGCCCACGCCACCCTCGGTGTCGAAGATGATGGTGGGTACCTTCTGCTCGCTGAGCAGCTCGGCAACATTTTGTCCCTCGATTTGGGTTAGGTTCCAAGTGGTGGTACCCAGAGGTCGGTGGTTGCGCTGAACGCCCTTGCGGCAGTTGCAGCACGAGTAGCCCAGTGCAGTCATAGCTATAATGGTGATGATGGTAATTACTCTTTTCATAATCGTAATAAAACTTTATGGTTGTAAAAATTTTTGATTTCTCGGTGCAAAGATATACATTTGCATAGCAATACGCAACTACACAACAACACTATAACATTTTTTAACACACACAAGAGAGAGAGAACATTATGAAACGTATTATCTGTTCGCCCGAGGCTCCTGCAGCCGTAGGGCCCTATTCGCAGGCCATCGAGGCTGGTGGTGCGCTGTATGTGTCGGGCCAGCTGCCCCTGATTCCTGCCACTGGCGAGATGCCCGAGGGTATTGAGGCCCAGACTCGCCAGTCGTTGGACAACTTGGGTGCCATACTGAAAGAGGCTGGTTATAGCTTCAACGACGTAGCCAAGACCACCGTACTGCTGCAACACATCAGCGACTTTGGTGCAATGAACGCCATCTATGCCGAGTACTTTACGGGCGACAAACCTGCTCGTGTTTGCTACGAGGTTGCGGCCCTGCCCAAGGGTGCCCTGGTCGAGATTGACTGCATCGCAGCGAAATAACAAAAAAGGCCTTCGGGCCTTTTTTTTTTGTGTCTAACGTCAAACGTCGAGCGTCTAACGTCTAACAGACCCCTCCGCCCCGTTGGGGCACCTCCCCTAACTTAGGGGAGGAGTGTTTTGAAATCTCCCCTACGAAAGGGGAGTGGCCCATTAGGGCCGAGGGGTGGTCGAAATTGCGTGCGCGTCCCCGCGCACATTCCCCCACTAAGTTAGAGGGGGTGTCGCGAAGCGACGGGGGCGTGTGTTTTGCGATAATAGGCCTTTCTAACAGACCCCTCCGCCCTTTGGGCACCTCCCCTAACTTAGGGGAGGAGTTCTTTTAA
>JAZPXV010000031.1:0-10801 GCA_045543795.1 Tidjanibacter sp.
TTAAGTTGTTACTTTAATTTTGTTTAAGTAGCCCTAATTGGTCTTAATTAGACTACATAGAAGACTACATGAGAAGAGTAGGATCTTCGAAAAATTAAAGTTTAGACGAGTTTTTTACGGATAATCCGTACTTGTCTAACAACTTAACACCTTGTCAATCAATAGTTTTTGGAATACCTATTTATATATTCCGTAAAAAAGGCTACCCTATATAGGGTGCACTTTTTTTATTCACCACACCCACCAACCTCAGGCAAAAATTCTCAATTCTCAATTCTCAATTCTCAATTCCTTTTCTTATCTTTGTGCCAAATGTGAACAAACTAAACCATAAGCTATGGCAGACGAAAAAATTATATTCTCGATGGTGGGCGTCAGCAAGGTGCTCAACAACAATCGCAAAATACTCAACAACATCTATCTGTCGTTCTTCTACGGCGCCAAAATCGGTATCGTGGGCTTGAACGGCTCGGGTAAATCTACCCTGATGAAGATTATCGCAGGACTGGACAAGAGTTTCCAGGGCGAGGTGGTATTCTCGCCTGGCTACTCGGTGGGCTATCTCGAGCAGGAGCCACAGCTCGACGACTCCAAGACCGTACGCGAAATAGTAGAGGAAGGGTGCGCACAGACCGTAGCCCTGCTGAAAGAGTACGAAGAGATTAACGCCAAGTTTATGGAGCCTATGGACGACGACCAGATGGCCAAGCTCATCGAGCGTCAGGGCGAGCTGACCGAGGCCATAGACAACGTAAACGGTTGGGAGATTGATGCCACCCTGGAGCGCGCAATGGATGCTCTGCGTTGTCCCGAGCCCGACCGCAATGTGGCTACCCTCTCGGGTGGCGAGCGCAGGCGTGTGGCCCTGTGCCGTCTGTTGCTCCAGGAGCCCGACGTGCTATTGCTCGACGAGCCTACCAACCACCTCGATGCCGAGAGTATCGACTGGCTCGAGCAGCACCTCAACCAGTACAAGGGTACCGTAATTGCCGTAACCCACGACCGTTACTTCCTCGACAACGTGGCAGGCTGGATTTTGGAGCTCGACCGTGGCGAGGGTATCCCCTGGAAGGGCAACTACTCGAGCTGGTTGGAGCAGAAGAGCAAACGCCTGGCAATGGAAGAGAAGCAGGAGAGCAAGCGTCGCAAGGCTCTGGAGCGCGAGTTGGAGTGGGTGCGTATGAGCCCCAAGGCCCGTCACGCCAAGAGCAAAGCCCGTCTGGGTGCCTACGACAAGATGCTCAACGAAGATACCAAGCAGAAGGAGGAGAAGCTCGAGATTTACATCCCCAACGGTCCACGTCTGGGCAATGTGGTTATCGAGGCCCAGGATGTATCGAAGGCCTTTGGCGACAGGGTGCTCTATGAGGGGCTGAACTTTGTGTTGCCCCCCGCAGGTATTGTGGGTGTGATTGGTGCCAACGGTACGGGTAAGACCACCCTGTTCCGTATGATTATGGGCCTCGAGCAGCCCACCAGTGGCTCGTTCAAGATTGGCGAGACAGTCAAGCTCGCCTATGTTGACCAGCAGCACAAGAGCATCGACCCCGAAAAGACCGTATTTGAGGTAATCTCGCAGAACAGCGAGCTCATAACCCTCGGCAACCGCCAGATTAACGCTCGCGCCTATGTTGGCAGGTTCAATTTCAGCGGCGCCGACCAGGAGAAGAAGTGCGGTGTACTGTCGGGTGGCGAGCGCAACCGCCTGCACCTGGCACTGGCCCTGAAAGAGGAGGGCAACGTGTTGCTGCTCGACGAGCCTACGAACGACATTGACGTGAACACTCTGCGTGCTCTGGAGGAGGGTTTGGAGAACTTTGCAGGTTGTGCGGTGGTAATCTCGCACGACAGGTGGTTCCTCGACAGGGTTGCAACCCACATCCTCTCGTTCGAGGACGACGGCCGCGTGGTCTACTTCGAGGGCTCGTACAGCGAGTACGAAGAGCACAAGAAGGCCCAGGGTATCGACACTACCCCCCACCGCATCAAGTACAGAAAATTGATAGAAAATTAAAAATGGAAAATTAAGGTACGCCTTTGGCGTAGCATATAAGAATATGCCGAAGGCATACCAAAATTCTCAATTCTCAATTCTCAATTCTCAATTCTCAATTTAATAAGATATGGCACAAAAACCAAGCATACCAAAGGGAACAAGAGATTTTTCGCCCGTAGAGATGACCAGGCGAAACTATATGTTCGACACCATCAAGAGCGTTTTCCGCACCTACGGCTACGCTCCACTCGAAACACCCGCAATGGAGAACCTGTCGACTCTGATGGGCAAGTATGGCGAGGAGGGTGACAAACTGCTCTTCAAGATACTCAACTCGGGCAACTTTATGGAGAAGGTTACCCCCGAGCAGATAGAGGGCAACCCCAACGCTCTGGCTACCAAGCTGTGCGAGAAGGGTTTGCGCTACGACCTGACCGTACCCTTCGCCCGCTTTGTGGTGCAACACCAAAACGAGATTGCCTTCCCCTTTAAGCGCTACCAGGTACAGCCCGTATGGCGTGCCGACAGGCCCCAGAAAGGTCGTTACAGAGAGTTCTACCAGTGCGACGTCGACGCCATTGGCAGCCGTTCGTTGCTCTACGAGGCCGAGTTGGTAGAGATTGTAGAGGAGGTATTCCGCAGGCTGGGTATTGCTGTGGTGCTGAAAATCAACAACCGCAAAATCCTCTTCGGCATTGCCGAGGCCATTGGCCATGCCGACAAGATGATAGACATTACCGTAGCAATCGACAAGTTGGACAAGATTGGTATGGAGAACGTAGAGGCCGAGCTGGCCGAGCGAGGTATTGAGCCCGAGGCTGTTGCCAAGTTGCGCCCCATCTTGACTCTCCAGGGCACTACGGCCGAGAAGTTGGCCCAGTTGCGCCAGATACTGGCCAGCAGCGAGACGGGTTTGAAGGGTGTAGACGAGGTAGAGGAGCTCTTTGGCCACATTGCCACCTACGGCTCGACGCTCGACATTGAGCTTGACCTGTCGCTGGCACGCGGTCTGAACTACTACACAGGCGCAATATTTGAGGTGAAGGCCAAAGATTTCCAGATTGGCAGCATCTGCGGTGGCGGCCGCTACGACGACCTGACAGGCATCTTCGGTCTGCCCAATACCAGTGGCGTGGGCATCTCGTTTGGTGCCGACCGCATCTATGACGTGATGCTGAGCCTGGGGCTGTTCCCCGAGGAGGCACAGATGACCACCAAGGTGCTACTCATCAACTTCGGTGGCGAGGAGCAGAAGGCTTCGATGCAGTTGCTCAAGCAGTTGCGCCAGGCAGGCATACAGAGCGACATCTATCCCGAGGCGGCCAAGATGAAAAAACAGATGGAGTATGCCAATAAAAGGGCCATACCCTACGTTGTAATAGTTGGCGAGAGCGAGCGCTTGGAGGGCGTGGCTACTGTGAAGAATATGGCCGCAGGCGAGCAGCAGAAGGTAGCTTTTGCCGACTTGGCAAAGGTGCTGGCATAAGGCAGGGGGAATTATTAGGAAAAGAAAATTGACTAACAGGAACTTACATAGCAGACTAATGGCGGTGGTTGCAGCAGTTGCAACCACCCTTTTGTCTGTGGGCGTGGTGAGCGGTCAGAGTTTCCAGAAGGATTTGGAGAAGTTTGGCTCGTTCTACTACTACCTCAACTCGCTCTATGTAGACCAGTTGGACAACAGCGCACTGGTCGAAGAGGCCATACGCAGCACTCTGGCCACGCTCGACCCCCACTCGGCCTACCTGACGGCCGACGAGCTAAAGAGGGACTTGGAGGTCTTTGAGGGGTCGTTTGGCGGCATTGGTGTGAGCTTTGGTACCGTTGGGGGCGAGCTGTATGTAATCTCGACCATCGAGGGCTCGCCAGCAGCCAAGGCAGGCCTGACCGAGGGCGACAAGATTGTGGCCATAGACGGCAACGAGGCCATAGGCGGCTTGGAGCCCGACTCGCTCACGACCATAGTGAGGGGCAAGGTGGGCGCACCCATAACCCTTACGGTAGGCAAGCGCAGCGAGGGCTACGCACAAGAGCACAGCATAGAGCTCAACCGAGCCGAGATACCCATTTCGACCATCGACGCAGCCTACACCTTATATAATATAGGCTACATAAAGGTAAACCGCTTTGCCGAGAACACTATGGCCGAGTTCCGCAAGGCTTTCGACAGCCTGGGCCCCATCGAGGGGTTCATACTCGACCTGAGGGGCAATGGCGGTGGACTGCTAAAGGCTGGCATCGAGTTGGCAGGCTTCTTCCTGCCTCGCAACACGCTCATAACCTCGACAAGCGGCCGCACCGAGCAGACCTACAACCACTACTCCAAGACCAAAGGCAAGTACACCTCGGGGCCCCTGGTGGTGCTGATTGACGACTACTCGGCCTCGGCCAGCGAGCTGGTGGCAGGAGCGTTGCAAGACTACGACAGGGCTGTGATAGTGGGGCGTCAGTCGTTTGGCAAGGGGTTGGTGCAGAAGCAGGTGATGATGGACGACGGCTCGGCCCTACGCATAACCACCAGCCACTACTACACCCCCAGTGGCCGTTGCATACAGAGGCCCTTCGAGAAGGGGCACTCGGCCGAATACTACTTCGACCACGCCAAGAGGATGACCGACAAGCGTTATCGCGACTCGCTGGCTGTGGTGGCACCCAAGTACAAGACGCTGAATAATGGGCGAACAGTGTTGGGTGGCGGTGGCATAACGCCCGACGTCTACATCGACCACGACACCACAAAGAACTACACCTACGCCAATATGCTCAATCAGCAGATGGTAACTACCCACCTGGCACACGAACTATTTGTCGAGGGGCTCGAGCAGTTGCGCACCGACTACCCCACCGTAGAGAGTTTCATCGAGGGCTACAAGGTGAGCGACGAGCTGATTGAGAGGGCAATAGCTATGGGTACCGAGGCAGGCATCGAGCAGGTGGAGGAGAGTATGGCCGACAGTCGCGAACTGTTGGGCTACTACATCAAAGGGGCCCTGGCCTCGGCATTGTGGGGCGTGGAGGGCTACATCCGCACCGCCAACAACTACTTTGAGCCCACCTACGGCCAAGCAATGAGCATCATAGCCGACAAGGCAAAGTATAATGCTTTGTTGGGAATTGAAAATTGAAAATTCTCCTATTAGTCCTATTGCTCCTATAAATCCTATAAGAGCAATAGGAGATATAAGAGTTATAGGATTTTCATTAAGGCCCTTAAAGACCTTAATGACCTTAAAGACCCTAAGGACTTAGGTCGGTTTGAGCAAAAATTTCAATTATCAATTTTGAATTTTCAATTTTTTCCGTATCTTTGCAGGCCCATATTTTATGGGTTGGGATTACATAAATTAACACAAGTATTAACTAATTAAAACACAAGAAGAAGTGGATTCTTTGAGTTACAAAACCATCTCGGCCAACGCTGCGACTGTTAACAAACAGTGGTACGTTATCGACGCAGAAGGCCAGGTGCTCGGACGACTTGCCTCGCAGGTTGCGAAAATCTTAAGGGGCAAAAACAAACCCGACTTCACTCCTCACGTTGACTGCGGTGACTACGTTATCGTAATCAATGCTGACAAAGTAAGGCTCACGGGTAAGAAGATGACCGATAAGGTCTATGTACACCACACCGGTTACCCCGGCGGACAGCGTTTTGCTACCCCCGCAGAGAGGTTGCAGAACAAGCCCGAATTCCTTGTTATGAACGCCGTTAAAGGTATGTTGCCTAAAACTCGCCTCGGCGTTGCTATTCTTAAAAATTTGAAGGTATATGCCGGCGCAGAGCACAATCACGCCGCACAGTGCCCTAAAGAAATCAAACTCAACGAGATTAAGTAGACACGAAAACTATGGAAGTTGTAAACACTGTAGGACGCAGAAAAGCAGCTGTTGCTCGCGTTTACGTTAAGCCCGGTAACGGTACTATTACCATCAACAAAAGGCCTTTGGAGGTTTACTTCCCTCTGGATATCTTCCAGTTCGTAGTAAAACAGCCCCTGATTGTTCTGAACCAGATGGAAAGCTATGACATCAACATCAACCTCGATGGTGGTGGCATCCACGGTCAGGCAGAGGCTGCACGCCTTGGCATCGCTCGCGCACTTTGCGAAATCGACGCAGAGAACCGCTCGGTACTCAAAAAGAACGGTTTCCTGACTCGTGACGCACGCGAGGTTGAGCGTAAGAAACCCGGTCAGCCCGGTGCTCGCCGTAAATTCCAGTTCAGCAAACGTTAATTCTCCGTTCGCACCAACAAGACTGCACGAAAGAGGTTTACAAATCCGCCAGACCACCCCGATTGCTGCTTAACAATAGCTATGGCAGCCTGAACAAATGGGGAAGCCGAAAGCCTATGGCAGCATAGGGAGTGCTACTGGAAGATTGCCCTTTCGCGGAAAACCAACCGGACCGCCCAAAACAAAAAGGTGCTACCGACTTGGTTGACACAAAGAGAGTTTTTTTTAAGACAAAAAAGAAAAGAAAACATTTACGATTAGAAATGGCACGTACAGATTTTAATCAATTATTGGAGGCTGGCGTACACTTTGGCCACCTCAAAAGGAAATGGAATCCTAAAATGGCTCCATATATCTTTATGGAGAAAGGCGGAATCCATATCATCGACCTGCACAAAACCGCTGTAAAGGTTGATGAGGCGGCAGCAGCCATCAAACAGATTGCCAAGAGTGGTCGCAGGATCCTCTTCGTTGCAACCAAAAAACAGGCTAAAGAGATTGTTGCCGAGAAGGTGCAAGCAGTAGGTATGCCATACGTTACCGAGCGCTGGCCCGGTGGTATGCTTACCAACTTCCCCACCATACGTAAGGCCGTTAAGAAAATGGCTACCATCGACAAGATGAGCAATGACGGTACTTATGATAACTTCTCGAAACGCGAGAAACTCCAGATCGCTCGCCAGAGGGCTAAACTGGAGAAGAACCTCGGTTCGATTGCAGACCTTACCCGTCTGCCCGCCGCTCTGTTCGTAGTAGACGTACAGAAAGAGTTCAATGCCGTGCGCGAGGCTAAACGCCTTAACATCCCCGTATTTGCAATGGTTGATACTTGCTGTGATCCCACAGACATCGATTACGTAATCCCTGCAAATGACGACTCGGCAAAGAGTATCGCTGTAATCCTCGACGCCGTTTGTGGCGCAATCAACGAGGGTCTTGAGGAGCGTCGCATCGAGAAAGAGAAAGAGGCAGAGGAGAGCGCAGCCAAAGAGGCTGTTGTTGCCGAGAAAAGGCCTCGCACCCGCAAATCTGTTAAAGTAGCTGAGGCCGAGGCTCCCGTAGCCGAGGAGGAGGCTCCCGCAGCAGAGGAGTAGTCAAGAAAAAACAAAACGAAGTAAAACCTTTTAATAAAGAGAAAATTATGGCTGTTACACTTGCCGAAATCAAAAAACTCCGCGATATGACCCAGGCCGGTATGATGGATTGCAAAAAAGCACTCGAGGAGGCTAATGGCGATATGCAGCGTGCTATCGAGATCATTCGCGAGAAAGGTAAACTCGTTGCCAGCAAACGTGCCGACCGCACCGCTACCGAGGGTGTTGTTGTAGCAAAAGTGGCTGGTGGCAAGGCATACTTGGTATGCTTGGCTTGCGAGACCGACTTCGTTGCACAGGTTGAGTCGTTTGGCGCAACCGCCGAGACTATCGCAGAGATCGCTGCCCAGAACAACGCCGCCAACCTGGAGGCTCTGTTGGCTTGCCCCACTGCCGATGGCCGCACCGTTGCTGACCTGGTAACCGAGAAGACTGGCCAGACTGGCGAGAAAGTAGAGGTTCCCTTCTACGCTTGCATCGACGCTCCCTACTGCGCTACTTACGTTCACTTCAACAAGAAACTTGGTGCTATCGTAGGCTTCAACAAAGAGATCAGCGAGGAGTTGGCAAAAGGTATCGCAATGCAGGTTGTTTCGATGAACCCCGTTGCTGTATCGGCTGCAATGGTTCCCCAGTCGGTTATCGACGAGGAGACCAACATCGCTATCCAGAAGACCAAAGACGAGTTGGTACAGAAGGCTGTTGACGCTGCACTGTCGAAAGCTGGTATCAACCCCGCTCACGTTGACAGCGAGGATCACATCGAGTCGAACCAGTCGAAAGGTTGGATCACCGCAGAGCAGGCAGAGCAGGCTCGCGAGATTATCAAGACCGTTTCGGCCGAGAAGGCTGCAAACCTGCCCGCACAGATGGTTGAGAACATCGCTAAGGGTCGTCTGCAGAAATTCTTCAAAGAGCAGACTTTGGAGGAGCAGGCATACCAGATGGGCGACGGCAAAACTTCGGTTAAAGATGTGCTCAAAGCCGCTGATGCCGAGGCTAAGATTGTTAGCTTCTACCGCGTATCGCTTTGCGACTAATAAGTTGGAGAGACGCTCAAAACGAAAGACCTTCCCAAGTGTTTGGGAAGGTCTTTTTTTGTTGGGGTATCCCTTTAATGTCGGGTGCCGACAACCTGAGGGGCTTTTCTGTCGAACCTACTTAAATCGCATACTGGGATAGCTGATTTTGAGGATGCCAGCTGCGTGGGCTACCTCTTGAATCTTGGATATGGCGCCGGCAGGAGTATTGGCGGGGGCATTGACAATGAGTTTGTCTACGGTGCCGTTAAAACCCTCGAACAAGGGCTGTAACTCTTCCACACGCAGGCTCTTACCATCTACCACGAAGGCAATTTTTGTTTTGTTGTCGCCCAACTCTTCCACATTGATATCGATGGTTTTACAAATCTCATTTTCGCCTTTAAGGAGAACCAAGACTACCCCATTGGCAGCCTCGGCCTCGGTAATTCCAAGGGAGGGTGAGAGTTTTTTGTGGTCTTTGATTACAGACATCAACTCAATGCTCTCGGGGGCAATTTGATTCAGCTCCTCATAAGGCCTACGCTCGCCATCAACAATCAAAACAGGTGTCGAAGCCTTGCCTTGCATCGAGAAAGCAACCGGCAACATAAAATTCACCTTCACCTTTTCGCCTTTCACCTCTCCAGGTGTCCATTCGTGGGGTGCCGAGTTGAATACTCGTTCTACCTCGTCGGAGAGCAGTTTGTCGGGCGACTGAACCACCTCGAACGACGACAACGAACCATCCTTCTCGACCACAAACTTAAAGAGTACTCGTCCTTCGATACCCTTGACCACGGCCTCGGCAGGATAGGTCACATTGCTCTGCATCCATAGGCTGAACTTCTCCAGACCACCACCCTGGAAGGTTGGCATCTTGTCAACCTTGTTGGTCTGGTCAGTCTGGACCGAGGGTTGCTGATTTGCGGAAATTTCCGTAACTTTGTCTTGTACTTCGCGAGGTACATAGACGGTGGTGGCAAACGCTGTGAGCGACAAGGCCATCATTGGCAGTACGAGCAGCGCCTTGGCTGCCGACCACCTCGAAGAGGTTTTCTTACACATCATAGTGATTCGTTTTTTAAGATTACTGTGATTCAGGCAGTTGGCAACGGAGTGGAGTCTTGAGCCAACTGCTCTTTTTATTAGCAACATCTGGTATGTTTTGGCATCAATGCCCTCTTTGAGCACAGCATCATCTGCCTGATATTCGTGCAGCGACTGCAACTCTCGGCGCAGCAGCCACAGCGCAGGGTTAAACCACCAAAGGCACAACGCCACATCTACCATCAGCACATCCCACGAGTGTCCAAGGCGTATGTGGGCCATCTCGTGAGCGAGAATCATCTGACGGCACTGCTGCATATCATCCTCCGAGGCTACAATATGGCCAAACCAACTAAATGGCGAGGCTACGCGCTCAACAACTGTGAGGGTAATGCCCTTTGCAATGGTGCTCCTGCGCCCACTACGGGTGAGTCGCCACACCGAGCAGAGGCTCAACACCAGACGCACAACCATAACAACCACTCCCACCACAAACAGCCCTACGGCCATAACCCTAAGCAGTGCCAGGTGGTCTATGCCCGCCTCGGCCAACACTACATCGTTGAACTCTATGGTGGTGGCGGTAGGCGCAGGGGTATACTCCTTAACGACCTTTATGCGACACAATGGCAGCAGGGCCGACAGCGGCAGAGAGCCGAGCAACAGCAGGCGGTTGAGCCTATGTAGGGTCTCGTGGCTCATAGCCACCTTATATATAAGGTACAGACCGACAAGGCACAAAGCACTCTGACCAAGATAGGTAACAAACTCGAACATAGGCTATTACTGCTGATTTTGCACTTTGCGAATAAGCTCCTCGAGCTCGTCAATCGAAATCTTCTCCTCCTCAATCAGGGCCGACACGACCGACTTGTACGAGTTCTCGAAGTAGCGAGTAACCACATTGCCCAACACCCCTTTGGAGTACTCCTCGTGCGAGATGATGGGATAGTAGCGATAGGTGTTGCCAAAAGCCTCGTGGCCCACAAAACCCTTTGCTTCGAGCATACGCACCATTGTCGAGATGGTGTTGAAATGGGGTTTGGGATCGGCATAGAGCGCCACAATATCCTTCACAAACATAGCCCCTCGCTCCCATAGGTAGACCATTATCTCTTCCTCTTTGTTGGTCAGTTTTTGCATAATCTTTGGTGTTTTTGGAATTCGTTATCACAAAGGTAACTAACAAATTTTCACTTACAACTATTTTTCATTGTTTTCTAACTATATTTTTTTGTTTGGGGGGGCAGGGGGCGGGGCGAGGGGTGTGATGAATGTTGGGGCGGTGTGGAACATAATAGGAGTTATAAGAGATATAGGAGATATAGGAGATATAGGAGATATAGGAGATATAGGAGATATAGGAGATATAGGGGCTTTAAGGGCTTTAAGGGCTTTAAGGGCTTT
>JAZPXV010000032.1:0-3645 GCA_045543795.1 Tidjanibacter sp.
GGTGTAGACACAAAAAAACCCCGACCCGGTTGAGGGGGCCTTGGCTTTTGTGGTATCAGTCAAGCCGTCTGATTATTTCTTTGCAGCAGCCTCGGCTTTGATGAACTCATCCAACTCTTTAGCACGAGCATTAGCAGTCTCGACCTTGTCGCCAGCAACAACCTGTTTGTAAGCAGCAATTGCCTCGGCATTAAGGTTTTTGCTATCGTAAGCAGCACCCAGCAGGTAGTAAACATCGCTCACCTCCTCGGGGGTAACCTGGAATGCAGCAGCCAACTCGGCCCACTCGATAATCTTGTCCCAATCCTGGTTCTGACCTGCCATCTGCAGACGGAACATCTGGTTTGCACCATTGGTCTGGTCGGCATTAACGAGGGTCTCCAGAGTAGCATAAGCAGCCTCTTTGCCGCCAGCCTCGTTCTCGCCCTGTGCCTTAACGAGCAGGTAGTTGCTCAGCGCCTCTTTAGCTTTGGCAGCGGGCTCAACGAATTTGCTGTGACGGCTCTCGAGGGCGATGATGTCGGTATAAACTTTCACACCATTCTCCCAGTTCTGCGACTCGCAGTAGCTCATAGCCAGGTTGAGAGCCAGGTCGGTATCCTGGGGATTAACTGCGTAACCTTTGGCAAACACCTCGGCAGCCTCGGCATACTGTTTATTGTTGAATGCGTTGGCACCCATCACTTTATAAACCTTCGAGATGGCAGCCTTTGCCTGACGCGAAGTCTTGGCATCGTTATACAGCAGGCCCAACTCGTCTGCTTTGTTCAGATTTGCCAAAGCAGCCTCGGTATCGGTATTAACCAAGCTCAAACCTACGCGGAAGTAGCAGGTGGGGATAAGTTTCTGTGCGCCCTCAAACACCTCGATTACATCGGCAGTAAGTGCCTCGTCTGCAGCCTGTTCGAGCAGGGGCAGAGCCTCGGCATAGCTTTTAGCCTTAACCAAAGCAACAGCCTCGTTGTACTTCTTCTTAACATCATTTGCGGCATCCTGGGCAAAAGCATTAACGCTAACTACCAAAGCTGCAACAGCGATAAGGAGCGATTTAATCTTCATCTTTTTCAATCAGTTTTTATAGTTAATAAGTATTGTTTTCAAACCACAGGGGGCTCTAACCGACAAAATTAGTGTAAAACCTCCGAAATTACAAATTTAACGTCGTAGTTTTTTGAAAAATTGTTCCATCACCTCTCGGCACTCCTCTTCGAGCAGGCCGCTACGCACCTTTGTTTTGGGGTGCAAAATGGCGGTCGAGTAGGTCGAGTAGCCCCTCTTTGGGTCGGCCGTGCCATAGACCACCTCGCCAATCTGGCTCCACGCAAGTGCCCCTGCACACATAGCGCAAGGCTCGACCGTAACGTATATCGTACACTCGGGCAGGTACTTAGAGCCCAGGGCGTTCATCGCAGCCGTAAGGGCCTGCATCTCGGCGTGGGCCGTTGCATCGCCCAGGGACTCCACCCTATTGTGCCCCTTGCCCACTATGCGACCACCGCACACAACCACCGCTCCGATGGGTATTTCGCCCTCATCGGCAGCCGCACGAGCCTCGGCAAGAGCCGACTGCATAAAAAAATGTTCAATATTGTACTCTGCGTCCATCTTTTTTAGTATCTTTGAAAGTTTTTTCAGCAAACCCTTTGTGACAAAGTTACAAATAATATAGCAAATAATAAAACAAAACTTACAACGAGTATGTACAGAACACACACTTGCGGCGAGCTTCGCATCGACAACCTATCGCAGGAGGTTACCCTTGCAGGATGGGTACAGAAGAGCCGCAACCTCGGCGCAATGACCTTTATCGACATTCGCGACCGCTATGGTATCACACAGTTGGTGGTAGACGACAACTCGCCTGCCGAGATTAAACCCATTGCCAACTCGCTCGGTCGCGAGTACGTTATCCAGGCTACTGGCAAGGTGGTTGAGCGTTCGAGCAAAAACCCCAAAATGGCAACTGGCGACATTGAGATTGCCGTAACCAACCTGCGAGTGCTCAACGCTGCCGAGACTCCCCCATTCACAATCGAGGACAACAGCGACGGCGGCGACGACCTGCGTATGCGCTACCGCTATCTCGACCTGCGTCGTAACCCCCTGAAGAACGCACTTATGCTGCGTCACCGTATGGCCCAGGTTACTCGCAACTTCCTTGACGGCGAGCACTTTATGGAGATTGAGACTCCCTATATGATTAACTCAACCCCCGAGGGCGCACGCGACTTTCTGGTACCCTCGAGGCTCAACCCTGGCAAGTTCTACGCTCTGCCCCAGTCGCCCCAGACCTTCAAGCAGTTGCTGATGGTAGCTGGCTACGACCGCTACTTCCAGATTGTGCGCTGCTTCCGCGACGAGGACCTCAGGGCCGACCGTCAGCCCGAGTTTACACAGATCGACTGCGAGATGTCGTTTGTTGAGCAGGAGGATGTGCTGAACATCTTTGAGCGCTTTGCCAAGACCCTGTTCAAGGAGGTGCTGGGCGTTGAGATTGCCTACGACTTCCCCCGTATGTCGTGGCACGAGGCTATGGAGAAATATGGCTCCGACAAGCCCGATATCCGTTTCGGTATGCAGTTCAACGACATCACTGCCGACGTTAAGGGCAAAGATTTCGTGGTATTCGACTCGGCCGAGTACGTTGGTGCTATCGTAGCCGAGGGCTGCGCAGCCTACACTCGCAAGCAGATTGACCAGCTGACCGACTTTGTGAAGCGTCCCCAGGTGGGTGCCAAAGGCCTCGTGTGGATTCGCATCGAAGAGGGCGGCATCAAGTCGAGCATCGATAAGTTCTACACCCCCGACGAGCTGAAGGCTCTGGCCGACAAGTGTGGTGCTAAGGCTGGCGACTTGATCCTCATCCTGGCAGGCGACCGCAAGCACACCCTCTCGGCGCTGAACGTGTTGCGTCTTGAGATGGGCGACCGTCTGGGCCTGCGCGATCCCAAGAAGTTTGCACCCCTGTGGGTTGTTGACTTCCCCCTGCTCGAGTGGGATGAGGAGACACAGCGCTTCTACGCTATGCACCACCCCTTCACCTCGCCCAAGCCCGAGGATGTGCAGTATATGGATAGCGATCCAGGTCGTGTGAGGGCCAACGCCTACGACTTTGTCTGCAACGGCGTAGAGGTAGGTGGCGGCTCGGTGCGTATCTTCGACAGCCAACTGCAGCAGCAGATGTTCCGCCTGTTGGGCTTCACCCCCGAGCAGGCCGAGGCACAGTTTGGCTTTCTGATGAACGCATTTAAGTTTGGCGCACCTCCTCACGCAGGTATCGCCTTTGGTTTCGATAGGTTCTGCTCGCTCTTTGGCGGCTCGGACTCGATTCGCGACTACATTGCCTTCCCCAAGAACAACCAGGGCCGCGATGTGATGGTCGACTCGCCCACCACTATCGACCCTGCACAACTGGTTGAGCTGGGTATCGAACTCAAACCCACCGAGGAGGCCTAATAGCCCCTCTGGTAGCGACAATACACACCGAAAGACTCCGTTCACTTCCGAACGGAGTCTTTTTTTGTGTATGGGGGGAGGTATTAAGGGGGATAGGAGTGATAGGAGTGATAGGAGTGATAGGAGTAATAGGAGTAACAGGAGCTATAACTCTTATATCTCTTATATCTCTTATATCTCTTAAAGCCC
>JAZPXV010000033.1:0-19712 GCA_045543795.1 Tidjanibacter sp.
TGCAAGCAATCTCTGCTCTCGCTTACTCGCATTTAATCCTCCTGCGGAGTCTTTTCCTCCTTCGCGCCTCGGCAATTTGAGTAATACTCAATTGCTCTTGGCTTGGCGTCGGTTGCCTCAATTCTCAATTCTCAATTCCTCAAAGTACTTCGCCACCTCCTCTTGGTCCGAGAAGTGTACCTTCTGGGTGCCGATGACCTGGTAGTCCTCGTGGCCCTTGCCAGCAACCAGCACCACGTCGCCACTCTGGGCCAGGCGCAAGGCGGTGCGCAGAGCCTGACGGCGGTCGGCAATAGCCAAGTAGTTGTTGTGACCCCCTGTGCCCGCAATCATATCTTCCAATATGGCATTGGGGTCCTCGGTGCGTGGGTTGTCGGAGGTGAAGATGGCTGTGTGCGACTTCTCAACCGCTATGGCCGCCATCTCGGGGCGCTTGGTGCGGTCCCTATCACCACCGCAGCCACATACGGTAATGATGCGTTGGGCTACCCCCAGCGAGGCTATAGTGTCGAGCACGTTGTCCAGCGCGTCGGGCGTGTGGGCGTAGTCGATGACCGCCACAATGCCACTCGCGGAGCGGATAGTCTGGAAGCGACCATTCACAGGCTCCAGGGCGCTCAAGGCTGCCAACACCTCGTCGCTCTTGTGGCCCAGCAGTAGTGCAGCACCATATACGGCCGTAAGGTTATAGCAGTTGAACTTGCCCAGCAGTTGCGACCACATCTGCTTGCCGTCAATCTCGACCAACATACCCTCCAGGGTGGTCTCGAGAATCTTGCTATTGAGCGAGCCCACACCGCGCAACGAGTAGCTCTGCTGGCGCGAGGCCTTGCAGTTCTGGAGCATCACTCGGCCATTCTTGTCGTCGGCATTGACCAGTGCCCACGCCTCTTTGCCCAGTCCGTCGAAGAGCAGCTTCTTGGCCTTCAGATACTCGGCAAAGGTCTTGTGGTAGTCGAGGTGGTCGTGCGTGAGGTTGCTGAACACCGCGCCTGCAAAGTGTAGCCCCTCGGTGCGGTGCTGCACAAGGCTGTGCGACGACACCTCCATAAAGCAGTAGCCACACCCTGCATCAACCATCCTTGCCAGCAGTCGGTTGAGGTTTATGGCATCGGGGGTGGTGTGGGTTGAGGGCTCCTCGTAGCTGCCAATCTTGTATACCACCGTTGATATAAGTCCTGCCTTGTAGCCCAGCTTTTCGGTCAGCTGGTAGAGTAGGGTGGCGGTGGTGGTCTTGCCGTTAGTGCCTGTTACGCCCACAAGGGCGAGCTTCTCCGAGGGGCGGTCGTAGAAGTTGGCTGCCACGATGCCTATGGCGGCGGCGCTGTTGGCAACCACAACGTAGGTACACCCCTGGGCCACCTGCTCGGGCAGATGGTTGCACAGTATGGCTGTGGCTCCTGCCTCTACGGCTCGGCCTATGTAGGCGTGGCCATCTACGGCAGTGCCCTCGATTGCGGCAAACAGAGCCCCACAGGTCACGCTGCGCGAGTCCATAGTGAGGGCGCAGATGTCGCACTCGGTGCTGCCCACAATCTCTTCTATCTCTACTCCTTCGAGTAATTTGTTCAGTTTCATATATCTTTTTTTTGTCTAACGTCTAACGTCTAACGACGATTTGAAATTGAAAATGGAAAATTGAAAATGGAAAATTTTGGTGTGCCTTTGGCACAGTGTTTTAATTTAGTTTCCCCCTCTAAGTTAGAGGGGGTGTCACGAAGTGACGGGGGCGTGTGTTAATTTTCAATTTTCAACTTTCAATTCTCAATTCTATCTCCACTTGGTCGCCGTGGGCAATGTCGGTGCCTGGGGCTATCGACTGGCCCGTAACGGTGCCTGCGCCCTTGATTGTCACCTCCAAGCCACACTGCTCGAGGGTGTATATGGCATCCCTCAAGCCCATACCCTTCACGTCGGGCATCTTGTCGGCTGGCTGTGGCTGTTGTGTGGCACTGCTGGCACCTGCGCTCCTTCGGTTGCGGCGTCGGCCCTCGGGGGCCACACCCTGGCGGCTACGCTTGTCGGTGCTCTTGCTCGCCACCCTCTCGGCCTGGGGCATCCACCCCTGCTCGTGGGTGTAGATGTACTCGGCAATCTCTCTGAACACTGGCAGCGACACGCCTGCACCAGTGTAGTACTTCACCTCGCCCTTTGCACGCTCGGTCTTGATAGAAACGATGCAGGTGTACTTGGGATTGTCGGCAGGGAAGTAGCCCACAAAGGTTGCCAGGTACTCGCGGCCACCGCTCTTGGTCTCGTAGGCTGTGCGGCCCTGGTTGCCTGCGGTCTGGTAAATCTGTGCCGTACCAGTCTTGCCTGCAACCTCAAAGGGGAGTGTCTTGAGCGCTTTGCCAGTGCCTCGCTCGGCCTGCACCACCGCCTCCATACACTTGCGCAACTCGGCCAGCGATGTGGGCGAACATATCTGGGGGTTGACCACCTGTGGCTGGAACTCCTCAATCACCTCGCCCTCCTTGACAATCTGCTTTACGAGCATTGGTGCCACCAGTTTGCCGCCGTTGGCCACAGCGTTGTAGAACATCAGGGTGTGCATAGGTGTCATATTTATCTCATAGCCGTAGGCGGTTTGTGTCAGGGTGGTGTGGCTCCATCCGCCCCTCTGCTTGTACGACGAGGGGTGCTTCATCCTGAAGCCGAGTCCCTTGATGCGCTGGATGTTCGACACCTCATTGAGGCCTATGCCGTTGATGTAGTCTACCCACCTTTCGGGCTCCTCGCGGTAGGTCTCGTCGACTATCTTGGCAAAGCCAATGTTCGACGACTCCTCAAAGACACCCTTCAGCGTGGTTTTGCCACACTCGTCTTTGCCCACAATGTGGGTGTCGTTTACGGGCATACGGTTTATTACAGCCCTCTTGGTCTTGCCGCAGTCTATCCACTTGCCTGTCGATACGCCAGCCTCGTCAATCAGCGCCATCAGCGATACACCCTTGAAGGTCGAGCCAGGGGCTCCGTGCCAGCGAATGGCGTAGTTGAAGTCGTCGCCCATCTCGCCATCAGCTCTGCGTGTCAGGTTGGCCATAGCCCTAATCTCGCCCGTGGCACACTCGACCACCACAGCCGTACCGCTACGGTCGTTGTTGCGAGCCAGCTGGTCGCGCAGAGCCCCCTCGACAACATCTTGTAGGTTGATGTCGATGGTGGTTATGATGTCGCAGCCGTGAGTTGCGGGGGTGTTGTCTTTGTCGACTATGGGCACCGAGTTGCGGTTGCGTGAGTCGAGCCTCACATATTTGTTGCGCCCGTCGGTCGAGCGCAGTATCGAGTCGTAGGCCTTCTCAATGCCCTGCGAAATGGTGTAGGCCGCCAGCGAGCCGTACATCTTGTAACGGGTGCGCTCGGTGGTGCTCACCAGACCATATTTGCGCTCCATCAGGGGGAAGGTGCGTAGGCGGTCATACTGCTTCTGGTTGAGGTGGCGAGCCAGCAGCTTGTAGCGCTTACCTTTGGTGGTGTCGAGTGGGTCGATAGCCTTGCGTCGGGTCTCTGTGAGCAGTTGGCGGTAGTGCGATGCTGGGCGACCGAACAGTCGGCCGAGCGAGTCGCTCAAGGCGGGCAGGTGGTGGGCAAAGAGCGAGTCGGTCAGAGGCTCGGCTGCCAGGTCGAGGTAGAGCGAGTAGCTGCGCGAGTCGGTCGACAGCACCTCGCCATTGCGGTCGTAGATGTTGCCTCGGCTACCCTCTACGGTGCGGTATGAGTAGCACCTGTCGTTCGAGAGGTTGCGCAGGGGGGCGGCATTGGGGCCGAGCATAGTGAACAGCAGCCATACCAAGATGAGTATGGCCATAAACGTGAAGATGAAATAGAGCCACTTGGCGCGGCTCTGAATGCTGCGCTTAATCTGGTGTGGGTCTGGGTTAGAGGTGGAGCCTCTGTTATCTCTCTGCGTTCTGCTCATTGTTGCTTATGACGTGGGGTGGGGTGGGCCACTCCTTAATCTTTATTCCTCGTTTGGTTATCTCGTCTTGTATGTTGCCGTGGCGTGTGGCCTCCAGTCGCTCGGACGAGTAGATGAGTGAGCGAGCCCTCAAGCGCTGTAGCTCGATGCGGTACTCAATCTCTTCGCGCTGTACCCTCTGGCCCTGGAATACGAAACTCATATAGAGCAGTATCAGCAGCGAGCAGTAGAGCAAGAAGGGGTATAGGCGCTTGAAGCGTGGCGAGCCAAGCACCTCGCCCGAGAGCACCCTGCTCACACCTCCGCCGCGACTGGTCTGCGATGTGGAGGCTGAAGGTGCCACTGCGCCACGAGGCTTCTCGTCGCGTGGCAGTGGTGCATTGGTGGCCTGTTGGCCCTTCTTCCTATTTCGTCTAAATAATCCCATATTTTCTTTTTTTTCTAACGTCTAACCGACCTAAGTCATCAAGGTCCTAAAAGCCCTTAAAAATCAACTTACAGCCCCCTCCGCCCTTCGGGCACCTCCCCTAACTTAGGGAAGGAGTGGTTGTGGTACTAGGGGAGGTGTTGATTGTGGGGCTCCTATTGGCCCTATAACTCCTATAACTCCTATAACTCCTGCAACTCCTATCCTTAAACTCCCTAATCTCCTTAAAGTCCTTAAAGTCCTTAAGGCCCTTATATGATAGAGCGCTTTGTATCGGTTTTTCTATCTCTAACTTTCAATTTTCAACTTTCAATTTTCAACTTTCAATTCTTCTCTGCCACTCGCAGTTTGGCGCTGCGCGAACGGGGGTTGCGCTCAACCTCCTCGGGGGTGGGCACAATGGCCTTGCGCGAGATGGCCGCAAGGGGCGACGACACGTTGCCATAGAAATCCTTCTCGACCTTGCCCTCAAAATTGCCGCACTTGACAAAGTTCTTCACCAGCCTGTCCTCCAGCGAGTGGTACGATATTACCGCCAGTCTGCCACCAGGGCGCAACACCTTGAGGCACTGCTCGAGCGCCATCTTCAGCGCTTCCATCTCGCCATTGACCTCAATGCGCAGGGCCTGGAACAGCTTGGTCAAAAACTTGGCCCCATCCTTCTTGGGGGTGCAGGGGGCTACGGCACTCACCAGGTCGCCCACCGTTACCAACTCGGCCTGCTCCCTGGCGCGGACAATGCACGAGGCAATCTTGTAGGTAGTGTCCAACTCGCCATACTCCTTCAGAATCCTGGCCAGTGCCTCGGCATCGTAGGTGTTCACCAACTCCCTGGCCGAGAATGTTGCGCTGCGATTCATACGCATATCGAGCGGAGCCTGGCTGTCGGCCTTGAACGAGAAGCCCCTCTCGGCGGTATCGAAGTGGTGCGACGATACGCCCAAGTCGGCCAGTATGCCATCCACCTCGCCATCCTCTATGCCACGCAGGCGCAGCTGGCCGCGCAGAAAGCGAAAGTTGCTCTCAACGAAGCAAAATCTCTCGTCGTCAATCAGGTTGACCTTTGCGTCGGCATCCTGGTCGAACGAGTAGAGCCTACCCCTCTCCGACAGGTGCGAGAGTATCAGGCGTGAGTGGCCGCCACCACCAAAGGTGAGGTCTACATAGGTGCCGTCGGGGTTGATATCGAGGCCTTCGATACACTCGTCGGCAAGGGCGGGGATGTGGTAAACTTGCGTCATCTGCTTACAAAGTATGAAATACTTTGTAAAGGTACGGCTTTTGTCGCAAATTTTGCAACTCTAAAAGGGATATTTTTTCAGGAATTTTTTACCACCCTATCGGAGCCCATAGCTATTGCCCTCAATATGAGCCGCTGACCGATTTTTCGGGGGCTGGGGTGGGTGTTGCTGGCGGCACCAGGAGCGACCAGCAAAAACAGCAGAACAGCCTAACGAATGTGTGTGCAGAGCAATGAGGAAGGGGGTGAGGAGTCGAGCGCCATAAGTGGTGGGGGTAATCCCTGCGACGGCTACTTACAAGCCGTGACTGTCGACCAGCGCCACTGCATAGGCGGCAACGCCCTCTTGGCGACCTGTGAAGCCGAGCTTTTCGGTAGTGGTAGCCTTAATCGAGACTGCGTCGTCGTTGGTGCCCAGTATTGCCGCCAGTGTAGACCTCATATTGTCGATGTGGGGGCTCAACTTTGGGCGTTCGAGCGCAATGGTGATGTCGACATTCACAACCTTGTAGCCCTCGTGTTGGAGTATTCCGATTGTGCGCTCCAAGAGTATCTTCGAGTCGATACCCTTGAACTCGTTGCTCGTGTCGGGAAAGTGTTTGCCAATGTCGCCCGCAGCAATCGAGCCCAGCAGGGCGTCGCACAGAGCGTGGATGGCCACGTCGCCGTCGGAGTGGGCAATGCAACCCCTGTCGGAGGGAATCTCAACCCCTCCAAGCACGAGCTTCAACCCCTCGCCAAGAGCGTGTACGTCGTATCCAAATCCTACTCTCATTTCTGCATTTATAGCTAAATTGGTAACTTTGCCACAAAAGTATGAAAAAATTACTATCTTTACCAACTCGAAAGCACTTTTTTAATAGAAAATTTATCATACCTTTTGGGCCCTAATAAATTGGCCCAGTTGCCCTGCTCTGGCAGATTTTTAGTAGGGATATTAAAATAATTTAGAAAATAAATAAAAATTTTATAAAATAATTAAATAAATTTATTAATTACTATGTTTAGTCAACTTTCGCCCTCGCTCGTATGGGCCATTTTTGAGGAGATTACGCGCGTTCCACGCCTCTCGAAACACGAAGAAAAAATAACCGCCTATCTGATTGATTTTGCACAAAAACATAATCTCGAATACAAGGTCGACGAGGCCTCGAATGTGGTCATCCGCAAGCCCGCGACACCAGGTTATGAGGAGCACCAAACCGTTATACTTCAGGCACATACCGATATGGTGTGCGAAAAGAACTCCGACGTCGAGCACGACTTTATGAACGACCCCATCGAGGCCTATATTGATGGGGAGTGGGTGAAGGCCAAAGGTACCACCCTGGGTGCCGATTGTGGCATTGGTATGGCGGCTGCTCTGGCGGTGTTGGTCGACGAGTCGTTGAAGCACCCCGCTATAGAGGCGCTCTTTACGGTCGATGAGGAGACGGGCCTTACGGGTGCCTTCAACTTGGCCCCCGATATGCTCACTGGTCACTATCTGCTGAACCTCGACTCGGAGGATGAGGGCGAGATGTTCATTGGCTGTGCAGGCGGTATCGACACCATTGCTACCTTTGATTATACCCCCACTGCTGCCCCTGCCGACCACCGCTGGCTCGCTATCGAGGTGGGCGGTCTGAAGGGTGGCCACTCGGGCGACAATATTAACGACGGATTGGGCAACTCTAACAAGATTATGGCCCGTCTGCTGCTCGAGGCAACCGAGCGATGGGGTGCTCGCATAGCACTGCTCGAGGGCGGCAACCTGCGTAACGCCATACCTCGCGAGGCAAAGGCTGTAGTGGCCCTGCCCGATGGCGAGCCCTTTATGGAGTTTGTTGAGCGCTATGTGGCTTTTGCAGAGGAGGTTTCGGCCGAGTTGCAGTACTCCGACGAGGGCTTCTGGATTAGGGCCGAAGAGTGCGAGCCTGCCCAGAGTGTTATCGACGCTACTACCCAGCTCAACTTGTTGCGCGCACTGGTGGGTGTGCCCAACGGGGTGCTGGCTATGAGCTTTGCAATGCCTGGCTTGGTAGAGACCTCTACAAACCTTGCATCGGTTAAGTTTGCCGAGGGCAACCAGATAAAAGTAGTCTCGTCGCAGCGTTCGTCGGTCGAGAGTTCGAAGCACTACGCTGCTCGCACCGTCGACACAGTATTTGCTCTGGCAGGTGCCGAGGTGTGGCACGGCGACGGCTACCCAGGCTGGGCTCCCAACCCAGGTAGCCACTTGCTTGAGGTGGCCGTTGAGAGCTACAAAGAGCTCTTTGGCAAGGAGCCCATCGTGAGGGCCATCCACGCAGGCTTGGAGTGTGGTCTGTTCCTTGAGAAGTATCCCCACCTGGAGATGATTTCGTTTGGCCCCACCCTGAGGGGTGTTCACTCGCCCGACGAGAGGCTCGAGATTGCCACCGTAGAGAAGTTCTGGCGTCACCTGGTGGCTGTGCTCGAGAGGTTGTAAGGGGTTGTTAATTAGTCGTATAGTATGACACGTCTGCGAGATATCTTTTGGTCGTTTCTGAAGATTGGCGCCTTCACTTTTGGTGGCGGCTATGCGATGATACCGCTCATCGAGGCCGAGATGATTCAAAAGCGAGGGTGGCTCACTCGCGAGGATTTTATCAACCAGCTTATGCTGGCGCAGAGCATCCCTGGGCCCATTGCTCTCAATACCGCTGTGTTTGTGGGCTACAAGACTCGCGGCACAAAGGGGGCGTTGGCGGCTCTGGTGGGGGTGGTCATACCCTCGTTTGTGATAATACTGGCCATTGCCACCTGCTTTGTCGACTTCAAGGACAACCACATTGTGGCCGCAGCCTTCAAGGGTATGCGCCCTGCGGTGGTGGCCTTGATTGCTGCACCGCTGATTGGTATGGCCCGAGGAATGAGTTGGTGGAAGATTGGCATAGCCATAGCCTCTGCTGTGGTGATATGGCTGCTGGGACTCTCGCCCATACTATTTATATTTATAGGTGCGCTGGTGGGTATCGCCTGGTCGTTCCGCCCCGAGGGTGCCGACAAGGCCACTGGCAACGATAAAGACCGAAAGGAGGGGGCTGGGCAATGATTTATCTGCAACTTTTCCTCTCGTACCTGAAGATTGGCTTCTTCGGCTTTGGCGGTGGCTACGCAATGATTTCGCTCATCTACAACGAGGTAGTGGTGCAAAACGGGTGGCTCACAGCGACCGAACTGGCCGATATTGCTGCCATTTCGCAGATGACCCCAGGCCCTATTGCCATCAACTGCGCCACCTATGTGGGCTTCTCGGTTACGGGCACTGTGTGGGGCTCGCTGCTGGCTACGGTGGCAGTATGCCTGCCCTCGCTTACACTAATGATGTTGGCCACACGCTTCTATATGCGCCTGCACCGCAATCGCCACTTTGCGGGGGCTATGGAGGGTATGAAGCCAATGATGATTGGCCTCATATTGTCGTCGGCGCTGATGCTTTTTGGCCCCGAAACCTTTATCGACTGGAAGAGCTGGCTCATCTTTGTCGGCTGCTTTGTGGCCTCGGTGCTGAAGGTCAACCCCATACTGCTCATAGTGCTGTCGGCTGTGGTCGGAATTGTGCTGTATGCTTAAAAGGTCTTTAAGGACTTTAAGGTCTTTAAGGTCTTTAAGGCCCTTTTAAGCCTTAGACCCCTTAGGTGCAGCAGATGTCTGTTTTGGCACCATATTTGTTCTGTTGGTCGACAAACTGTGCGCACCAAGGGTGGGACACTACTGAACGAAAGAAAAAACTCGTGTTTGATTTGGATATTAGGGGAAAAAGTCCTATCTTGCGCACAGTTTTACATACAATTATTAACTAAAATTCTTTTTGCCTATCGATAGAAATCTACTCTAATTTAACAACTTAAATGCTATAGAGTATGATTTGTAATACACAGAGCCAGCAGAGCGACAGCGCGTTGCTCGAGGCTTATCGTGCAGGCAATCCCGACGCAATTTCTCAACTGATAGCACGCCACTCGAAGCGTGTCTATGACTATATCTATATGATGGTCAAAGATGCCGAGCTGGCCGACGACTTGCACCAAGAGACCTTCGTCAAGGTGGTGAAGGTTATTGACCAGGGGCGTTACACCGACTCGGGGCGCTTTGTGTCGTGGGTGATGCGCATTGCCCACAACCAGGTTATCGACCACTTCCGCTCGCAAAAGCACGACCCCACAATCACCGAGAGCAGCGCAGGGTTTGACATTATTGGCACCCAAAGGTTGAGCGAGGGCTCGGTCGAGGACTCTATGGTCAGCGACCAGATTGCTGCCGACCTGCGCAAACTCATCGAGCAACTGCCCGACGAGCAGCGCGAGGTTGTGAAGATGCGCTACTATGCCAATATGAGCTTCAAGGAGATTGCCGAGAGCACCGATGTGGGCATCAATACAGCCTTGGGGCGTATGCGCTATGCGCTGATAAATCTGCGAAAAATGATTAAAGAGTATGATTTAGCGCTCAGATAGTCTTTTTGTATACAATAAAACCCGAGGCAGTGCGTTATATTATCGCAAAGGGGGCACAAAGCTCCCCGAGCCATTAACCAAAACCACACATAGCCTATGGGATATTTAGACAACTACAACGATGAGAATAAGGTAAACTGTCTGTCGGGTGATGATGAAGATAAGCTGCTGTATGACAGTGTGATATGTGGCGACCACGAGTTGCTCTATCTCGATACATACTTGCGCGAACTCTTCGCCCCCGCGACAGTGAATTAGGTGTTAGAGAAGTTTGATTAGAAAGCAGGACGCTGTGACAGCATCCTGCTTTTTTTAATTATTCACAAAGGCCGTGAACATTGTGGCAGCCAGGGCGGCAGTCTCGGTGCGCAGGCGGCATTGGCCCAGGCTAACCTCGCGGAAGCCGTTGGCGCGTGCCAGGGCAATCTCCTCGGGCGAGAAATCACCCTCGGGGCCAATCAGCACCAATACGTCGTCGCCTGGGTGCAGCAGTTCGCCCATAAAGATGCGCTCGGCATCCTCCTCGCAGTGGGCTATCAGTTTGGTACCCTCGAAAGGGGCCTCAAGCACCTGGCGCACAGGGGTGAGGGGACAAATCTCGGGCAGGTAGGCCTTGAGCGACTGTTTCATTGCGCTGGCGGCAATCTTCTCGAGCCTCTCGAGCTTGATGATGCGACGCTCGGAGTGGGCGCACTCGATGGGCACTATGCGGTCGATGCCACACTCGGTGGCCTTCTCGACAAACCACTCAATGCGGTCGATATTCTTCGTTGGGGCCACAGCTACCGTCAGTCGGTAGGGGCGACGCTCCCACTCGGGGTGCTCGGCCACTATGCGCACGGTGCAGCGCTTGGGGTGTGGCTCTACCACCTCGGCATCGTAGAGGGTGCCTCGGCCGTCGGTTATGTTCAGTCGGTCGCCTGCAGCCAGGCGCAAAACCCTCACGCAGTGGCCACTCTCGACCTCGTCGAGTGTGTAGAGTGGGGTTGTTATGTCGGGTGCGTAGAATAGTAACATAGTGCAAAGATACCGAATTGAATTGAGAATTGAGAATTGAGAGTTGAGAATTTTTTAAGGGCCTTAAGGAAAATAGGAGCTATAAGAGTTATAGGAGTTATAAGAGAATTGGGGAGAAAAGGAAAACAACTTTCCATTTTCCATTTTCCATTTTCCATTTTCAATTCTCAATTTTCAATTCTCAATTCTCAATTTCGATGTATTCGGAGTAGACCAGGTGGGTGTGGGGGTTGGTGGAGCGTATCTCTTGGCGGATGGCTTTGGTGCCCCAGCGGAAAATCCACCAGCGGTAGGGTACGCGGTGGACCACTTGCAGCAGTGTGTCGCGCGAGGTGAGGTGCCAGCGCAGAGTATCGCCCACCAGGGTGGCCTTGAGGCTCACCCAACTGTCGCTCCACTCGTAGCGGCTGGTGGCTAATGGGGCAAGCGGGGCGGCCCCAGTGCTGTCGCCCAGAGGAGCGGCTAACGCTATGGTGTCGAGCAATGTAGCTGAAGAGGTTTGGCTTATGGCCTTGATGCGCCCGAGGCGTAGGCCCAGGCTGTCGATGCGCTCGGCAAGGTGGGGGTAGTAGTCGCCAACCTCGCCCAGAGTGAGCCGCTGGCGAGGAACGGAGAGTTGGTGTCGGGGAACGGTGACGAGGGTGTCGCTGCGGTGGCGCAGTTGCTCGACCAGGGCGGCCTGGTTGAGACGCAGTCGGCGGATGGTTTGGCGTTGGGTTACAAGGGCTGTGGCCGAGCCAACAAGCGCTACAAGCACAGCGACCACAAGGGCCAAGAGGGTGAGTTTTCGTTTCATAAGGGTAAGTTGTGTTGGGGTTGGTGTTTTTTGCCACAAATATAGCCCCACGAGGGGCCAAACGGTTTCTACAAAGTAGTGAAGAAATGGGCTCGGGGCATACTACTTGCAATGAGCAATTTTGTTTACAAAGAATAAATCACTAATTTTGTTGTTTAATTAGTGTAGATATTTTGCATATATTAGTTAATCTGATTTGCCGATGAGTCTTGCCCGACAATACGATGTTATCATAATAGGCGGAGGTGCTACGGGAGCCGGTACGGCTCGCGATTGTGCCTTGCGCGGTTTGAAGGTGCTACTCGTTGAGCGTAAAGACTTTGCTACGGGTGCTACGGGGCGCAATCACGGCCTGCTGCATAGTGGCGCTCGCTATGCCGTTACCGACCAGGTGTCGGCAGCCGAGTGCGTGGTCGAGAACAAAATCATACGCCACATTGCACGACACTGTGTCGAGCCTACCGACGGACTGTTCGTCACCCTGCCCGAAGATGACTTGGGCTATCAGGCCACCTTTGTGGAGTCGTGCTTGAGCGCAGGCATTGATGCCGAGGTTATCTCGCCCGAGGAGGCCCGACGTATTGAGCCCGCCGTAAACCCCAAACTGATAGGCGCTGTGAGGGTGCCCGATTGTGCGGTTGACCCCTTTAGGCTGGTGTCGGCCAACCTGCTCGATGCCCGATTGCACGGGGCCGAGGTGCTCACCTATCACGAGGTAGTAGGCTTCGTTAGGAGGCAGAATCGCATCGAGGGTGTCGAACTGCTCAACACCACCAACGGCCAGAAGTTTACCGCCTATGCCCAGGTAACGGTCAATGCGGCTGGCATCTGGGGACACGCGGTGGCTGCTATGGTGGGGGTGGATGTGAAGATGTTGCCCTCCAAAGGGTCGCTGCTGGTCTTTGGCCATAGGATTAACAATATGGTCATAAACCGCTGTCGCCGACCTGCCGATGCAGATATATTGGTGCCTGGCGATACGATATGTCTTATTGGCACAACCTCTGACCGAATACCCTTTGAAGATATAGACAAGAACGAAGTTACGGCTGCCGAGGTTGAGGTGCTGCTCAACGAGGGCGCCAAACTTGCCCCTGGGCTTATGACAACGCGCATATTGAGGGTTTACTCGGGTGTGCGCCCGTTGGATGCAGCCGATGATGACTCGTCGGGCAGGGGGGCTTCGCGTGGAATCGTGTGTATCGACCACGCCGAGAGAGATGGCCTCGAGGGCTTTGTGACCATAACGGGTGGCAAACTGACAACCTATCGACTTATGGCCGAGTTGGCCACCGATTTGGTGTGCCACAAGTTGGGCCGAGTGGCTCTTTGCACTACCGCCACAGTGCCACTGCCTGGCTCGCGCGAGGAGCCCAAGTCTGCCAGTCGCCGAGGACGCAAGGAGTTTATTTCGCTCACTATGGCCGAGAAGGGGGCCGAGAGCCGACACGGCGACCAACGAAAGGCTATCCACTTTGAGAGTGTTGCCAGCGCAGCCCTGGTTTGCGACTGCTCACAGGTGTCGGTTGCCGAGGTTAAGTATGCCATCGACAGCCTTGATGCTGTGTCGCTGGTCGATTTGAAGCGACGTACCCGAATGGGTATGGGTACTTGTCAGGGCCACCTGTGCGCCTTGAGGGCAGCAGGCATATTGGGCCAGAGGATTGGCAATCAGAATGCCCTGAAAGATGTGGCCTCGTTTGTCGACGAGAGGTGGCGCGGTGTGCGCCCAGTAGCCTGGGGCGAGGGACTGGTAGAGGCACAGTTTACACAGTGGCTCTACGAGGGCGTGTGTGGCCTGGGCTCTATTGTTGAACGTAAAGCAAAGGAAGATAAAATATGAGATATGACACCATCATCATAGGTGGAGGGTTGAGTGGCCTCGTTGGGGGTATAGCATTGAGCCTCAGGGGAGAACGCGTGGCTATATTCTCGTCGGGCAAGAGCGCTCTGCAATTCTCGTCGGGCTCGCTCGAACTGTGGAACAAGGGGGGCGAGGAGATTGCCGCCCTGGCCGCGAGCAACGCCTGCCACCCCTATGCCAAGATTGCAAATGAGTCGATTGGCGACTATACCCAGCAGGTGAAAGATATTTTTGCACGCTCGGGCATAGCCCTCTATGGCGATGGGCGTTCAAACCACAAGCGCATAACCCCACTGGGGGCACTCAAACCTGCGTGGCTCACTATGGCCGAGTATGCCACCTTCGATAGCGTAGAGCAACTGGAGGGGTGCCGTATTGCGGTCGGAACAATAGAGGGCTACCTGGACTTCTATCCCGAGTTTGTGGCCTCGTCGCTCAAGCAGTATGGCGCCGAGTGTAGCACCTTTGAGGTGAATGTGCTCGATATTGAGGGATTCCGAAAGAGCGCCACCGAGCTCCGCTCGGTAAACCTCTCGCGCATCCTGTCGGGCAGTAGGCTTGTTGCCTTTGCTGCGAAGGTGCGAGGGCTGATAGGTAATGATGTAGACTTGGTGCTGTTGCCTGCGGTGTTTGGCTTCAACGAGCCCGAGGCGTATATGGTGCTCAGCCGCGAGATAGGTTGTCGAGTGAGGTTTGTGCCTACGGTGTCGGTGTCGGTGCCTGGTATGAGGGCACAGCGACTGCTCACAAACGAGTTTACGAGGCTCGGGGGCACGTTCATTGGCGACGACAAGGTGATAGCGGCCACAATAGCCAGTGGTAGGGTGCGAGCGGTGCGCTTGGCCAATCACGGCGACCAAGAGTTTGGTGCCGACAATTTTGTGTTTGCTACGGGTAGCTTTTATGGCCGAGGACTGGTTGCAACCCACCAGAAGGTCTATGAGCCAGTGGCCAATCTCGATGTGGTGTTTGAGGCCGACAGGGATGAGTGGTCAGCACCACATATACTTGAGCCGCAACCTTTCCAGCGCTTTGGTGTGGCTACCGACAGCCAGCTCCACCCGACTATTGGTGGTAGGGTGGTGGAGAACGCCTGGGCTGTGGGCTCGCTCTTGGCTGGTGCCGACTCGGTTAGCGAGGGCTCTGGCGGTGGAGTGGCGGTGCTTACCGCACTGGCCGTTGCCGACCAGATAAGCAATAAGGAACAAAAGTAGATCAACAGATGTGATATCTGGCAGAGATAGAAAGTTGGGTTTGGGTTAGTTTAGGGAAATACAAAAATGAGGAAACAACAAGGTAAAAATAGAGAACTCTGGCGTGTGGTAAAGTTTGTGCTATTTTCGGCCAGCGCAGGAGTGATTCAGATTGGCTCGTTTGCACTCTTCAACGAGCTTACGGGGTGGCCCTACTGGCCCAGCTATCTGCTGTCGTTGCCGCTGTCAATATTGTGGAACTTTACACTCAACCGTAAGTTCACCTTCAAATCGGCCGCCAAAGTGCCTGCGGCAATGGCCAAAGTGGTGGCCTACTACTGTGTCTTTACGCCCGTAACTACCCTGCTGGGCAACTGGCTGGTTGAGGGAATGGGGTGGAACGAGTACCTGGTTACTGCGCTGAATATGCTGCTAAACCTCTCGACCGAGTACCTCTACCAGCGCTACGTTGTCTACCGCAACCAGGTGGATAACAGAGAGTAAGAGCCTCCTGCTGCCGCAGGGGCGCTATCTCAAAGAGGATTGGCCAACACTCTGTGTTGCCCTTTCCTCTTGCGCCGCCGCGGGCGCTTTCAAAGCAAACAATGATGAAGGGGTGCCGCAAGCGTGGCACCCCTTGTTTTGTTATTTAAGCCAACTTCTTATGCGTGCAAGCACTCAACTCAGTTGTCTTAAATAATAAACGACACCCATTGGGTGTCGTTCATCATTGTTTGCTTTGAGCTGTTTCCGAGGATTGAACTCGGGACCTCTTCCTTACCAAGGAAGTGCTCTACCACTGAGCTAAAACAGCATTTACTTCCTAAAAGCGAGGCAAAAATACGGCAAGTTTTTTTATCCTGCAACTTTTTTGAGTTTTTTTTCAAAAAAAAGTTTTTACACAATGCAAAACTATCTCACAATCAGGCTTGTCAGTTCTCGGGGACTTTCTGCACTAAATCCCCAAGCAAGGCAATCGGCCCTCTCTCCTCACTCCTGTCCCCTTTTTTCTGGCTCCTGGCTCCTCGCCCCTCGGCGTCGTAGGTATCTTTTTTTAATTATTATATCAAAGGTGTAACAATCCCAAATTCCCAAGTTAAATAATTTGACATAGCCCCATCACACAAAAGTATCTCAAATTCTGGATGATTTCAAGATTTCTAACTATATTGAATTCCAAATCACTAATACTTTGTAGATTGAGATTTTTGTGCTACCTTTGATATAATAATATAAAAAAGATACCCGTAAACACAACTGACCGTTTTTCCCGCAATTAATTCTTCTATACTAAAGAGTTTAGTTATCTTTGCGGTAGAATAATGTTAGACTTTAGATTATCACAAGTATATGAAACGACTGATTCTACTCTTTGGCATCGCATTGTGCCTTGTGGCGTGCGGGCCCGACGCACCCAAGAATTACTACGAGATTGAGGGCCGAGTGGCCAATGTGGAGGATGGTGCAGTATTCTACCTCTTTAGGCTTGACGGTCAGGCAGGTATGGCCATAGCCCACGACACGCTCCGAGAGGGCAAGTTCTACTTCCGCGTCACTCCCGAGGCGGAGAAAGAGCACCTCACGCTGCTCTGCTGGAGGGACGACTTTCCGAGTATGGCCGCCCACATCTGGGCAGAGGCAGGCGACAAGGTAGAGGTCAAGGGCAAGGATAAGCTAATCTACACTTGGGAGGTCAAAGGCCCAGCCCCAGAAAACAGTTCGTCGCAGAGGTATATCCGTTGCGCAGAGGAGCTCTACGACCAACTCCAAAGGGTTGTCATTGAGGATAATATGATTAGTCTCAAATCTCAAGAACCCGATGCAGACAGAGAACTATTGCAGGCACAATATGATAGTTTGGGCCGTGAGCAACAGCGACTTGTAACGGAGATTCACGGACACCTTATCAAGTATATGAAGAGGTGCAAGATGGATGAGGTGGGTATGATGCACCTTAATGAGATGGCGAGCCTGTGTAAGTACGACCCCGAGTACCCCCACCGCCAAGATGTAGAGGAGCTTTTTAGTTCTCTTGGCAAGGAGTGGCACACTCACCCCGCGTATGAGCAGATACGAATCCAGCTCTATCCCCCGCGGGAGGCTACCGTTGGCGAGCCTATGATTGATGGCGAGTTCTACGACCTGGAGGGCAGCCACCACACCCTCTCGGAGCTCGGCGGCTACTACATACTGCTCGACTTGTGGTCCCACGGCTGCGGTCCCTGCATAATGGCACTGCCCGAGATGGGCGAGATTGCCGAGAAGTTCAAAGACCGCTTGAGGGTTGTGAGCATCACCACCGACACCGACGATGCGTGGCGCACAGCTTCGGAAAAATACCCTATGTCGTGGCACAATTGGAGCGACGGCAAGCAAGAAACAGGTATCTATGCCCACTACGACCAGGGAGGTATTCCCAACTACACCCTCATCTCCCCCGATGGCACGATTATCGACCGCTGGATGGGATACGGCCAAGGCTCTCTCCTCCAGAAAGTTGCAGAGCATCTGAAGTGATAGTTGCGAGTAAGGGCCTTAAGGACCTTAATGACTTTAAGGACTTTAGGAACTTTTAGCCTTTTCCAAAGAACCTCACGGGTATTAATAATTCTTCTTTTATACCCTTGCACATAGAGAATGCAAGGACAATGGTGGTGGGCACGAAAACCAAGCCCCAGAGTTTGTGGCAGTCTTTCATTTTACGCTCACCTTTGGAAGGTCGCTCCAGCGGGTGGTGTAGTGGGGCGATTGGCTCTCGCTCGCGGACTTAATCTTGCCGCTACCCTGAACGGCCAGTTTGATTGTACCAGCGCCATAGGTGGCATTGATGATGTCCAGGGCCGAGGTTATCTTCTGCTCCCTCTCTATGGCTGCGGTGTCCTCAAACAGCGAGCGCATAACCTCGCCTTCGGGCACAATCTTGGTGGCAACAACGCCAGCCTTCTTGTAGCCATAGCCTCGCTTGAAAATCTTTTGTGTGGCGTGGGCTGCCTCGGCAACTATCTTGCGGTGGTCAGATGTGGGGGTGGTAAACGATATCAGGGTGTTGGAGTAGGCCTGCGGCTGCGACTCCTTGAACCGATTGGTGTAGGCAAAGACCACCATCTCGGCCGCGACGCTCCTCTGCTTGCGTAGCTTCTCGGCCATTGAGCTCGCAAAGTTGGCTATCTGCTCCTGAAGCTCCTCGGGGCTGTATATCTCGCTTGAGAAACTGCGCGACACGCAGATAGATTGCTTGGCCTCAAAGCCATCCTCAAACTCGATGCTTGGAGTCCCCCTGAGCTCGTTCCAGGTCCTCAGGCCCGTAACTCCAAACATTGATTGCACCCTGGCTTGGGGTAGTTGGGTGAAGTCGTAGGCCGTACTGACCCCTATAGCTTTGAGCTTCGGGGCCGACCTGCGCCCTATGCCCCACACATCCTCGATGGGGAACTTGCGGAGTACCTTTTCGATATCCTGTGGGCGGTGCATATAGCACCCACCGCGCAGCTTGGGGTACTGCTTGCAGAGCTTCGATGCAATCTTGGCGAGTGTTTTGGTGGGGGCAATGCCCACCGATACGGGTATGGATGTCTGCCTCCAGCATTGGGCCGAAATCTCCTTTGCGTAGGCGTCGAAATCTATGCCCACCATTCCGCGCAGGTCCAAGAAGCACTCGTCGATAGAGTAGACCTCGACCGAAGGGGCATACTCCTCGAGCACCCAGCGCACCCTCTGCGACATATCGCCATAGAGGGCCATATTGCCCGAAAAGACCGCAACATTGTGCCTTTTGATAATGTCGCGTATTTGGAATAGTGGAGCCCCCATCTTTATGCCCAGAGACTTTGCCTCGTTGCTGCGGGCCACAGCACAGCCGTCATTGCTCGACAGAACAATGATAGGCTTGCCCTGCAGGTCGGGGCGAAATACCCTCTCGCAGGAGGCAAAAAAGTTGTTGCAATCGGCCAGGGCAAACATTGGCTATTATAATTTTTGAGTGATACGATATTTTGCAGGCGTTATGCCGACTTCGCGTTTGAAAAAACGGCAAAAATATGGTGTTGTCGAGAAATTAAGCTCCTCGGCAATCTGCTCGACGGTAAGCCCCGAACTGCGTAGAAGCAGTTTCGCTTGCAGTGTAACCGCACGATTTATCCAATCACTCGCCACAGTGCCACTTGCCTCAAAGACCAAACGACTGAGATATTGAGGCGATATATTCATCCTTTCGGCATAGAATGAAAGGTCGCGTTTGCCACGATGCGTGTTGAGTTGCTCGATAAACAAGCGGAACAACTCCTCTCTGCGCCCCTTTGGGTGGTGGCTACTGACGGTGCTATCTACAATTCGATAGTGCAGCGACAGCAGCAGATGTTCTACGCTTCGCCAATCAAATGGTTGTGTAGCCGAAATGGTGTATATCAGTTGAAAATACTCCTCCATCCACAGCTCGTTTTCTCTGCCAATGAGGTACTCCTCTTTAATGTTTTCATTCTCCGCAGAGAGTGTAAAACCCAACAAATCGACAACCGAGTTGGCATCATAATCGAGAATTTCTGCCACCGAGTTTTGCCCCACATAGAGTGCCTTACCCTCGGCAATTCGGTACTCACGGAGATTGATAGACAGACAGATTAACCCACGCAAAACCCTGACAATGCGATTCTCCATAAAGCGATAAGGCTCGCCCTTTTTCATCACCCGCCCAATAGCCGTAGCGACCTCAACACCTCGGTTAATGGCAAAATCGGGATGCGAAATAAGTGTCGCATCCTTGAATGCCGCAAGGTTTTCAATTTTAATCTTGTTTATCT
>JAZPXV010000034.1:0-63530 GCA_045543795.1 Tidjanibacter sp.
TTTGCCTTTGTGGAGCACCACGCCACCAAACAGCTGGCAGTCGTAGTGGACCATATCCCACTTGATGTCGTTGCCACCTGCCAACCAGTGTGTCTGCCAAATGGCCTTGTCGCCCTCGATGTTCACAAAGTCGCGGTCGGCCGCCAAGTTGCGGTCAAACTCGTTTGCAGTAACCTCGACCACCTCGGCCTCGGCAAACCTGCGAGCCGTCGACTTCATAATGGCAAAGGCCTCGGGCAGAATCTCGTCGAGTCGTTTTTCGATTTTCTCATCGACCTTTTTGGTCAACTCGTCAATCTCCTTGGAGATATTGCTCTTTTTCTCGATGCTGATGTTGCCCTCGAGCTCGACCTTCAGCTGTGCAATGCGCTCCTCTTCGGGGCGGATAAACTCGGCAATATTGGCCTTCAGCGCAGCCGAGCGGCCACGCAGCTCGTCGTTCGAGAGGGCGTCGATTTGGGGATAGAGGGCCAGCACCTTGTCTACATAGGGCTGAATCTCTTTGCGATCCTTGTCGCTCTTTGTTCCGAAGAACAGTTTGAGGATTGATTGAACTATATTCATATCGTTGTGTTGTATTATTTTGTTCTTAAAACTCTCTCAACGCGCTCGTTCACACCTGCGCTCGCGCGCGTAAAACGGTGCGAAGATACGCAAAAAAAAGTTGAAACTTAGCCTTTTCGCAGTTGTTTTTCGAGTGGGCACTCCAAACAGCCACCTCTGGCGCACAAATTCTGCAACTCAATCAGGGCCTGCGAGTCGTAGGCCGACCTGCAAGGCACCCCCACGCCCGTACACCTTGCCACCAGTTTGTTGTGCTCGGCAGGCAGTGTTTCGAGCAGCCCGAGGGTCCTCTCTTTGAGTTCCGCATCGTTCATTGCCTCGGCATAGGCAATCTGTAGCGGAACGACCAGATTGATGGCCATCATAACCACCTTGTCCCTGCCTACACGCTTGTGTACCTTTGTTTTGGCACCTTGAGGGGTGAAGTGCTGCTGCCAGTAGTCCGACATCTCAACCCCCAGCAGGGCATCAATCTCGCCGAGGGTGGCACACCCCATCAGCGCATCAAACGAGAAGCCTGGCTTGCACACCAACGCAGCCAACTGCACCAGACGCATAACGGGTCCACCTGCAGGAAAATTGTGCGACACCTTCCACTGCCCAGCCTTCATTGCCTGCAACGAGTATTTGTTAGCCAGGTAGTCATACTCCTCTTGTAGGGCTACAATGTAGTTGTCGTAATACTCGCCCGCCAACAGTCCCGATGCTCCGAGCAACATTGCCTCGACGCTCTGCACCCTGCTACGCTCGCGCAGACACATATTGTAGTTAACTATGTGGCTCAGTTGCTGTGCGGGGGCCGAGTTTTGTGGTGCCCCAAGAGCATAGGCCGCCATGGTGTAGAGAGTCTGATTCCAGTCCTTACTCGACTCGTGCCAGATGTTGTTCACCCTCTGGGTTTTGGCAATAATCCTCTGCGTCAGCAGGCTCTCTATCACTTTGGTGCGATAGAGTGGCTCCACCGTTGCCAACAGCATCAAACACTCGTTCGGGTCACGCTTCATTGCTCGCAGATAAGACTATTAAGGATTAACTATTGTAATGGGCTCGTTGCACTGGTTTTATTACAACATTCCGAGCTCCATCAGAGCCTCTTCGCTCATCATACTCTTGTCCCAGGGTGGGTCAAACACAATCTCTACCACCACCTCGCTCACACCTTTGGTCTTGCTCACCTGGGTGTGGATATCCTCGACCAGCATATCGGCCATAGGGCAGTTGGGGGCGGTGAGGGTCATACGGATGTGTACCTTGCCGTCGGGGGTGTAGTCTACGTCGTAAATAAGGCCGAGGTCGTAGATATTTACGGGAATCTCGGGGTCGTATATGTTTTTGAGAACGTCAATAATCTCGCTCTCGATATTCTGAATCTCTTCGGGAGTCATACTCATATTTTTCCGGTTGGCGTTGTTTCTTGTGTAGGTCTATTGACACTCCTACTGTCCCTGCGCTGCCGAGAAGGCCAGGGCGTAGCGTTTCATCTGATTGAGCATCTCCGACAGACCATTGGCCCTGGTGGGCGACAGGTAGGAACGTATGCCTATGCGGTCAATGAAGTAGAGCTCGGTCTGCAAAATCTCCTGGGGCGTGCGACCACCCAGGGCACGAATCAACAGCCCTGCAATTCCCTTGACAATCAGCGCATCGGCATCGCCCGTAAAGTAAACCTTGCCGTCCTTCAGCTCGGCATCAATCCACACCCTCGACTGGCAGCCGTCGATAAGGTACTGCTCAGTCTTGTGGCGCTCGTCTATCTGGTGGCACTCGTCGGCCATATCAATCAGGTACTGCAACCTGTCATCGGGGTCGTCGAACATCTCGAAGTCGGCGATAATCTCCTCCTGAACTTTGTCTAACATATTTCAGCGTATTTACGTTTTTTCTCTCTCTGTTCAAATTTGTCTATTCAAACACCTCTACAAGGGGCTCGGCGCTTGCTCCTGTGGGGTTGTCGATACCCACGAGTCGTGCCAGTGTAGGCACCAGCGAGCAGGCATCGACCTTGCGCACAACAGCCTTTCGGGCCTCAACTCCAAAGCCACTAATCGACAGCAGTGTGCGACGGCTGGCATCATAGATAGTAGCCCCGTAGCACTTGGGCACCTGGCTATCCTCGCTTGGCACCATAACCCACCCAGGCATAAGCACCACCACCAGGTCGGCCGACCTGCGGGGGTAGAACCCCTCTTGCAACAACTCCGCAACACCGCTCTTCACTCCTCCGCTCACCATATCGGCCTGTACTGCAACGTGCGACACGCCGCCATACTGGAGCGCAAACTGTGCCAAACCACGCTGCACACTCTCTATGTCAAGCCCCTTCGAGCGCACCAGATTGCGGTTGAGCCAAATGGCTCCGCCCGAGTGGCCCAGAATCCAATCTCCCTTGCCGTAGTTGGCGTTCATATATGTGCCCAGCAAGAACATAAACTGGTCGACCACAAACTTTTGGGCCCTCGAGGGGTCAACAACCTTTTCGCTTCCTCCGTCAGAGGTGAGTACCCATACCACCTGACCGTCACATTGGGCCGCCACAAAGTTTTTCATCTCGGCCAGCGCGCTGTCGAGCCTATATATCATATCTTCCCACTCGCGCGAGTCGGTGCCGTAGATGGCAGCCACCCTGGCAGGTGCATCGAAACATACCGACAGCAAGTCGGTGTGCTCGTCGCCACCGAGGGCGTTGTAAATGACAGCCTCGCGCACAAACTCCGCCACCATATCGTTGGCCACATAACTGCGCGTAGCCTTGCGCAAATCCTTCGACTTGGGCTTGGCCTGCTGCTCGGCTCGGGTGAGTTGGTAGCCCTGTGGGCGAACTATTGAGCTTTTTGTAGCGTGATATTGGTCATCCCCCTTGGTCAACACCCAGGGCCTTGCCAGAGTGCGGCGCCAGCCACCCTCGGCATTATGGTTTTTCACCCACCTGGGCAGTTGGGCCAGATACTTGGTAGAGGTTGTCCAGCGAGCACCGAGCGAGTCTATCCACCACACCTCATTGGGGTTAAGTCCTCCCAGAATAATGGCCGACGATGGGTTGGTGGCGATGGCGATACTCTTGCTCTCGGGCGACTGGCTGCGCAGGGCGTCGCCTATGGTTGGCAGCACCAGGTTGACGTTCGACACTCGCGACTCGTCGGTGTCGCAATCGTAGCTGCTCGACTTACTATCGGCCACAGCCCCCACTGCCGCTCCCGTAGTGAAATTCCACCACTTGGGGCCCACGATGCCGCTCAAAGCAGGCGTTGCACCCGTCGACAGAGCCGCCAGGGCACTCTCGCAGGTGGGGACAAAGGGGTAGTAGGCATAGTCGTAGCGCACTCCGCCGTCGAGCAGTCCACCCAGGCCGTCGGCCGACAGTTGGCCCTGCAAGGGGCGCAGGTCGGAGGCCGAGAGTTGGGGCACAACGATGTTGACCACCAAGCGTGGCTTTTGGGCCGTAGCCACCGCAATGGTAGCCACCGCAAAGAGTGCCGACAAGAGTGCTTTTTTCATCTTCATCTGGTTTGGGTTTGTTATGCAGAGCACAGTGCTCGCAAAAACATCCTACAAATATAGCTACAAAGCGTGGGATTTGCCACACCTTATCCCTACATTTTGCCCCTTTGGGGCAATTAAACTACTCTTCGAGCCCAAAATGGGCCAATTCTTCGAGCCTGGGAGTAGGTTTTACGGCCAAGAGTTGGCGTGCCCTCTCCCTGACCGTAGCGCAATGTGCTCGATAGGCCTCGCTCTGGGGGTGCAGGGGGCGGTGGGCTGCCATAGCCAGCAGTCGCCTGTACGGCTCGCCCTCGGCCAACACCTCGTCGGCCACAAAAGCCTCGGCAAAGCGCTCCCACACATACTCCTCGGCCACCTCGCTCGGGTGGGCCATATCGGCCGCATAGTAACGATAATCGCGCAGGTCGTCGAGCAGAATCTCATAGGCGGCAAAGTAGTGGGCATTGGCACACTCGGCCACCACCCTATCGACCGCCACACGCAGCAGCGCCTTCGAGAGCGAGTTACCCTCCAAACCGTCGGCCAGGTGGCGCACAGGGCTGATGGTCAGCACCACATTTTTATCCCCCAGGGGGCCGTTCAGCAGTGCCACAAGCCTCTGGCGAATCTCGTCGACCGAGAGCAGGCGGCGCACAAACTCGCTCTGGGGCATCTTGTGGCAGTTGGCCACCACCCTACCTGCTCGCTCATACACCCACGCTGTACCAAGCGTAAGCACCACCCAGTCGGCCTTGCGCAGAGCCTCACCGCCACGCCTAACAGCCTGGTTAGCAACGCCCAGCGCCCTTTCGGCCGAAGTCTGCGCCATCAGGTCGGCAGTGTCGTAGGCAAACCACAGGTCGCCCCTACAGCCCAGCTCCTCTTGGGCGAATTCTATACCCTCGGCAAGTCGCTCTATGCAGTCGGCAATCGAGAGCGGGTTGAACATCTCGCCCAGCGGATTAGACTCCACATCTACCCATCGGTCGGCCAGCTTGTGGGCAACCACCTCGGCAAAGCACGACCCCACAGCCACAACACTTTGGCCTGTGGAGATAAGATTCTCGGAGCGGAGAACGGAAATTTCGGTGCGTGTTTTCATCGTAAAACTATTTTTATGCAAAGGTAAAATAATTATCTTTGTGGTGCGCAACATTGGCTGCGATATCACACACAAAACCTACTACAAATGTTACTCAACCCCACTCCCAAAATCAACCTCGGCCTGGACATACTGCGCCGCCGAGCCGACGGCTTTCACGACATTGACACCCTGATGCTTCCATTCGCAGGTGTGAGCGACACCATAGAGATTCTGCCCACCGCCAACCCAGGCGTAAAGCTCGAGGTCGAGGGGCTCAATATCGACTGCGCCGCCGACCGCAACCTGGTCGTCAGGGCCTGGATGCTCGTACACGAGCTCTATGGCATTGGCGGTGCCCACATTGCGATGCGCAAGACTATCCCCTTTGGGGCTGGGCTGGGTGGAGGTAGTGCCGACGCTGCTGCCACCCTGGTGGGGCTCAACGAGATATATTCGCTGGGGCTGGGCCGCGAGGAGTTGGTAGGCCTGGCCGCTCGCCTGGGTAGTGATGTGCCCTTCTTTATCTACTCGCAGCCGACGTTTTGTCGTGGCAGGGGCGAGATTATGGAGCCTGCCGAGATTGACCTCGGTGGTGTGTGGTGTGTGGTTACCAAGCCAGGCTTTGGCATCTCTACAGCCGAGGCCTACGCAGGGGTTACCCCTCACGAGCCCTCAATGCCGCTGGCCGAACGCCTTAAGTTGCCTCGAGAGAAGTGGCAAGAGGCCATTGTGAACGACTTTGAGAAATCGCTCTTTGCCAACCACTTGCCGCTCGTCAACATCAAACGTCGCCTGTTGCAGAGTGGTGCCTTCTACGCCTCGATGTCGGGCTCGGGCTCGGCGATGTATGGCCTCTACGACCACCGCCCCACCTACGAGCCGCTCTACACCGAAGAGCAGGTCTTCGTGGCACAGTTTTAAGCCATACGAAAAAGCGTAAGTCTGAATGTTCAGACTTACGCTTTTTCTCATCTCTTTCACTCACCCCCTACTCGACCACTCCCAGTCGGGCAGTCAAGGGTTTGTGGTCGCTCATAGGCTCGTCGTGCGAGGCGTACTCCTTCACCTCAAAGTGCCCCTCCGAGGCCATAATATAGTCAATCCTAAAGAGGTTGAACAGCCCCTTGAAGGTGTGTTCCACTCCGCGTCCCTTCTCAACAAAGGCATCTATCAGCCCAGCGCCCCTGACAGTTCGATAGGTGTACGACTTTGGGGTGTCGTTGAAGTCGCCCACCACAATCACTGGGTGGGGCGAGTTCTCGACCAGTTCGGCCACCTTGTCGGCCTGCTCGGCACGCTTCTGGTAGTTCTCTTTCATCTTCGACCCCACAGCCCACAGCTTTTCGTGCGCCAGCGAGTCGCCCACAATCTCGGCCGTCAGCGTGGTTGTGCGCTCCAGCTCGGTAATGCCAGTCGACTGGAGGTGGTTGTTGACCAAACGCACCGTATCGCGACCTATGCGCACATCGGCCCAGAGCGAGTGGTACATCGTGCTATCGGCCGACGCAACGCCCTTCTTCACAATCGGGTAGGCGCTAAACATTGCATAGCCCGAGCCCGTCGGCTCGCCCGTCTTTTTCACCTCGGCGTTGTAGAAGTAGCCATAGGGCAGTCGTTTGAGCTTCGACTTAAACTCATCAAAGCTCTTCTCGTTCGAGAAGTGGGCCTCTTGGAGCAAAACCAGGTTGGCCCCCTGGCTGGACACCCACTCGGCCACGCGGTCAAAGTTGTCAACCCCCTCGGGTGCATCTTCATTGCTGAAGTTCATCACGTTATAGCTTACGACCACCAGGTCGTTCTTCTCCTTGACCACATCGTCGGGCTTGGTCGATACGTCGCCACGGTAGAAGAGCCCCATACTGCCAGCGCCAATGAGCAACATCACCAGTGGGACAAAGAAGTGTCGTTTCCACCTGGCGGCCCACCAGAAGGCACAAAACAGATTGGCCACCCAAATGAGCGGATAGAATAGTCCCGCAAAGGCAAAAATCACACCCCCGCGAGGGTCTACAACACCTGCAAGCAGAGCCACCAGCAGCGCCACCACAGCCACCACCGTAACGACCAGCATCACCAGGTCGGCAATGCGCCAACCCAGTGAGCCACCGCCACCTTTAGACGGCTTGTTTCGGCCCGCTCGGCTCGTCTCGCTCCTATAATATCCCTCCTTCATAGCCACCTATTTGTACCAAATCTGATTGGTTTTCTTCCAATAGCGCAACAGCAAGAAACCCCACAGCATACCGCCCAGGTGGGCATAGTGAGCTACACCACCACCCGACGAGGCTATGCCTGCAAAGAGTTCAATGACGCCATAAATTACCACAAACCACTTGGCCTTCAGCGCGATGGGTGGGAACATAAGCATAATGGTGTTGTTTGGGTGTAGCATACCGTAGGCCAGCAGCAATCCGTATACCGCGCCACTTGCGCCCACCGTAAGCGACATACCGCCCTCGATAGCATTCACGCCCAGCTGCATCAATCCCGCGCCCACACCACACACAAGGTAGTAGGTCAAGAATCGTTTGCTGCCCAGGTCGTACTCAATCACCCTGCCGAACATCCACAGCGCAAACATATTGAAGAACAGGTGGCTCAGGCCAGCGTGCATAAACATATACGAAAAGAGCTGATAGAACTCCCTCAGCACCATTGGCGAGTGGAGCGCAAAAGTCATCTCAAACCACCTACCCATACTTGGGGGCAGCAGAGCCTGTGTCAGAAAGACCAACACATTTACTATCAGCAAGTTCCTCACAATAGGAGGAGTGTTTGTTTTGTACATATCTTTCGATTGTAAGTTGTCAGTTATCAGTTGTCAGTTATCAGTATTTTGATGTATAGGGGAATTCTCAATTCTCAATTCTCAATTCTCAATTCTCAATTCTCAATTCTCAATTCTCAATTATCAGAACATTGTTTTTATCTCGTTCGGTTCGATGAGCCTTACCACAGGTCTACCATCGTAGGTCAAGCTGCAATCTTTGCACCCCTCGAGCGAATCGAGCACAGCCTCAACCTCGCCCTCCGAGAGTCGTTTCACACCACTGCTCTTCGACAAAATCGAGGCCAGGCGTTCCTTGCGCACCCTGTCGCTCAACCCAATGCCGTCGCGCAGCGAGTCGAGCATATCGTAGACCAACTCCTCAATTGCCCCCCTATCGATATCGGCAGGCAGCGAACTAAACTCGACCGTATTCTGGTCGACCACCTGGAAGTCAAAGCCAAAGGCGCCAAACTTGTCGCTCTGCCCATTCATCAGCTCAACATCGTCGGCCGAGAGCACCATCCTCTCGGGGAACAGCAGTGCCTGCCCCACCGACACATCGCCCTTGAGCATAGACATATAGCGCTTGAACATAAGCACCTCGCGAGCCCTGGCAAGGTCTACAATGGCCAGTCTACCGCCCAGCGATGTCGCCACATAGCCTCCAGCCAGAGGCACCGCGCCACGAAAATAGTCGGCCGACTGGTCGAGGGCCAACTCCTGTTGCGACTCCTCGCTCACAGCCTCGCCACCCTCGATAAACTCCATAATCGAGCTATCAAACTCCCTCTCCACCTCGCTCTCGGGCGACGACGGATAGGGGCTCATAAAGTCATCAATCCCTGCACCAAAGCCACTCGACAGTCCACCACTCCTGCCTCCCACAGAGCCACTACCGCCACCTGCGTTGTTAGTTTGGCGCAACTTGGCCGTAAAGGGGTTGTAGAAGGGGTTGATGGTCGAGGCAGGCTCGTGCAGCTCGCGGTTGCTATCGGGGCCAAAGACAGGAATCTGCACCTCGCCCTCGTCGTCGAAGTCCATCATTGGCACAGCGCCCGTCTTGGCAAGCGACTCGCGCACCGCGGCATTGACAATCTGCCATATCTCGCTATTCTCGCTAAACTTGACCTCGGTCTTTTGGGGATGTACGTTCACATCGACCTTGTCGGTGTCGACCGTCAGGTAGAGGAAGTACGAGGGGAACACCCCTGCAGGAATCAGCTTTTCGTAAGCTGCCAGCACAGCCTTGTGCAGATAGGGGCTCTTGAAGTAGCGGCCATTGACAAAGAAGTACTGCTCTTTGTTACGCTTCTTGGCCGACTCGGGCCTGCCCACAAAGCCCTTGATGTTGACAATCGAGGTGTTGGTGCTCACCTCAAGCAGCTGGGCCGCCATACTCTTGCCCATAAGCCCTACGATACGCCCCTTGAGCGGAGCTACGGGCAGGTTATAGAGAGGGGCGTCATCCTTATAGAGCATAAAGGCCACCTCGGGGTGGCACAGAGCCACTCGCGTAAACTCGGCCTTAATCTTGGCTGCCTCGTGGTCGCTGTCCTCAATAAATTTGCGCCTGGCAGGTACGTTGTAGAACAGGTTGCGCACCTTGAAGGTAGTACCTTTGGGGGCCACCACCTGCTCTTGCGACACAAACTGGCCGCCGCGCATCACAATCCTACACCCCACCTCTTCGTTCTCGGTACGAGTAGTCAGCTCGACCTCGGCCACCGCCGCAATCGAGGCCAGCGCCTCGCCACGGAAGCCAAAGGTCTGTAGTCGGTATATATCCTCGATTGAGGTGATTTTGCTCGTAGCGTGTTTGTCGAATGCCAATCGTGCATCGGCAGGGGTCATACCCTCGCCATTGTCGGTCACCTGCACAAGCTCGCGCCCGTCGGCACGAAAGTTAATCGTCACCAACGAGGCACCTGCATCGACTGCATTCTCGGCCATCTCCTTCACAACCGACGAGGCGTTACCCACAACCTCGCCTGCGGCAATCTGATTGGCCACACTATCGGGCAAAAGACGTATCTTCATTACATTAACACTTACAGAGTCTGCATAATAGACCTAACCAGTAGCACTAAGCCAACAATCAGCAGCAGGGCAAACATCATTCGGGTTTTGTTGCTCTTGCGGCGTGCGGCTGCGTTTTTCTCTGCCTGTCGGGCACGCTGCTCGCTACGGGCACGCAGAATGTCGCCTGGGGTGTACTCCTTCTTCTGGCCATCCTCCTCGCGAGGGGCGTGACCGAGCTCAATGCGACGCTGGTTGCGAGCCTCGGCATCGGCATCGTAGTATCGTGGGTTGTAGCTGAACTGGCGGGGTTTGCGCCTAATCGACTGACCTATTCCAAACATATCCTCAATAAAGTGCTATCGGTGTAAAGTAAAAAAAACATTGCAGGTGGCCACCTCTCTGGCGCCCACCCACAAAGATAACGTATTTAACCGAAGAAATTGCGCATTCGGTCAAAAATATTCTGTTCGCCCCGTGGGCTGTCGACCTTTTTGAAGTTCGGTTGGTCGGCCAGCTTTTCGAGCAACTTCTTCTCCTCGCTTGTCAGCTTGGTGGGGATAACGATATCGACAATCACCAATATGTCACCCCTGCCGTAGCCGTTCAGTTCGTGGATGCCCTTACCCTTGAGCCTCAAGACCTTGCCAGCCTGGGTACCAGGGGCAATCTTAATCTTGGCCTTCGAGTCGATGGTGGGCACCTCGACCTCGCCACCCAAGATGGCCGTAGTTACGGGCACCTTCAGGTTGTGCAACAGGTCGTTGCCGTCGCGCACCAGGTCGGGATTGTGCTCCTCCTCGATTACGACCAGCAGGTTGCCGTTCACACCACCGTGGCGTGCAGCATTACCCTTGCCGCTAACCGACAGTTGCATACCCTCGGCCACGCCTGCAGGGATGCGAATCTCTACAACCTCTTCGCCCCTTACGACACCCTCGCCACGACACTTGCTACAGGGGTTAGAGATTACCCTACCCTCGCCACCGCAAGTGGGGCAAGTGCGCTGGGTTTGTGCCCTGCCGAAGAAGCTGTTTACGGTCTCGATAGTGTAGCCTGCACCGTTACAGTTGGGGCAGGTCGAGTAGCCGTTCGAGTCTTTTGCACCGCTACCACCGCAGGCATCACAAGCCACCTGCTTGGCAATCTTAATCTTCTTGGTGCACCCTTCGGCCACCTCTTTGAGCGAGAGTTTAACCTTCACCCTCAAGTCCGAGCCGCGGTTGACGCTACGCTCGCGCGAGCCGCCACCGCCAAAGCCACCAAAGCCGCCACCAAAGTGGCCACCAAAGATGTCGCCAAAGTTGCGGAATATATCCTCCATCGAGAACCCGCCGCCGCTAAAGCCACCATAGCCGCCACCAGTAGCCCCATCCATACCTGCGTGACCAAACTGGTCATAGCGGGCACGTTTGTCGTCGTTGCTCAGCACGTCATAAGCCTCGGCAGCCTCCTTAAACTTCTCTTCGGCCTCTTTGTCGCCTGGGTTTTTGTCGGGGTGATACTTCACCGCCGCCTTGCGATAGGCTTTTTTTATCTCTTCGGCGCTGGCGTTTTTCTCTACGCCCAACACCTCGTAATAATCACGTTTTGCCATACTATTTGTCTAACGTCTAACGACCAACGTCTAACGGTCGTTTCTACATTGTTTTACTCGCCCACAACCACCTTGGCGTAGCGGATAACCTTCTCTTTGAGCTTGTAGCCCTTCTGCACCACGTCTATAATGAGGCCCTTCTTGTCGTCGCCTGCGGGGAACTGGGCCACAGCCTCGTGCAGGTCGGTATCCAGTGGCAACCCAGCAGCCTCAATCTCGCTCACACCCTTTGCCTTCAGAGTGTCGCTCATCTTGTGCTGAATGAGCTCAATGCCCTCCCTCACTGCGGCCACATCGGTAGCGCTCTGCATAGCAGCCAGGGCGCGCTCAAAGTCGTCCATCACTGCCAACATCGACTTGATTACATCCTCGCCACCGCTCTCAATCAAATCCATCTTCTCCTTGAGGGTACGTTTGCGATAGTTGTCAAACTCGGCGCTCAGGCGCATATACTTGTCCTTCCACTCGGCAGCCTCGTCAGCCACCTGTGCCGTTTTGTCAGCCTCGGGCTGCTGCTCTTCTGCCACATTGTCAGCCGCCTCGGCCTGCTGACCACTCTGTTGCTCGTTGTTCTCAACCTCTGGCGCCCCTTTAACCTCCTGGTTGTCAGCGCACTTCTGTTCGTTTTTCTGTTTGGTCATATCTATGTTTAATTTGTCCTTTACCCTCTATTGTCCAAATTGTGTGCCGAGCACTTTTCTTGCCCCACACTGTCAGCCTCTTGACAAACAAAACGCCCGACGTTGAATCGGGCGTTTTGCGCTTTGTTAGTTCAGCCTTGCAGACTGACCACTTCTCTTATTTACCAGCGGTAGCACGGGTAGCCAGAACAGCTACAACGGTTGCGCTTGCGGGGTTGAGCATAGTCAGACCCTCGAAGTTCAGGTCGCCTACGTTGATGGTCTTACCTACACCCAGGTTGGTGATGTCGATAACCAGCTCGTCGAGCAGGTGCTCCTCCAAGCCCGAAACCATAAGTTTGCGGCGAGCAATCTGCAATTTACCACCGGCCTTAACACCCTCCGAGTTACCAACAACGGCAACAGGGATCTCGATAGCTACGGGTTTGCCAGCAACTACGCGGAAGAAGTCGATGTGCAAGCAGTAGTCTTTAACGGGGTGGAACTGAGTCTCGCGCATAACGCCTTTCTCAATCTGGCCCTCGATATCGAGCTCAACGATGTACGATTTGGGAGTGTAGATGAGTTTCTTTGCCTCTGCAGTCTCGATTGCGAAGTGAATCGACTCGCCACCGTTACCGTAGATTACGCAGGGGATAAGACCCTCGCGACGGATGTCTTTAGCGCCTTTCTTACCGAAGTTGTCGCGCTTAACGCCTTTAATCTGAATAGTTTGCATAGTGTTTTAGTGTTTAATGTGTTAAAAATATTACTTGGGCGACACTCAGCCATCCTCATGCAAATCTCGGTGGCCCCATAGTCGCTTGCGGGCGCAAAGGTAGTGTTTTTTTTCGGTTCGCCAAAAAAACGGGGCAGAAATATACTCTCTGCCCCACACTATTGCTTATGCCAAACGCGCTCTATTTCAGCAACTCGGCCAGTTTCTCGGCCAGCGCCTCGCCACGCAGGTTGTGGGCCACAATGTTGCCCTCGCCATCAATCAAGAAGTTCGAGGGAATCGAGCCTACGCCATAGAGAGCTGCGGCAGGCTCCTGCCAGTACTGCAGGTTGCTCACATTTACCCATACCAGACCCTTGTTCTCGATAGCTCGCAACCAGGGCTCTTTGACCTTATCGAGGCTCACGCCATAAATCTCAAAGCCCAGGGGGTGGTACTCCTTGTAGGCCTCAACCAGGTAGGGCACCTCACCCATACAAGGGCCGCACCACGAAGCCCAGAAGTCCAGCAGCACATATTTGTTGGCCTTAACTACGTCGCTCAGTTTGACCATATTACCCTCGGCATCGGGGGCCTCGATGTCGGTAAACTGTTTGCCAACGCCAACCCTAATCAGAGCCTCGGCCCTCTCGCCCAGTTTCTCAATCGAAGGCATAGCCTTGTAGGTCTTGGGCAGTGCCTCGATGGCGGCCAGAATCTCCTCGCCAGTCATCTCATAGCTCTTCTGCCTTGCCATATACATAACGCCATAGAGGTTGTCCTTGTTCTCGTTATAGAGGCGCTCCATCTCACCCTCATAGAAGGCAATCAGCTCCTCGCGAGTAGCACCTGCCACCTCGCGGTCGACAATCTGCTGGTTCAGAGCCCTAATCTCGGAGTTCACGGCATTGGCAGCACCGCCCTCGATGATGAGGTCGTCGCTGGTACCGGTGACTTTGATGGTCTTAACATCGTCGCCATAAATCTGTGCAATGTACCTCTCGCCCACATTCTCGGCATCATTCTCGATGCGGAGCATACCCATAAAGGGGTGCTCGCTCTCGTACTCAAGTTTGAAGGCGCCCTCGGCATCGGTCTCAACCTCCGCCAGCGCTTCGCCACGATTGTCGGTCAGGGCCACCTTGCCACTAAAATTGGCTAGAGTACCCTCGATGGTATAAACTTTCTGACTGTTGCAGGCCACCATACCCAGGGCAGCCAGCACTACGATTAACTGTTTTTTCATAGTTGTAGGAATGTTGATATTTGGTTTGTTTATATGTTCCGTATCCACAAAGGTATAAAAAAGAAATCATAAAAACTACACACTCCCACCCCAATATCGCCACACACCCAACAGAAAAAGGCGTCGAGCGTACAAAAAAGAGGCCGAGTAAACAAAAAAAAGGCGCCGAGTAAATTACTCGGCGCCTTTTCGTGTGCCCAGGACAAGAGTCGAACTTGCACGGCCAAAACGGCCACTACCCCCTCAAAGTAGCGTGTCTACCAATTCCACCACCTGGGCCTAAAATAAGGAAATTTGGGTACGGCCTGCTGGCCGCATACTCCCAATTTCCTTCACTAACCTAAAACTACTAACCTAAATGAACCTTAAAAACTTCACCGCAAAGGTACGAGTTATTTTTGATTTTGCAAACTTATTAAAATAATTTAATAATAGTTTAACATTGGCACCATCAAAAACCCCTATCAGTTTTCATCAGAACCACCTAATACTCACGCCCCTTTGCATTGGTTAAGCGTGCAAATATACACATAATAATTAACATACAAAATGTTGGGGCAGAAAAATTGAAAATTGAAAGTTGAAAGTTATCGGTCCACGACGAATGGCCGCTATTGTCACTAAGGAGTTTAAGGACCTTAAGGTCATTAAGGGCCTTAAAGAAAAACATATAACTCCTATAGCTCTTATGGCTCTTATAAGAGTAATAAGAGTAATAAGACTAATAGGAGTTATAGGAGCTATATGAGCACCACAACAACTCCTCCCCTAAGTTAGGGGAGGTGCCCAAAGGGCGGAGGGGTCTGTGTGAGGACACGCAGGCAATTTCGACCACCCCTCGGCCTACGGCCACTCCCCTTTCGTAGGGGAGATTTCAAACTACTCCTCCCCTAAATTAGGGGGAGAGTGGTTGTGGTGCTTTTCTCGGTGAGGATGGGAGTGGGAGCATCCGAAGAGGATGCAAAAATATAAGAGTAGCGGCTGCGCAAGTTCACTTGCAAGCAGTTGCTACTCTTGTATTTTGTAGGCCCGTCAGGGCACCACGCCCAGCCTCAACGCAAAGGCTACACTAAAAGTTTTTGGTGCCGCTTTTTACAAAAAGGGGCAGTCCCAGCGCCGAAGGCCAAAAAACAAAACGGCGAAGCCCACAAAAAAACCGAGGTCGCAAAATTTGTGACCTCGGTTAAGTTGGGTTGCACGGACTCGAACCATGAATAACAGGACCAGAATCTGTTGTGTTACCATTACACCACAACCCAATTGCGAGTGCAAAAGTAAGGGTTTTTTCGATTAGTGCAAACGAATCGGCAAAAAAATTGCAAAAAAATTTATATTTTTACCCCTGCAAGCGACAATAAAAGCCTTTGGAAGGCGTTTTTTTATTGAGCAAACGGGCAGCGAGGAGGTTGTCGCCAGGCAAACCACAGGCTGCCGATAGCACCTTAATTTATATATACGCACGCGAAGAGAGAGCCTATGTAGCACAACTACTTTTTTATTTTTTTTGAAACAAACAAGTAGTAACACTAAAAAACAAGGAGAAAAGAGAGTATGAAAAAGGCACTTATTGCAGCTGTGGCCCTGGTGGGTGCAGCAGCCGTAGGCGGACTTACTGCCGCCGCCGTAATCACATCGCAACAGATCGAGGCCGAGCAGGTTGTGGCCACCAGCGCCACTACCCAGGGCTCGTTATACACCACCGAAAGTAGCAACAACCACTTTGTGAGCTACGCCAAAGAGAAGTATCCCGACCTAACCTATGCGGCCGAGAATGCCGTAGGTGCAGTGGTGAACATTGAGGTACTGATGACCGTCAAGGGCCAGGTGGGTTTTGACCCCTTCTTGCAGTTCTTTGGTATTCCCCAGGGCTACTATGGCGCCCCCACGCGCGAGGCAAAGGCAGGTGGCTCGGGTGTGCTCATCTCGGCCGATGGTTATATTGTCACCAACCACCACGTTGTGGAGAATGCAACCAAGGTGAAGGTACGCCTTAACGACGGCCGCACCTTCGATGCCGAGATTGTGGGCACCGACCCCACCAGCGAGGTTGCGCTCATAAAGATTGATGGCAAAGATCTGCCCTTCCTGAAGTTCGGCTCGTCGGATGCACTGCGACTGGGCGAGTGGGTGTTGGCCATTGGCTCGCCATTTGACCTCCAGTCGACCATCACCGCAGGTATCGTTAGCGCCAAAGCCCGTAACTTGGGTGCCATTCCCAGCCAGTACAGCATTGAGTCGTTCATCCAGACCGACGCCGCCGTAAACCCTGGCAACAGTGGCGGTGCGCTGGTAAACACCGCAGGCGAGTTGGTGGGTATCAACACCCTCATCAAGTCCGAGACGGGCAGCTATGTGGGCTACTCGTTTGCCGTACCCAGCTCGATTGTCAAGAAGGTGGTTGTGGACCTGAAGGAGTATGGCGTGGTGCAGCGTGCGCTGTTGGGCGTTCAGTACCAAGAGATTAACAACGACTTTATAGAGCAGCGCGGCGAAGATTTGGGCATCAGCGAGATTGGTGGCGCTTGGGTTGCCGAGGTAACCAAAGGTGGTGCTGCCGAGGCCGCAGGTATACAGAAGGGCGACATCATCGTGGCCATCGACGGGGTTAAAATCGACACCTCGGCACGCCTGTCGGAGATAGTGGCCCAGCACCGTCCCAACGACAAGATAAAAATCGAGATAAAAAGAGACGGCAAAGTGAAACATTTTGAGGTAGTGTTGCGTAATACGGCAGGAAAGGCAGCTCCTATCAGCAAAGATGAGGTCTTTGTAGCTGGCTCGCTTGGTGGCGAATTTGCCGAGGTGAGCGACAAGGCAGCCCGTCAGTTGGGCATCAAGGGTGGCGTTAAGGTCACCGCTGTTAGGGAGGGTGGTTTCTTGGCCAAAGCTCGTGTAAGGCCTGGATTTATCATCACCCACGTCAACGAGAAGGCCGTAACCAGTGTGGCCGACCTCGACAAGATGACCGAAAAGGTCACTTCGGTAGACGGCATCTACCCCTCGACTGGCCGTAGCGCAAGCTACTCGTTAGTAGAATAGGCTTGGAGCTTTGGGCAGGGCAAGTAGGCAGAGATGCAAACCTAAGACCACAAGGGCAACACAACAAACAAGTTATTTGCAAGGGTGCGCTTTCCGACACGAGGTTAATGAGGCAAAAAACAGAGAAAACGAATAGACACAAGTAGAGGAAAAAGATTATGAGGCAATTAAAAATCACCAAGTCCATTACTAACCGCGAAAGCGCATCGCTCGACAAATACTTGCAGGAGATTGGCAAGGAGGAGCTCATCACCGTTGAAGAGGAGGTAGAGCTCGCCCAGCGAATCAAAAAAGGCGACCAAGAGGCGCTCGAGAAACTGACCAAAGCCAACCTTCGCTTTGTGGTGTCGGTGGCCAAACAGTACCAGAACCAGGGCCTGTCGCTGCCCGACCTTATCAACGAGGGCAACCTGGGCCTTATCAAGGCAGCCGAGAAATTTGACGAGACCCGTGGTTTCAAGTTCATCTCGTATGCGGTGTGGTGGATTAGGCAGTCGATTTTGCAGGCTCTGGCCGAGCAATCGCGTATTGTGCGTCTGCCTCTGAACCAGGTGGGCTCGCTCAACAAAATCAACAAGGCCTTTGGCCAGTTTGAGCAGAAGAACGAGCGCATACCTTCGGCCGAGGAGTTGGCCGAGATGCTGGACATTCCAAAGGAGAAGGTTTCGGACACCCTGCGTGTTTCGGGCCGCCACGTTTCGGTCGATGCCCCCTTTGCCGATGGCGAGGACAACAACCTGCTCGACGTGCTGGTCAATGCCGACTCGCCCAATGCCGATAGGGGACTGATTAACGAGTCGCTGGCCACCGAGGTTGATAGGGCTTTGGATACCCTGACCGATAGGGAGAAAGACATTATCAAGTATTTCTTTGGTATTGGCTATCCCGAGATGACTTTGGAGGAGATTGGCGAGAAGTTTGGCCTCACCCGCGAGCGTGTTCGCCAGATTAAGGAGAAGGCCATCCGCCGCCTGCGCCACAGCAGCCGCAGCAAATTGTTGAAGAGCTACCTCGGCTAATCCCTTTGGGCACACATACAAACTAAAAAGTAAAAAAGCTGTCGCTGCACGTGGGCGACAGCTTTTTTGATATAAACTCGCTCACAAAGCGTTGGTTTTTACAAAAATACGACTATTTTTGCAGAGTCGTGGGAGGCCTGCTCCCGCGATAGACATATTATATGATGAAAGTGTATTAGCTTTTATCCTTGGACTGAAACCTAGGAAATTTCATTACCACAAGGAGAGCATCACACTCGTCACTCCGTATTGCATAGTATTTGGGGTGTTCCATACCCTATACTCTCGATACGAGTGTGGGGTATGTTTATTTGTGGTAAGCGCTTCCTAGGGCGTCAGTTCAGATAGACTAATCGACTCCACACTTTCTTTTTGTTTTTACTTTTCGCCATATTGGAGCCGTATGGTTTTGAGTTGCAACTACTTATTTATTAACTCAAAACATAAACTCTTATGCAAACTAAAAACGTAGAGGGTTACCTCGCCCCTGAAGTAGAGGTGAATCATGTCGCAGTAGAGAGTGGTATTGCTGCTACCCAGTTTGTAGATCCCGAAGAAAATCCCGAGGCAGGTTGGGACTAATCGGAAACACTAGTAACCAAACAAAAAGAAGAGATGAAACGTATTTATTTTTATGTTTTGGTTGGCCTGCTTATGTTGGTTGGCTGCCAGAATCAGTTTGAGGAGCAGGTGACAGGAAACGAACTGCCCAAGGAACTCTATGCATCATTTGCCGACGACACCAAAGTTCAACTCAACTCGGCTACTCAGACCGTTTGGACCGAGGACGACGAAGTGTCGGTTTTTTACAAAAACAACGCCAATGGTCGTTGGCTCTACATGGGTAAGACCGGTGCCAGGGGTGGTGCTCTTACCTGTCAAGATCCTGGCACATCGACAGCTACGATGAGCGAGGTGGTTGTTTTTTATCCTTATAGCGACACTTACGAGCTTGATATCGAAAATCGCACAGTTGCTGTAAATATTCCCAGCACTCAATACTACACCGAGGGCTCTTATGGCGTAGGTGGCAACCTTATGGTGTCGGTTGGTACTACCGGTACAATTTCGTTGGAGAGTGTGTGTGGCTGGCTAAAGGTTCAGCTCAAAGGTACTGGTAAGGTCAAAAAGGTTACTTTGAAAGGCAATGGCAAGGAACAGCTTGCTGGTGATGCCACGCTCAACTATGGTGATTTGACGCTCAAACTGCTCAGTGGCGGAGGCTCGTCGGGTGATGATTTTTCGTTGGGTGGCGAGTTGGTATTTGGCGAGTATGCTACCACTGTTACTCTTGATTGTGGCGAGGGTGTAATGCTTGATAGCGAGCAGGCTACTTCGTTCTATTTGGTGTTGGCTCCTCAGACTTTTGCCGAGGGTATTACCATTACAGCCACTTGCGAGGACGGCACTATCTTGGAGAAGAGTTCGTCCAAGTCGCTCACCATCACCCGCAACACCATTCAGCCAATGGCTGCACTCCAAGTAAACGGCACAGTTGAGGAGGGTGGCGACGACAACACTGGCGATGAAGGTGGCGATGACAACACTGGCGACGAAGGTGGCGACGATAACACCGGCGATGAAGGTGGAGATGACAATACCGGCGACGAGGGTGGCGACGATGTGGCACTGGCTCCTGCTGCCAACGAGATTTGGTATACTTCTAAGTACGACACTGTGTTGGCTCCCTACACGACAACCGGATTTGGTGCCAACGTAACCACCAATGTCTACGAGGATGGTAAGGGTGTCATAACCTTCGATGGCGACATCTCGACCATCCCCGCCGACGCATTCAAAACCAAGACAGAGTTAGAGAGCGTTGTTATTCCAAGTAGCGTAATATCTATTGGCGCCGCTGCCTTTTCGGGTTGTTCGGGCTTGATTAGTGTCGATATGCCCGATAGTATTACTTCGATTGGTCAATCTGCATTTGCTAACTGCAAAGCCTTGGAGAACATCGATTTGCCTCAAAATCTGCTCTCTATTGGCGACTACGCCCTCTGTGTTTGCTCGAAGATAACTACTATCACTATCCCTAATAGTGTTACTACTATTGGAAAGAGTGCATTTGTTGATTGTTCGACACTTACAAGCATTACCATTGGTAAAGGAGTAACTTCGATTGGTGATGGTGCATTCTCTGATTGTCCTTCGTTGGCAGCAGTGCATATTAGCGACCTTTCTGCTTGGTGTAAGATTAATTTTGGTTTAAGTAGTAGTGGTTCTTCCTATTGTGCAAATCCCTGTTATTTCGCCAAAAACCTCTATCTCAATAATCAGTTGGTAACCGATTTGGTTATACCTAACGATATTACAACTCTGAAAGCTCGTAGTTTCTACAACTGTACTTCTATTAAAAGCATAACCTTGCACGACGAAGTTACTTCCATTGGACAAAACGCATTCATTGGTTGTAGCGGTCTTGGTAGTATTACTATCCCTATGAGTTTGAAGACGGTGGGAACAGACGCTTTCTCGGGTGCTGGCTCATCACGAGCTGTCTATGTCGAGGATCTCGAAGCTTGGTGTAACATCACTTTTGCAAACACTTCTGCTAATCCACTGTCAGCTTCTGGTCAGCTATATGTCGAGGGCACCAAAGTTACAGACCTTACCCTGCCCAACACCGTTATCTCTATTAAAGATTATGCCTTCTATGGAGCAACCCTCAATAGCGTTACGCTCCATAACCGTATGGCTTCGGTAGGAGAATTGGCTTTCGCATACACTCCAATCAAAACTCTCTCCATCGGCACCGGTATGACAACCATTGGCAAATATGCTTTCAAAAGCTGTTCGAAGTTGACCAAAGTAGTCATCCCCGACAATATCGTTACTATCGAAGATTATGCATTCAATGAATGTACCGGTCTGTCGCGCCTAACCATTGGTAGTGGAGTAAAGACTATTGGCCAATATGCATTTGAAAACTGCACTTCGCTTACAAGCCTCACTATCCCCGATAATGTAAACACTATTGGCAGAGGTGCATTCAGCTCTTGTAGTGGTATCACTAATGTAACAATGGGTAAGGGTGTAACCTCGATAGGTGATAATGCATTCAATAATTGTTCTTCGTTGGCAGCAGTGTTTATTACCGATTTGGCAGCTTGGTGCGGAATCTCTGGTCATGGTTCTGGCCCTCTGCAACTGGCCAAGAACCTCTATCTGAACGATGTTTTGGTTACCGACTTGGTAATTCCCGAGACCGTTACCACTATTTCCTCGTATGCATTTTCGGGCTGTGCTTCGTTGAAGAGCGTAACAATCCCCGATAATGTCACCTCAATTGGAGATTCTGCATTTAGAGATTGTATTTCACTCGAAAATGTAAATATCGGTGCGGGGTTAAAAACAATCAATCAATACGCCTTCTCCGAATGCTCGGCACTGCCATCAATTGTAATTCCTGCCAATGTTAAAACTATTGGAAGTTATGCATTTAGGGATTGTAGTTCACTCAAAGATATATATCTGAAACACACTGCACCTTACACCACAAGTTTTCCCGTTGGTAGTCTTTATGCATTCTCTGGATTAGCGTCGGAGTATAGATTCTATGTGCCTATGGAGTCGGTAGAGCATTATACCGAAGCTTGGAGCAGCTATCCGTCGCGAATCGTTGGTTACAACTTCGACGAAGAGCAAGAGTCGTAGCATACTTACCTCAATATCCAAAGAAATTTGGATGATACACAACAAAGGCTATCCGCAGTGGATAGCCTTTGTTGTTTTTATCGCTTATTAAAGTGGGGCTTGGCAAGGTTGTACGATTACTCGGCGGGGTTATAGCCTAATTACTCGGCGGGGTTGTAGCCCACATCCTCGGCCAGGTTAAGGCCACTGGCAGCAGCCACAGCCAACTGGTCGCAGCGGTTATTCTCGACCGTAGAGGCGTGGCCCTTTACCCACACAAACTTAACCCTATGGCGGCGGTAGACACGCAAAAAGCGCTGCCACAGGTCGGGGTTCTTTGCCTTCACAAATCCCCCTCTCTCCCAGCCAAACACCCAGCCCTTCTCGACCGAGTCGACAACGTACTTCGAGTCAGAGTAGAGCGTAACTTCGGTGCCCTCGAACTTCAAGGCCTCGAGCGCCACGCACACGGCCATCAGCTCCATACGATTGTTGGTCGTAAGGCGAAACCCTGCGCTCAACTCTTTGCGGTACGGGGGCGACAGCAACACAATGCCATAGCCACCCCTACCAGGGTTGCCCAACGACGAGCCGTCGGTATAGATTGTTACGTTTGGCAAGCTACTACGATTATTATTCCGTTTGGGTTATCGGCAAATGGGTGGGCGGCACTCAACTACACAAATGCCCCCCTCGCGACACTACACAAGTGCCCCCTCCTTTGCTACAGGCGATGCGACACTAATGCCTCTTCTCCTTTGCCTCGACCGACAGGGTTGCGTGGGGCACCACGCGCAAGCGCTCCTTGGGAATCAGCTTGCCAGTCTCGCGGCAAATGCCGTATGTCTTATTCTCGATGCGCACCAGAGCGGCTTCGAGGTGGTTGATGAATTTTAACTGTCGCTGGGCCAGCCTACCCATCTCCTCTTTGGTCAGGGTTGCGGCACCCTCTTCGAGCACCTTGAAGGTGGGCGAAGTATCTTCGGTATCATTGCTTGCGGAGTTGTTAACCGATGCACGCAACAGTTCGTAGTCGTCCTTTGCTTTGCCGAGCATATCGAGTATAATCACCCTAAACTCAGCCAATTCCTCGTCGGAATATCTGGTCTTTTCAACTTCTTCTGCCATAGTTAATTAGATTTTGGTTTGTTAAAGATACAAAATCCTCGCCAATAAACCAAATTTTTTTTCATTTTACGCCCAAACGACCTCATCACTCCCCTACCCCCAGGCATACAAAAAACCGCCCCCAACTATGCAGGAGCGGTTTTTTGAGTCAGTTTATCGTAAGTGCTTTTATTTAGCAGCTTTTTTAGCCTCTTTCTTTGCAGCCTTGTTCATCAGGTCGTATGCAACGGGGGTTGCAATGAAGATCGACGACAGGGTACCTACAATCACACCAAACATCAGTGCGAATACGAAACCACGGATAACTGCACCACCGAACAAGAAGATTGCCAGCAGGGTTACAAAGGTAGTACCTGTGGTGTTGATGGTACGCGACAGAGTGGTATTCACAGCTGCGTTGATGGTCTCCTTCAAGTTGCGTTTGGGATAGAGAGTGGTAAACTCACGGATACGGTCGAAGATAACCACCTTATCGTTAATCGAGTAACCGATAATGGTCAGGATAGCTGCGATGAACGACTGGTCAATCTCCAGGTTGAAGGGCAACAGACCGTGCAACAGCGAGAAGATACCCAAGGTCAAGAACGAGTCGTGAGCCAGAGCCACAACCGAACCTGCACCCCACTGCCACTTCTTGAATCGGATGATGATATACAGACCAATTGCAATCAGAGCAAAGAATACAGCGATGAATGCACCGCGAGTGATGTCGCTTGCAACGCTGGGACCAACCATATCGGCCTGGATGATACCATTGGGGTTGGTAGTGGTCGAGGTGAACTCCTCGAGCGAGATAGGCTCTGCAAACAGACCGTTCACACCGTTGTAGAGCAGCTCCTCAACAGTTGCGGTAGCCTCGTCGTTCTGCTCGTCGTAGAGGTACTGGGTAACGATACGCATCTGGGTGTCGTCGCCAAACTGTTTAACCTCGAACGACTTGCTGTTAACGTCGCCCTCGGCAGCGTCGAATACCACCTGCAAGCCCTCACGAACCTGGTCGGCAGTAACGGGCTGGTCGAAGCGTACTACGAAGGTACGGCCACCCGAGAAATCAACACCGTAGTTAAGACCACGGGTCGAGAGCGAGATAACCGAAGCTACGATAAGTACAAGCGAAACGATGTACGAGTATTTGCGGATACCAATAAAGTTAACCTTTGTGTTAGCCAAGAAGTTCTCGGTCATCTTGTTCGAGAAGCTAATGCTCTTGCCCTTAGCCAAGCGGCTCTCGAACATAATGCGAGTGAAGAACAACGAGGTGAACAACGAGGTGATGATACCGATAATCAGAGTGGTTGCGAAGCCCTGTACAGGACCAGTACCGAATACAAACAGTACAATACCAGTAATAATGGTGGTGATGTTGGCGTCAACAATAGCGCTCATTGCGTTCTTGTAACCCTCGCTTACTGCCAGGCTCAAGCCCTTACCTGCTTTGAGCTCCTCTTTCACACGCTCGTAGATAATTACGTTAGCATCCACAGCCATACCCAGAGTCAGCACGATACCTGCGATACCAGGCAGAGTCAGAACTGCACCAAACGATGCCAACACACCGAACAGGAAGAATACGTTGCAAATCAGCGCAATGCTGGCAACAACACCTGCACCCTTGTAGAAGAAGATCATATAGAGCAGTACGAGCAGGAATGCAATCACAAACGAGATGAGCGATGCGTTGATACTCTCTGCACCCAGCGAAGGACCAACTACGGTATCCTGGATGATGCGAGCAGGAGCGGGCAGTTTACCCGATTTGAGCACGTTGGCCAAGTCAGTTGCCTCGGTAATATCGAAGTCGCCAGTAATCTGCGAGCGACCACCAGTAATCTCGTTCTGTACGGTAGGAGCCGAGTAAACTACATCGTCGAGAACGATAGCGATGCTCTTACCGATGTTGGCTTTGGTCAGGCGAGCCCATACATTGGCGCCACTGGTATTCATAACCATATCAACCTCTGCCGAGCCACCGGTCTGCGAGTACTGGGGCGAAGCGTCTACGATCGAGCCACCATCCAGGGGAGCCTTACCATCGCGGCCGTCGGCCTTGATAGCATAGAGCTCGTAGATAGTGCCAGCCTCGTCGATAGCCTTCGAACTCCACAAGAAGCGCACGTCGGGGTTGATAACAGCCTTAACCTGGGGCAGTGCGAGGTACTCCTCGATAGCCTCCATATCGTAGCTCATAGCGTGACCTACAACGGGACCCCTCATAACCTGGCCAGCAGCGTTGGTTGCAGGCATCAGTTTAGCAAACAGGGGGTTGTTCTTTGCATAGGCAGCAAACTCGGCCTCGGCGTTCTGTGCCTCGGCACTCTCGAGCTCGGCCAGCAGGTCACCCTCTGCAGCATCGGTTTTCTCCTCTTTAGCCTCCTCTACGTCAACAATGTTCATGTCGCGCAGCACGTTGTTAGCCCTCTGCAACATAGGGAACACCTCGCTGTTGTCGTAGGTTGCCCAGAACTCCAACGAAGCGGTACCCTGCAAGAGTTTACGAACACGCTCGGGCTCCTTAACACCAGGAAGCTCAACCAAGATGCGACCAGTATTCTCCAGACGCTGGATGTTGGGCTGTGCCACACCAAAGCGGTCGATACGGCTACGGAGCACGTTGTACGAGTTGGCGATTGCGCTCTCCGACTCCTCGCGAAGAACTTTCACAACCTCGTCGTTGGTGCTATTGAGGTTAACTTTGTCCTTCATCACCTGGTTGTTGAAGATGATAGCCAGGGGTGCGCCATTCGACAGTTTGTCGTAAGCCTTTGCAAAGAGGGTGATGTAGTCGCTCTGCGAGTTCTTGGCCTCAACCTTTGCCTGCTCGATAGCAGCCAGGAAGGTGGGGTCGGTCGAATCGTTCGACAGTGCTTTCACTACGTCCTCAACAGCGATCTCGAGCATTACGTTCATACCGCCCTTGAGGTCCAGACCGAGGTTAATCTCTTTCTCTTTTACCTCCTTGTAGGTGAATTTTTTGATGAGGATGTTGTAGACGGGTTTCGACTTAACGCTATCGAGATACTGCTGCTCCTTTTTGAGGAGGAGGTTCTCGATGTAGGCATCCTCGCTGAGTCCCGATTTTTCGATTGCAGCAGCGTCGATAGTGGTAGCAGCCACCTGCTCTGCGGCATACTTGGCTGCTTTTTTCTCGACTACACCCGAAACAACCGAGAACGAAAGCTGATAAGCGCACGCCAGGGCCAGAGCGATGGCGATGAATTTGATAAATCCTTTGTTCTGCATTGTTTTAAGTTTTTGTTTATTATTTTGTTTTGCTTGTTATTTGTTCTTGCCAATGTTGCGTTCTGTGTATGAGGGTGTTGTCGATGCCCACAGTAGCACTCGCACCTACTCAACGAACACTTTGTCGCACAATTAACTCGCAAAAATACACTTTTTTTCGTAAACTCAAAAAAATACCTATTATAATAGGGCAAAATTGAGAATGGAGAATGGAGAATTGAAAATTGAAAATTGAAAGTTATATAGTAAAACTCACTAAACTCCTTAAACTCCCTAAATTCCCTAAACTCCCTAACGACTTAGGTCGGTCGACGGTCGACGGTTGACGGTCGACGGTCGACAAAAAAAACAAAGAGGCTCGTCGGTCGGACGAACCCCTCTGTTTGTATTGGCAATTAAGCCTTATTTAACCTCCTCGAACTCTACGTCCTCGGCCTGGGCCTGCTGCTGACCACCCTGGCCACCAGCCTGCTGCTGGCCGCCCTGCTGGGCACCCTGGGCCTGCTGCTGTGCATACAGATCCTGCGACGCAGCCTGCCATGCGGCGTTCAGTTTCTCGCTTGCCGAGTCAATGTCGGCCAAGTTCTGTGCCGAGTGAGCAGCCTTCAGCTCTGCCAAAGCGCTCTCGATAGCCGATTTCTTGTCGGCAGGCAGTTTGTCGCCATACTCTTTGAGCTGCTTCTCGGTCGAGAAGATCATCGAGTCGGCACCGTTAATCTTGTCGATACGCTCGCGCTCCTCTTTGTCTTTAGCCTCGTTGGCCTTGGCCTCGTCGCGCATACGCTGAATCTCTGCCTCGGTCAAGCCGCTCGAAGCCTCGATGCGGATGCTCTGCTCCTTGCCAGTACCTTTGTCTTTGGCCGACACGTTCAGGATACCGTTGGCATCGATGTCGAATGAAACCTCAATCTGGGGTACGCCACGGGGAGCTGCAGGAATGCCGTCGAGGTGGAAGCGACCGATGGTCTTGTTGTCGCGTGCCATCTGGCGCTCGCCCTGCAGAACGTGAATCTCTACCGAAGGCTGGTTGTCCTGTGCGGTCGAGAACACCTGGCTCTTGCGAGTGGGGATAGTGGTGTTGGCGTCAATCAGACGGGTGAACACACCACCCAAAGTCTCGATACCGAGCGACAGAGGAGTAACGTCGAGCAGAAGCACATCCTTAACCTCGCCAGTCAACACACCACCCTGGATTGCTGCACCGATAGCCACAACCTCGTCGGGGTTAACATTTTTCGAGGGAGCCTTGCCAAAGAAATCCTCAACAACCTTCTGGATTGCGGGGATACGGGTCGAACCACCCACCAGAATAACCTCATCAATCTGGCTTGCGCTCAAGCCTGCATCGCTCAGAGCCTTGCGGCAGGGCTCGATAGTGGCACGAATCAGATTGTCGGCCAACTGCTCGAATTTAGCCCTGGTGAGGGTAGCCTCGAGGTTCAGAGGTGCGTTGTTCATCACTGCAATGAAGGGGAGGTTAATCTCGGTCGAGGTGCTGCTCGAGAGCTCAATTTTAGCCTTCTCGGCAGCCTCCCTGAGGCGCTGCATAGCCATAGGCTCTTTGCGCAGGTCAAGACCGTGCTTGCTCTGGAACTCGTTTGCGAGCCAGTCGATAATAACGTGGTCAAAGTCATCACCACCCAGGTGGGTATCACCGTTAGTCGACTTAACCTCAAACACACCGTCGCCCAGCTCCAGGATAGAGATATCAAAGGTACCACCACCCAAGTCGTAAACAGCAATCTTCATATCCCTGCCAGCCTTGTCCAGACCGTATGCCAGAGCAGCTGCGGTAGGCTCGTTGATGATACGGCGAACCTTCAGACCTGCAATCTCGCCAGCCTCTTTGGTTGCCTGACGCTGCGAGTCGCTAAAGTAAGCAGGAACGGTAATTACAGCCTCGCTGACGGTGGTGCCCAGGTAGTCCTCGGCGGTCTTTTTCATCTTCTGCAGAATGGTTGCCGAAATCTCCTGTGGAGTATATTTGCGGTCGCCAATCTCAACTACAGGCACGTTGTTGTTGCCACGCACTACATTGTAGGGAACGCGGGCTACATCTTTCTGTACCTGGTCCATCTTCTCACCCATGAAGCGTTTGATCGAGAAGATAGTATTTTTGGGGTTGGTGATAGCCTGACGCTTTGCGGGATCGCCCACTTTGCGCTCGCCACCCTCGGTGAATGCTACGATAGAAGGGGTAGTGCGGTGTCCCTCGCTGTTGGGGATTACTACGGGCTCATTGCCCTCCATTACTGCCACACAACTGTTAGTTGTACCCAAGTCGATACCAATAATCTTTGCCATAACTTTACTTATAATTTATATGTTTAACTTATTTTGTTGTTTCGTTTGTTGCTTGCAGCCGTTTGGTGGTTGTGCCCACCACTGCTGCGTTTGCCCTCAAATGGGGCAATCTCTGTGCCAAGCACAAAAAATGGCAAAACGACTGACAAAAACCACAACCCCACCACGACCGACTGACAAAATGTCCGATTTTTCGTGCCACCTGCCCATTTTGTCGGTGACACTTGTCTGTCGCGAACAAAAAAGTGTGCCGAAATTTTTTTATTCCAATAAATGGTGTTAATTTAGTAGCGTTGAAAAACGGCTAACTGTAAACAACAACTAAAAAAACCGATATTACTATGGTAATTACCTTTAATGAACTGCGCCGCACCAAAGACAAACTGCCCAGCGGCAGCATGCAGCGCATTGCCGATGAGCTCGGCATCGAGGCAGACGAAGTTAGGAACTACTTTGGCGGTCGCCACTATGAGGGTGGAACGACCGCAGGAGTACACTTTGAGGAGGGTCCCGATGGTGGTACTGTTAGTTTTGACGACGACACCATTTACCAGGCAGCTCTTCGTATTTTGAAGGAGTTGGAGTAGTCCTCACGCCTTGCTTCCACGAAGCACAAAGCCCAAGCACTTACATAGCGCTTGGGCTTTTTTATATGCGTGTAATTCAAACTGCCGACCAACGGCCAGCACCAACCGACAATCGCCCCCCAAAAAAATCATTATGGGCCTTAAGGTCATTAAGAACTTTAAGGGCCTTAAGGAAAATCATAGACCTCCTATAACTCTTATAGCTCCTATTGCTCCTATAGGATTTATAGGAGTAATAAGACTAATAGGATAATTCCCCCTCTAAGTTAGAGGGGGTGCCCGAAGGGCGGGGGCGTGTGTTTTAGCTATCAGCGGTCAGCAGTCAGCTTTCTTGACAGCCCCCCTCCCCCTTCGGGGACTCCCCCTAACTCAGGGGGAGAGTGGTTGTGGAGCCACCAGGAGGGGAGTCGTTGTGGTGCCACTACGAGGAGAGTTGTGGTGGAGCAAGCAGGGAGAGTTGTGGTGGAACAAGCAGGGGGAGAGGGTTTGTGCACCCAGGGAGAGAGTGGTTGGGGTGCAACTACGAGGAGAGTTGTGGTGGAGCAAGCAGGGAGAGTTGTGGTGGAACAAGCAGGGGGAGAGTGTTTGTGCACCCAGGGATAGAGTGGTTGTGGTGCTTTTCTCGGTGAGGATGGGAGTGGGAGCAGAGGAAAGTGGGGATGCTCCGAAGGGGCAGACCTCAAAATAAATAGAGAGAGTACAGCTGCAAATCTATTTGCAAGCAAACTCTCTCTATTCATTTTGAAGCAGTGCCGTCAGGCACCACTTTGCTCTAATACCACGCCCATACTCAGCGCAAAGGCAACACAAAAGTTTTTGGTGCCGCTTTTTACAAAAAGGGGCAGTCCCCTCGGCGAAGCCAAAAAACAAAGCGCCGAAGCCCAAAAAGCGCTATCGGGTGGCGAAGAGTTTTTCGGCTATCTGCACAGCGTTCAGGGCGGCGCCTTTGCGGATTTGGTCGGCCACGCACCAGAAGGTCAGGCCACAGGGGTTGGCTATATCCTCTCTGATGCGGCCCACGAACACAGGGGTAGTCTCGGCCACAAAGAGGGGCATGGGATACTTCTTCTCGGCGGGCACATCCTCAACCACCAGGCCCTCGCCTGCTGCCAGGGCGGCCTTTGCCTCGGCCACGCTTACGGGCCTCTCGAACTCAACCCAAATGGCCTCGGAGTGGGCCCTCGATACGGGCACGCGCACACAGGTGGCACTGACGGCAATGTCGGAGTGCATAATCTTCTGTGTCTCGAAGTGCATTTTGAGCTCCTCTTTGGTGTAGTCGTTGTCGGTGAAGACGTCGATGTGGGGAATCACGTTGCCAACCAACTGATAGGCGAATTTACTAACTGTGGGTTGCTCGCCTGCGGCAATCTGGTGGTACTGCTGTTCGAGCTCGGCGATGCCCATTGCACCTGCGCCACTGGCGGCCTGGTAGGTTGCAACGTGTACACGTTTGATGTGGGCCACCTTCTCGAGTGCGGCCAGGGCCACTACCATCTGGATGGTCGAGCAGTTGGGGTTGGCGATGACGTTGCGAGGGGTGTTGTGTGCATCCTCGGGGTTAACCTCGGGCACTACCAGGGGCACGTCGGCGTCCATACGGAAGGCGCTCGAGTTGTCAATCATTATTGTGCCGTGCTTGGTGATGGTCTTTTCGAACTCTTTAGAGGTCGAGCCACCTGCCGACACAAAGGCCACATCGATGCCCTTGAAGTCGTCGTTGTGGGCGAGCAACTGCACCTTAACTTTCTTGCCCTTGAACTCATATTCGCGCCCTGCACTACGCTCGCTACCAAAGAGGTAGAGCTCGTCTACGGGAAAATTTCTCTCTGCCAGAATCCTCAGGAACTCCTGACCTACGGCGCCACTTGCGCCAACGATTGCCACTTTCATAGTCGTTATGTGATGTTTGTTATATACCTAACTTGTTATTGTTTTATGTATTTTTTACACACGCCCCCACCCTGACGGGCACCCCCTCTGCGCGAGGACGCACAAGCAATTTCGACCACCCCTCCGACTGCTTGCGCAGTCACCTCCCCTTTCGTAGGGGAGATTGAGATTGGGCTTGGCAAGGGTGTGCAATTCCTTTCACACACGCCCCCGCCCTGACGGGCACCCCCTCTAACTTAGAGGGGGAGTTGGGCGTTTTTACCCTTAAAAGAACTCTTCGTCGTCCTCGAAGATTACGTCGCTGGGCTTCTCTTCGACCACCTCGGTGCCCTCTTCGCCCTCGGCCTCATTCTCGACATCCTCGATGGTGATTGAGCCATCCCAGCAGTCGTACTCTTTGGCACCTGCAGGGCGGTAGAAGGTATCCTCGACGGTTACGCCCAGCGTGCCATCCTGCTGCACCTTGCGCAAGAACTCGCCAAAGATGGGCAGAGCCACTACCGAGCCCTCGCCCCTGGCCGAGAGGTGAACGCTCTGGTCCTCGCCACCTACCCATACGCCACCCACAAGGTTGGGCGCTACGCACATAAACCAAGCGTCGCGGTTCTCTTGCGAGGTACCCGTTTTGCCACCCACCTCGGTTGCTGCCTGGCCGTAGTCGCGAATCAGTCGGCCACCCGTACCGCGCTGAACTACTGCGCGGAGCATATCAATCATAGTGTAGGCGGTCTGCTCGCTTATGGCCACAGTGCTCGTGGGCGAGAACTCGGCCAATACGTTGCCGTGCCTATCCTCGATGCGCGTTACAAATATGGGCTCGGTGTAGACACCTCGGTTTACGAAGGTCGAGTATGCACCCACCATCTCGAACAGCGACACGTCGGGCGTGCCCAGACAGATTGCGTTCACTGGGTCGAGGAAGCTCATAATACCCATATTGTGAATAAAGTCGGCCACCGCCTCGGGCTGATTGGCCTGTTTCATAATCCAGGCCGAGTAGTTGTTGCGGCTGCGTGCCAAGCCCCACTTGAGGGGGTAGAGCTCGCCATCGTAGACAACCTTTGAGCCCGCCTCTTTGGGGGTCCACGCCTCGCCCGTATAAGTCTCGATAGTTACGGGCAGGTTGGGCACCATAGTGCAGGGGTTGTAGCCCAGGTGGTCAAAGGCAAAGGTGTAGATAAAGGGCTTGATTGTCGAGCCCACCTGACGTTTGCCCTGCTTGACCATATCGTACTTGAAGTAGCGGAAGTTGGGGCCACCAACGTAGGCCTTGACGTGGCCTGTATGGGGGTCGACAGCCATCAGCGAGGCCCGCATAATGCGCTTGTGGTGCAAAATCGAGTCGCGAGGGGTTATGAGCGTGTCGACCTCACCCTTGTAGGTGAAAATCTTGGCCTTCACCTTGGTGTTGAATGCCTCGTTAATCTCGCTATCGGTGTAGCCGTCGTCTTTCATCTCGCGGTAGCGGTCCGACTGACGAATGGCTCGGTTCATAATCTTGTCTATCTCATCCTTCTCGAGGTCGTTGAAGAGCACTCGGGTGTTGCGCCACTGCTGGTCCATTGCAGGCTGAATCTGCTCGGCGAGCTGCTTCTGCACAGCCTCCTCGGCATAGCGCTGCATTGTGGAGTTCAGAGTGGTGTAAATCTTCAGACCATCGCGGTAGATGTTGTAGGTCGTGCCGTCGGCCTTTTTGTTCTTCAAGCACCAACCATAGAGGGGGTTGTTCTCCCAACGCTCGACCTCTTTTTCGTAGTCGTACTTGGTGTAGTACATATTGCGCGTAGGCTTGGGCGAGGTCATCGTGAGCCTAATCATCTCGCGGAAGTAGGTTGCCAATCCCTCGTTGTGCGACGAGGGCGAGAAGTCGAGCTCGATGGGCAGTGCCTTGAGCGAGTCGAGCTGGGCCCTGCTGATATAACCACTGGCCTCCATACGGGCCATAACGGTGTTGCGCCTCTTGAGCGAGTTCTCGGGGTTGCGAATGGGGCTGTAGCGCGTGGGGGCATTTACGGCACCCACCAGCACTGCGGCCTCTTGTACGTTTATCTCACTGGGCTCCTTGCCAAAGAATGTCTTGCTGGCGGCCTTGATACCGTAGGCGTTGCTGCCGAAGAATACGGTGTTGAAGTACATAGCCACAATCTCGTCTTTGGTGTAGTTGTGCTCCAGCTTTACGGCCGTAATCCACTCTTTGAACTTGGCCACCACCAGTTTGCCTGTGCGCACTAACTTCGACTGGTTGCGCGTGGTGTCGCGTGGGAATAGGTTTTTGGCCAACTGCTGTGTGATTGTCGAGCCGCCACCCTGCCCTCGGTCGCCCAGGGCGATGGTCTTGATACCCACGCGGGCGAGCGATATGAAGTCGATACCCGAGTGGCTCTTGAATCGTGCATCCTCGGTGGCGATAAGTGCAGCCACCAGCGCAGGCGACAGCTCGTCGTAGTCGACATACGAGCGGTTTTGTACATAGTACGAGCCGAGCAACACACCATCCTCGGAGTATATTTCGGTTGCCAGATTGCTCTTTGGGTTTTCGAGCTCCTCGAACGAGGGCAGCTTGCCGAATGTGCCCACAGCTGTGAGTACAATCATAGTGATGAAGGCCACAGTGGGCACGCCCACGATGGTCCAGAACCATAGCGTAACCTTCGATGCTTTAGATAAATCGCCGTATTTTTTCATTGCTTTTCTCGTTTCTTTAACCGCGAAGTTGGCCTACTAACCCAACTTACAACCCACAAAGATATAAAAAGAATTGAGAATTGTGAATTGAGAATGGAGAATTGAGAATTATTCCTTGTTCTGCTCAGCTATGCCGCAACTATCAAAAATCCTTAAAGACCTTAATGACTTTAAGGGCCTTAATGATTATGGGAGTTATAAGAGTTATGGGAGCAATAGGACCAATAAGCCTTAAGTCGGTTTGACGTTAGACGTCTGACGTTAGACTCAGAAAACTCTCTATATCCTTTTGGAGTTTGTGGTAGAGGAAGCACTCTTTGTAGCCCTCGTTGAAGAGCAGAGCCTCGCGCACATTGCAGAGCGAGTTGTTGTAGTTGCTCAGCTCGTTGGTCAGCCCTATACCCTCGCGCTCGGAGCGGTTGATGCGGTCGGTAGCCATCAGCTTCAGCTTGGTACACACAGCGTCGAGCACCACCATCACCACATTGTCCATAAGCGTGTGGCCGTGCATAAACAGATAGGTCTGCTCGGGCGTAACACCTCGGTAGTGCAGCAACTCCTCGAACTCGCCCAGGCGAGCCGCCGCCTCGGGGTGCTCGGCCTGCAGGGCAGCTATGCGTCGGTCGACCTGCTTCTGGAGCCATTGCAGGGTAGATGCGCCATTGTTGTCGATATCCAGGTAGCCCAGTCGCACGGTATTCTTAAAGCTCGGCAGCGTAAATACGTTAGGAGTAGATATTTGGGCCGAGTAGGCATACCACACAAAGGCGGGGTAGATGATGCGCGAGTACTCCCCAAAGAACTCCTCGAAGTCGAATATGTAGGCATCGTTCTTGGTGGCCCTCACACATACGTCGTGTAGCGAGGGGGCGTAGCAGAGGTAGTTCTCGATTGAGTAGGCGTAGGTGTGGAACAGATAGGGCGACGAGTTGATGGTGCGTGCGTCGTCGGTCTGCGAGGCAAACAGATAGTCAAAGTCGCTATCCATACACATCACCTGCCCTGGGTGGCAGGTGTCGGCACTCTTGAGCAGCACCTTTTTACCCTTTGCCAGGTCGCCACGCAGGGGTACCGACACATCGAAGCGCACCTTGTCGCTCTCAAAGGGGGCAAAGATGGTGTTCCAGAAGGCAATATCCTCGTAGCCCTCAACGAAGGCCATAATGCGCCTACAACCCTCGGGCACAGGCAACAGTTGTGGCAGCTGGGCCACAGGTCGCGGTGTCGAGGGGCGCAAAGGCCTGTTGTGTATGTAACGTCGCTTTGCCATAGTGTTGCTTTGGCAAATATACGAAAATTATTACCTTTGTATTACACTAATACAAAAAATAATATGTCTAACAACGATTGGAAATCGCGCCTGGGGGTGGTTTTCTCGACCAATCCCGACTTTAACTACACCACCGACGAGGTCGAAGAGGCCACTACGCTGCCACCCGAGAAGCAAAATCTGCGCGTATGGCTCGACCGCAACCACCGAGGGGGCAAGACCGTGACGCTCATCAAGGGGTTTGTGGGCACCGACGACGACCTGAAGGAGTTGGCCAAGGAGCTCAAGAGCCGTTGTGGCGTGGGTGGCTCGGCCAAAGATGGCGAGATAATAGTCCAGGGTGACCACCGCGAGCGCATAATGGAGATACTTCTGGCCAAAGGCTACCGAGCCAAAAAGGCAGGAGGGAACTAAAAAGAATTCAAAATGCAAAATTCAAAATGCAAAATTATAGTCGCTGTGTTGGCGAGTCTGCTGCTCTCTATGGGGGTAGGCTCGGCCCAGTACTACGACAACGGCGCAAGCCCACACTGGTTGCGCTGGCAGAGCATCGAGGGCGACTCGGTGAGGGTCATTGCGCCCGACCTCTACGAGGGGGCTGCCCGACGTGCGCTCTTCTATGCCGACTCAACTCGCAGCTCGGTCGACTACGGCCTGGGCTATGGCTTGGGCACCGTTCCGTTGGTCATACACCCCCTGAACAGCCTTTCGAATGGCTTGTCGATATGGGCCCCCAGGCGTGTGGAGATTAGCGGTATGCCCTCGATTGGGGGCTATGCCACCACCTGGCTGCGTCACTTGGCCGTTCACGAGATGCGCCACACCGCCCAGTATGCCGCCCTGAATCGCAATACCGTCAGGGGGCTCTACTACCTGCTTGGCGAGCAGGGGCTGCTGTTGGCCTCGGGACTTATGCCCTTCTGGTGGATTGAGGGCGACGCCACCGATGCCGAAACCCAGCTCAACACCTTTGGTCGAGCCCTGCAACCCTCGTTCACGATGCACTACCGAGCCGTAGGGCGCGACATTCTGGAGGGGAACATCGACCCCTGGTTTTCGGGCTCTTACACTATGGAGGTCCCCTCGCACTACGAGTTGGGTTACCAGCTTGTCACTACGGCCAACACCCTGGCAGACCGCTATGTGTGGGCCGACGTGGTAGACTACGCAAGTCGCCACCCCTACACCATCTTTGCCACCGAGATTGCTATGCGTCGCAGGCTTGGCCACTCGACCACCGAACTGTTCCGCGCCACCTTTGAGCGACTGAACGACCATTGGGACTCGCTCCCCGAGCGCCACGACTCGGCCACCAAGCTCGATGGCCCCACACCCTCTGACCAATACGTCACCTACCAATACCCTCTGTGGGCCGACAGCAATACCATCGTGGCCCTGCGCACCACACTCGACAGCAGTACTCGATTTGTGGCCATAGATGCTACCAGCGGTACCGAGCGCGAGCTCTTCGCCGTAGGTTATGTAAGCACTCGCCCTGCCCTTGTGGGCGACCGCCTCTACTGGACCGAACACACCCAGCTGAGCTCGTTTGCGCAAGATATGGGCTCGGTGTTGTGGAGCAGCACCCTCGACGGCCGAGAGAAGCAAAACCCCATAGGGCGCAAAACTATAGCCCTCTATCCGACCGACTTTGGCGGCCAGTTGGCCTATGTGCGCTACAACCCCGAGAGCACCTACACAATTGTCTGCCCCAGCGGCGAGCACACCCTGCCCGAGGGGGTAGAGGTTCACGGCCTTGCAGCCGACGGCCAGTGGCTCTACTACCTGACCACCGAGTTTGGAGGTATGGCCATTTGGCGCATCAGGCCCACCGAATGGCAACGCGAACTGGTCAAACACCCCTCTGCCACCACATTGAGCCACCTGGTGACCCATAGTGGCAAGCTCTACTTTGGCTCCATTGGCAGCGGCTACGACGAGGTACACTGCTGGGATATTGCCTCGTCCACCGAGAGCCGCCTAACGACCTCGCAGTATGGCTCGTTCTGGGGCTCGCCCTCGCCCGACGGCACACGTTTGGCACTGGCCACCTACGACCGCAGGGGCTACCACCCTGCAGTGGCCGACAACATTAGTATAGAGCAACTTAACCCCTCGCAGCAGATGCCCCTCAACGTGGTCAACCCACCCGTATATGAGTGGGCCGACGTGGTCAAGGTCGACAAGATTGAGGCCTCCCCTATGGCCCTGGCAGAGTCGGAGCAGAGGTACCCTGCAAAGCGTTACCCAAAGGGGGCACACCTGCTGAACATACACAGTTGGGCACCCGTATACTTCCGCCCCGACCAAGTGATGTCGGGCAACCTGGGCGACGTGGGGTTGGGCGTGTCGGTGGTGTCGCAAAACCTGCTCAATACAGCCCTCACAACCATAGGCTATCGCTACGATGGTCGCCACAATCTGTTGGCCAACTTCAAGTACGTGGGACTGCCCGTAAAGCTCGAGCTGGGCGCACGAGTAGACAACGGCTCGGTAGGGCTCTACCCTGTGCAGGGTATGATTATGGAGAATGGTGACTACCTGGGCTACTTCGACCACACCGAGCAGATAAAGCCTCCCGTAGCCCCACGCGGTTACGCCTCGGTCTATGCCAAAGGGTCGTTACCCTTGATATTGGGCCACAGCCACTGGACCACGGTAGTAACCCCCACCATAGAAATCTCGGCCACCAACAATATGGTCTACAACCCCGACCGCTACAAGGGGGGCACCTTCCGCAGCGGTATGGTAGCCTCGGCAGCCACCTTACAGTGGAACTCCTACACTCGCCAGGCCAAGCGCAATCTGCAACCTCGTTGGGGCATAGCAGCCATTGCAGGCGTTGGTAAGGCCCTCACCTGGGAGGTCGAAACTCCCCTTACCGTAGGGCTCTATGGCCGAGTGCAGACCCCTGGCTTGGGGCTCAACGACGGCTTTACGCTGCGTGCATCGTACCAAAATATTCTGGGCAATGGCCCTGTGAACTATGCCGTAAACCTGGGGTGGATGTCGGTGCGCGGAGCTGCTCACTTTGAGGATACTGCCTATGTGTTGCCCGACAACCAGGTGGGTGCCTCGGTCGAGTACTGCACCCCGCTGTGCTACCCCAATGTGGGCCTCGAGGGTATAGTGTTGCTCAAGAGGTTGAGCCTGTCGTTGTTTGGCGAAACGCTGATGGCAGGGGCCAACTATAAAGATGGCGGCTGGGGGTATAAGGGCCCCTGGAGTGTGGGAGCCAACCTTGTGGCCGACACAGCGTGGTTAAGGCTGCCCGAGCAGGGCGACCTGGGCTTGAGGCTGTCGTGCTACTTTGTGAGTGGCCACCTACACCGCCCCGTCTTTAGCGCAGGAGCCTCGGTGGCGTTTTAGGGAATTCAGAATTGTTTATAGGAGAAATAGGAGTTATAGGAAAAAATCCCCCTCTAATGCGTTAGAGGGGGATTTTTCAATTTTCAATTTTCAATTTTCAATTTTCAACTTTCTCTACTCTGCTTTGGGGAATTTGACCGAGTAGATGAGTGCCTCGAGGCCACGGAGCAGGTCGCGCTGGCCGTGCTTGGGCGAAAAGACGTAGCAGTCGATTGTAACGACCTGGTTGGTGTTGGTATCGAGGGTGCTCCAGCTGACCATTGGGCCGCCCATAAAGTCACCACCCTCCAAGTCCCAGAAACCACGCATCTCGGCCCAAAAGCGACCGTTTATGCGCTTATAGGTAACCTCGGGGATATACTCATCGACGGTGGTCATATAGGACTTGCCACTCGGGCCAGGGATATTCTTCATAAAGTTGTTGCGCTGGGCAATGAGGTTCTCCAGCTCAAAGTCGCTCTTGCCACTATAGGGGTAGGTGTAGACCGCCAGTCCCTGGGTAGCTACGGGGTACTCGAACGAGGTTACCAGCAGGCTGTCGCCACTGGTGCCACGCATAGTGTAGCCTCGAGGGATGTCGATGCTCATTCCGCCAAACATCTCTTTGATTTTGTCGACCACCACGCCCTCTTTGTACTTGCGATTCATCTTTATGGCTCGGTCGCGCTCGGCATCCTCAAAGGCCTTGACCACCTCGGCACGATTCTGGTGCAAGAAAGCGGTCAACTCCTCGGTGCTGGGTGCCGTAACCTTCAGTATCAGCTGGCCGTCGGCATAGAGGTCTTTCTGCCCCACATTGCTCAAGGGCTGCGAGGGGTCTACTTTCAGGTAGAGCACGTTGCGGTGTACCTTGATGAAGCCCTCGAAGGCCGAGGGGATAACCCTCATAAGGTCCAGACGGGGCTCATATTGGTTGACGTATGCAACGGGGCTGCCAAAAATCGAGCGCAGGGTATCTTGCAGGGGGCTCTCCCACTGTGGCTTGTCGACCACAGCAATCAGTTCGTAGGGTGCGCCGCCAGCCTTCTGGCGACCTGTGCCTACGGTGGCCGAGTCGCACGAGCAGAGGGTCACAGCCACCAGCAAAAGCACCACCAAGTGGCGTAAAGTCTTAGCAATAGTCATAATCCAAAAATGTGTTTTGCCGTTAAAAGTATATCTATTTGTGCAAAGGTAGCGAAAAAATCATATCTTTGCACCGCTATGCACAAAAAGTGTGCTGCAAAACCGTCGACCGTCAACCGTCGACCGTCAACCGTCGACCGACTGCTGACGAATTGAAAATTGAAAATGGAAAATTGAAAATTGAGGAGTGCCTTCGGCACAGAGTTTCATTTTAATTTCCCCCTCTAAGTTAGAGGGGGTGGCCGAAGGTCGGGGGCGTGTGTAAAAAAGAGTGGTGGATGCCAACCGCCTACCTACGGTAGTCGTGGCAAGACGGAGTGTTACAGACTCAGTATAGAGATACGAGCGTAGCGAGTATCTCAGAAAAGTTTTTGGGCGACTTTTTACAAAAAGTCGCAAAAGAAAAAGAAAAAGAAAAAATGTATTTCAGGTGGCCAAAGTTTTTCCGTCGTATGACCCCCACAATGTTGTGGCAGGTCGATAGCCCCGACTGCGTATACCTGACCTTCGACGATGGGCCCACGCCCAAGATTACCGAGTTCATACTCGACACCCTCGACCAATATGGTGCCAAAGCCACCTTCTTCTGTCTGGGCAACAATGCCGAGATGTACCCCGAGTTGGTCGAAGAGATTGAGCGTCGCGGACACGCCATCGGCAACCACTCCTACAACCACACCCGAGGGTGGCTCGTCACTACCGAAGAGTATATGGCCAGCGCCTACAAGGCGGGCCAGTTCTTGCCCCACACTCGCCTGTTCCGCCCAGCCTACGGCCGCATAGCCATACGCGAGGTACATCGTATGCGCTCGCAAGGGTGGAGGGTGGTTATGTGGAACAGCATCTCGGAGGACTACGACCACAAAGTGTCGCCCCAAAGGTGCGCACAAAAGGTTACGCGACATCTGCGCCCAGGCAACATAATAGTGTTCCACGACTCGGTCAAGGCGTCGAAAAATATGATGTACGCACTGCCCAAAGTTTTGGAGGCAATAAAAAAACGTGGGCTCAAAACCGATATTATTACCAAAGAGTTGTAGGAATTTAGACAAAAAATTGTACTTTTGTCGCTTGGAGCGCCTATAGCTCCGCTACTAACAGCATTTTATCATAACAAAAACAAATACAACAGACACTATGGCAACAGCATCAGACATCAAAATCGGTATGTGCATCGATATGGACAACAAGACCTTCTTGGTTGTTGACTTCCAGCACGTTAAACCTGGCAAAGGCCCCGCTTTCATCCGTACCAAACTGAAAAACCTCGAGAACGGCCGCGTACTCGACAAGACCTACTCGTCGGTGAGCGAGAAGATTGAGCCCGTGCGCGTTGAGCGTCGCCCCTACCAGTACACCTACGAGGATGACCTGGGTATCCACCTCATGCATATGGAGACCTTCGAGGAGATTACCATTCCTCGCGACCTGATTGAGAACTCGGACCTGATGGTAGACGGTCAGATTCTGGAGGTTATGTTCCACACCGAGAAAGAGTTGGCACTGACCGCCGAACTGCCTCCCATCATCGATATGGAGGTTACCTACACCGAGCCTGGTGTTCGTGGCGATACCGCTTCGACCAACTCGCTCAAACCTGCAACTGTCAACACTGGTGCTACCGTTAAGGTACCCCTGTTCATCAACACTGGCGACAAGATTCGCGTTGACACCCGTACTCGCGAGTACTACGAGCGCATCAAGTAAGAGTTGAAGCAAATGCGATTGAAAATCCCCTCACTAACCGATTAGTGAGGGGATTTTTATTTAATGTCCTTAAGGACTTTAAGGGCCTTAAGGAAATCATATAACTCCTATAACTCTTATTTCTCTTATAGGATTTATAGGAGTAATAGGACCAATAAGATATTTAGGATAAATCCCCCTCCAAGTTAGAGGGGGATTGGTCGTTGTGCTGGGGATGGTTGGGCAGCAAAGGGAAAATAATTTTCAATTCTCAATTCTCAATTCTCAATTCTTTCACTATCTTTGTAGTTTACAACGAGGCGCAAAAACGCAACCTAAAAAACCTAAAACAACCATACCAACTTTGTTATTTATGAGCCTGAAACAAAAACTACAAGAGTCAATTACTCTGAAAAATCTGCTATCGTGGGTGGGGGTAGCAGTGGGCGTAACGGTTATGTCGCTCGGCTTTGTGCTCTTTACCAACCCCTACAAAATCATCCCTGGCGGAGTCTACGGTCTCGGTCGCGTGTTGCACCACCTGATTCCCTCAATCCAGACGGGTACCTTCGGCTTTATGCTCGACGTGCCACTGATGATTTTGAACATTATAATCTTCGGAGCATCGATGGGCTCAAAGACCATCTTTGCAGCAGTAATCTCGCCCTTCATTATGAACGGCCTGACCAGCTTCTTCGGAGAGAACCCAGCCGATGGCACCTCTATCATCAGCACCGTCTTTAACTTCTCGGACAACCTGCTGGTGTGTGCGGTCTTTGGCGGTCTGCTGATTGGCGCAGGTGTGGGTATTATCATCCGTAGCGGTGCGACCTCGGGCGGCACCGACATTATCTCGATGATAATAAGCCGCTTCTGTAAGATGAAATTTTCGAGCGCAATGGCCATTGTCGAGTCGACGATTGTGGTTGTGGGTATGCTTGTGTTCCGCGACTGGAAGCTGCCCCTCTACTCGCTCATCTCGATTTACGTCAGCGCTAAGGCTATCGACTTTGTGCTCGATGGCGCAACATACGAAAAACTGCTCTTTATCATATCCGACAAGAAGGAGGAGCTCAAACACTTCATCCTGCACGAGATGTCGCGAGGCGGCACCTACATCAAGTCGAGCGGTATGTACACCGACACCACGAGGGATATGATATTCTTGGTCATCAGCCGCAAGGAGATTGCCCAGGTGAAGAGCAAGATACGCAAGATTGACGACAAGGCGTTTGTGGTAGTGGTCGATGCCCACGAAACCTATGGCGACGGCTTCAAGAAGTTCGAGGCCGACGACCAAGCCACGACCGCATAAAAAAACAAGCGCAACCTTTTCGGGTTGCGCTTGTTTTTTGTCGACCGTCGACCGTCGACCGTCAACCGTCAACCGACTAAGATTTTTCAATTTTCCATTTTCAATTTTCCATTTTCAATTCTAAAAGGTATCTTTGCGCCAAGAAAACTTTGTTTCAAGAGAGAACTATGAAAATAGAAAAGATAGCAACCGGTGGTGGACAGAAACTCTATATCGAGACCTACGGATGTCAGATGAACGTAGGCGATACCGAGATTATCGTATCCATAATGCAAAAGGAGGGCTACATCTATACCACCAACATAGACGAGGCCGATATTATATTGGTCAACACCTGCTCTATACGCGACAATGCCGAGCAGCGCATTTGGGGCCGACTGAAAGAGTTCCAGCGCTACAAACGAGCCAAGCGCTCGCTCATAGTGGGCATTGTGGGGTGTATGGCCGAGAGGCTCAAAGAACAGCTGCTCGAGCGCGAGCCCATTGTCGACATCGTGGCAGGCCCCGACTCGTACCGCGATATGCCCAAGTTGGTGGCAGCAGCCCAGGCTGGCGGCAAGGGCATAAACGTGGCCCTGTCGCAAGATGAGACCTACGGCGACATTCGCCCCGTAAGGCTCGACAGCAATGGTGTGAGCGCCTTTGTGAGCATTATGCGTGGGTGCATAAATATGTGCGCCTACTGCGTGGTGCCCTACACCCGAGGCATAGAGCGCAGCCGCGACCCACAGACCATTCTGCGCGAGGTCAAAGAGGTCTTTGATGCAGGTTATAGAGAGGTTACCTTGCTGGGCCAGAACGTCAACTCCTACCGCTGGAAGAACGAGCAGGGCGAGGTTGTGGTCGACTTCCCTGGGCTGATGCAGATGGTTGCCGAGGTGTCGCCCCTGTTGCGCGTGAGGTTTGCAACGTCGCACCCCAAAGACTTGAGCGACAAACTCATAGAGGTTATGGCTTCGCACAACAACATCTGTAAGGCCATCCACCTGCCAGCCCAGAGTGGTAGCACCCGTATGTTGCAACTGATGAATCGCAAGTACACACGCGAGTGGTACCTGGGGCGCATAGCTGCCATACGCGCCGCGATGCCCGACTGTGCAATCACGACCGACCTTATTGCAGGTTTCTGCACCGAAACCCTCGACGACCACGCCGACACCCTATCGCTTATGCGCGAGGTGGGCTACGAGAGCGCCTTTATGTTCAAGTTCTCGCTGCGCCCCAACACCTACGCTGCACGCCACCTGACCGACGACGTGAGCGAGGAGGAGAAGACTCGCCGCCTGACCGAGATTATCAACTTGCAGAACGAGCTCTCCATAGCCAGCAACCGCCGCGACGTGGGCAAAGAGTTCGAGGTGCTCATCGAGGGCTACTCCAAACGTAGCGACGAGCAACTCTGCGGCCGCACCTCGCAGAACAAGATGGTGGTGTTCGACGCGGCTCCAGGGCTTAAGGCTGGCGACTACGCCAGGGTGCGCATTACCGACTGCTCGTCGGCTACCCTCTTCGGCACGCTGATTTAGTTGTCAGTTGTCAGTTATCAGTTGTCAGTTATCAGTTGTCAGATTATTAGTCCTATAAATCCTATTACTCCCATAAGTCCTATAAGAGCAATAGGAGATATAGGAGATATAAGAGATATAAGAGTTATAGGATTTCTTAATGACCTTAATGACCTTAAGGACCTTAAAGTCCTAAAAAACACTCCTCCCCTAAGTTAGGGGAGGTGCTGCGGAGCAGCGGAGGGGTCTGTCTGACGTTTGACCAAGCTGACGCTTGCTCTAAAATGCTCACGCTCGGCATAGTCTGCAAGCAGCCTCTGCCCTCGCTTACTCGCATTTGCGACGCTGGACGTTAGACGTTAGACCTCCGACGGTCGACAGTTGACGGTCGACGGTCGACACAAAAAAAAGCCCGGTAGAAAACTACCGAGCCTTTTTTGTATCACCCCAGAGGGCTACCCTATTTCTTGATATTGGGCTCCTCGAGGCCGTAGTTGTTCTTGCGGTTCTCGCGTTTGAGCCACAAGCTGAACAGCAGAGCCAGCACGCCAAACGACGAGAAGATAACCATAGGCAGGGTATAACCACCAGTTGCATCAAGCACCTCGCCAATCAGGATGGGCACTGCAAACAGACCGATATTCTGAATCCAGAAGATGATGCAGTAGGCCGAGCCCAAGATGCGGTTGTCGATAATCTTGGGTACGCTGGGCCACAAAGCTGCAGGCACGAGCGAGAACGATACGCCCAAGATAACAATAATCGAAACTGCCAACCACTTGTAGGGGAATGCGGGCAGCAGGAAGGCAAAGCTCAGGTGGCAGAGAATCATCACCAGCGAGCCCACCATCAGCATCGAGGCAGCCTTACCCTTGTTGTCGATAAATGCGCCTAGGAATGGGGTAAGCACCATTGCCAAGATGGGGAAGCAGCTGAACAGCTGTGCGCCATTATCAACACCCAGGGTGGTATTGAGGAAGTCGGGAGCGTAGCGCTGGAAGGGGAAGATTGCCGAGTAGTAGAGCACACACAGCAGAGCCACCAGCCAGAACATCTTGCTCGAGAAGATTTTGCCCAGGTCTTTGAACTTAAACTCCTCTTCGTTAGCCTCTTTGGTCAGCTCGCCAGCAGCCTCAAGCTGTTTGTCGAACTTCTTGTCGAGAACTACAAATACGGTGTAGAAGATAAGGCCGATAATCAGCAGAATTGCGCCAAAGGCAACGGGAGCCGACACGTTCTGGCCAAACTTCTCAAATACCATAGGCGAGAGCCACATTGCGGCAAATACGCCCAGACGTGCAATCGACATCTCCAAGCCCATAGCCATAGCCATCTCTTTGCCCTTGAACCACTTGGCAATAGCTTTCGACACGGTGGTACCAGCCATCTCGCAGCCGCAGCCAAAAATCATAAAGCCCAAGCACGACATTTTGGCGGTTGCGGGCAGAGCCACCCACCACGAGCCGAGCCACTGCTCCAAGCCGCTTCCGATGAACCAGTCGCTCATACCGTAGAACTTGATGCAGGCACCGATAACCATCAGCGAGGCCGACAGCAGACCTGTGAAGCGGATACCCATCTTGTCGAGGATGATACCTGCAAAGATGAGGAAGAAGCAGAACACATTGAGGAAGTACTCGCTGGCCGCATAGGTGCCGAAGGTGCCGCTATCCCAACCGAGCGAACTCTCCAGTTGGCTCTTCAGTGGCGACAGCATATCGACAAACATATAGCCAAAGAACATCATCAGTGCGATGAGAATCAACGCCGACCAACGGATAAAGGCCGAGTCGTTAAGTTTCTTTTGAATTTGTGCTACCATAGTTTTGTTTTTGTGTAAATTTTTTGTGTTATGTTAGTTTGTTGAGTATCTTTTGATTACGGCATAGGCCTCTTTTATACCCAGCTCGCCCGCCTTGCTCAGGTCGATGCACCCCTTGCGAGTATCTTTCATATAGATTTGCACCAGTCCTCGGTTAAAGTAGGCGTCGGCCAACTCGGGTGCCAGCTCAATAGCTCGGGTGTAGTCGTCGTAGGCGGCAGGCATATCGCCCGAGAGGGCATAGAGGTTGGCTCGGTTGAAGTATATGTAGGCCAACTCGGGATAGAGCCTTGCGGCGCTATTCAGGTCGGCAATGGCCTCATCGTAGCTGTAGGTGTGCGTGGGGTTGTGCTGCAACACCATATCCGAGTCGATAGATATGCGGTCGGTGCGGTTGATTGAGGAGATAAAGTCAATCATCTCGGCCCTGGCCACAGCCCTATTAATATATAGGAATGGGTTGTTGGGGCTATCGAGTATGGCCTCGGTGAAGAGGTTTACCGATGAGGTGTACTGCCTTACGCCCAACTGACTGATGCCATACTTAAACTTGCCCAGCCACTCGTAGGCCCCTTTTTCGTACCCTCTGTCGAGCAACTGCATCGAGTCGGCCACCAGGGTTGTGGGGTTGTTGGTAAAGACAATGTTGGTGTCGGCCACCTCGCCCTCGAAGGCCACCAGTCGCTCGGCATAGTAGTGCCTCTGGGTGGGATTGGGCTCGGCCACCAGCACAAAGCGGAACATTGGTCGCAGGGTGATGGGCTTTTCGTTCTGGTCGGTCAGCTTACGCCCTGCCAGCTTGGACTCGAACGACACCAACTGGTTGAAACGGCTCGAGGTGTCGGCATAGATAGAGAACTCCTCGGGATTTTCGTCCAGTCGTGCCTCGTACTCCTCAATCTTGCGTGTAGCGATGGCTCGGTCGTGGTTGGCGCCTGCAATGTCGTGTATGCGCTCCTTCACAAGTGCCCTATTTAGGTAGGCGTTTGCAAAGTCGGGATAGAGCTCAATGGCCTTTGAGTAGTCGCCCAACGACTCGGCAAAGCGCCCCAGTTGTAGGTATACTCCTGCACGATTGTAGTAGCCCTTGACGTTGTCGGGAGCGTGGCGCAACACCTCATCGTAGTTCTCCAGAGCCTTTTGGTAGTCGCCCGTAATGGAGTAGACAATGGCCCTATCGAAGTAGGCCCCCACGACATAGCTATCCAGTTCGATAACCTTGTCAAAGTCGGCCAGGGCCTCGTCGTAGCGCTCCAGCTCGCAGTACACCAGCGCACGGTTGAAGAGGGGTTGCAGATAGGTGCTGTCGCACTTGATTGCCATATCGAAGTTCTCCAGCGCCCCCTGATTGTCACCCTGCTGCATCAGCAACATAGCCTTCTGGTTGTAGCCCTCGGTGTAGTTGCGATTGGTGCGTATGGCCTTGTCGAAACAGCCGTGAGCCCCCAGCGTGTCGCGCAGGTTGAGCAGTGCCACACCGCGATTGATGTGGGTTTGGGCATCCTTGTCGGTAAAGCGCAAAATCATATCAAAGTCAACCAGCGACTTTACGAACTGCTTGTTGCGCAGGTGGGTAACACCACGCGAGTAGTACGAGTTTGGCAGGTCGGGCCTCAGGTCGATGGCTGCCGTCAGGTCGCTGATAGCATCTTCGTAGTTGCCCAGCTCCGAGCGCACGATGCCTCGGTAGTGGAACGCCTCGGTGTAGACGGGGTTAATCTCAATAGCTCGGGTGAGGTCTTGCTCGGCACCGAGCAGGTCGCCCAGCCCCAACTTGGCATAGCCACGCAGATAGTAGGCCTCGTAGGACTCTTTGTCGCTGCGCAACAGCACATTGAGAATGTCGATAGCCTCTTTGTAGTTGTCGGCCGCCAGCAGGTTACGACTTGCCCAGGCAATATAACGCTTGTTGTACTGGGCCTCGGCACGCTGCGGTGCAAAGCTCAGCACAAAAACAAGTAGTAATATGTGGACAACTCTTTTCACAAATTGAAAATGGAAAATTGAAAATTGAAAATTATGGAAGAGTTTTTATATTCCTTTGCTGGTCTTTATTATGGCCGTCAGAAGAGCTATTACCTCTTTCAGATCGGCATAGAGCGAATCGAATTGTTTTTGAGAAATCTCCTCGGCACCAAGCAGTATTTCCAACCAATACGCCGTTTCATCGGCCTCTTTCAGAGCAACAGATAATTTATGGATAAAATCATCTTTGCTTTGAGCATTGACACTCTCACGGGTATTGGCTCCGATACTTGTTCCACTTTTCAGCAATTGGCGCACGATGATAACATCCACACCATTGTGGCGTAGAAATTTTGCAAACTTCACTATACGAATTGCAAAATCCTTACTCTTGTCGGCTATGACGTTGGTGTTATTCATCAAGTGTAAATATGCGCCGCAGGCACCTCAATTTTCAATTTTCAATTTTCAACTTTCAATTGACCAAGCTAACGCTTGCTCTAAAATGCTCACGCTCGGCATAGCTTGCAAGCAATCTCTGCTCTCGCTTACTCGCATTTGCCTCAATTCAAACTCCTTACTTTTTCAGTGCGGTCATTCGCTCGCGGATAGCGGCCAGTTTAGCCTCTGCATCGCGCTGTTTGTTGCGCTCGTTCTCGACCACTGCCGCAGGGGCGTTGGCCACAAAGCGCTCGTTCGACAGCTTGGCCATAACACCGCGCAAGAAACCCTCGTAGTGGGCCAAGTCTTTCTCCAACTTGGCAATCTCCTCCTCTACGTTAATATTCTCGCTCATAGGAACGAAGTACTGGGTGGTCTTAACGATAAAGGCCGAAGCGGTGGGGTTCTTCTCGGCAACCTCGGTTATGGCCGACAGGTTTGCCATCTTCACAACCACCGAGTTAAGCTCGGCGTGGTAGTTCTCATCGGCAATCACCTCGAGAGCCATCTGCTCCTTATTAGGTACGTTTTTCTGTGCCCTAATATTGCGTACACCCGTCACAACCTCGCGTGCCAGGTCGAAGGCTGCCAGCAGAGACTCATCAACCTCGCCTGCGGCAGGCATCTGGCTCAACATAACACTCTCGCCCTCGGTACGCTCTTTGACATTCTGCCACAGCTCCTCGGTAACGAAGGGCATAAAGGGGTGGAGCACCTGCAACAGTTTCTCGAAGAAGCCTTTGGTGGCCTCGACGGTTGCAGCGTCGGCAGGCGTGCCGTATGTGGGTTTAACCATCTCGAGGTACCAACCGCTAAAGTCATCCCAGAAGAGCTTGTAGGCGGTCATCATAGCATCCGAAATGCGGTAGGCTGCAAAGTGGTCGTCAATCTCCTTCAGAGCCTTGTTCAGCACTGCGTCGAACCACTTGATAGCCAACTGCGAGTGCTCGGGCTGTGCGATGGTGTTGTCAACACTCCAGGTACCCAGCAGACGGTAGGCGTTCCAAATCTTGTTGCAGAAGTTACGGCCCTGCTCGCAAAGGCTCTCGTCGAACATCAGGTCGTTACCAGCCGAGGTGCAGAGCATCAGAGCCACCCTCACGCCATCGGCACCATACTGGGCAATCAGGTCCAGTGGATCGGGCGAGTTGCCCAACTGCTTCGACATCTTGCGGCCCAGTTTGTCGCGCACAATACCGGTGAAGTATACGTTGCGGAAAGGCCTCTCGCCCCTCCACTCATAGCCCGCCATAATCATTCGGGCAACCCAGAAGAAGATAATGTCGGGACCAGTCACCAAATCGTTGGTGGGATAGTAGTACTTAATCTCCTCGTTCTCGGGGTTGCGTATGCCGTCGAACACGCTGATGGGCCACAGCCACGAGCTGAACCAGGTATCGAGCACATCCTCATCTTGGCGCAGGTCGGCCAGGGTGAGCGACTCGTCGCCACTCTTCTGGCGAGCCAGTTGCAGAGCCTCCTCGGCGGTCTCGGCCACTACGAAGCCACCTTTGGGCAGATAGTAGGCAGGGATACGCTGGCCCCACCAAAGCTGACGCGAGATGCACCAGTCTTTGATGTTCTCCATCCAGTGGCGGTAGGTATTTTTGTACTTTTCGGGCACGAATTTGATTACATCCTCGAGCACTGCGGCGGTTGCAGGTTTGGCCAACTCCTCCATCGAGAGGAACCACTGCATCGACAGCTTGGGCTCGATAGCCACACCCGTACGCTCCGAGTAGCCCACGTTGTTGGTGTAGGCCTCGGTCTTTTCGAGCAGGCCTGCGGCAGCCAGGTCGCCCTCAATCACCTTGCGGCACTCAAAGCGGTCCATACCCACATAGAGGCCCACCTTGTCGTTGATGGTGCCGTCGGGGTTGAAGATGTCGATTGTCTCCAGACCATACTTCTCGCCCAACATATAGTCGTTCACATCGTGTGCGGGGGTAACTTTCAGCGCACCTGTACCAAACTCGATATCTACATACTCGTCGCGAATTACGGGTACCGAGCGACCAACCAGAGGTACAATAACCCTTGCATCGGCAGGCAGGTCGGCATAACGGGGGTCGTTGGGGTTGACACACACAGCCGAGTCGCCCAAGATGGTCTCGGGACGGGTGGTAGCCACAATCAGCGAGCGGTCGCTACCCTCGACCTTGTAACGCAGGTAGTAGAACTTGCCCTGCGACTCTTTGTAGATAACCTCCTCGTCCGACAGAGCTGTCTGTGCCGAGGGGTCCCAGTTTACCATCCTCACGCCACGGTAGATTTTACCCTTGTTGTAGAGGTCTACAAATACCTTGATAACACCCTCGGTACGAGCCTCGTCCATAGTGAAGCAGGTGCGGTCCCAGTCGCACGAGGCGCCCAAGTGGCGGAGCTGTTTGAGGATTATGCCACCGTGTTTCTCTTTCCACTCCCAGGCGTGGGCCAAGAACTCCTCGCGAGTCAGGTCGGCCTTGTCAATACCCTCGGCTTTGAGTTTAGCCACCACTTTGGCCTCGGTTGCAATAGAGGCGTGGTCGGTGCCAGGTACCCAGCAGGCGTTGTAGCCTTTCATACGGGCGCGACGTACCAACACATCCTGCAGAGTGTTGTTGAGCATATGGCCCATGTGGAGCATACCCGTAACATTTGGTGGGGGGATAACAATGGTGTAGGGCTCACGATTGTCGGGTTCGGAGTGGAACATTCGGTGTGCCATCCAGTAGTCGTACCACTTACCTTCGATGGTTTGTGGGGTGTATTTGTCGGCGATTTGCATAGTTTGTATGTTTTTTGTTTTGTTGATTCGTGTCCTAAAACTTGCAAATATAATCAAAAAAGTCAAACGTCAAACGCTCCGAGGGCCACTTATACGGCCTATGGCCGAGAAAAAAGTGGTTGACTGGCCATTTGGGCCACAATTAAGCCCAAACAACCACCCACTCTGGCCGCTTGATTGTGCGGTCGGTTAAACTGATTGTTAATAACTTTTTGGTGTTGCGTGCAACTTTTGGGCACGAAAGTCGTTATATTTGCGGTTGCATATGTATTATAGAGGTCTTTTTTAAGAGTAGAAAAGGAGAACAACAGATATGAGAAAGAAAAATGATAGCGTAGAGTTGGAGATTGTAACGGGCATTGGCGACGCTGCCGATGGCGTTCAGCAGGTCATCCCTATCGTAGCCGACGAGGATGGCTTCTCCGAGTCTGTAACCATACCTAACACCCTACCAATCCTGTCGTTGCGCAGTTCGGTGCTCTTCCCTGGCTCGATTACCCCCATTACCGTTGGTCGCGAAAAGTCTATCAAACTGGTTAGGGATATCGAGAAGAACGGTGGCGTGCTGGGCGCAGTGCTCCAGCGCGAGGCCGACGTCGAGCAACCCGCAGGCGACGATATGTACAAGGTGGGTACCGCCGCAAGCATCATCAAGATTTTGGAGATGCCCAATGGCAACCTTACCGTCATTTTGCACGGCCTGGAGAAGATTGAGATTATCGAATACCTCTCGTCGGAGCCCTACTTTACCGCCTCGGTAAATGTACTGAAGGATGTTTCGCCCGACGACAACAATGTTGAGTTTGTGGCCCTGGTCGACTCGATTCGCGACGTGGCGCTGAACATCATCAGCATCTCGCCCAACATCCCCAAAGAGGCCAGCTTTGCCATTAAGAATATCGACTCGAAGAGGGGTATCATCAACTTCATCTGCTCTAACCTGGACTTCAGCGATGCCGACCGCCAGAGGCTTCTGGAGGCCCCAGGCCTGCTGGCTCGTAGCCGCAAGTTGTTGGAGATTTTGGTACACGAGCAGCAGTTGGTCGAGCTGAAGAACAAGATTCAGAGCAAGGTTAAACAAGATATTGACCAGCAGCAGAAAGAGTACTTCTTGCAGCAGCAGATTCGCACCATTCAGGAGGAGCTGGGCGACACCGACGAGGGCGACATCAAGCGTCTGCGCGACCGCGCAGCCAAGAAGAAATGGAGCAAGGCTGTGGCCGAGAGGTTCGAGAAGGAGGTATCGAAGCTCGAGAGGCTCAACCCTGCCGTAGCCGAGTACTCGGTGCAGATGACCTATCTCGAGACTATGCTCGAGCTCCCCTGGGACGAGTACACCACCGACAATATGGACTTGGGGCGTGCTCGCGAGAGGCTCGATGCCGACCACTTCGGCCTCGACGAGGTCAAGGAGCGCATATTGGAGCACCTGGCTGTCATAAAGCTCAAAGGCGACCTCAAATCGCCCATTATCTGCCTCTATGGCCCTCCAGGAGTAGGTAAGACCTCGCTGGGCAAGTCGGTTGCCGAGGCCCTGGGGCGCAAGTTTGGCCGCATATCGCTGGGCGGTCTGCACGACGAGTCGGAGATTAGGGGCCACCGTCGCACCTACATAGGCTCGATGCCAGGCCGTATTATCGAAACAATCAAACGCTGTGGCTCGTCTAACCCCGTAATCATCCTCGACGAGGTTGACAAGGTTGGCCGAGGCACCCACGGCGACCCTGCATCGGCACTGCTCGAAGTGTTGGACCCCGAGCAGAATGCCACCTTCCACGACAACTATATCGACGTAGACTACGACCTGTCGAAGGTGCTCTTCATAGCTACGGCCAACAACGTGGGCGCCATAAGCCCTGCCCTGCGCGACCGTATGGAGATGATTAACATTGCAGGCTACATATTGGATGAGAAGCTCGAGATTGCCGAGCGCCACCTCATCCACAAACAGTGCGAGGCCCACGGCGTGCCTGACGACAAACTCACTATCGACAAAGAGGTTGTGGCACAGATTATCGAGGACTACACTCGCGAGAGTGGCGTGCGCTCGCTCGACAAGCAGCTGGCCAAGATTGCTCGCTATCGTGCAAAACAGATTGGCTTTGAGGAGGAGTTCAGCCCCGCAATTACCATTGACGATGTGCGCAAAATCTTGGGCGTGCAGAAGTACCAGCGCGACCAGTACGAGGTTGGCGGTATGGTGGGCGTAGTTACGGGCCTGGCCTGGACCGAGGTGGGTGGCGACATCCTCTATATCGAGTCGGTGCTCACCCCTGGCAAAGGCGTGTTGAACCTGACGGGCAACCTGGGCGACGTGATGAAAGAGTCGGCCACCATAGCGTGGGAGTGGGTTAAGGCCCACCACCAAGAGCTGGGCATCGAGGTTGAGAAGTTCGAGAAGTACGACATCAACATACACGTTCCCGAGGGTGCTATTCCCAAAGATGGCCCCAGCGCAGGTATCACTATGGTGACCTCGATTGTGTCGACCTACACGGGCCGCAAGGTTACCGAGCGCATTGCAATGACGGGCGAGACCACCCTGCGTGGCCGAGTAACCCCCATCGGAGGTGTGAAGGAGAAGATTCTGGCCGCCAAACGTGCAGGTATCACCACCCTGATACTCTGCGAGGACAACCGCAAAGATGTGTCGGAGGTTAAGGCCGACTACCTTGAGGGGCTCACCTTCCACTACGTTCGCACCAACGACGACGTGTTGCGCCTGGCCCTGCAGTAGGCCACCACTTGCTACAAGCAAAATATCGAAAAACAATATACTATGAGCGAAGTTGTTAACATCAAAGAACTTAACGAGCGAATCGAGCGCGAGAGCGTGTTTGTAGACTCGCTGAATATGCAGATGGGCAAAGTGATTGTGGGCCAGCGTCACCTGGTCGACACCTTGCTGATTGGTCTGCTCACAGGTGGCCACATCCTCCTGGAGGGCGTGCCTGGACTGGCAAAAACTCTGGCCATTACCACTCTGGCAAAGGCCATTGACGCCAAGTTCAGCCGCGTGCAGTTCACCCCCGACCTGCTGCCCGCCGACCTGGTGGGTACTATGGTCTACTCGCAGAAGAACGAGGAGTTCACCGTAAAGAAGGGCCCCATCTTTGCCAACTTTGTGCTGGCCGACGAGATTAACCGCTCGCCTGCCAAGGTGCAGAGCGCACTGCTGGAGGCTATGCAGGAGAGGCAGGTGACCATTGGCGACGAGACCTTCAAACTGCCCCAGCCCTTCCTGGTTATGGCCACCCAGAACCCTATCGAGCAGGAGGGTACCTATCCTCTGCCCGAGGCACAGGTCGACAGGTTTATGCTCAAGGCCAAGATTAGCTACCCTAAGAAGCAGGAGGAGCGAGATATCGTGAGGATGAACTTGGCAGGTGAGGGTATGCCCGAGCCTGCAAAGGTGGTTACCCCCGAGGATATTGTCAGGGCACGCCAGGTGGTGAGCGACGTATATATGGACGAGAAGATTGAGAAGTATATCGTCGACATAATCTTTGCCACTCGCGAGCCTGCCGAGTATGGCCTGTCGAAGATTGCACCTATGATTGCCTATGGTGCTTCGCCCCGTGCAAGTATAGCTCTGGCCAAGGCGTCGAAGGCCTACGCCTTTATCAAACACAGGGGCTATGTCATCCCCGAGGATGTGAGGGCTATGTGCCACGACGTGCTGCGCCACCGCATAGGCTTGTCCTACGAGGCCGAGGCCGAGAACATCAGCAGCGAGGATATCATCACCGAAATCCTCAACGCCGTAGAGGTGCCTTAGGGAATTGAGAATTGAAAATTGAAAATTGAAAATTGAAAATTCTCCTATTAGTCCTATCACTCCTATAAATCCTATAAGAGCCATAGGAGATATAGGAGATATAAGAGTTATAGGATTTTCCTTGAAACCCTTAAAGCCCCTAAGGACCGCTGCAGAGCAGCGGAGGGGTCTGTAAAAAAAGAACAGCACACCATTACCAAGTACCACAACCAACCAAAACAGCAGATAGTGCGCGACAATACAGCCGACATACTAAAGCAGGTTCGTAAGATAGAAATCAAGACCCGAGGACTCTCGAACGACATCTTTGCGGGACACTACCACAGTGCCTTCCGCGGTCGTGGTATGGCCTTCAGCGAGGTGAGGGAGTATGCCCTGGGCGATGACGTGAGGGACATAGACTGGAACGTAACGGCCCGCACACGCAAGCCCCACACCAAAGTCTACGAAGAGGAGCGCGAGCTGACAATGATGTTGGTGGTAGACGTGAGTGGCTCGGGGCTGTTTGGCTCGGTCGACAAGACCAAGCGCACCATTATGACCGAGGTGGCCGCAGTGTTGGCCTTCTCGGCTGCGTCGAACAACGACAAAGTGGGCTGTCTGCTCTTCTCGGAGGGGATTGAGAAGTTTATCCCACCCAAGAAGGGGCGTTCGCACATATTGCAGATTATACGCACCCTGCTCGACTACGAGCCCCAGGGCAAGGCCACATCGCTCGCCGAGCCCGTGAAGTACCTGACCAATGCACTCAAAAAGAGGTGTACAACCTTCCTTATCAGCGACTTCTGCTTGGGCGGAGCGGCCGACGAGGTCTATGCCGAGTTGGAGAAGAGCCTAAAGATTGCCTCGGGCAAGCACGACATTGTGGGCATAAGGGTCTACGACCAGTTGGATGCTGAGTTGCCCGACGTGGGGCTGATGGAGGTTGTGGATGCCGAGAGCGGTCGCAGGGAGTGGGTTGACACCTCATCGAGGGCCGTCAGGGAGCACTATGCCACCACTTGGCGCAACGACCACGAGCGCATAAACCGCATTTTGGACAGGGCCCGAGTAGACCACGCCGATGTGGCTACCGACCAGGACTATGTTAAGGAGTTGATAAAACTTTTCAGCCGCCGATGACAGGTAGAGTTAGACATATTGTACTATTAGTAGCCTCGTTGCTCTTTTTTGCCGAGGTGGCCACTGCCCAAACCGACCTGGGGCACCTACGCATCAAGGGCGCGCAGTTCAGCCCCCAGGAGGTGCTGATTGGCGACCACTTTTGGCTCGAGATTGAGGCCGAGGTAGATGAGGCACCCGAGGGCGAGCAGGCACAGGTGGCCTTCCCCACCATTTCGGCCGACTTTACCGAGGGGCGCATCGAGCTACTCGAGGAGCACCCCACCGACACTGTGGGCCACAAAGAGGGGGTCTACCAACTGCGCAAGCGTTATAGGCTCACCTCGTTTGAGCCTGCCGAGTACAGCATCGACTCGTTGGGTGTGCTGTGGTACGACGGCGTAGACCTCGACACCGTATTTGTGGGCTCGCCATTGAGGGTAAAGGTCGATATTATGCCCGTCGATACGGCCCAAAAGACCATTTACGACATCAAGCAGCCTATGAAAACTCCGCTTGTGGTAGAGGAGTTTGGCGGCTACTTGGCGTTGATTGTCATAGCCATACTGACCATTGTGTCGGCAATCTACCTGATTGCCACCCGCACACGCAAGGCCAAAGCTGTCGAGGCCATCGAGAGCAGGCCCAAAGAGGCTCCACACATTGTGGCCATACGCCAGTTGGAGCAGCTCGGAGCCCAAAAGTTGTGGCAAAACGGCCAGCACAAGCTCTACTACACTCGTCTGACCGACATCTTGAGGGAGTACCTCGAGGGACGTTTTGGCGTGGGGGCAATGGAGATGACCACCGACGAGATTGTGGTGGCTATCAAAGAGCTCGAGCTGACCAAGAAACAGCTCGCCGACCTGGGTGACCTGCTGCGCGAGGCCGACTTGGTTAAGTTTGCCAAGCACACCCCCGATGCCGAGACCAACGAGGGGGCCTACTACAAGGTCTACTACTTTGTAGAGGAGAGCAAGCAGGTGGCCGAGCAGACCAAAGCCGAGGTGGCTACAAGCGATGTTGTTGAACTTGATATAGAGGGCCACAAGGAGGGGCAGAACGGTGATGAGCAGTAGCAGTAGCCTTTTCCGAATGGTAGTTGTGGGGGCTATGGTGCTCCTGTCGTGTGGCGTGGCAAGGGGGCAGCAGATGCCCGAGCGCAAACACATACGCAGTGGCAACAATCTCTACGAACAGCAGCGTATGGCCGATGCCGAGAAGGAGTATAGGCGTGCCCTGCAGGCCGACTCCACATCGGTCGAGGGGCTCTTCAATCTGGGCGATGCGCAGTTTGCAAGCGGAGCCTTCGAGGCTGCCGAGGAGTCGTTCAAAGGGGTTGCCGAGCGCAAGAGCGGTGTGACCGACCAGCAGAGGGCCGCAGCCTACTACAACCTGGGCAACAGCCAGTTCCAGCAGCAGAAGTTGCAAGAGGCACTGGCCTCGTACAAGGAGTCGCTGAAGCTCAACCCCAGTGACTTGGAGGCCAAGTTCAACTACGCCTACACCAAGGCCCTGTTGGACCAGCAGCAACAAAACCAAGACCAACAGCAAAATCAAGATAATCAGCAGAATCAGGACCAAAACAACCAAGACCAACAACAAAACCAAGATAACCAAGACCAGCAACAGCAGAACGACCAGCAGCAAAACCCCAACGAGGGCCAGCAGCCCAAGCAGAATCCCGACCAGGGTGAGCAACCCGAGCAGCCCCAGGGCGACAAGCCCAAGCCGAGCGAGCAGCAGGGCCAGCAGCTCGAGCAGGGGCCCAGCAAGGAGAGCGAGCAGATGCTCAATGCCGTTCAGCAGGCCGAGAATCGCACCCGCGAGAAGGTCGACGAGCAGAAAAAGGGCGTGGTGGTTGGCCGCTCGGGCAAAAATTGGTAGGTGCCTACCGACGGCCGTCGACCGACTGCTGACGAATTGAAAATGGAAAATTGAAAATGGAAAATTTAGGTGTGCCTTCGGCACAGAGTTTTTGATTTTCAACATTTGCCGAAATTCAGCAATGCTAAAAGTGACGACTTTCGGAGTGTAAGAGATACGAACGCAGTGAGTATCTCAGAAAAGTTTTTGGTGCAGCTTTTTACAAAAAGGTGCAAAAAAGGAAAAAAAGAAAAGAATGACATTTGCAAATCCATATATGTTGTGGTTGGCAGCACTGGTGGTGCCAATGGTGGGTTACTACATCTGGCGTGACCGTCAGGGGGGTGCCACCGTTACGCTATCGTCGGTCGAGGGGCTCAAAGGGGCACCTCGCACCCTGCGCTACTGGTTGCGCCACCTGCCCGTAGTGTTGCGCTGTGCTGTGATTATACTGCTGGCGGTTGCCTTGGCACGCCCCCAGAGCAGCGAGCAGGGCTCGACAACCACCGTTGAGGGTATAGACATAGTGTTGGCCCTCGACGTGTCGGGCACTATGTTGGCCGCCGACTTCCAGCCCAACCGACTTGTGGCAGCCAAAGATGTGGCAGCCAAGTTTATAGCCGACCGCCCAAACGACCGCATAGGACTTGTGGTATTTGCAGGCGAGAGCTACACCCAGAGCCCTCTGACTACCGACCGAGCCTCGTTGCAGACACTGCTGGCGAGGGTCGAGTTTGGCACCATCGAGGATGGTACGGCAATAGGTATGGGCCTGGCCACAGCCGTAAACCGACTGCGCGACTCGGAGGCCAAGAGCAAGGTGGTGATACTGCTCACCGATGGCGTGAACAACGCTGGTCAGGTGGCCCCAATGTCGGCTGCCGAAATTGCCGCCGAGTATGGCATAAGGGTATATACCATTGGCGTGGGCAAGCAGGGCTATGCCCCCTACCCCGTCTACGACTCGTGGGGCAATCTGCGCTACCAGCAGGCCAAGGTTGAGATTGACGAGCAGACACTGACCGACATTGCGGCCAAGACGGGTGGCGAGTACTTCCGCGCTACCGACAAGGGGTCGCTCTATGAGGTCTATGAGCGCATCAACAAGTTGGAGAAGAGCCGCATCGAGACCGACGAGTTTGTGAAGTATAACGAACTCTATGGCAGCTACCTGCTGTGGGCGCTGGTGTTGCTGTTGGCCGAGTTTGTGGTGCGCCGCCTGTGGCTCAACACCATTCCGTAGAAACAAGAATTTGAGAACAAAAGCACCGAAAATAGAGAATGTTTAGGTTTGCACATACCGAATACTTTTACCTGCTGCTGTTGGTACCGCTGATGGTGGTGCTCTTTGAGTACTGCTTGGCCCAGCGCAAAAGGCGCCTTGCACGAGTGGGCACCTCGGCCGCTATTGCACGCCTGGCTCCCGAGGCCTCGGTGAAGCGTGCGAGGTGGAAGTTCTGGCTACTGGTGTTGGCTGTGGTGGCCATTGTGTTGGCACTTGCCAGGCCCCAGTTTGGCTCGAAGCTCAAGGAGGTCGAGCGCGAGGGTGTAGAGATTATGGTGGCCATAGACGTGTCGAACTCGATGCTGGCCAACGACTTCGAGCCCAGCCGCCTGGAGCGCACCAAGTATGCTGTGGGCCGAGTGATTGAGGGGCTCAGCGAGGATAAGATTGGTATCATAGTATTTGCGGGCGATGCCTACGTTCAGCTACCCATAACGGCCGACTACCTTACGGCCAAGAACTTTGTGCAGCAGATTTCGCCCTCGCAGGTGACCAAGCAGGGCACAGCCATAGGTACGGCTATTGATATGGCCATAGGCTCGTTCTCGTCGCAGAGCGGCAGCAGCCGAGTGCTGGTGTTGGTGACCGATGGCGAGAACCACGAGGACGACGCACTGGTGGCGGCCGAGAGGGCTGCACAGCAGGGTGTAACCATCTACACAATAGGTATCGGCACCCCCGAGGGAGCCCCCATACGCATTGGCGACGACTTCATACGCGACAGCGAGGGCGAGATTGTGGTGAGCAAGCTCGACGAGGAGGGGTTGCAGAAGATTGCCCTCACAACAGGCGGAGCCTATGTTAGGGCCTCGAGCCAGAGCGTGGGGCTCGATGAGATTATTGGGCTCATAAACCAGACCGAGAAGGCCAAGTTCGAGACCGAGGTCTTTGAGGAGTACGACGAACAGTTTGTGCTGCCCGTAGTGGTGGCGCTGGTGCTACTGGTGTTGGAGTTCTTTGTGCTCCAGCGCAAAAACCGCATCTTTGCCAGGGTGCGCCTGTTCGACGACGAGAGATAAGGCAACAAATAGAGCAAGAAACAAAAGAAACACACGTCACTAACTACCTAATAACCAAACAACTATTATGGCATATTTTGAAGTCTATGGCGGTCGCTCGTTGAGCGGCGAGATTACCCCCCAGGGCGCCAAAAACGAGGCGTTGCAAATCATCTGCGCCACCCTGCTGACCAAAGAGCGAGTGGTGTTGCACAACGTGCCCGAGATTGTCGATGTGCTGGGCCTTATGGACCTGCTGCGCAACTTGGGCGTAGAGGTCGAGCGATTGGGCGAGGGCGAATATGCCTTCTGCGCACGCAACGTGGACTTGGGCTACCTGCGCACCGAGGACTACAAACTGCGCGGCTCGAAGTTGCGCGGTTCGGTAATGGTGGTTGGGCCCCTGCTGGCTCGCTTTGGCGTAGCCTATATGCCCAAGCCAGGTGGCGACAAGATTGGCCGACGCAGGCTAGACACCCACTTTATAGGTCTGAAGAAGTTGGGCGCCGAGGTGAACTTCGACCTTGCAGGCGACTTCTTCGAGATTGCCGCACCCGAGCTGAAGGGCACCTACATACTGCTCGATGAGGCCTCGGTTACGGGTACCGCCAACATAGTTATGGCCGCTGTGATGGCCAAAGGCACCACTACCATCTACAATGCCGCCTGCGAGCCCTACATCCAGCAGTTGTGCAAAATGTTGTGCCGTATGGGTGCCAAGATTGAGGGTATCGCCTCGAACCTGCTCCGCATCGAGGGCGTGGGCGAGCTGCACGCCACCGAGCACACAATGCTGCCCGATATGATTGAGGTGGGCAGCTTCATTGGTATGGCCGCAATGACCCAGTCGGAGCTGACCATCAAGAATGTGTCGTATGACAACCTGGGCATCATTCCTGCCCAGTTTGCCCGTATGGGTATACGCTTCGAGCAGAGGGGCGACGACATCTACATCCCTCGCCAGGAGCACTACGAGATTGAGAGCTTTATGGATGGCTCGATTATGAACATTGCCGACGCACCCTGGCCAGGCCTCACGCCCGACCTGTTGAGCGTATTCCTGGTTGTGGCAACCCAGGCCAAAGGGTCGGTGCTGATTCACCAAAAGATGTTCGAGAGTAGGCTGTTCTTTGTCGACAAACTGATAGATATGGGCGCACAGATTATCCTCTGCGATCCTCACCGCGCAGCCGTAATCGGTCAAAACCACGAGCACCAGCTGCGTGCCGCAAAGATGCACTCACCAGATATTCGTGCCGGAGTTGCGCTGTTGATTGCTGCAATGAGTGCCAACGGCATCAGCACTATTCAGAATATTGACCAGATTGACCGTGGCTACCGCGATATCGAGGGACGACTCAACGCCATCGGTGCAAATATCATCCGATTGGACGAGTAGGATAGCTCTTGGAGAACTAAAGAGGCCGAAATATTTCGGCCTCTTTTTGTGGAGTATTCTCCATGATGCCAAAAGCGACGCTTTTGGCATCATTCTTTAATGGGAGCGATAACCGTTGGACTATGCCGTTACGCTTCGCCGTGATTCTTGAAACCACTCTGGTTTTGAGGCTGCTGCAAATTTATACGGCCCACATTTGTCTCATAGCGGGCAACATTCTCCTGCAACGACATCAACAATCGCTTGGCGTGTTCGGGAGTAAGGATAATACGGCTCTTAACCTTTGCCTTTGGCAGGCCCGGTAAGATTGCCGCAAAGTCGATAATAAACTCCGATGTCGAGTGTGATATGATTGCCAAGTTCGAGTAGAGACCCTGTGCCACATCAGCATCGAGTTCCACATCTATTCCGTGTTGTTTTACCTCGTTCATTGGTTCTTGTTTTTGTTTTTCACAGCAAAGATATACAATTACAGCACCCCACAAGCAACTTTCGGCAATAAGTTATCAACAATAAAATCACACAAGGCACACAATATGCTGTCGCAAATGGAAGAATAGTTTAGGAAATTAATATATTTTTAATATATTTGCAGGGTATTTCGGCCTATAGAGTAAGATATGGGATTTATGGAGATGTTTATTGGCAATGCCGACCTTCTTTTGCGCGGTCTTGTGGTGGGACTCGCCTCCTCAATTACGGTGGGACCTGTCGCCGTGTTGTGTATTCAGCGCACGCTGAGTAAAAGTCGCAGATCGGGACTTATGTCGGGACTTGGTGTAGCCTGCGCCGACACATTGTTGGCCATTATCGCATTCTTCTTTTATGCGTTGTTGCAGACCCAAATAGAGCAGTACAAAAACATCATATCTCTCCTTGGCGGCATATTTATCGTTATTGTAGGCGTGGTGATATTTTTCCAGAATCCCGCACCGCAAATTCGCCGTAACCGCACCGGAGTATCGAGTGCATGGCGCGACTTTGCCTCGATGTTCGGCTTTACGATGGCAAACTTTATTACCGTCATACCATACATCCTCGCATTCTTTGCAATGTTTGGAGTGGAGTCGCACGACGGTTCGCGCGATTTGGCAACCATAGTTTCGAGTCTGCTGGTGCTGCTCGGCTTCTTTGGTGGCGCAGTGATATGGTGGTTTACGCTCACACTGCTTATCAGCCTCTTCCGTAGCAGATTCCGACCTCAACATATGCAGATGATAAACCGCGTAGCCGGCATAATAATCGGCCTGCTCGGTATTATAACAATACTTTCCACAGTTCTATCAACAAACCCAAATGGAACAATCAACTAAAAAAATCATCATTGCCCTCGACGGATTCTCCTCGTGTGGCAAGAGTACATTTGCAAAGAGTATTGCACAACGACTCGGATATATCTTCATCGATACCGGAGCGATGTATCGCGCCGTAACCCTCTACGCTCTCGAGCATGGAGCTATCCGTTCGGGAATTGTCGATGAGGACGAGGTTATCAAACTCCTCTCCGACATCTCCATAACCTTCCGCTTCAACCCACACCGCGGAGCAAGCGACATATATGTCAATGGCGACCTGGTCGAGGGAAAGATTCGCACTATCGAGGTGTCGAACTGCGTCAGCCCCGTAAGTGCCATTGCCGAGGTGCGCCGGAAACTCGTTGCTATGCAGCAGGAGATGGGGCGCAAGAGGGGCGTTGTGATGGATGGACGTGATATCGGCACAGTGGTATTCCCGGATGCCGAGTTGAAGATATTTATGACGGCCGATGCGAAGGTGCGTGCCGAGCGTCGCTATGCCGAACTTACAGCCAAGGGCGACAAGGTATCGTTCGACGAGATTTTGGAGAATGTCGTTTCACGCGACAAGGCGGATATGAGTCGAGCCATCTCGCCACTACAACAGGCCGAGGATGCCATCGTGCTCGACAACAGCCATATGACTGTCGAGGAGCAGATGGAGTGGTTCGACAAGGAGTTTGCACGAGTGCAGGCGGAGATGCAGAATGCATAATGCAGAACCGACGCTGCGGAGCGAGAGCAGAGGGTGCTTGCACACTTTGCCGAGCCGCGAGGAGGAAAAGCCCTCAAAGAGGGGTTAATGCAAAATGCAGAATTAAAAAATAAAAAAACTAATGGCCAATGGCTAATGGCTAAAAAAAACTATGTACACTTTCGACCACGACCTTTTCCTTTGGCTCAACTTTGATGGG